>NZ_URHZ01000018.1 GCF_900547735.1 uncultured Clostridium sp. | reverse complement strand
CAAGTGCCGATGGACTCCAACGTCCCCTCCGGAGATTTTTTCTTCCTCCTTCCCCTCCCGGAAGGTTATGGCCGGGACTGAAGAAGCGTAGGTTTTCGCCCATCCCGTCCGCCGGGCCTGCCGCCGCTGAGAGTCCTCTTTTTCTAAGGACCGGGGTATTGTCGCGGCCGCTGCGTACCGGCGGAATGAGTATACTTTGGTGTCATTTTACTTATATATTTAATAAATTATCGATAAAAAGCCGGTGTCACAGCATGATAGGGCGATGAAATGTTATAATTCATCCTATTATGTTGTGTCACCGGCTTTTTTCAATTTAATTCCGTCACCAGCATGCTGCAGTACCGCCGGAAATACGGAGTGTTCAGGAGAAAAACTTCAAAAACGGAAAAGCAAAAAGCAAAACAGCTTAAAAGCGCATAAACCCAGGAACTATCGGGCCATTTATCGATACATAGTGGCAGCGACAATACCTCTTCCTTTTTGAAAAAGAGGACAGTCAGCGGCGGAAGGCCGGGGCAGCGGGATGGGCGAAAACCTACGCGTCTTCAGTCCCGGCCATAACGTCCCGGTGGGGGAGGAGGAAGGAAAAATCTCCGCAGGGGACGTTGGAGTCCATCGGTACTTGGGCGGCGTTTTTCAGGCGCCCTAGTATCCGTTATGCGCTCCATCAGCGGAAGCGGTCCCCGTAGGAGATTTCTTTCTTCCGGATTCCCCACCTTCACCAACAATCTCCGCCCGGGACTGAAGACTCATCACCCCCGCTCCCCATCCCGTCCCACCCCCGAGCCGTCCCGCCCGCGTCCTCATTTTTCAACCTACTTTCCTGCTTCTTCCGAGAACGTCGTAGTTACAAGATCCTCATAAGGAACCCTCTCATTCAGTTCTCCGGCCTCTTCCAGGATATTTTCCAGAAGTTCGAAGCTCTCTTTTTCAAACACGGTATCATTTTTCCACGTATCCTGCTCTTTATAACGCTCAATGATAGTCGCGATGGTATCGGTGTCCGTCTCTTTAAACTGAGGTTTGATTGTCTCAGCAATCTCTTCTGCGGAATGTGTGTTTACATATTCGAGACCGCGCTGGATTGCGTTGGTGAATTTCTGGATGATTTCCGGATTTTTCTCCAGATAGCTCTTCTTTACACAGTAAGCGGTGTAAGGAACATAGCCGGAATCCACGCCGAGGGAGGCCACAACGGTTCCGTTGCCCTCTTTTTCAAGGCCCGTGGCGAATGGTTCGAACTCGACGGTGTAATCGGCATCATTGCTGGTAAAGGCAGCGGCAGTCAGACCGAAATTGATGCTCTGGTCGATGGTCAGATCGGTTTTTGGATCAATGCCGTTCTTTTTCAGAATGTATTCGAAAATCATCTCCGGCATTCCGCCTGCGCGGCCGCCTAATACTTTTTTGCCTTTCAGATCCTGCCAGGAGAAGTTTTCCTGCGGAGCGCGGGCAACGAGAAAGTTTCCGGCGCGCTGGGTCAACTGGGCGAAGTTGACGGCATAGTCTTCGGAACCTTCCTGGTAGACGTAAACACTGGCCTCAGAGCCCATGAAACCGATGTCGGCATCCCCTGAAATCAGGGCGGTCATAACTTTGTCGGCACCGGCGCCGTTGACAAGGGTAAGATCAATGCCCTCGTCTTTAAAATACCCCAGTTCGATGGCAGCATACTGAGGAGCATAGAAGATGGAGTGGGCCACTTCATTTAATGTAACCGGAGTAAGAGCATCAGATGCCCCTCCACCCTGACAGCCGGAAAGGGCGGCTGCAGTCATGGCGGCTGTCAGGAAAACAGAAATAAATTTTTTCATAAAACTCTCCCGTAGATTTTGTCTATATTATCTAAGATATTGGAAAAACTGCAGGTTGGTGCCTGTTTCATTGAAAGGAATTATCCGGATATTTTTACGGGCCGTACATCCGTTATAATTATTTAATTGTATTTTATCGCTACTTCCTATATAATAACGGCTGGGGAATAGGAAAGACTGGTATTAGGCCGGTGTGCAGAATGTACAGGAGCAGAGATGCAGATGGAAAATTATGAGATTATCGTTCTGGATTTGGATGGAACGCTGACAAACCGTGATAAAGTGATTACTCCAAAGACAAAGAAAGCCCTGATGGAACTTCAGGAGAGGGGGAAAAAGATCGTGCTTGCCTCCGGACGTCCGACGGACGGGGTAATGCCCCTTGCGCGGGAACTGAAACTGGAAGAGTACGGAAGCTATATTCTCTCGTTTAACGGCGGTATGATAACGAACTGCCGGACCGGAGAGGTGGTATTCAGCCGTCTGCTTCCGGTGGAGGCCAATGCAAAAATTATCGGTCTGGCCGAGGATGAGAGGGTGACGGTGCTCACCTATGACGGACATACCCTGATTACCAATGATGCGGAGAGTCCCTATTCGAAGCTGGAAAACAAGATTAACAATATGGAAGTCCGTCAGATTGACGATTTGAAGTCCTATGTAACGTACCCTGTACCAAAGTTTTTAATGATGGACGACGGGGATTACCTTGCTATGGTAGAGCCCAGGGTGAAGGCGGCAATGGGAAAGAACTTCAGTATTTACCGTTCCGAACCGTTCTTCCTTGAGATACTTCCGAGAGGAATCGATAAGGCCCAGTCCCTGGCCAGGCTGCTGGAAATCCTCGGGCTTCAGAAAGAGCAGATGATTGCCTGCGGAGACGGTTATAATGATCTGACGATGATCAAATTTGCCGGTCTCGGCGTAGCCATGGAGAACGCGGTGCTCCCGGTGAGAAAGGCCGCGGACTACATTACATTATCCAACAATGATGACGGGATTGCCCATGTTGTGGAAAAATTCATGCTGTAAAACGGCTTGGAATCGGTTTCCTGTCAGAATATTCTCCGAGGTTGTGAAAACTTTGCAAAAAGAAGTGGAAAAAATATGGACTTTACAACTTTAGTATGCTAAAATTGTAAGGAGCTGGTGGTTTACGGAAAGCAAAAATATATAATGAAGAGGTGCTTTTACATGAATAAAAAACTCAAGACAGAGGCGGTTGACCATTTGTTTCAGGCGATTCTGACCCTTAAGAGCACGGAAGAGTGCTACAGCTTTTTTGAGGATGTCTGCACAGTCAACGAGCTGTTGTCCTTCTCACAGCGCTATGAGGTTGCCAAGATGCTGAGAGAGAAAAGAACGTATCTGGAGATTGCCGATAAGACGGGAGCGTCCACCGCGACAATCAGCCGCGTTAACCGCTCATTGAACTATGGTAACGACGGGTACGACATGGTATTTAAACGCCTGGAAGATCAGGCAGGGGATGAGGAGAAAGAGGCGGCAAAGGCTGCTGAATGACATAAAAACAGGACAGATTTTAAAGAAGAGCCGGAGATTTTCCGGCTCTTCTTTATATCATGGGATAGTGCTCCTACGATATAAAAAGCCATCCTGGCAGGATGCGCACTCGCGCGAAGATGTAATATGCCGCTATGCGGCCGCGCTCGGCGCGAGAATCCCGCTCGCGGCATATGTAAATCAAGTTACTGCGTATATTATGTTACTGCGGATTCGTCATTGCGGCCGAACCTGCCTTTTTTTCTGCCTTTTCCGCCGTACGGGCATAGAAGTTAGCGAGCACCGCGCCGGAGATGTTGTGCCATACGCTGAATACGGCGCCCGGGATGGTAGCTAACGGATACTGGGCAAAATGAGTGGCGGCGAGGGAGGTTGCCAGGCCTGAGTTCTGCATGCCGACCTCGATTGAAATAGCGCGGCATTTGCTCTCGTCCAGTTTTAAAACCTTTCCGATGGAGAATCCCAGCAGATATCCGATCACATTGTGGCAGATAACTACTGCGACAATCAGAAGTCCGCTTGTCAGAATCTTAGCTGAATTGGCGGAAACAACGGCGGCGACAATGGCCACGATGGCGGTTGTGGAAATCAGAGGCAGCACCTCCACGATCTTCTGTGTAACGGCAGAGAAGAAGTGGTTGATAATAAAACCGGCGGCAATCGGTACGATAACGACCTTGACGATAGATAAAAACATGCTGGCCATGTTGACGTCGACTCTGGCGCCCGCGTAAACGTAGGTGAGAAGCGGGGTGAGAAAAGGAGCCAGCACGGTGGAAACGGCCGTCATGCCAACGGACAGGGCCACATCGCCTTTGGAGAGGTAGGTCATGACATTGGAGGAAGTGCCGCCCGGGCAGGTTCCCACCAGGATCACGCCGATGGCCAGTTCCGGCGGAAGGTTAAATACCTTAGTCAGCCCGAATGCCAGAAGCGGCATCACGGTGAACTGGGCGATACATCCTATAATAACATCCTTGGGGCGGGAGAAAACGACCTTAAAGTCTCCCGGTTTCAGGGTAAGGCCCATCCCGAACATAACAATGCCGAGGAGGGTATTGACGTAGGAAGTTTTGATGAAACTAACGCTCTGGGGTACAAACAGGGCGAGGGCAGCGACGGCGATGACAATGACGGCCATATTCTGTCCGAAGAAATTACTCAGCTTTTTCAATGTGTTCATAATAAAAAAATCCCCTTTCGATTTTGTGTGTATTCCGCGGAGGTTTATTGCTTTACTGGATATAAAAACAACGAAAAGCACGCTTCGCGAATTTTTCATTGCCACTCAATAAAAAAACCTCTGTCTCTGTTAAGAGACAAAGGTTATATTCCCTCTGCGGTACCACTCTTATTGCCGTAAAACGGCCCCTTAGCCACATCTGACAATGTGTAACAGGATAACGGCTGTTGACCGTTCAGTCTTACTGGGAGAACTGTTCAGGCTGAAAGCTCAGAGGTGATTTTCTTCCGGATTTCCTGCTGACTCGCACCTGCCGTCAGCTCTCTGAAAGGATGTACAGCGGAATACTTTTCCTCGTCATGGCTTGTTGTTGCTTGTTTCTAGTGATTCTACTGCGCTGAAGTGGAAATGTCAATAGTCAGATTTATCTTATTTAAAAAATGAATTGACCTTTATTGTCCTACGGCAGTGTCTTATTTTTTCTTCTTGGGAGGATTCTCCTGCCTCAACTGTTCCGCTAAAAGCTCTATCATCTGCTTTTTCAGGTAGACGTCAAAAGCCAGTTCACAGATAAAAGAAAAGAGGCGCAGGTATTCCTGGTCATCCCCCTCGGCGTCCGGAAATGTCTCGGAAGCCGCCTGGAATTTGGCCATCACGTCCTCTTTCAGCCGCTTGCGCTGCTCCCGTTCCAGGGAAAATATCTCCGTGTAAAGCTCTGCCAGTTCGGGATTGGAGCCCTGGGAGAAATGGTTCTCGCTGATTGGGGAGAAGAGCTGTTCAATATCGTTAAAAGAAAGTACATTCTTGAAGTAGTAGATAAAAATCAGCAGCAAAATATGGTTCTTCGAATACTTTTTCTTCTCCGGGGGAGGAAGCAGGTTGTTCTTTGCATAGTTGTTGATCATGGTCTTTGTCAGGATCTTGTCCTCACCGAACCGCTTGCAGCCCGACAGATGGCTGTCCATGAAAGTGGTAACCTGGTCCATATATAAATCAATAGCGGGAATGTCGGACGGGTTGATCCTGGTCATACTGTCCAGATACGCCATCAGATCCTGCAGACGTTCTTCGTTCGTTTTCATAAAATTCACCTCATGTCTTATTATATAGTATTGAATACTAGATGACAAGGGGGAAAAGCATTTATTTGAAGCTCCGGTCCTCGGAGTGAACGGTAACCAGGGAAGAATACCGCAATTATAAAGCTTTTGAACTGCAATTATGCAAAAATAAGAAGATTTACGACATTTTATCTAAAATAACCGCAGATTATGGGTAAAAATGTCTTGACAAAACTATACGCGTACAGTACAATGCAGATATAAGAAAACTGTACGCGTATAGTTTCTTCGGAAAAAGCTCTGCATTGGCCGTGCAGAAAGGATTTATGAGGCTTTTTCCGAAGAGGGGGAGGCGGATATCTGTCCGGAAAATTATAAGCCGCCGCCCGGTAGGAAAGGAGGAAGTAACTGCCCTGGCCGGTTTGGCCTGCCGATTTACAATTTCTATCTATTACGATTTTATTTATTCCAATGTGAATCAATAAGGCTTGTCCCTGAACGGATAAGCGCGGTTTTAAATGGAGGGGAAGGTAACGTATGAATACGACCATTTTGATTGTAGTCCTTGCGATCTATCTGCTTGCCATGCTCGGTATTGGACTGGTAGGTAAAAAAAAGTATGGCGGTAACTTTGATTCTCTGATTTCAGCGGGCAGGAGCGCGGGCGTCCTTATGTTTGCCGGCGGCGCAATCGGTGCCCACATAGGAAACGGCTTCGTTGTAGGGGGTACTGCAGACGCCGCTTCGGTTGGTCTTTCAGGTATGTGGTATGGAATGTGCTGTGCCATATCCTACATATTTTGTGCATTTTTCTTAAACAAGCGTGTATACCGGGCGGGGCATATCTCGCTTCCCGAATTTCTGCGCGCCAGATACAACGACAAGTTCACGTCCGTCATGTTCAGCCTTGTGGCAACGGTCGGTCTGGTGGGAAATATCGGTGTACAGATTCTGGCAGGTAAGGCGCTGTTTATTTCCATGGGGTTAAACGGCAACCTGGGAGCAGTTGTAATCACACTGGTGGTTCTTGCCTACTCCGCGCTGTCGGGTCTGTGGGCAGCCATGGCGACCTCGGTCGTACAGATAGGGGTTATTACCGTCGGCCTGATTCTTACCACGGTGACACTGTTTACAAGAGGCGGATTTTCCGTCATTACCGAGGCTGTGGCAAGCGGAGCATTGCCCGATACGTTTTTTAATCCCTTACCACAGGGAGGATTTACCTCGGTTATGCTGATGCTGGTTCCCATTACCATGGCCGTTATGGCGGATCAGTGCACGGTCCAGCGTATCGTTGCATGTAAGAGTGAAAGCACGGCAATGAAGGGATGGATTCTTTCCATCATTATGATCGTTCCGCTGGCTTTAATGCCTACGTTTATCGGAATGTACGGCGCGGCCGTCTATGGCGCCTCAGGCACCAGCAGCTTTTTCACCGTAATTTTGAACGGTCTCCATCCGGTGATTGCGGCGGTTATGGTGGCGGCGGTCCTGGCGGCCATAATGTCCACGGTAGATGCTTTCTTCGTGGCCATCAGCACCGTTATCCTGAACGATTTGTACCGCGGCATGATTAATCCCAAGGCGTCGGAAAAGACCCTGACAATGGGCAATTATGTCATTACCGCTCTGGTGGCGGGCGTCGGCCTGACCATCGCACTGCTGGCAAACAATATCGTCAGCCTGCTGGTTTCCTGTTGTGCGTTTGTGGCTGCCGGATCCTTTGCACCGTTTATGGGCGGTCTGCTGTGGAAGGGCGGAACCCGTACAGGCGCTATTGTCTCTTCGGTTACGGGCATCGCGTTTATGACGCTGAGCCTGACCGGCATTCTGCCTCTGCCCATGGGCGAGGTTTCACCTACTGCAATTTCCCTGGTTGTCTATATTATTGTCAGCCTTGCGACAGGGCAGAAGGAAGGGGCGGCCGCCAAGTAACGGGACCCCGCGTTTTAGTAAAATAATGTATGGATTTTTATAATGAAATTAAAATCATAAGGGAGGAATTCTCATGGCTGAGAAGCGATTTAAAACAGATGTACTGGTTGTCGGCGGCGGACTTGCAGGGTGCTTTGCCGCAGTTACCGCACGGGAAGCGGGGGCGGAAGTAATCCTTGCCGAGAAGAATTACTGCGGAAAAAGCGGTAACAGTAACTTTGCCCGCGATATGATGCTCTTCAAGGAAGAGTGGGGCGATGACATCCAGGAATGGCGGGATCAGTTCATCGGTATCGGCGAGTATATTGTCAATCAGGACTGGGTGGAAATCTTACTGAAGGAATCGTACGACCGTTACCGTGATTTGGTGAGCTGGGGTGTCCCGTTTTATTTAAAGGAGGAAGGCACCAAAGGAATGCCGGGAGAAGATCATCCATATGGTAATGCCGTTATGTCCGATGACGTAGGCCTGCCGGGTCCGGAGGAAGAGCCTTTCCGCTACCGCCACCAGAGAACGAAATACCGCAAGGCTACCGCAATCATCAAGTTCGGCACACGTGAGAAAATGATGATCTGCCGCAAAAAGGTAGAGAGCAGCGGAGCAACTATCCTGGACCGCCTGATGCTCACCGATCTGATCAAAAAAGACGGCAGAGTCGTGGGAGCGTCGGGATTCAATACGCAGACCGGAGATTTTTACGCCATTGAAGCCAAGGCGGTTATCATCTGCTCCGGCGGACTTACCTTCCGTCCCGCATATTATGGCGTTCATCACAACGCAGGAGAAGGAACGACCATGAGCTACCGTGCAGGAGCCGAAGTGACCGGTATGGAGTTCGGCAGCGGCATCTGGGTTACAAAAGACTGTGACAGCGTCTGTATCGACGGTCCGGTGGCCGAACTGGGACTGACCCACGATGCCATCACCAACGGTCTGGGTGAGGAATTCCTGGATTCCACCGCCCATCTGCCTACCAACATCCACTGGGCGATTGAGGAACATAAGGGCAAGGGACCGTTGTACCACGAGGCATATGGATACGACAGGAATGAGTATAAAGAAGCCATTGATAAATATAACCAGACCGCGGAAGGCCCTTGGATTACGATGATGGACAGAGCGGGCATCGACATCTTTAACGACAGATTTGAGCAGTATATGGACTTTATCGGCAACCTCTGGCCGGGCGGCGTGAAGATTAACCTCGGATGTGAGACAAATGTTCCCGGTCTCTATGCGGCGGGTGACGCCTCGGGCAATGATTTTACAGGGCCTACCTACGGCACACTCGGCAGCGGTATGTGTAATGCAGCCGTAACCGGCCACAGGGCAGGTGAGAGCGCTGCAAAATATGTGAAAGAAGCCGATATGCCGGAGGTTCCTGAGGAGACGATTTCCAGTTTGAAACAGGCTACCATGGCGCCGCTGGAGCGCAAATGCGGGTTCAAGACGGAGCATGTGCTGCAGAGAATCCAGCAGACGCTGTTCCCCTATGAGGTCCGCCTGGTTATGCATGAGAAACGCCTGAATGCGGCTCTTACCATGATCGAATTCTTTGAACATCACTTCCTGCCGAAGACGTTTGCAAAGGATTTCCACGATTTGAGGAATTACCATGAGGTGAGGAGTATGCTGACGGGAGCCGAGCTGATGCTTAAGACGGCCATGTTCAGAAAAGAGTCCAGAGCCTGGTTCTTCCGGGAGGATTATCCCAGACGCGATGATGAGAACTGGTTAAAGTGGGTAATTGCAAAGATCAATGAGCAGGGTGAAATGGAGTTAACCACAGAGGATGTTCCTGAAAAGTGGCAGGGAGATCGGTCTCTGCCGTATGAGGAAAGATATATGCTGCAGTATGGATATGAGGAGGAGTAAGATATGGCAATTCAAAACATTGACACCGGCAAATGCATCGGCTGCAGGAAATGTGTTAATTCATGTCCGATGGACGTAATCCGGTTTGACGAGGTGGAAAAAAAGGCTGTTGCCAAATATGTGAATGATTGTGTCTGCTGTTACAACTGTGAACTGGATTGTCCCACCCATGCTATTTTCGTGGATCCAAAACGTGCCCTTCCTGTTCCGCCGGCATGGTTTTAAGTGAAAATTAAAATTGAAATACAGAAAGCAGAAGTCCCAACACCTGAAGCTGGGGCTTCTGCTTTCCTCGTTGAGTGACAATGAAACGTTCGCGAAGCGTGCTTTTCGTTGCTTATTGCGCGGCTTTTACCACGGCGGCATATACCGCTGCGATACACAAGCTATTTTATTACGTCATCGTCGGAATCCGTGGTGCTTTTTGGTAGGCTGATCATCTGCCAGTCCAGAAGCTCCGGATTTTCTTTCAGAATCCGTTCCGCCAGTTCCCGGCATTCTTCTTTTTTCTTCTTTAAAATCTCGTCCACCTGCGGGAACTTCCAAAAGCTCATGAAGGAATCAAACACAAGGTTTGGGATTGGTTCCTGAATCAAATTCAAATGGTCGGCATACAGCACCAGCGTCCTCTCAAGACTGACGGAAATATGATTGCCGTACCAGCCCAGGCGTTTGATCTCCTGGTCACTCATGTCGGGGCAGTACTTGTTGCGGATGCAGGTATAGGTCCTGAGTCCGGAGGAGGCGATTACATCCAGCATGATATCCTCCCTCAGAATATCTTTATAAAAAGCAGCATAATCTTTCGAGGAGAAAACCATATGGTCCAGATTGACCAGTACGCCTAAATGGAGAATCGGATCCTCATGCACATCGACATACTTGTCGATACACCGGCTGTTCTGGGACGATATCTGCCTGGCGATTAATCTGGCAATCTCATCCTTTGTACTGAAATAGTAGGTAATCAAAGCAAGACTGACATTTGCCTCTTTGGCTATCTGGCGCATCCCCGTTTTACTGTATCCCTGCACGGTGAACAACTTGGTGGCAACCTTTAAAATCTCCTCTTTCTTATCTTCCTTGCCATTCCTGGCCGTTGTACTATATTTCATAGACAGGTTCCCACTTTCCATAGAATAAATTTATCATAACAAGGGCGAAAAGAAATGTCAACATTTGGATTGCGGCGGCTCCGCTGTGCATATCCGGCCCGGTTTGCTCTGTGAAGAAGCGCATCTGCTGCTGTCTAGCGCGGCCAGCAGAACCGAGAAAAGAACAAAGGTGCAGCCTGCCAGACTTAAGAGGGAAGGATATTCCTGATAGAGGATACTGCCGACGATCAGGCTGGTGATTGGTTCAAGCATGTTCAGGAAAGAAGAGGTGGATGCACCTGCTTTTTTTATGCCGTAGGTGATCAGGAAGAAAGCCAGCATGGAGCCAAGACCGGCAATCAGGAACAATTCCGCGCCGACGGCCGGTGAGGAGGGAAGTGAAAACTCATTTCTGGAGAACGTGAGAATCCCAAACATCAGGCTGCTTCCGACCGATACGTAAAAGAATTTGACCGTCAGGGGAAGGGCGCTGATACATCCTTTTTCGTTGATAATGAAATAGAAGGAATAGGTAAGACTGGAGCAGAGTGCAATCAGGATACCGGCAAACTTTAAACCGCCGGACAAATCGGCAATCAGAAACATCCCGGCAATTGAAAACAGAATGGCCCCCGATTTAAGCAGAGTGATTCTCTGGCGGAAAAAAAGAATCATCGCAACGGAGACAAGTGACGGGTACAGAAAGTGCAGCATGGTGGCAAGTCCCACCGGAATTAATTCATAAGCCATATTCAGAAGAAATCCCGTCATCCCCAGACCGGAAAAACCGGTGAAGAGAAGCGTAAAAAGCTGAACAGGCCGGATCCGGAAGGATTCTCTTCTTATAAGAATAATAAAGAGCATTCCTGCCGCAGAGGTGAGGTATGTGAGAAAAACGATGCAGCCGGAGCTCATACCGCTTAGTAAAATGAGTTTGTTGACAGAAGGGATAATCCCCAAAAGTAAAGATGCGCAGATCACTGCAATAATGCCGTAAAACAAAACAATCACTCCTTTTTAATTTAGTTTTTAAATTATCAAATTGCAGGCCGGGAAACCGGCCTGTTTGATAATACCGGTAAAAAAGTCCGCAAACCGGCCTTGTTTACCGCTAAATAGAAGTGAATGTTTGAAAAAAATCTAAGAAATCAGGTGTTACTCGACCTTCCTGGAGGAGGCGAGAATCAGATATACGTCCTCATCCGTCTCGTTAATCCAGCGGTGGGGAACCTTGGCAGGGATGGAGGCGCTGTCGTGGGTATAAAGCTCTTCCCTGGTGTCGCCAAGCTGCAGGAATACGGTACCGGATTCCACATAGGCCGCCTCATCCTCCGCATGAGTGCGTGCGACAGAGCTGCTGGCGCTTTTGGGCGGCAGCTTGGTGCGCAGCAGGGTGACTTCGCTGGGATACTTCGGCGTGAGACGTTCACACTCATATCCGTCCGGACGCTCTACATCGGCGGCGCTTGGAAATATAAAACGCTCGCGGGAGTTGGCCCTGGAAATAAGTTTATTTGTATTTTCCACCGTGGGCAGGAAGAAATCATATAAAGGCACCTGCAGAGCGTCTGAGATTGCTTTCATTGTGGAAATGGAAGGATTGGCAATACCCCGTTCAATTTGGCTGAGCAGGGAGGAGGTAACGCCTGCCGCCTCAGCCAGCGCTTTGATAGACATACTGTGTCTTTTACGGACATCCATTATATTTTTACCGAGATCCAGATTTATGTTAGATGGATTGGACATAAAATCGCCCCTTTCTAAAATATAGGTTGATTAATTACAATTTAATTTTACTTGATCATATCTGGAAAGTCAATGATAAATTAAATGAGATTTAATATTATAACCAAAAATTTATTTGATTTTTTGGTGAAAATGGAGATTGACACTGTATTTCGATGATGATAATATAAAAATAAATTAAATAGAATTGAATGTTTGGTTAAAAAATAAAGTTTATTTTACATTTTTTTCCATTTTTGCCCGAGAAAAATAAAATTATATTTAACTATCTTAAATCGAAAAAATAAAGAGTGATTTAAAATCTGGAGATGGAAAGACAGGAAGTGTTTGCGGGCAACCGGATGAAAAAAGCGTCAAAGCGATCGTAAACGCCGGAAAGGAGGCGGAAGTTCAGGCGCGACCGTTATATTATTTTACAGTAAAAAGGGGTTATGAAAAACAAAAGGATAAGGAGAAGAATATGAAAAAACATATGATTTGGGCTTGTGGACTGGCGGCAATCCTTGGATTATCAGCTTGCGCGGGGGCGAAGACCGGTGATACGGGTACTGCGGCACAGGGGCAGGCAGAGAAAGCGGCAGACACCGGAAAAACCTATAATTTCACTGTTTCCAATTTTTACTCAACGGTGAATAACCACAGTCTGCTGACACAGGCATGGTGTGACGAGATAACGGAAAAGACAGACGGCCGCGTCACGTTTGAGTATTATCCGGGGGCATCTCTGGTATCGGCGGCCAATAGCTACGACTCCGTTCTAAATGGAATTGTGGACATAGCGATGACGGCTACGGCCAATAACCCCGGTGTTTTTCCGGCAATGTCACTGCTGGAGCTGCCGCAGGGATATCCGGACGGATGGGTGGGGACTCAGGTCTGCAACGATTTTACCAATTATTTTACCCTGGATGAATTTTCCTCGGTAAAGCTTCTTTATACCCATACCGTTTCTCCGCTAGTCATAATGGGAAATGTGAAAATTGAAAAGGCGGATGACTTTAAAGGCACAATCGTCAGAACGGGAAGCGAACTGGCAACGGCAACCGTCGCGGCCCTTGGCGCACAGAGCTACAGTTGTCAGATCACGGAACTTTATGAGGCGCTGACGAAGAATATCGTGGATGCCGCCATCAGCGGTAAAGACATTCTGGACGGGTTCAGCATCAATGAGGTCTGTGACTATGTAATCGATGACCCGAGCTACGGCAAGATAGGCGTGGTTGCAACGTTCATGAACAAACAGAAGTGGGAGTCGCTTCCGGAGGACATTCAGAAGATTTTTACCGAGGTGAGCGCCGGGTTTGCCGAGGCACAGGGAAAGTGCTGGAAATATGAAGATTTAACCGCTTACGATAATTTTGAGAGCAAGGGAGGAACCGTGATAAAACTGGCTCCGGAGGTCAGCGCAGAGCTGAGCGAGAAACTTGCCCCGGTCAACATGGAGTACATAAAGAGCCTCCAGCTTCCGGAGAAGGATGTGGAAGAATACCAGAAGTTCATTGCAGATCGGATACAGTACTGGTCGGGCCAGGTTCCGTCGGACGGGGATGTCATGGAATGGGGAACGACTTACTTAAAGGAACTGGGCGAAGAATAATCGGGGCCGTCGGGCTGAGATTACCTTCAGAAAGGAGAGAGGTTCGGTGAAAAATTTTGTGGATTCGGGGGACCGGCTCATCAAAGGAGTGAACAGACTCTGTTATCATCTGGCATGCATTATGATAGTCGGCATGGTATTGAATGTCGTTTTAGCAGTGGTATTTAATAAAATATTGGGACGGGCTTTTCCGATACCGGTGGATTATACGGGTTATCTGCTGTTGATGGCGGTGTGTCTGGGATATGCGGGATATCAGTACCAGAACGGTTTTGTCCGCGTTACGATGCTTACGGAACATTTTCCGCCGGGAGCGGCCAAAGTGACAGAACTGGGGGTATTTGTAATTCTGTTCCTGTTTTACGGCTTCCTTTCGATTCAATGTTTTAAAAGCGGGAACGGAATGGCGGTCTCGGGACAGAAAATGATGTCCATAAGCTGGAAGATCTATCCGTACTATTATATCCTGGCGGCGGGATTTCTGTGGACGGCCGCCGTCACTGCATTTCAGACGGTTCAGTACCTGCTGACAGGCAGGGCGGGAGCATAAGGGGAGAGGGGGAAACAAAGTGACGCCAATACAAATAGGAATAATCGGCTGCCTGATTATGGTGCTGCTCTTTGCATTAAGCGTACCGGTCGCTGTGGCGATGGTGGCGGTGGGAACGGTTGGATTTGCCGTTTTGAATTCACCGGCAGCCGCGCTCAACATACTGGTGGCGGATTTTTATGAATCATTTACCTCGTATTCATTTACGACAATGCCGCTTTTTACGCTGATGGGAACATTGTGTTTTTATTCCAAGGTCAGCACTAAACTCTACGACTGTGCCTATAAGATTCTTGGGGCCGTCCGGGGAGGCCTGGCGATTGCAACGGTCGCGGCCTGCGCCCTGTTCGGGGCAATCAGCGGTTCATCCAATGCCGCTGCCGCCACAATGGGTAAGGTGACGCTGCCGGAAATGAAACGTTATAAATATGATGACAGCCTGGCGACGGCGTCGGTCGCCTCTGCCGGATGTCTGGGAATCCTGATACCGCCAAGCGGAATTTTAATTATTTACGGTGTCATGACGGAACAGAATATATCAAAATTATTTGCCGCGGGAATTGTTCCCGGCATTATCCTTACAATTCTGATGTGTATCGCAGTCGGACTGACCTGCAAAAAGCATCCGGATTATGGTCCGGCCGGAGAAAAAACAACATTTCAGGAAAAAATGAAATCTCTGACCGGGATCCTGGACATGGCCATCCTGTTCATTCTGGTAATAGGAGGAATGATGATCGGATGGTTTACACCGACGCAGGCGGGAGCCATAGGAGCGGCGGGAGCCTTTGTTCTGGGAAGAATTAAGGGAACGCTGAGTCTTCAGGATACCTGGAGGGCCATCCATGAGACGGTGGAAATGAGCTGTATGGTAATGGCGATTGTGGCAGGTGCTACGGTGTTCGGTCACTTTATGGCAATAAGCAGGATTCCGAGTACGCTTGCGGCCACGGTGTCCGGTTTAAATGTACCCGCATTTGTTATTATGCTGCTGATTATGGGAGTGTATCTGCTGGGCGGCTGCTTTATGGACAGCCTGGCGCTGATTATGCTGACGGTTCCCGTATTTTATCCCGTAATTACAAAACTTGGTTATGATCCGATCTGGTTCGGCATTATCATCGTAATTGTCGCATCAATGGGGCTGATTACGCCTCCGGTTGGACTGAATGTTTATATCATTGGCAACCAGTGCCCGGATATACCGCTTCCGGTTATCTTTAAGGGCATCTGGCCGTATTTAGGGTGTATGGTCATTCTGGCAGGACTTTTACTGGCATTTCCGGAAATTGCCACCTGGCTGCCGAATATCATATAAAACGCAGAGACCGACGGTAATGGGCGGCACGCTTTTCGCGAGAGCGTAACCGGCAGGTAATGCGGAATCTGCATAAGTTAAGAATTATAACAGTGAAATGTAAGGAGGAAAAAAATGGAGACAAAACTGACCTATGAAAATATGTACAAGCTGATCAGTGACTATTTTAATAATTTCGAGGATGTTCCGGAGCAGGGGCTGGAAGATGGAAAGTCGAGTGTGGCAAAATACTTTTCTAAAGATTTGATCACAAGGCGCCGCTGCTGGCCGTCCCTTACGGGACTGGACGAGTGGATGGCCGTTTTGGTAGACAACTATCCAAACCACCGCTATGACATCAATATAGACAAGCCGTACGGTTATGTATGCATTGATCCGGAGACGGGCCTCTGCTGCATCCAGATGAGGGAGGATGTCTATGATGTGGCCCTCAAAAAGAATGTACGCTGTATTATGAACCACGCTACGTTCCAGTGCCGTATCGAGGATGGCGAAGTGAAATTTTACAGAGAGCATATCTGCCGTTTCCCATGCTATTTTCAGGCTGATTCCATGGAGAAGAACAATCCAAGGGAGATGGAAAGCTGGATGTATATGGACTATTCTACAGAGCTGGAAGCTCAGGTTTCGGTTTAATCAGGCAGGGATAAGGAGGAAGGACTATGCTGCAGTTTTTAGAGGATGTATTTGACAGGGAAGAAGTAAAAGCATTTATCGAGAGCTATTTTGAGGAACTTAACAAGATTGATCCCAGAGACAAAGAGGGAAGCAAAAAGAGGCTGGAAAACTTTTATGCAGAGGATTTCATGTCGCGCGAGAATGACTGGCCGCACAACCGCGGTAAAAAGGGCTGGCTCGGTTACTGGGTTAATTCAGCGCCGCGGTATCTGAGAAAATTCTTTTATAAAGACCCGGACGGTTTCATGATCATTGATATCAGAAGCGGAATCGTATGCTGTCAGGTAAGACAGGAATGCACCCACATGGAGACGGGGGAGATTGTCAGGGCCTACATCAACGCGGTTGACCTGAGGGTGAAAAAGGTGGACGGAGAATTAAAGATTGACCGTGAATGCTGGATCCGCGTACCGGCCAATTACCAGACGGATTATCCAAAACAGCTTGGAGAAGAAGGACTTCCGTGCTGGCTGTATGTAGATTACAGCAAAGCGTATTAATGTATTTGAGAGCAGTTTCAACAGAGCGTGCCGAAGTTTCGGCCGCTCTGTTTTTTTCCGTGACAGGAGCAGTAAAATATATTATAATAATGGTTATTGTCCGTGCCTCTATGGAAAGCACAGGTACCGCGGACAGCAGAACGAAAGAGGTTCGCATCGGTTACCGGCCAGAATGGCGCATGCTGCGGAACACGGAGGATACGGTAACTGACATCACCCTGAAGATGGAATCAGAAAAGGCGGTAGGAAACATGAACAAATACGAATTACTCAATCCGATGCAGCAGGAGGCGGTTTACCACACGGATGGCCCCCTTCTCGTGCTGGCGGGCGCAGGTTCCGGAAAGACCAGAGTACTGACTCACAGGATTGCATATCTGATAGAAGAAAAAAAGGTGAATCCATGGAATATCATGGCGATCACATTTACCAACAAGGCGGCGGCCGAGATGAGGGAGCGTGTGGACAAGATTGTCGGCTTTGGCTCCGAGAGCATCTGGGTGAGCACCTTCCATTCCTCCTGTGTGAGGATTCTGCGGCGTCATATCGAATATCTCGGTTACAGCACGAATTTTACGATTTATGACGGCGATGATCAGAAGACCCTGATGAAGCAGATATTCAAGAAACTGGATGTCGACACGAAACAGTTTAAGGAGAGGGCGGTTCTCAGCAAGATCTCATCTGCAAAGGACGATATGATCACGCCGGAAGAATTCGAACTGAATGCAGGCGGAGATTTCCGTGAGAAGAAGGTTGCCCAGATTTATAAAGAGTACCAGAAAGAGCTGAAGAAAAATAATGCCCTGGATTTTGACGATCTGATTGTAAAGACCGTGGAGCTGTTCCAGAACGCGCCGGAGGTTCTCGATTACTATCAGGAGAGATTCCGTTACATAATGGTGGATGAGTACCAGGATACCAACATGGTCCAGTTTAAGCTGGTCGATCTGCTGGCTGCCAAATACAGGAATATCTGCGTGGTGGGTGACGACGATCAGTCGATTTACAAATTCAGGGGAGCGAATATTGAGAATATCCTGAGTTTTGAGAAGGCATTTCCGGGAGCGAAGGTCATCAAGCTGGAACAGAATTACCGCTCCACCCAGAATATTCTGAATGCGGCCAACGAAGTAATCCGCAACAACCGCGGAAGAAAAGATAAGACGCTCTGGACGGCCAACGACGAGGGAAACCAGGTGCGTTTCCTGCAGTTCGACACGGCCTATGAGGAAGCGGAGGCGATTGTGAAGGATATACGCCGGGAAAAGGAAGATTCCGGATGTGAATATTCCGATTTTGCGGTGCTTTACAGGACAAACGCCCAGTCGCGCCTTTTGGAGGAGAAATGTATCCTTTACAGTATTCCGTACCGTCTGGTGGGAGGCGTTAATTTCTACCAGAGAAAAGAGATTAAGGACATTCTCTGCTACTTAAAGACAATCTCCAACGGTCAGGACGATCTGGCCGTACAGCGTATCGTCAATGTGCCGAAGAGGGGAGTCGGTGCGACGTCCATCGGAAAGGTAACGATGTTTGCCTCCGCCAACGGGATGAGCTTTTATGATGCGTTACTGCGCGTCAAGGGAATCCCGACCATGGGAAAAGCGGCGGATAAGATAGGCGTTTTCACGGAGCAGATCGAAGATTTCAAAGCGCGTATGCCGGAGATGACGATCCAGGAACTGATTGAAGAGATTCTTGAAAACACCGGTTACAAAAAAGAGCTGGAGGCAGAGGGCGAGATTGAGTCGGAGACACGTCTCCAGAATATAGAGGAACTTATTAACAAGGCGGTCAGCTACAGCGAGAATGCGGAAGAACCGACGCTGGACGGCTTCCTTGAGGAGGTTGCGCTGGTTGCCGATGTGGATAATATGGATGAGTCGGAAAACCGGATTATCCTGATGACGCTCCACAGCGCCAAGGGATTGGAATTCCCTTATGTATATTTAAGCGGCCTGGAGGACGGACTGTTTCCGAGCAGCATGTCCATCATGTCGGACGATAAAGATGCGGTCGAGGAAGAACGCCGCCTCTGTTATGTAGGCATCACAAGAGCCAGGGAGAAGTTGACACTGACCGCGGCCAGACAGCGCATGACCAACGGCGAGACGAGATTTTCCAAGGTCAGCCGTTTTGTGGAAGAGATTCCGTCATGGCTGCTGGAACAGGTGGAGCAGCCGTCCGTATTCGGAAGGGCAGCAGGAAGATCCTGGGGAGGCGAAAACTCCGGGAACGGGGACGGCTTTGGCGGAGCGGCAGCCTCCGGCTGGGGCAGAAAGTCCTCCGAAGGAGAGGAGGCAGGCCTGCCATGGAACCGTTCGGGCGGTATTACGACCGGCTGGGGTTCATCCGCCGGCGGACAGAATGGAGCGGGAGACCGCAATTCCAGCGTTTCCATCGGCAGCGGATCCGGATCAGCAGGCGGTTCCGGCGGAGGACGCGGTCTCAGCGCTTTCGGCCAGAAGCCGAATGCCTATGCCTCAAAGACGGCCCCGGGAGCCCCTTCCTTTGGAAAGGCATTTTCCGTACAGAAGGCCTCTCACCTGCCGTATTCCGAGGGAGACCGGGTAAAGCATATTAAGTTCGGCGAGGGTACTGTTAAAAAGATAGAGGACGGCGGAAAAGACTACGAGGTCACCGTAGAGTTCGAACGTGTAGGTGTCAAAAAAATGTTTGCATCTTTTGCCAAATTGATAAAATTGTAATAAAAATCTGTTTTTTATTCAAAATAAGATAGTAAAAACCTGACTTTGATGATATAATATAAAAGAAAAAACATCGGTGCAGGATCACGGAAGAAAGGATGTGGAACCTATGAATAAATTCGATATGATGGGTAAGGATGCATTATCTAAAGTGGAAGAGATCATGAACGCAACAAAGCTGAATGAGTTTTTACACAGAAAAGAAGAGGAAGAGAAGAAGAAAACCTGTATCCTCTGGATTCTTGCCATTATCGGTGTTGTAGCGGCTGTAGCAGCTATCGCTTACGGTGTTTACCGCTTCTTTACACCGGATTATCTGGAAGACTTCGAGGATGATTTTGAAGATGATTTCGACGACGATTTCTTCGAGGATGATGCGGAAGACGAGAAAGAGTAAGAGAAGTAACAAAGGATCGGATCAGAAGGTACGTTAAGAGTATCTGAGAGCATGATGTACGGAACGATAAAGTACGGATGTGGTAAAATACGGATATGATAAAGCAGAAGTATGATAAATACGGATGCGGTAAAGTACAGGTATGATAAATACAGATACGGTAAAGTACAAGTATAGTAAATACGGATAAAGATAAAATATAAGATAACGGCAAGGATTACTCTGTTACGAGTGCCTTGCCGTTTTTTCGTTGTTACATTCCCGCCAGCTCGGAGAGCTGATCGAGGATACCTTTACCACCGCTTACGGAGATGCTGCCTACTTTATCGCAGATTCTCTCCAGATACTCCATCTCTTTCAGCTTCAGCAGTGTCTTGTTCTCATCCATCAGCCGGGCTGTGTTCAGCAGGCTTCTGGTGGAGGCTACCTCCTCACGGCGCATGATGACATTGGCCTGGGCTTTTTTCTCGGCAACCAGGACCGTGTTCATGATGTCGCGGATTTCACCGGGAAGTATGATGTCTTTGATACCCGCGTTTACAATCTGGACACAGTAATCCGACTCCCTCTCCCTGAGCTGTCCGCAGATGGAACGGCCGATCTCTTCCTTTTGAGCCAGCAGCTCATCGAGGCGGAAACGGCCCACATATTCCCTGATGCAGAGCTGGGCTCCGGTGTAAAGCTGGGCGGATGCACCCTCGATCGTCTGCACAAGTTTTTCCGGATCGGTGATTCGGTAGCTGCAGACTACGTTTAAACGGATGCTTACCTTGTCGGCGGTCAGGATTTCCTGGCCCTGGATTTCGAGCTGCTGTACTTTCATATTGAAGATTTTGCAGGTCACCTCTTTACCGTAATTCCAGAAATACCAGGTACCCTGCTCCAGGCGTTTCTCGAACCGGCCGTCGAAGTACAGAAGGCCGATCTCGCCGTCCTTGATTGCGATTTTCTTATAGAATTTCATTGGCATTAAATCGATGTAATATCTCGGCAGTGTCTGATCCATGTAGGGATTGGTGATATCTACAAGGCGGATTTCCACATCCTCATAGACGTTCCAGTACAGAGCGTCGGGGCCGGTAAGCACCTCTTTGAACGCTTTGTTTACAAAACGGATGCCGAGACATTCGTCGGGAATCGTTACGTGTACGACCCTGTCCGCAAAAGCCTGGTTTTTCAGCAGGATTTCAGCCGGGATACCGCAGGTGTCGACGCTGCCCGTCATTGGTACGGTTTTCAGTTCGTAGCCCAGTCTCTGTATGTAATGGTAGCTGCCGGCGGTGAGAAAACCCTGAAATCTTCCGTCTTTTAACAGATAACCGCATTCCTGCTCTTTGATTGTATATTTCATACTACTACCTCCTTTTGAGTTTAAAAATTGTCACTTTGTTTTAATCGGATTCTTTGAGAATGGAAATGCCCCTTCTTCATCAAAATACTGCGGACCGTTCGTTGAGGGACGGCGTTTCCCGTATGAGGACGGCGCTTCTAACCAGCGCTGTCCCGGAGCGGGTTCTGCCGGGCCGGTATCCGGATTGGCACAGGCAGTTTCCGACTGCTTTCCGTGGGAATTGTCCGGCTTTGAAAAGTCCGCGGAGCGTCTTTTCTTTGCTGCACGAATTTCTACAGAACGCGGAAGGAGGGACATTTCTGATCCCTGGTGGTTTTGGTTTGGGTAGGCATCTTATCAGGATGTTCCAAAGTTTTAATGATTGCTATACCAGCTTAGCTACATGCTTTCGCAAGGAAGGATTCGAACCTCCGACACATCATGTGGTGCTGACTGCCCGGAATACCCTCCGTTCAGGGACGGCGGCACCGCGGAGGCTCCTGTGTGGAAAACCTCTCACCTGTGAGACAGCCCGCCTGGCAGTTCCGTACCGGATTGCCATGGCTTAATCATAGAGGATAGAAGGAGAAAGATCATTTAAAAAAAGTTGCGAACTTCCTGAAAATGGTATTTCCTATAAGATTTGACAACAGGATGGGCAGACGTTAGACTAAAGACAAATGGTTACGGTTTTCCAGTAATGGGGAGTGAAGATAAGGGGATATGGAATATGACGGAGTTTCAGGAACTGATCAAAAATTTTGACCGCATCCGCGATTATATGCGGCAGTTCTATATATACGGATTTAAGGTGCGGGGTGACTATGATAAGAAAAGCGCCAGAACCTATGATAATGAGAGACGGCGGATTGAGAGCTGGCTTTCCGATTATATGGAATCGGAGTATACCCAAAAGGGAAAACAGGTTTATATCAATGTGGACAGCAGGACGGTCAGCCAGAATCCTCTCTATGCCGCATGGAAGGCAAAAAGCTTTACAGACAACGACATTATGCTCCATTTTTTTATTTTGGACCAACTGTGCGGGCGGAGTGAGGGAATGAGTGCAGGAGAGCTTGGCGACAGGATGGCGGAGAGCTACGGCGTTGTCTTTGACAGCCAGACGGTCCGGCTGAAGCTGAAAGAATATGAAGAACTGGGGATTCTGGGAGCCGTGAAAAAAGGAAAGTCGCTGGCGTATTTTCTAAAACCGTGCTTTTCGGATCATACGGAGCACATGCCGGAACCGGAAACGTGGGAACATGTTTTGACGGCTGTAAAGTTCTTTCAGGAAGAGGCTCCCTTCGGATTTCTCGGCAGCACCATCCTGGACCGGGAAAATGCGGCCAACGATAGTTTTCAGTTCAAGCACCATTTTATCGTACATACATTAGAGGACGGAGTGCTGTTTACTATTCTGGAGGCGATCCGGGAACGGCGGAAAATATCCTTTGTCAATAAGAGCAGCCGCAGCGGCAATACGTCGGTTATTAAGGGACTGCCCCTTAGAATCTTTGTAAGCGTCAGGACCGGACGGAGGTATGTATGCTGTTACCTGGAGAACCGCAGGCGGTTTATGAATTACCGTCTGGACTGTATCTGGCAGGTCAAGGCATTGGAGGAGTGCGGTGAATATGAGCAGTGGAAGGAACTGCTCAACAAGAATATCGCCCGGTGCTGGGGAGTTTCATTCGGAGGTCCCAGCCGGCTGGAAGAAATCCGGATGAAGGTGTATATTGATGAGGAAAAAGAAGATTACATATTGAACCGGCTCCGCCGGGAAGGGCGCGGCGGGAAAATTACCAGAACAGGGGAAAATGAATATCTCTACTGCGGCACATTTTTTGACACCAATGAGATGCTCTCCTGGGTTAAAACCTTCACGGGCCGGATTCTTAATATCGAGGGCAGCAACCCGGCTGCCATCGCAAAGGTGAAGCGGGACTGGGAACGGATGTACGAGATGTATTGTGAGGATTAGGAAATGGAATTATTTGATAAAGTTTATAGCTGCTATTACCAGGTGGTAAGACAAATCCTGACAGAGGCAAAAAAGCAGCCGCTGACGGAAAAGCAGATGGAGACGCTGATCAGGAAATATGGTTTCCAGGAGAGTGTTTTCGTGATTCTTCCCAAACTGCTGGACGGGGAGTGGGCGCTTTTGAAAAAAGAAAAGGAAGACGGCAGAACTTACTCCCCGGCTGTGGAAGGGGAACTCCGCCCTCCCCTTACCCTGCTTCAGAAGAGCTGGTTAAAATCACTGCTGGCAGACAGGAGGATAAGCCTGTTTTTAGATGAGAAGGAACGCGGATGGGCGGATGAGGCCCTGAAAGAGGTTATGCCTCTTTATAATGAGGCGGATTTTTACTATTATGACAGATACAGCGATGGGGACGACTATGAGTCGGAACCGTACCGGGAGAATTTCAGGACGGTACTGAGCGCGCTGAAACAGGGGCAGGCGCTGTTTATTACGTATGAGGGGAAACAGAAGGATACATTTACCTATGAGGTACTGCCGTACCAGCTTCAGTATTCCTCCAAAGACGACAAGTTCCGGCTCTGCTGCCGCCAGTATACGCACAGAAGTTTCTGCAGGGAAATCCTGCTGAATATGGGCAGGATCAAAACCTGCCATCCCTCAAACCGGGAGGTTTCAGAGAATGTGGAATCCTTCCGGTTTAGAAACGGCAGAAAATCGAAGGAACCCGTCGTGATAGAAATAAGCGGGGAGAGAAACTCGCTGGAGCGGTGCATGCTCCACTTTGCAAGCTATGAAAAACATACGGAATTTGACGGAGAGAAAAATACCTGCCGCTGTTCCATTTATTACGACAGGGCGGATGAGACGGAGCTGCTGATTGATATTCTCTCATTCGGCCCCGTAGTGCGCGTGCTGGGGCCGGAAACATTTTTGAATCTGGTCAGGGCCAGAGTGGGGAGGCAGCATAGGATGATGGCGGAGGAAGAAAGGTAGTTACTGTTTGCAGCAAAGCCGCTTTCTGCCTGTGGTGTAAACAGTGGCGAAAGGTGGCACGGGGAGAACAGGATTAGCGGATTTTACTTTTCATCTGCCTGGTTTTCGTGTATACTAAAGCATGTTTAAAGCGGCCTTAATAAGCATTGGATGGCTGCATTTTCATATAGAATCAGAGAAGGAGTTAATTATAGAGATGAAAAAAGGCCAAGTATATGAGGGTATCGTGGAGAAAATGGAATTTCCGAACAAGGGGATTGTCAGAATAGAAGATGAGAAGGTAGTTGTAAAAAATGCTCTGCCGGGTCAGAAAATCAGCTTTCTGGTCAATAAGAAGAGAAAAGGAAAATGTGAGGCACGCCTGATTGAGGTTCTGGAACTTTCTGATATTGAGACGGAAGAGAAGGTATGTCCTCATTACGGGATCTGCGGAGGCTGTCTCTATCAGACCGTACCGTATGAGAAACAGCTTGAAATCAAGCGGGAACAGGTGAAGGAGCTGATTGACGGCGTATGCAGTGATTATGAATTTGAGGGAATCAAGGGGAGCCCCATCCCGGACTGTTACCGCAATAAAATGGAATTTTCCTTCGGCGATGAGGTGAAGGACGGCCCGCTGGCCCTTGGCATGCATCGCCGCGGAAGCTTTTACGATGTGGTGACTACCGGGGAATGTCAGATTGTGCACAAAGATTTCTGTGATATCCTCCTCTGTTCCAAGCAGTATTTTGAGAAAAAGGGGACAGGCTTTTATAAGAAAATGCAGCATACGGGATATCTGCGCCATTTGCTTGTGAGACGGGCGGTTAAGACCGGAGAGATATTAATTGACCTGATTACGACAACCCAGATAGTGGCGGAAGAGGAGAAAGAGCTTTTGAACGGATGGCTTCAGGAAATCCTGGCCTTGCCTCTGGAAGGGACGATGGCGGGAATCCTGCACACGAGAAATGATTCCCTGGCTGATGCCGTGAAGGACGGGGGAACGGAGATCCTGTATGGACAGGATTACTTCTTTGAGGAGCTTCTCGGCCTGAAATTCAGAATTTCACCATTTTCCTTCTTTCAGACCAATTCTCTGGGAGCGGAGGTGCTCTACGAGAAGACAAGGGAATACGTGGGCGATACAAAGGGAAAAGTGATTTTTGACCTGTACAGCGGAACCGGCACGATTGCCCAGATTCTCGCTCCGGTGGCCGAGAAGGTGGTCGGTGTCGAGATTGTGGAGGAGGCCGTGGAGGCCGCAAAGAAGAATGCGTTGTTGAACGGCCTGGAAAACTGCGAGTTTATCGCAGGTGATGTCCTGAAGGTAATCGATGGGCTGGAAGATAAGCCGGAGCTGATCGTGCTCGATCCGCCGAGGGATGGAATTCATCCTAAGGCCATTGAGAAGATTATTGATTTTGGGGTCAACCGGATGGTGTATGTATCCTGTAAGCCGACCAGTTTAGCCAGGGATTTGGTGATTCTGCAGGAGAGAGGGTATCGGGTGGAGAAGGTTTGCTGTGTGGATATGTTTCCGGGGACGGCGAATGTGGAAACGGTAGTCCTGTTGCAGCGTGTTGGGCATTGAAAGTTATAAGGAAAGGATTTTAGGCGTAAGGACCATGATGTCTTTGCGTCTTTTTTCTTAACGGATGAAGGATATGGTTTTATAAAAATAATCAGATCGATTTTGCCGTCTCAAAAAAAACGGAAAAGCTGAAAGTTGCGAATTTGTTGTTTATTGCGATTTATGGGAAGAGTGGTTTACGAAATAAATGGGGTTCAATATAAATAACTTAGATTTTAATGTATAATTAATGTATTTGATTGAATATTTCGACATTTTGAGTTATTATATTATTATGCATGAGAATACTTTTTGTTCTAAAAAGATTTAGTTCTGAAAAATATTTTAACAGTAAATAATAGTGAATGGGGGAGCTATATGTTTTGTGTGAAATGTGGGGCAGAGATTAAGTCATCTGATTTGCATTGCTCAAAATGTGGAGCTGTAAATGAAAATTATAGGCCACAAAAAGATGAAAGTAAATTTTCATTTTTGAATAAGGAGAAGCAAAAAGATGAAGAAGTGGTTGAAAATCTAAATGATATTATGCCTAAGAAAAAAAACAGTAAAATTGTCTTATTAGGAATAATAGCGGCTGTGGCAATGATAAGTGTATTCATCTTATGTTTTTCAAAATTATCATCTCGAAGTAATTATTCAAATATGAAGTATCAAGCGAGAGGTATTTCCGCGATTGTGGATAATGCTGGAACTGCCTTTTTTTTCATTGATGGACAAACAGTATCATTTGAAGGCGATTATTCTAATGGAATATCTACGCCAGACCATAAAAAATTTTTGTTACTAAATTTTGACGGCACATTGCAGTTGTATGCGTCGAAAGATAGTGAACCAGTTTCAATTTCGTCGAACGCGGAACGGATTATAAAAATTACAAATGATGGATTTGCTTATACTGTTAACAAGCAAGTATCAACAGAAGATATTTTGGAGGCCTTGAGTGAAAGCTATAGCGTTGATACATCACTTACCGAGTTAAAAAAGGAATTTGCTAATTCTTATAGCGATAGTATTAGCGACGCAAAAAAATTTTATAAAGAAAAAGCCGGATACTTTTATAGAAGTGGTAGTGAAAAGGAGAAAATAAATGTTTACAACTTTAAGAAAGGTAATACTGTAGAATTAGGAAATAGTTCTGGCGAAGTGACTTTTGCAAATAATTCTTTGACCTTTGCAAGAATAGATACAAAACATAAATTATCGACATATGTTGAAGGAACAGATTCTGTTAAGGAATTATGTAATGTTGGAGAGAATGCAGACTTGTGTGGTATCAGTGCTGATGGACAAAACATTATTTGGTCAGAGAAAAAAGATAATGAGCTGCTTATATATACAATGAAAAATAAGGTACCCGAAAGAATTGGAAAACTAGGAAAGACACAAAAATATAGTTCATATCCCAACGTTATCTTTTTTGAAAAAGGATTTGTTGTTACGTGTAAAGAGTATAATACACTGATTTTTGTGAAAAATGATGAAGCGAAGGAAGTGACCTTCGGCGGAGTCATGAATTTGTATAGTCTGTTGGATTCGAATGGCAACTATATTGAAAATGATTCATGTAACACGGAGTTCTTTTATTTTACAGCAAACAAAAGCAAAGATGGAAATATTTCAAGATTATACAAACTGGATATGACTGGAAATATTCAAGAAATAGCATCTGACTTAAGTTCACAGTTTTTTATTAAAGGGAACAAAATCTTTTACGTTAACGAAGATAAGGACTTCTACATCGCAAATTTAGAATCTAAAGGTATATCAGATTCGTGCCGCATTACAACGGAGATAAGCAATTTGGAGATTTCAGATGATGGCTCAACTGCCTATGTAGTAAAATCGGATGGACTTTATTATTGGAATACAAATGATAATTCTTATCAGTTGCATCTAATTAATAATAACTTCAGAGCTGATTCTGCAATTTATTTAACCGAAAGTGGAGATTCTATATTTTATTTAACAGATATGCAAGAAATATCAGATTCATATAGTAAAATCGGAACACTATATTCTTATAAGAAAGGCACGAGTGAACCGCAGAATATAGCTTCAAAAGTATATACTTTAAAGCGGAATGATTCTAAAAATCATTCAAGTACCAATCCGATAATTGTACAGTACTCGAAGAAAAATAGTGATGGAAAAAGGTTGTACAATATTGGTCAATTAAATGAAAACAAAATGGAAATAGTAATTCAAGACATTATAAGTTATTAAATTTACAGAAGGGCGGAAGATATTTATGAACGAAGAAGAAAACATGAAAATGGAACAGCAAAACCAAGAGGAAGAAGATGTAGTACAAAAAGATTATTGCGCTCAGTGTGGGACAGAACTTTCTCCAGAACAAATTTTTTGTCCTAAGTGCGGTCATAAAAAAGGAGAAAGTATTTCACCGGAAAAGGGTGAGAAGAAGATAAACAGCAAGGTAATAATTGTTGGTGTAGTCGCGGCAGTTGCAATTATAGCTGCACTTTTCTTTGGAATTAGAGGTAAACAGGCTAAAGAGGTTGTTCTTAACAAAGAAAATGTTACAATTAAGGTTGGAGAAAAAGAAAATCTTACATTTACGATAAATCCTGATAATACTAAAAACAAAGAAGTTACATGGACCTCTTCTAATGATACAATATCTAGTGTAAATAATGGAACTATTGAAGGTGTTAATGAAGGAACATGTACTATAACTGTAAAAACTGCAAATGGAAAAACAGATACATGCTCAATAACTGTTGAAGCTGCCGGACCAGATCTTGTTGAAATATATAATGAATGCTGTGATTCTGAATGGGCTTCTGTTGCTTCAGACGGTTCGTATTTAAGTATTGATACGAACCCTAATGATAGTAAATACAATACTTCTGAGTCAGCGGCAATAGTTGGTATTTTTGCAGTAAATGAAGCGTTGGGATTACCGGATTCAGTTATCAATAAAATGGGAAAAACGAGAGCGATGGATGGAATGCAGACTGCAAAAGGAGATGGAGTAGAAATCTCATGGACATATCATCCAGATAATGGTTTAGAGGTAATGTACTCTCTTACAGATTAAATGAAACATAAAATAAAGGTTGGGGAACTAAAGCTCTGGACAAGAGGTCTACACCCTCGTGCGGCGCTTTGCACCTGTCTCATGCGGACTGTGTGTTCAATACAAACTGTGCTGTGCTGCATCGCCAATCAAGTTTAATACAACTAAATACAGTGTTACATAGACCGTTTACTTTAAAAAGTATGCGGTCTTTTTTCTTCCTGAAAATTGCCGAGATGGTATGGGATTGCGAAAAAAAGAGATCGGCGGATGAGATCTGTCAGCAGGAACTGAAGAATGCTCTGCGGCATGACAGAGCGCTAAGTGTCGAGAACCGTGGGGATAAAGATTCCTTTCGTACATTAGGTAAGAATATGCAGGGGTATGCATTGCATACCTGTTCAAAGAGTGGTACAATTAAACAATACCCATCATGAGCAGGGCTTGGGCTGAATGGAGGACAAGGATGGAAAAGAACAATGGGCTGAACGAATTGATCTACGAATACTATGAATCGCGTATCCTCTTTGGTATATACAAATACGGTGAACAATTGAAGTCGGTACCGCAGATTTGCACTTTATTCAGGGTGGCCCGGAATACCGTACAAATTGCGTTAAACAGGCTGGAAGAGAACGGATACATAAAAACAGAAAAACGGAAAGTCGCCAGGGTCGTTTATCAGGGGACGGAAGAACTGTTCAGGGAAAATGTTGTAAAGTATTTTGCTCTGCGCAGGGAAGGTATCCTGGATGTTCAATTCAGCGGTAATTTATTGTTTTCATCAATATGGGATAAGGGCATACAGAATTTAAAACTGGATATGCAGAAAAGCACCGGTGGGACAAACAGAGTGGAGAAAACCGGATCGGAACCAATCAGTCTGTATGTTGACGTTCTGAATACATTTCATAATGAACTCATGCTTGGCCTTTTTTGGCAGAATATGCGTTATATCAGTTATTTCTATCCACCCAGAAACGATAGGAAGGCGAATTATGCGGTGGAAGATTTATTATCAGTGGAGAAGGCAAACAGCCTGAAACAGGAAACCGATGCCTATTATTTGAATATCTATCTGGGTATTGCGGATTTTATTGAGGCAAACCGTGAAAAGTATCATCTGGAGCATGAGGCTCAGATTCCGTTTACATGGGCAATTTATCGGCAGCGGCCGCAGGTGCGTTATACGCTGGCATCCACCATTATCCGTGAAATTCTGTGGGATGTTTATCCGGTTGGAGGCTATCTGCCCTCATTGCCTAAGATGGCGGAGCGGTATCAGGTCTCCTTAATTACAGTACGCCGGACTCTGGATGTACTGAACTCACTTGGGGTAACCAGGACTTATATGGGAGTTGGCACAAAGGTCTGTCTGGAATCAATTGATATTGATATCATGGGCAAATCTGAAATCCGGGAAAACCTGCGCCTTCACGGAGAGGCAATGCAGATTCTGGCTTTGACGGTTTACAACGCGGCCCGCTATACATTGGAGTCTGCAAAAAGAGAGAGGAAGGAGAAGCTGTTACAAACAATAAGACAGCTTCATGATAAAAACAACAGCATCCTTTGCATTGATGTTCTTTTGAATTTCATCTCCAATGAATGTCCGTCGGCATCGATACGGGAAATTTATGGGAAATTGAGGGAACTTGTGGCATGGGGATATATTTTTTCGGCTGTAATAATGGTAACAGGGGAGATAGAAGTCGATTTAAAGGATTTCATCTGCCGGTTGGAAAATGCCTTACAAGCCGAACATTGGGAAGAATTTGCCGGCCTCTGGCAGTCGTTTATTGAGGAGAGGCTGAATTACTTCTACAAAAAGTTTCCTTTATGGAATGCCCCGCAAGACACCATCGCTGGAGAGCGGAACTGTTAAGAAAGAGATTTCTATCATCGCTGGGAGGGGATTATGTTGAAACATATACAGAATATGAAATTAAGAGCCAGGCTGTTATTATCGTATGCAGTGATCATCGCCATATGCCTGACGGCAAGTGTCGCAGCGCTGTTTTTGCTGAATAAAATTGGCAATAACCTGTCTTCTTTCTATAACAATAATTATACCGTTACGGTTAACGTATGGGTGGCGAAGAGGGAGATGCAGGCTGCGCGGGCGGATATCCTAAATGCTATATTAGATCCGGGCATGGACGATGCAAATGAGAATGTAACAAAAGCAAACAAGCATCTTGGAAATATGCGTGCGGCATTCCCTGTAATCAGGAAATCATTCAAAGGGGATATTGCGTTGGTGGATCAGGTTGATTCACGTTTAGAGCAGGCTATCATATATCGTGATCAGGTATTTGAACTGATCGAATCAGAGCAGCGTGCAGAAGCCTATCAGATTATGAAGTCCAATTATATTCCTCTTCTGGATCAGATGTCGGATACTCTTCAGGAGATAGCGGATGTAGCCGGTCAGAATGCAAAGTTCATGGTGACGGAGGGGGAACACGCGCAGGCGACTGCATCTGTCATTGTAATTGTAATTATGGTTTTAAGCATCGTGTCGGCATTGTTATTTGGACTCTATATATCCAACGGGATTCGCAGGCCTGTAAATGAGATTGAGCATGCCGCCCGGAAGCTGGCAGGGGGAGAGCTGGATGAAGTGCTTGTTGCCTATACATCGGAAGACGAATTGGGAAAGATGTCGGACAGCATACGCGATTTGATCTGCTATCAGAAGACGATCATTGAGGATATCAGCGGTATCCTTGGTTCCATGGCAGAGGGGGATTTCAGTGTCCAGTCAAAAGTGAAAGAATACTACAGGGGTCAGTATAACCGTATTTTGATTTCCATGAGGGAGCTTCGCGATAACCTTAACCGTATCCTTTTGCAGATCGGCCATTCGGCAAAACAGGTTGCAGACGGCAGCGAACAGGTAGCGGACGGAGCGCAGGCGCTTGCTCAGGGGGCGGCGGAGCAGGCCGGCTCGGTTGAAGAACTTGCAGCAGCCGTACATAACATATCTGAGCGTGTAAATGAAACGGCGGTGAATGCAGGTGATGCGCGTGTCCAGACAGACCGGGCGGGTGTACAGGTCTCTAGGAGCAGTAAAAAGATGCAGGAAATGATTGATGCAATGAAAATAATTAGTGAGAAGTCCGGTCACATTCATAAAATCGTAAAAACAATTGAGGACATTGCGTTTCAAACAAATATTCTGGCCTTAAATGCCTCTGTGGAAGCGGCAAGGGCAGGCGAGGCCGGGGCGGGATTTGCAGTAATTGCAAGAGAAATCCGCAATCTGGCGGACAGGACATCGGAAGCATCTAAAAATACAACGGTATTAATTAAGGAATCAGTCGCTGCGGTTGAAGACGGAGAAAAAGCAGCCTGCGCAACAGCAGAATCGTTGACACAGGTCGTGGAAAGTACAAAACAGGTGATAAGTGCTGTGGATAAGATAGCTGACGCAGCCAACATTCAAAGTGGATCTATTTCACATATTAGAACAGAGGTGGAGCAGATATCGGATGTAGTACAGAGCAACTCCGCTACATCGGAAGAATTAGCGGCAGCCAGTGAAGAACTCTCCTCACAGGCGCAGGCACTGGAAGTGCTGGTCAGCCGGTTTAAATTGTATGGATGAGCCGCGCATACGCTTTTTTGTAGAGTTCTTTCCGGCATTCGTATGATTCAAGATTCCGGTCAAATGCCTGTTAATACTGTCAAGCCTGGCATACTACAGATAAATGCGATTTCCGCCGTTTCCGTTTCCCCGTATGACGGGCGAAAGTAATACGACGAAGCTGTATCTGGCTTAGCGGAACATTCCAGGGGAATGGAGGATGTTATAAAAAGAGGAAAAAAGAACCGGGCAATCGCTTTTGTTATAGCGACATTAGTCGTTTTATCGCTTGCGGTCTGCGTCTATATGAAACAGCTTACTAAAACAACCGATGCTTCGGTAGTAGCTTCGATGCAGGAATTATCCAGACATGATATGCAAAACATTCAAAGCGAATTGGAAAACTCCTGGGACTCCCTGTCTGCGGTTTACACCAGAACGCAGACAAGCCGATGCGCGACTATACAGGACGTTTGCAGACGCTTAAATTTAGAGCAGATTTCAAACATATTCAATACAATCTATCTGGTGGATTCTGATGGCAATACATACTCCAGCTCAAATGTGATTAAAAATGAAAAGGAAAAGAAGTACGTGCTGCCATTACTCTCGGGTCAGGATAAAGTTGTCATGCGCTATGACGATTTGGACGTTTTGGAAACGCTTACAGAAAGTCTCGTCTATGGAGTCCGGTGTGCCCCCTTTCAGGTGGATGGTATTCAGTTTATCGGAATCATCGGCTTTTCAAAAATCAACTTGATAGCAGATCGCCTGAAGATAGACAGTTTTGACGGGCGGGGGTATACCGGGATCATCGACATAGACGGTAATTATGTTGTCAACCGGGACCGCAGTGCTGGAATAGGGGAAATCGACAATTATTTTGAACAACTGCAGAACTGCGCGGGTCTGTCAAAAAAGGATATTTCAGATATTACCGCCCGAATAGGGCAGGGAGAAGAGCTGCTGCTGCACTTTAATTACATCGATCAGGGAGCTCAGGTGGTGTCCTTCATCCCAATGCCCGGTACGACATGGAGCATTGTACTGACAGTTCCCCGGGAAGTGTTCCGCGAACAGACGCAGCAGTTTGTACTCATGACAGTTGTGATGCTTGTAGTCGTCGTGATGGTTTTGTGCCTGATGATGTTCGTGATTGTACGTATCTCCCTGATTTCTGCGACGGCAAGAGCGGAGGCAAAATCCCGCGGAGAGTTCCTTTCGAACATGAGCCACGAGATCCGCACACCGCTCAATGGAATTATCGGCCTGATCCATCTGATGCAGCAGAACATAGGGGATCCTGAACGAATGACAGGATATCTTAGAAAATCTGATTCAACGGCAAAGTACCTGCTTTCTCTTGTCAATGATATTCTGGATATGTCAAAACTTCAATCTGACAAAATGGTGCTGGTGCCGAAACCGTTTTCTGTTAATGAGCTGATTTCTACGACAGAGGCCCTGATGCGCAGCCGAATGGAGGATAAGGGGATTGACTTCCGGGTCGAAACAAGTATTATCTGTTCCGGCCTTGTTGGAGACGATATAAGGATTGAACAGATCCTCGTCAATATTCTGGGAAATGCGGTTAAATTTACACCGGAGGGCGGCCATGTCACCATGCGGGTATTCCAATCGGCTGAAGGCGGAAGGATATTGACAACCTATCAGGTAGAAGACACCGGCTGCGGCATGAGTGAGGAGTTCCAGCAAAAGATATTCGAGCCGTTTAGTCAGGAGCGGAGTTCTCAGGGAAGCAAGGGCACCGGTCTTGGTATGTCCATCAGTTCGCTGCTGGCGAAGCAAATGGGAGGCACACTGACTGTGATGAGCCGGCTGGGTGAAGGAAGCTGTTTTACCTTTGCTCTGATGTCGGAGATGGCTCCGGACGATTCGGTCGGTTCTGTTGTGGAAGACAACGTACATCAAGTCCGTGAAAACGAGAAAAAACTGCATATTCTGGTAGCCGAGGATAATGATTTAAACGCGGAAATCCTTATGGAAATATTGGCTGCTTCGGATTTTACCGCAGTCCGGGCCGCGGATGGCGGAGAGGTAGTTGAACTGTTTGAGAAATCCCCGCCATATGAGTTCGACATAATCCTGATGGATTTGCAAATGCCCGTGCGGAATGGCTATGAGGCGACAAAACTCATCCGCAGACTCAATCGTCCGGACGCAAAGAAGGTTATTATTTATGCCTGTACAGCCAATACATTCAGGGAGGATCAGGACCAGGCGAGAGAAGCGGGAATGGACGGCTTCATTGCAAAACCAATCGACGTAAACAAGTTGATGCAGAAGCTCGGAGCAGGAAAATAGAGGAGAGTAGAAATGAAAAACTGGAGAAGGATTGTTACAGAGGGAATATTCTTTGTTATGCTTGTGGGCGCGCTTACCGGTTGTAAAACACAGGAGGCGGAGAAGCGGCAGATTACGCTGAAAGTAAAGCTCCCTCCGTTGACAGTGGCTAATGCCGACACGGACATTACCGATTCTTATGAAGTATTAAGCAGGGTAGGTGAGGAGTTTGCCGCCCAGTATACGGACTACGATGTCACGGTGGAGGTTGTGAAATTCGGCTACACGGAGGAGGACGAATATATTACCGGCTGCTTTGATACGGATAATGCAGTGGACATTCTGTTCGAAGGTTACTTCAACATGGCGGGATATATACATACGGGCCGTGTGGCGCCGCTGGACGACATCATCACGGAAGAAATGCGGGCAGACGTTGACACCATGCTCTGGAAGATGAGCCAGATGGACGGCAAGACCTATATGATGCCCTATTACAGTCTTCAAAACACGCTGATTTATAACCGGGATCTGTTCCGCCAATGCGGGCTGGAAAAGTATATTGGAGAGGAGGGCACGATACAGAGCTGGACACCGGAGGAATGGGAAGACATTCTTTCCACGCTGGCCGAAAAGCTGCCTGAGATGACCTATCCCATGTTGATGTACGCCAAGAACGACCAGGGAGATACGCATATCATGACTTTACTGCGCAGTAAAGGCAGTTCTTTCTTTGATGAAAAGGGCCGTTTTAATCTCAATACGGAAGAGGGGATTGCCGCCCTGCAGTGGATCGCTGATTCCTATCAGAAGGGCTATTTTCCGGCCGGCTGTGAGAACATGGAGATAGTTGACTGCAGCAATTTATTTGCCAATAACCAACTTGCCATATATATAGCGAACAGCGCCACTCTGCCCGGTATGGACAGGAGTTCGACAGGGGTGGCCAATTTCCCCAGCCCGGACGGGAAAGGATATAACACGTCTTTTGTCACCGGCTTTGAGATTTTCGACAATGGGGACCCGGAGAAGGTCCGGGCCGCCAAGGATTTCCTGCGTTATTTTATGTCTAATGAGGAACTCATGAATTACGCGCAGGTCGGCATCCCTGCCAGCAATGCGACGACGGAACGTGTGAGCGGACACATTTTTATGCAGGAGGCCTATACTGCCAACGCGTCCAACACGGTGGATTTTACCGCCAATAATCCCAATTGGCGCGGTGTGCGAGACGTGTTCTATACACACATTCACGAACTCCTTGCCGGAACCAAAACGCCGCAGGAGGCAGCCGAAGCGCTTGATGAGGATTGTAATGCGGCGATAGAGGCGGGCTGGGAAAATAGTAAACTGCACGAGTAGAGCGGGGATACGGTTTTTGATGAGTTTTGACATACACTAAATATATAACGGCATTTATAAAAGAAAACAGGAGTAAAATCGCCTCTCCAAGGCGGATTTTATTCCCGTTTTTTATAAACCATCTCACCGCACAAACCTGTCCTACAGACTGTAATTTGCCGCATCCGTAATTCCCATTGCAACGAGCCCGTCTATAGCATATCCGAGCTCATGCCGCCATTTTAAGCAGCGGGTGACGGCTCTCATCAACCGTAATCAGATGCTCCCGGATACTAAGGAAGGGGGCCTGAAAAAACATAAAAGACTGCCAGAGGAGGCGCATCAGCATGTCATTTTTTAAGGGTTTGTAAAGGAGTATGTGCGTTCTGCAATTCGCCCAACGCCGCAAAGATTCCGTTCACGAGGAAGAACTGTTGGATTTAAAATTAACAGGCAGGATTAGACCGATTACCATAAACAGAACAGCCACGATCAGCAAACCCATGAATCCGATCGGAAACACGGCATCATATGCATCCGTAATTTTAAATAAAGTCAGTTTTCCAAGATTCATGATGGAAAACAGCCCGATTTGCTTCCAATACTCATAGGTGACAGAAAAGAGCCATGCGCCTGTAAGACCGCCGAACACTGCGCTGACTGCCTTTTTATACCCGCCGCTGCCGGTTGCCGCCACGCAGGTTCCGGGACAAGTGCCTACGGTGCCGAATCCAATTCCAAAAAGCAGACCCCCTGTTATTACGCCCAGGTTTGTCCCCTTAACGCCTAAATGCGCAAGATTCAACACGCCGGTCAACCCGGCGAGTGACAGCAATGCACTGGCAAATCCAATGCCGAAGATAATTATTTTCATTAATTCCAAATTTTCAAGGCGCAGCATGGAAATCAGTTTTTTTGGTGATGAAGCACCGGATAAATATAATACATATCCAAACAAAAAGCCCAAAATAATTGCAAGTACATTTTCCATTGATTTACCTCCGCCCGTTCGTATTACCGATAGTCACTGCGGTCGGAATTGCAACGAGAAAGACTGCAATCGCAAAGATATAACCACTGACGCTTCCCTGCATGATACCGCTCATCATATGTCCGCTCGTACATCCGTCGGCCATTCTTGCGCCATATAGAAGTATGGCTCCGCCAAGAAAGGAGGGGACATACAGACGAAGAAAACCCTGCCGGTTTTGATTCACGTCTTCACCTACGCCGCTCATTTCACTGCGTTTGCGTTTATCACGGACGGCGTAGGCAGTATAGGCCCCGAACGGAATTGCCAATACGAAAATAAAATTGTAATTCCAGGGTTCCTTAATTGATTGTGCCAGTTTTCCGTCGCTTTTGTCATAGTAAGAGTTGGTGCTTTCATAGCCGGAAGTCCGTTCTTTATTTTCGGTTATAATGTTTTCGTCTAAAGCGCTATGGAAAATACCCGACAGTACGGAAAACTGTGTGGATACTCCGATGGGCTTTATGAGTAAAAGTGAAATGAAAAAAACAGTACCCAGTGCGAGTGCCTTTTTGAGCCAGGAATATTGTTTCATGAAAGTCCCCCAATTGTTTTATAATGGTAAAGTATCCCCTGATTCTTCCAAATTATTCGTATGTAAGATTCCGGTTCAATTTCTGTAAGGAGGGGACTTTAACAGTATTTTATTTCATCCTTGATTATCCTGTCGAATACCCGTGCCGCCGCATAAATCTGCAGGGGCTCGAAAGCTTCATTGCTTAAAAACGGAAAACATCAGTGGAATGTAACACCGAAGAAAAAGTGTAAAAAACATATATTTTACCGTTTTATCTGTCACAAACGCAACACTTGAAACGTTTAATAAGTGGGAGTCCCCAACCCCGAGTATTTTTTTCATTTGTAAGAGCACCGGTTTCCTTCGGCCGGTGCTCCCTCTCCTTCAGGAATAAACAAACAGACAGGAGCTGGAACCGGGGGCAGCCTATGACGCGTGTAAAGGCGCTCAGTGAAGGCTGCACGAAGGATATGCCGGGAATGGCGTATCTCTGTCCCACATGGCAGGGATGGCGGCGGGACAGGAAGAATAAATATAAAAGAAGGAATAATGCAGGCGGCAGGGTGTGACCTTGCCGCCTGTTTAAATGCCGGTTAAAATAGACTTAAATCCACTTGATTATCCGTCGTCCGGCTGACATAACAATGCTTGTGCCCGATAAATGTAACAGGAATCAGGGAATATGCATTTATATTTGTTCTCTTTCCTTGTTTTTAGACTGCCTAAAATGGTAAGATAATAGAATAGCCGGAACTATATTTAGCCGGAATCCTTCTGAAACGAAAGAACGGTAAGTTGCGGGAAATAAGATGTAATAAGAATAAAAGCGGCGGGGGCATCATTATGGACAGAATCGAATTAATAAAGCCTACAAAAGAATATGAGGGCCAGGTTATGGCCTATAAAGCAGAAATGCACGGCAATAACGACAGCTTTGACGGCTGCGCAGGCCTGGAAGAGGTGGAAGGATATGACGAGTGGCTGAATTTTGAAACGCGGCTGTCGAAAAAATACGGGGAGGGCTACGTTCCGTCCGAAGTGTATCTGGCCGTGAGGCAATGTGACAATAAACTCGTTGGTATCATGGATTACAGACATCCCCTTTCGCCGTTTTTACTGCACCACGGCGGCAATATCGGGTATAGCGTAAGGCCGTCGGAAAGACGCAGGGGATATGCGGGGGAAATGCTGAAGCTGATGAAAGGCATATGCAGAGAATTCAACGAAGAGAGAATCTTATTGACCTGTGATAAAGAAAACACCGCATCTTCGAAGGTAATTAAGGCGAATGGCGGAGTCCTGGAGAACGAAGTGCGGGATACCGCCGGGTTAAGTAAATCCGGTATTTTTCAGAGGTACTGGATCACCCTCTAAAGCCCGTAGGGTTTTACTGCCGCATGGCGGTAAGAAGCAGGATGTAAAAGCACTTGTTGCCGAAACCGGAATCAGCATAAAACAGGAGGATGAGAATTTGATTGAAAAATACGAATGTGAACTGATTTTGAATCTTGATAAACTGCATACGACGGAACTCGGGGCAAAACGGATTAAAAGAAATCTTTCTTTAGACACGGAGGATGCGGTTGCCTGGTGCAGGGAGAAGATACAGGCTCCCGAAACCGTTATTTTTAGAAAGGGCAAGAACTGGTACGCGGACACGGAGAACTGTGAAATAACGGTAAATGCCTACAGCTATACGATTATAACTGCCCATAAAATAACAACTGCCCATAAAATAACAACTGCCCATAAAATAACAACTGCCCATGAGATGAAGTGAATACCCATGAATTGAAGTGAATGCCCATGAGATGAAGTGAATACCTATGAGATGAAGTGAATACCCATGAGGCAAAGTAAATACTCATGAGACAAAATAAATACCGGGTAAGGATGATAAGGAGAACAATATGAAGAAGAAATACCTGCTGTTATCCCTGGTGTTTACAGCGGCCGCCATAGCCTCAGGCTGTGCCGGTAAAACACAGGCAAAGGCCGAGTCCGGACCGAATCCTTATTATGATGAGCTAAACCGCCTGACCTTCAGCGATTATGAATTTCATCTCGGCGACACACTTCGCCGGATAGGGGAAGAGTACGATGACATCAAAATGACGGAGAATGAGCTGCTGCCGGATCGGGACGACCAGGAGGCATCTTATATGACGGCAGACGGCAGCCGGGTGACAAACTACCGTCATGAAGCTGCCATCCAGGCGGTTGCGGGCAACGGTGAGGCTATTACGTTCCTCTGGGCGTCGGTTGAAAATAATACCGGGGCGGAAGCCGGTTCCCACGAGCTTCCAATAACGGGCTATGAAGCCGCGGAAGCCGCTGCTTCCGTAATCCGGACTCCATCCGCGGTTAAAGATTTCATAAGCGCCCATATCCGGGAGAAACAGTGGAGCGGCTATGACCCGGAGAAACTTTGCTTTGCCGAAACCGGCTCGGAAGAATGGGCGGAGAATCAGTATTCAGTGACTGCGCGGCTTGTAGTATTTGAAGATCATACCTTTAACCGGTATCTTCAATATGATTTGAAAGGTACCGATGTCTTCCGCAGTGAGGAGGAGATAGCAAAGACAAAAGAGATGGTAAAGGATGTTCTGGATAAAATGTCGGACCAACAAAAGGCCGCGCTGGAAGAAAAAGAACGGTTTTTTGCCGATTCCCTTAAATTAAAAGCCGTCACACTTGGAACGCCGCACAGCGGCAAGACCAGGGAATACGCAGATCAGGTGCTGGCATTTGTAAATGCAGGGCGGAACCGGGACTATTTTCTCACAAAGGGTGATACTACCTACACGATGCTGGATACCTTTGAGAATTTTTCAGGCAGCAGGAAGCTTTTGCGTGTGACGGACCGCGGCTATACATACCAGCCGGAGACAGAGACTCTGGGGGGATACGGGAACGGCCTGACGGCCGACACGGTGTGGGATACCCTGGGACTGACGGCGGAAGGGAGTGAGCTCCTGGTGCTGCCTGCAGTTACAAACTTTACAGACAAAACAATAGACACCGCCGCGGGTCTGGTTACCCATGTGACCCAATATGGAGGCGGATATGAGAGTGTGGTTCTGCCGGATAATGCAGCGGATGCCGTAAACCGGTTCTGGCTCGGCGGCGAAGACGAGATACCTGATTTTCTGGAGTATCAAACGGAGCACGATAAAATTACGGTGACTTATCCGGTCCTGTCCCAGAACGGTTCTTTCTGCGAATGCCGGGTCGATATGACACCGCTCGATTATCCGGCGATAACCATCCGGTATGAGGTTTTGTTTTCGCTGGATACCGGAGAAGTGACCGATGCGAATTTCAAATTACTGGATGAGAATTGAATGAAGCTGACCGCAGGCGTGGAGGCCGGACAGAGGGCACAAAGCAGTGGAGGCTGGACAAAGGGGCACAGAGCAGCGGAGGCCGGACAGAGGGACACAGAGCAGCGGAGGCCGGACAAAGGGACACAGAGCGGCGGAGATCGGTTAACAATCACTAAGGAGAAAGCGGAAAGGGAATATGGAGAAACATAGAAAAAATAGTATGGATAAACGCGAGAAGACAAACTGTCGGATTTTTCATGATTTATTACTTTATTCTGTTTTTGCATTCTATCTGCTGGTTCTGTTTGCGCTGCTCTTTATGAAAAAACAGTCATTCCGTTCCGTCAGTCTCGTGCCGTTCCGCTCCATAGCCGAATATTTATCGGACGAAGTCCTGAGGCGGAGTTTTGCGCTCAGCAATCTGCTTGGAAATATTGTGCTGTTCGTCCCCCTGGGCGGATATCTTACGCTGTTTAACCGCGATAAAAGGGTATATACCAATGTTCTGTGGATTATCTTAATCAGCACAGCGGCCGAAGCGCTGCAGTATCTCTTCCAGGTTGGAGCAACGGATATTGACGATGTGATTCTGAACGGACTGGGCGGTTTCATCGGAGTGGCGGCGTACCGGATTTTACTGCTGGTATTGAAGGATACGGGGAAAGTCAGGACGGCGATTGAAATAATCGCTCCGGTGACGGGAACTGTTTTCTTCCTGGCCCTGTTTCTCTATAATGCGGCTTAGTCAGGGAGAGGAGATAAACAGAATGCAAAGGATAACCGGGACGCAGGAGCAATCAGAAAACGTGTAGTGTCAGAATATGGTATATGCAAAAAAAATGCATAAATATTTAGATGATACAAGACATAAAGATATAGACAAAAGACAGTGTAAGCAGAATATTCACACAAATAAATGGTTGAAATAATATGAAGGCGTTTTGTGAAAAGAACAGAAGGGCAGTCTCTAATGCATCAAATTTTGCCGTGTGTGGTCTGACGGGTGATAGAAAACAGAGGAAATTCAGTGCCCCGAAGTAAAATTTCTTTTTGATAAATGATTGAAACACGCCTGTCTTTTTGCTATAGTAGATCTATATATTACCAGAAATAGACTTTTTTTACCGGTTCTGAGATGAAACGGATTTGGTAGGAAGAAAATTACGGGTATCTGTTTATAATATTGATGAAATAAGAGAAATTAACAGACTGCCTGTACGGAGGATGACATGCCGGACATGATAAAGCAAGAGATGTTTACAGCAAATACGATTATGGATCTGCTTTCCGAGACCACGGATGATTATTTATTCCTGTGGGATATTAAAAACGGAACTTTTTATATATCGGAAAATGCATTTGAAGATTTAGACATTGACCGTCTGATTGAGACAGACGTCGTAGCTGAATGGTCCAGGATTATGGTTCCTGAAGATCTTCCCGTGTGGCTTGAGGATATGGAACGGATCCAAAGGGGCGGCAGGGATTACCATGACATGGAATACCGGGTCCGCAATAAATCCGGCCGCATCATCTGGGTTTCATGCAGGGGAACGGTGAAAAAGGACAAGCAGAACAGGCCTCTGTTCATGATTGGACGAATTTCCAATATAGGGAGGCAGAACAAATTCGACAATGTCACCGGCCTGAGAAACAGGAGCCAGTTTGAAAAAGATCTGGAACAGCTTTTCAATCAGGGGAAACCGGCTCAGGGAATCGTTGTTGTACTGGACATTGACAATTTTAGAAATATCAATGAGAAGCACGGCTACGCCTTTGGCGACCGTGTCCTCAATATTATTTCCACGCTGATATCTTCCCTTCTGCCCGAAGGCTGTCCGCTGTACCGGCTGGACGGAGATGAGTTTGTCTTCTTTATGCAGGGCGGTACGGAGGAGCATATCAGGGGCATCTATGAAAATATTCAGATTTTTATAGGCAACCATTTCACTGTGGACGGGCAGCAGCTTCCGGTATCCGTTTCGGCCGGTGCCTGTTTCTATCCAAAAGACGGTGTGACCTATCAGAAGCTGTTCAGGAATGCGGAGAATGCGGTTGAGATAGCCAAGATGAATGGAAAAAACCAGCTCGCTCTCTTTTCTGAGGACATATATAAACGGAAAATGAGGATTATGGAGCTTCAGGAAAGCCTGCATTCCTGTGTGAAAAACGGATGCAGGGAGTTTGAAGTATATTACCAGCCCCAGGTGGAAGCAAAGACGGGAAAGGTAGTGGGCGCAGAGGCACTGCTCCGCTGGCATTCGCCGGAACACGGGGAGGTTTCCCCGGTGGAATTTATTCCTCTTCTGGAGGAGAGCCGTTCCATTACCCAGGTGGGGAAATGGGTGCTGGAGGAGAGCATCAGACAGCGCAAAGCGTGGAAGAGTAAATTCCCGGGATTTCTGATGAGTGTCAATGTCTCGTATATCCAGTTAAAAGAAAATGATCTGCTGGCTTATCTGAGGGAAAAGTCCAAGGAAGGACTGGAGGCCGAACGCTTTATCCTGGAATTGACGGAAAGCTGCTGGGTGCCCAACTTACATATTATAAACCAGGAATTCAGAGGCCTTCAGGCAATGGGATTCGGAATTGCAATCGATGATTTCGGAACAGGCTATTCTTCATTAAGCCATTTAAAAGGATTGCCTGCCAATGTGCTGAAAATAGACCGCAGTTTTATAAAAGGCATTGAGGATGGCAGCTACGAATATATCTTTTTGGAGTATATTATCAAACTTGCACACAGCATCTCCGCACTCGTCTGTGTGGAAGGTGTGGAAACGGAAACGGAGCTGGAGGTTGTGAGACAGGCATCGCCTGATTACATACAGGGCTTTCTGTTCGGCAGACCTGTCAGCGCATCGGAATTTGAACGTCTGTATCTGTAGGCGCGCCGCGGTATGCGGGGAGGGGTCACATGTACCAATGCGAAAGTCAAATCACGTTATTTGGCAGGAATCCAATGATTGAAACTGTGCTCGGCCGGCTTGAGCCTCTGGAGCATTTTACCCATAAAATTGCTGCGGAGGCTGGGCCGGAGCCTGAATTACTGAAGCAAAGTGATGTGGTGATCTGGAATCTGGAAGGAGAAACGACGCCTTCAAAGATACGTACGATGTGTAAGGAGGGGGCGGTGCTTGTTTACTGCGCCTGGCATGAAGAGATCGATCATTTTTCGTCCCGGGATTTGGAGGCCGCAGATGAATTCTGGGAGCTTCCTCTGAACGGGGAACGGGTCGGAATCAGACTGGCGCGCATCATGAAGCAGCTCAAGCTGCGCTATGATTTATATATGACACAGACCTATCTGGATACGGCCATCGACAGTATCCCGGACATGCTGTGGTTTAAATCCCTTAAAGGAACCCATGTAAAGGTCAATAAGGCCTTCTGCTCGGTTGTCGGGAAAGCAAGGGAGGATGTGACGGGACGCGATCACTGCTATATCTGGGGAGTGTCCCCGGATGACCTGGAGAACGGAGAAGCATCCTGCAGGGAATCCGAAGATGCGGTCATCAGGGCGCTTCATACGCTGCAGTTTACCGAAGCGGTAAAGTGCTCCAGGGGACTGCGCCAGCTTCGCACCTATAAGACTCCGATTCTGGACCGGGACGGGAAAACAGTCCTGGGAACCGTGGGAATCGGCCACGATGTTACGGATCTTGTCAACATGAGTGCAGAGATGGAAATTCTTCTCCAGAGCATGCCCTATGCGATTCTTTTATGGAATAACTGCGGGGAGATTATTAATGCCAATATGAAGTTTGAGGAATATTTCCATACGGACAGACAGTCGGTCATTGGCCGTGACTATAATGAGTGGACGGCACACGCATTTGAAGAAAGGCATTCGATTAACAGCGAAGGTTATGTGGAGGCAAAGGTATGCCTGGAGGACGGTTCCGGGAAAGTGCTGGAAATCCATGAAAGTTCCATCTACGATGTGTTTCATAATGTGGCCGGAAAACTGTGCATCTTCCGTGATGTAACGGTGGAACGTGATTTGGAGCGGCAGATTCGTCACAGCTCTAATACGGATTTCCTGACCGGGCTTTACAACAGGCGGTGTTTCTATCAGTATATCCACAATAACCGGGATAATAAGACGGTCAGCCTGATGTACATTGATCTCGACCGTTTTAAAGAAGTCAACGATACGCGGGGCCATAAGGTGGGGGATGCGGTACTGATGTGCACCGCAAAGATTCTTATTGAATTCTTCCCGGATGATTTTGTGGCCAGGCTGGGCGGGGATGAATTCCTGATGGTTCGGCTGGGGGAATGCAGCATCTCACAATTGGAGCAGGAGGCGGAACAGCTCATTAAAAAGATTCGGGACGATTTCAGCGGGAAGGAAGAGATCGGCAGTTTATCAGCCAGCATCGGAATTGCCAGGAGTGACGATCCCGGGATGGATATCGACCTGCTGCTGCAGCGCAGCGATCAGGCTCTCTATCAGGCTAAAAATGAAGGAAAGTCCTGTTACCGTGTCTATCGGGAGAATTAGTGGGCAATGAACGCCATTTCCCGCCGCAGAACTCGGGATTTTCACGAAGGTTTCCTTCTGTCGTATTTTGTGATATGATAGGGGAAAATGGGAAGGGAGAACATACATAACATGTTTTTAGATTCAGAAGTAATCAGTGTGATAGCCGCCATCGCCGCCATATTAATCGCGGTATATGTACTTATAAAGACAAACGGTTCCAGAGAGAAAAACTGCCGCAGCCTGTATCTGTACGAACAGTATGCCGGGAGCATTGGAAAATGCATCTCAGACAATACACCGGAAAATAAAAAAGAGTATAAGGTGAATTACTATCAGTTGTACATTTACATCGATCCGACGCTCAGAACGCAGATGGAAACCATAGACGAACATATGGACAGCGAAGATCTGGAGAGTGTAAAGAGCGAATTATCCGAGCTGAGTAAAAAATATGGCGAGATATATGATATCACTCAATTCAGTCCCCGGAGAAGAACACAGAAGGGCAAAGCTTTAATACAGATCAATATCAATAAATGAACACCCGTGGCGGCAAAACAACAGCGGAATTTGGAAACAAAAGAAGAAGTAAAAGAGGAAATAAACTAAGTTTTAAATTATTTTGAAAAAAGTTGTAAAAACCTGTCACAAAACTAAATCCAAAACGTTTATATAAGGTAGACTTTTCCAGGTCTATCTTATATTCTTTCAAGGAGCCGGGCTTAAACGCCTGGCTCCAACCCTATTCTGGGGAGATTCCCATCCCGGATATCATTCATTTACGAATTGAATGATTCCTATCAGACATTTTCAAACAATATTCCTGAACCGTATTTCTAAACGATATTCTTAATCAATAGTTCCGGCCGGAATTCCTGGCCGGCGCTCCGTCAGACATTCCCGGCATTCCATGAACGGCTTACCCGCTCCCGGCCCAGCAAGATACCTGCTGTGATATGAAGCTGTGACGCCGTCCTGATGGAATCGTGTTCCTCATGCAGGAGAAGCTGGAGCCACACCGGAAGAGAAACAAAATACCGCCTTGTGCTGCTGCTTTTTCGTAAGAGTTCTGATAAACATTCTGCCATTTCGATTCACCTCACGGTTAGAATGTGCAAAAATCTCGATAAATATATTTATAATAATGATTAGTTTTATCAAAACGAATCCTGTATAATGAAACCAAACGGCCAAATAAAGAAAATTCCGGCCGTCAGGAGGTAAAATTATGGCTCTCAAATGGAATGCGGACAAATATACACAGGACTTTTCATTTGTGCACGAATATGGCAATGACGTCATTAAACTGATCGATATGGAGGACAGGACATCCGTGCTGGATTTAGGATGCGGAAACGGAGCTCTTACAAACAGACTGTCCGGACTGGGGTTAAAGGCATGCGGCCTGGATGCCTCCCCTGAACTGCTTAAAATGGCCGGGGAAACTTATCCGGAGCTTGCTTTTTACCAGGGTGATGCGGCAGATTTCACACTGCCCGAAAAGGTGGATATCGTCTTTTCCAACGCGGTGCTTCACTGGATTGCCAAAGAGAAACAGGCGGATGTGCTGCGCTGTGTATACCGGTCGCTGAAAGATAAGGGACAGTTCGTCTTCGAATTTGGAGGAAGCGGAAATAATGTCCTGATTCACGAGGCGCTCAGGCAGGCGTTTACGGACAGGGGCCTTATATACAAAATGCCCTTCTATTTTCCCACCATCGGGGAATATGCTTCCCTGCTTGAAGAAAGCGGTTTTAAAGTAGTCTATGCTGTACTATTTGACAGACCCACCGAACTGAAGGGGGACAACGGCCTGTATGACTGGATTGATATGTTTATAAAGACTCCCTTTGACGGAGTGGACAAGGCGGTGAGAAGTGAAATCATCGGTGATGCGGTGGAACGGCTGAGGGAAAAGCTGTACCGTGAAGGAACGTGGTATTCGGACTATGTAAGGATAAGGTGTAAGGCGGTAAAGGACTAAGATGATAAGAGGATAGGACGATAAAGAAGCAGGGCGGGAAAGCGTAAGATGATAAGAAATAAAGATGAAGAAATAAGGATGAAGAAATAAAGATAAAGAAATAAAGAAGATATAAGGATGAAGAAATACGGGGAAAGAGATAAAAATTAATCCGGTAAGGGTAAAAAACAGGAAAAGGGGGTTCACAGAAAGAATATGATATCATTTTTAACAAGCAGTCCCGGCGGATGGCGCAGGGAGGAAGACAAGGCGGTTCCGTGCGGATTTGACAGGAGAAATGGTTTCGTCGATGAACTGAAAAAGTATTGGAGAAGTAACAGCAGATGCCTCATGATCAGCAGCGATCCGGATGACACGGAAATGAATGAACTGGTCAGGGATGTTTTCAGGGAATCTCTTTCTCTCAGCGGTCTTTTATGCGTCTGCTGTGACCTGTGTGACCGCAGGAGCGGCTTATCCCGGGAGGAGATTGGCGGTTATGATGTGATAGTGCTCTCAGGAGGCCATGTACCGACGGAGAACCGTTTTTTCAGGGAGATTGGGCTCAGGGAGAAGCTGTGCGGGTTTGACGGGATTGTGATAGGCATCAGCGCAGGAAGCATGAACAGCGCCGAGGTGGTCTATGCCCAGCCGGAACTGGAGGGAGAGGCATCCGATCCGGAATACAGCCGTTTTTTAAGCGGACTCGGCCTGACGGATCTTATGATACTGCCGCATTACCAGGACGTCAGGGATACGGTTCTGGACGGAATGCGGGTAATGGAGGACATTACATATCCGGACAGCGTGGGGCGCCGTTTTTACGCCCTGGTGGACGGGAGCTATATAACCGTCTCAGAGGGAGGGACAACCCTGCATGGAGAGGCCTGGCTGATTGAAAACAGCGGGATACGAAAGATATGTGAAGAAGATGAGCAGATATGTCTGACACGCAGGGAGGAATAAAAAAATGGCATGCATACTGGGAATTGATATCGGGACATCGGGAACGAAAGCCATGCTGCTGGATGAAAAGACGGGCGTCATAGGAGTGGAAAGCGAGAAGTACGATGTTTCCATACCTCAGATCGGGTACTCGGAACAGGAGCCGGATTTGTGGTGGGAGGCTGTGCTGGCCTGTCTATCCCGCCTCAGGGAGAAGCACGGCAGGGATTTTGAAGCGGTCGCTGCCGTGGGATTTTCGGGGCAGATGCACGGTCTTGTGATGACAGACAGAAACGGCCGTCCGATTCGGCCTGCCATACTGTGGCAGGATCAGCGTTCGGGGGAAGAGTGTCTGGAACTTGCAGAACGGATCCCGGAGCGGATCCGAACGGACAGCCTGCGCAACAGAATCTTTCCCGGATTTGCACTGCCGTCGCTTTGCTGGGTGAAAAAGCACGAACCGGAATGTTTTGACAGAATTTACAAAGTCATGCAGCCGAAAGACTATATCCGTTATAAGATGACCGGCCTATTTGGTGCGGAGGCCACAGATGCATCGGCTTCGCTGATGTTTGATATCGTAAAACGAGATTGGGCCTGGGAACTTCTCGGCCTGTGCGGCCTGCCGGAAGAAATTTTCCCGAAGTGCAGCGAGTCGGGGGCGGTACAGGGACGGATAAGCCGCGAATGTGCCGCGCAGACGGGACTCAGTGAGTCGGTGCAGGTCATCTTCGGCCTGGGAGATCAACAGGCCCAAAGCATAGGAAACGGAGTGTTTAAAGAGGGTACCTTTATCTGTAATATCGGAACCGGGGGACAGGTATCTGCTTTTTCCAAAAATCCGGTTTACGACCCGTCGTTCCGGACCCAGACTTTCTGCCACGGCGTGAACGGAGGTTATACCATATACGGAGCGGTCCTGAACGCCGGGATGTCCCTCAAATGGCTGAAAGACAACATTTTGAAAGTGGGAGGCTTCGACATGCTGAACACGATGGCAGGGGAGGTTCCCGCGGGAAGCGAGGGCCTGATTTTCCTGCCTTATCTGACAGGGGAGCGGACTCCGCATATGGATACCCATGCCAGAGGGATGTTTTTCGGCCTCCATCTGGCCCACACGGGAAAACATATGGCGCGGTCCGTTATGGAAGGCGTAACCTTTGCGCTGCGTGACTGCATGGAAATTCTGGAACAGACGGGAAAACGCTGCGACCGGATCATATCCTCCGGAGGCGGGGCATCAAGTCCCGTGTGGCTGCAGATTCAGGCAGACATATTGGGGAAAGAGATTTTTGTCAGCAGTGTAACGGAGCAGGCCTGTCTCGGCGCCTGTCTTCTGGCCGGTGTGTCCACGGGCCTGTTTACCGGCCTGGAGGAAGCCGCCGCACGGTTTGTGTCGATGAAGAAAGAGACATACAAACCGATTCCGGAAAACGTCCTGCTTTATGACCGGATTTATTCGTCATATCGGAGTCTGTACGGCAGAACGGCGGACTTAATTGTTTAGCCGAACGCTAAGTCCTCCTCTAAGATAGAGTCCGAGACATATAAATGACTCATCCGCCCAGGCCGGATGGTCATGAAGAGGAGGAAGATTCTTACGGAACTCGCCAAAAACATGTAGAACCCCCTCGTTTTTTCGAACAACATAGTGGCTGCGACAATTCCCCTCTCCACTTGAAGGAACAGAACAAATCAGCTGCCGCAGTCCGAGCCGGAATGGAACGCGATCACCTCGGCGTCTTCAATCCCGGTCATAACCTGCCTGTGGGTAAGGGGAAAAATATTTTTGTGAACAGGTTGTATTCCGCGAGGCGTTTTCTGTGAGTGCAGCGTAGCGTAAGTCACAGAAAACCCGAGGATTGCGGCGCGAAACGGTGTTTTTACCGTTTCTGTGCATCGCGTAGCGTATTGCTGGGCACGGAGTGAACAGTAATCAAAAAGATTCCAAAGAGCGAGAGCGTTTCCCGCAGGAACTTTTTCTACCCGGATTCCCCACCTGCGACGAAACTTAGCCCGGGACTGAAGACTCACTACCTTCCTTACCATTCCGCCCCGGCCATCCCGGCGGCGTTCTCCTTTCTCAATCATCCCCCTTAAGCATATTGCATTTTTAGGAATTCGGTGGTAGGATATAAAACATATCGAGTTAAGAACATCCGGTGCCGTTGTCCGTGTTTTACGGAGAGCGGGTAATAGGGAAACAGGTGAAAAACCTGTGCGATCTCGTCACTGTGAGTAAGGAGCGCGCAATCTGCGTTATGTATGGCCACTGATCCGGTCCGGATTGGGAAGGCGATTGCGTGTGCTGATGTACAAGTCAGGAAACCTGCCGGATGTTGGTACAGGAATAAACTTCCAAATCACGAGTAATTGGTTGTGCCGATTTACGGTTTTCAGGCCGCAAATCTCTGACTCAGACGGGAAAAGATCTTTTGCACCGGGGAAAATGCATCCTGCGGTGTGGAAACCTTGCATGTTTTTATGATGCAGGGTGATTTAGTGCCGCGCAATTGTGCGTATGGGCCGCCGGTTTGAGATTCCATCAGAGATTGATGGCATATTCCTATACCTTCTGTATACCGATATTTTGTTTAGAGAAAAAAGGAGGAAAAGGAACATGAAGATCAAAAAACTGGTGGCATTATTTGCATTTGCAGCTTTGTCGGCCGCAGTGGCGACAGGCTGTGCAAGCGGACAGAAGGAAACAGCCGCAGACGTGACGGCAGCTACGGCGGAGGAGACAGCCGCTCCGGAGACAACAGCAGAGGAACCGGAAACGGAAGCCGCAGAAGAAGAGGACGAAGAGAATTACAATACGGGGGACGCATCATTGGATAATGTCAGAAATCAGGATGAGATTGGTGAGAACGAACTTATGGTAGTCAGTTTTGGTACAAGCTACAATGACAGCAGACGCCTCACCGTAGGAGCCATCGAGAACGCAATGGAGAAGGCATTTCCGGACTATTCGGTAAGAAGAGGTTTTACAAGCCAGATTATCATCGACCATGTTAAATCACGCGATAACATTGCCATCGACAATGTGGGTGAAGCGCTCGACCGTGCGGTGGATAACGGAGTTAAAAACCTTGTGATTCAGCCTACCCATCTGATGAACGGCCTGGAATATAATGATCTTGTCAACGAGGTGGCAGAGTATTCCGATTCATTTGAGAAAGTCGCAATCGGAGAACCGTTACTCACTTCCGATGATGATTTCAAAGCTGTTATCAAAGCTATTACAGAGGCGACCGCTGAGTATGATGACGGAGAAACCGCAATCTGTTTCATGGGTCACGGCACGGAAGCGGATTCCAACCAGGTATATGCGAAGATGCAGGATATGCTGACGGAAGCAGGATATAAGAATTACTTTGTAGGCACTGTAGAGGCAACACCAAGTCTGGACGATGTCCTTGCATCAGTAAAGAAGGGTGAATACAAAAAGGTGGTTTTAGAGCCGCTTATGATAGTTGCAGGCGATCACGCCAACAACGATATGGCAGGAGATGAGGAAGGTTCCTGGAAGACGGCGTTTGAGGGCGCAGGTTATGAAGTGACCTGTCTTGTCCGCGGACTCGGTGAGATGGAACCGATCCAGCAGCTCTTTGTAGAGCATGCAAAGGCCGCAGTGGACAGCCTGAAAAAGTAATAACGGAAACTGGAATAAGAGAAATAAATCAGGAAGAAAAATGGGCGGTCGGGATATTTTACTGATCGCCCTTTTAAAGGTGGAAGACAGATGAGATTTCAGAGAAAAGGGTGGCCGGCGGCGCTCCTGGCCCTGTGCCTCCTGACGGCAGGGTGCGGTTCCAAAACACCGGCGGCAGATGCGGGAAAGACGGTATCAGAGACGGTGGAATCCGGTGCGGATGAAAGTAAAAGCTCCGGCGGGGAGACACTGGGAGAATCCGGCGCAGAGTCGGAACAGGGAGATGACAGACTGGCCTCGGATCAGGAGACCGGCAGTCAGATAGACGTTGTGCAGGCCGGGATGAAGCCCGTTTACGGCAGCGAAGTAAAGGATGGTGTTTACTCTGTAAAGGTGGATTCCAGTTCCAGCATGTTCCGGATTGAGGAATGTGAGCTTACGGTAAAAGAGGGCGCGATGAACGCGGTGATGTCCATGAGCGGCACCGGATACGCGGAAGTTTATCTGGGAACGGGAGAGGAGGCCGTAAAGGCATCCGAGGAAGACTATATTCCGTACAAGGAGCTTGCGGATGGAACCAACACATTTGAAGTTCCGGTTGAGGCCCTGGATATGGGGATTGACTTAAGCGCATTCAGTAAAAGGAAGGAAAAATGGTATGACCGTGTCCTGGTATTCCGTGCCGATTCCCTTCCGGCCGATGCGTTTGCAGACGGGAAGATTACGACCGTGGAGAGCCTTGAGCTTTCAGACGGAAATTATACGGCCGGCGTTACCCTGGACGGAGGCTCCGGCAGGGCGTCGGTGGAATCACCGGCTGCTGTCCGTGTGGAAAATGGAAAGGCCTTTGCAACGGTTGTCTGGGGCAGTTCCAACTACGATTACATGAAGGTGGACGGCGTGAAATATGAGCTGATAAACAAAGAAGGAAATTCTGCTTTTGAAATTCCCGTCGGAGGTTTTGACTGGAAAATAGCGGTCATTGCAGACACGATTGCCATGAGCGAGCCTCACGAGATTGAATATACGCTGACCTTTGATTCCTCCACACTGAAAAAGGCTGAATAATGAGAATGAAAAAATATTTATCCATGTTTGTAATGGGGGCGCTTTTATGCTTTGCCTGCGGCTGCTCTTCACCGGGCGGCACAGTGTCCGGAACGGCCCGGGGGCAGTCTGCCGCGGAACAGGCCGGTTTTCAGGCGGAATGCTTAAACAATCTGAAGTTCGATCACAGCATGGAGCTTCTCTATGCGGATCAGTTTTCCGTGGACTATTATGAGGGTGGACTCATTCTGATTTCAATCCGGAACAGCGGCCGTTTTCTCGTCGTACCGGAACATGGTGAGCCTCCGGCCGTTCTTCCGGATGACGTGACGGTGATTAGACAGCCGCTTGAAAACATTTATCTGGCAGCCACTTCGGCAATGGATTTGTTTCGCAGCCTGGATGCCGTCGATCGGATAACACTTTCCGCTCTGGATGCCTCCGGCTGGTATATCGGGGAGGCGCGCGAGGCGCTGGAAGAAGGAAAAATGTTTTATGCGGGCAAATACCGCACGCCGGATTATGAGCTGATTCTTTCCAAATCATGTGATCTGGCGGTAGAGTCCACGATGATTAACCATTCTCCCGAGGTGAAAGAACAGCTTGAAAAACTGGGAATCCCCGTTCTGGTGGAACGTTCCAGCTATGAGAGCCATCCGCTTGGAAGAATGGAGTGGATGAAGCTTTATGGGGCGCTCCTGGGAAAAGAGGAACTGGCGGAGGCGCGTTTCAACGAACAGATGGAGCATCTGGACGGTGTGCTGGAACAGAAGAATACGGGGAAAACAGTGGCATTTTTCTATATCAGCTCCAACGGATATGTGAATGTGCGTAAACCGGGGGACTATGTGGCACGTATGATAGATATGGCGGGGGGAACCTATGTCCCTCAGAATATCAAGACGGAGCAAAACGCACTGTCCACAATGAACATGCAGATGGAGGCGTTTTATGCCGCCGCGAAAGAGGCGGACTATATTATCTACAACAGCACCATTGACGGTGAGCTTAAATCCGTCAATGAGCTTCTTGCAAAAAGCGGACTTCTGGCGGACTTCAAGGCCGTGAAAGAAGGGCATGTATGGTGTACGGAGAAAAACATGTTCCAGGAAACCATGGGGCTGGGGGATATGATAGTGGATATCCACACAATACTGACCGAAGACAGTCCGGATCCGGATAAAATGACATACATATACAGGCTGGAGTAGCAGGCAGAAGACATGTCTGCCGGCCGAATGGGAGTTGAAGATATGACGAATAGAACAAAGATGAGATACGGTATTTCATTTGCCCTTCTGGCAGCCCTTTTGTGCATTCTGTTTCTGTGGAATATAGGCTCGGGCAGCGTCGGCCTGTCCGTGCGGGAAATATGCAAAATCCTGTTCTTAAAAACGGGGGAGGATACGGCGTATCATATCATATGGGATATCCGTCTGCCGCGCATCCTGGCGGCCGTGATACTGGGGGGCGGGCTTTCGGTGTCCGGATTTCTGCTTCAGACATTTTTCGCAAACCCGATCGCCGGCCCGTTTGTGCTCGGCATCTCTTCCGGCGCAAAATTAGCGGTATCACTGATTATGATCGCGATGCTTGGAAGGGGAATTGTCGTGGGCTCGGCGGTCATGATTCTGGCGGCATTTGCCGGAGCCATGATTTCCATGGGGCTTATTCTTCTGATTTCCGGCCGGGTGAAAAAGATGTCCATGCTTGTAATCTGCGGGGTTATGATCGGTTACATCTGTTCCGCCGTGACCGATTTTGCCGTGACATTTGCGGATGACGCCAATATCGTCAACCTCCACAACTGGTCGATGGGCAGCTTTTCCGGGATGTCCTGGGAGAATGTCAGAGTAATGACGGCGGTGATTTTTGCATCGTTTATCCTTGTCTTTCTGATGGCAAAACCAATCGGCGCGTATCAGATGGGGGAGGTTTACGCACAGAATATGGGAGTGAATATCCGTTTGTTCCGGGTGGCGCTCATCCTGCTGTCCAGTATTTTATCGGCCTGTGTCACCGCCTTTGCAGGCCCTGTCTCCTTCGTCGGGATTGCCGTTCCTCATCTGGTGAAGAGCCTGTTTAAAACGGCAAAGCCGATTCTTATCATACCGGGATGTTTCCTCGGAGGAGCGGTGTTCTGCCTGTTCTGCGATCTGATTGCCAGGACGGTATTTGCCCCCACAGAGCTTAGCATCAGTTCCGTTACGGCCGTTTTCGGCGCACCGATTGTCATTTATATGATGGTAAGAAAAAGTATACGGTAAGGAGGGATTTTCTTGACAGAGGATTATATTTACACCGATCACATGGCTGTGGGATATGGAAAAGTCCCTCTGATTGAAGAGATTGAAATCCATGTAAAACAGGGAGAGATTGTTACCCTGATTGGCCCGAACGGGGCGGGAAAGTCCACGATTTTAAAAAGCATCATCCGGCAGTTGGGACTGATTGGCGGAACCGTTTTCCTGGACGGCGTATCCATGCACGGTATGCCGGAAAAGGAAATAGCGAAGCGGATGTCCGTCCTGATGACGGAGCGGATCCATCCCGAACTGATGACATGTGAAGACGTGGTTGCCACAGGCCGATACCCCTATACCGGCCGTTTGGGAATCCTTTCCGACGCGGACCGGGAAAAAGTCCGGGAGTCCATGGAACTTGTCCATGCCTGGGAGCTGGCGGGGCGGGATTTTACGGAGGTCAGCGACGGCCAGAGGCAGAGGATTCTCCTCGCCCGCGCGATCTGCCAGGAACCGAACGTCATTGTGCTGGATGAACCCACGTCATTTCTGGATATCCGCCACAAGCTGGAACTTCTGACGATTCTTAAAAATCTGGTGCGTGATAAAAATGTGGCGGTCCTCATGTCGCTCCATGAGCTGGATTTGGCACAGAAACTCTCCGATTATATTGTCTGTGTCAATGAAAATTCCATCGAACGCTGCGGGACGCCGGAAGAAATCTTTACCTCCTCTTACATTACAAAACTTTATAAAATCACGAAAGGCAGTTATCATGCGGAGCTTGGCTGCCTTGAGATGGAGCCGGCGGGGGGCAGGCCCCAGGTATTTGTCATAGGAGGGAATGGAAGCGGAATTCCTGTTTACAGGAGGCTGCAGCGAAAGGGGATTCCCTTTGCGGCAGGAATCCTAGGAGAGAATGACATCGATTACCCGGTGGCAAAGGCATTGGCGGCTGAGGTGATTTCCGAGGCCCCGTTTGAAATGATCGGGGAGGAAACGTATCGCAGGGCGGCGTCCGTCCTTGATTCCTGCAGTCGGGTCATCTGCTGCCTGTCGGAATTTGGGCCGGTCAATGAAAAAAACCGCTGTCTGGCAGAACGCGGAAAGGACAGATTAATCAGCGTTGAGTGTATTTGAGGAAGGAGAACGCTGTTGGGGGAATCTTCAGTCCCGGTTTATAGGTTGTCGCGGGTGGGGAATCCGGGCAGAAAAAGTTCCTGCGGGAAACGCTTGCGCTCGTTGGAGTTCATAGTGGAACTAACCTCGAAAGGACCTCGGTAAGTACCAATGGACTCCCAGGTTCCCTGCGGAATCTTTTTCTCCCGGATTCCCCACGGGAAGATTATGGCCGGGACTGAAGACGCGTAGGTTGCCGCCATTTTGACCGGGCTGTGGTGGCTGAACGGTTCTATTCCTTCAGGAAGGGAGGGGATTTTTACGAAAAAACGTAAAACACCTCGCGGAATATAATATATCCTGTGTGAACAGTAACCCAAACACTTCTATGAGGTATCGTAAACGAGTTGAATATTTAATCTGCCGATGTTAAAATAATAGATATAGGATGCCGGATTGCTGGAAAATCGCAGGATGGTTTTTTTTATTATGATTTGGGTACGTCAGGCCGGTATGGGGACGAAGTGTTCCGGGCGGTCTGCAATAACAGACAGGGAAACGGGAAGACGACAAGGAGGCATGACGATGAAAATTGTAGTTTTAAACGGCAGCCCGCGTAAGGGCGGAAATACGGAACTGATGGTGGATTCTTTTATAAAAGGAGCGTCGGAGCAGGGGCATGAGATACAAAAAATAAATCTGGGTGAGAAAAAGGTGGCTCCCTGCCTGGCCTGTGAATATTGTTTCTCCCATGACGGGGTCTGTATCCAGAAGGATGACATGAAAGAAGTGCTGGAGCTGACGGACGGCGCGGATATGATTGTATTTGCTTCTCCAATCTACTGGTTTACGGTGAGCGCACAGTTAAAGGCGGCCATCGACAGACTCTATGCGAGAGCCAGAAAAGGGTTTACAATCCGCTATGCGGCCCTGATGCTGGATTCCATGTCGGACGGAGTGTACAAGTCGGCTATTGATGCATATGAGGACACCTGCAATTATCTCGGCTGGAAGAGCAAAGGGATTTTGACCGTTCCGGGAATGAGCGTCAAGGGCGCTATGAAGGATTCCAGAGGGGCGGAGAAGGCCTATGAGTTGGGCAAAGGGTTGTAAGGGGGAGAAATGAGGACGAAGCGGCGAGATGGGAGGGGTTCTCCATCCCTGGTTCTGCCTGTGGCCGCTGAGTTGCCTTCATTTCTTAGAAAAGGAGGGGATATGGCGGCCGCCAGGGGATGGTTTACTCGGAAGGGCCGGACGATGGTAAAGGATGGCGGAAGTATTTTATGATGTGTGTAGCTGCCGTATGAGCGGAGAGCGAAATAGATGATGGGCGGAAATGTGGAATGATGAGAAGTATTTTGAGTGAATTTTGAAGGTTAAAGATGAGGTTAGGGACAAGACGGTATCTGTTCCGGCCGGGAGTGGTGTCAGAGGCTCCTTGGCGGAGAGCGGGTGCTGTTTTTTATATCATAGGAAAGTATTCCTATGATATAAAAAGCCCTCCAGGCAGGATGCGCACTCGCGCGAAGATGTAATATGCCGCTATGCGGCCGCGCTCGGCGCTAGAGTCCGGTGAGCCGGACTCTTTCTTAATGGGGAAAATAAGAGCATGGGGCAAAAGTCGGTGGAAAAGAGTCTCCGCCATGAAAATGTAAGAATAGATTAATTAATATTCAATAAGTGAAAAGACAGAATATGGTAAAATGAACTCTATAATTATCAGATATATAATCGGTGCATAGGAAATCCGTGAAACAAAGAGACGGATGGATACCAGAACGGTATTACCGCTCTTATTTATTCTATCGTTTCTTTTTAAGAGGAATTAAGGAGGTCTTTTATGAAAAAGAGGAAAATAGCAGCGCTTGCGGCAATTTTATGCTTATCTTTTGTCGGCGTTTTGTCCGGCTGCAGTGGTTCAGGGAAGGGCAGTGGGGAGCATGGTTCTGAAGCTCCGGCGGAGCAGGGTGAAAATACGGCAGAGAGTCAGGAGGAAGAACGGGGAAGCGCGGAGGATGGCCGGGAGAAGAACGGAGCCGAAGCAGACGCGGAAGTGGCGAAAGGATTTCAGGTTGTGGACGGCTACGGGGTATGTGAACCCGACAGTCCGGTTTTTTACCAGTTATCGGGCAGTGAGGGAGCCGGGGAGGGCGTCCGTCTTGAGGTGGAAAACGGTATGGCAAGGCTCAGGCTGCTGGGTGCGGTGCGCCAGGGGCAGAGTATGACGGTGAAATATGAGATTACCGACTATTCCGTGAAAGTACTGCCTGAGGAGGAGACGAAAAAGATCAGGGAGCAGGAAAAGGAGAACCGGGAGAAGGAGGAGCGGGGAGAATCGGTCGAATGGGACTGGAGTTACATCCGCCTGGATGAGGAGAAGGGAATTTACGGCAGAAGTGACTTTGAGACAAAGATTTTTGAGAATAAAAAACCGGGACTTTATACGGCGGATGCCAGAATTTACGGAAACGGGATGCCGACAGGCGGGACCACGTTCACAACAGGCGCTGCGGGAACCGAGTATGAAAAATTTTTTGAGGAAGGAGCACTGACGAAACGCTGTGTCAAGAGTGTTGAGGACGGCGGCTTCACAACAAAGAAACCGGACGGTTTATATAATCTCGAGGTGGAGGGATTCGATGAACCGCTTGTATTTGCTTTTGAAAAGGCGCCCGAATACCAGACTCTGGAGGAGATAGACGGGATAACCGCACAGGATGGATTCCATGTTTTCGCTGTGGGAAAGGAAGAGGAAGGCAAACTTAAGGTGACGGTGAATACCTATTCGGAGGACGGATTCCGTCTTCAGCCGGGAAAGGCACAAATCAGAATCGTGCCGGAGCCGGAAAAGAATGGGCGGGAAGAGGCTGTGATGGTAAAGGCAGACAAGGTGCGTTATGCCTCTGTGAAAGAAAATTACCAGGGCTTAAAAGCGGGAAGTTATATTGAGTATACTTGTAAACTGCCGGAGGGCGTAATGATGCGGTCGGCGGAGTTCGTTCCGGAGGAAATGGTTGCTGCCTCCGACGAAGTTTCACAGGCAATAACAGTGGAAATTCCGGAGAAGGACAAAGAGATTGAACAGAAAGTGGAATTCAGGGATGCTGTAATTTCTCTTACGGCGGTACATAAAACAGAGGAAAAACAGGAGATTGGAATAGATGAAAAGGGAGAAACGGTGACGAAACCCGTAGTTCGAATTGATGCATCGGCAAGTTCCACAAATCCGGCCCTGGAATTTTATATGGTTGGCGGCTTTACGGGAGAAGAGACGGAACGTAACATGTATTTTAACGGTGGCCTTACCCCGCTTGCGAAGGATGAGGAAAGCGGCATCGGACTGAAGGGCTTTAATATCGCATATGAGGAGGGCGGCAGTGAGGTGACGTTCCAACTGGCATCCCCCTACTATAAACTGGTAAAGAAACTGGAAATTCCGGTCCGGCTGCAATAAAAATACAGTATAGTAAAAATATGTGTTAAGAAAGTGCTAAAAATGTAATTGCAATAGACGGGTGAAAAGGATAGAATAGAAGAGTGCATCAAAAAGAAAAGACGACAGGAAATTCAACAGAGGAAATGTGCTGTTAAGCATCAGACAGAAGAACAGGAGAGTGAAAATGTATACAAACAGAAACCCTTTTGGTGGAAACCAATTTGGAAACCAAAATCCGTTTGAAGATTTACTGAAGAAGAAAAACAAGGAAAAGGAGCCTGAAACTTTCGACAGCAACGGAAAGAAGATCAGGAAAAAACCTCCCTATAAGAAAATGCTGGGTGGAGTCTTTCTCTTTTTCGTAATCATTGCCGGTATTAATTCCTACTATATGCTGGATGAGGATAATTACGCGGTGGTCACGACCCTGGGAAATCCCCAGGCGGTATCTCAGGCAGGACTTCATTTTAAGATACCCTTCATCCAGAACGTCAAAATGGTTTCCAAGGTCATTACGGGTATGCCCATCGGCTACAGTCTCGAGACAGGGCAGTCCATTGACGAAGAATCGGTTATGATTACAAAGGATTTTAACTTTGTAAATACGGATTTTTATCTGGAATATATGGTAAGCGATCCTGTTAAATACCTGTATGCGTCCCAGGATCCGGAGGCGACTCTGAAGATGCTGGCCCAGTCCTATATCCGTGACACGGTGGGAGTTTACAATGTGGATGATGTCATCACCACGGGAAAGGCCGCGATCCAGTCCGAAATCAAGGAAAAGCTGACCAACCGGATGATAGAGGAGGACATCGGCCTCTCGGTTGTAAACATTACGATTCAGGACGGATTTCCGCCGACGGACGAAGTTCTGAGTGCTTTTAAAAACGTGGAGAATGCAAAGCAGGGCAAGGAAACTGCCATCAATAATGCCAACAAGGACAGAAACGAGAAAATCCCGCAGGCGGAAGCCGTGTGCGACCAGATTATCAAGGATGCCGAGGCGGAGAAACAGTCCAGAATTAACGAGGCCCAGGGCCAGGTATCACGTTTTGAACAGATGTATGCGGAATACAGCAAATATCCTCTGATCACCAAACAGAGAATGTTCTATGAGACGATGGAAGATGTCCTTCCAAGCCTGAAGGTTTATATTGTGGACGAGAGCGGGACACAAAAGATGCTTCCGCTTGACAGCTTCATGAATGTACCGCCGGTTCAGACAAGTCCGGCCAATCAGTCCGAGCAGTCGGCCGCGCCTTCACAGAAGGCGGCTGAAGGAGAGACACAGCAGAAACCGCAGAATACAGAGCAGGACAATTAAGGAGGATACAGAATGAAACGAACAGGTAATAAGGTAATCGGTGTTTTTATAGCGCTGGCGGCGGTCGTGGTTCTGGCTTCTTCCATTGTTGTAACCTATCCGAATGAATATAAATTAATTAAGCAGTTTGGCGAAATCGTCAACGTCGTGGAGACACCGGGAGTCTCTCTCAAGATACCGTTTATCCAGGAGAGTGCATCCGTGCCGAAGGAACTTCAGATTTATGATATCCCGAAATCAGACGTCATTACAAGAGACAAGAAGAGCATGATTGCCGATGCATTTGTACTTTGGAGAATTTCCGATCCGGTGCTGTTTACAAGGCATCTGAACGGGCAGGTTGCCCAGGCGCAGTCAAGGATTGCAGCTTCTGTTTTCTCCTCGATGAAATCCGTTATCTCCAACATGGATCAGGCCGAGATTATTGAGAACAGAAACGGTAAACTGGCTCTGGATATTAACTCCAATATCAGCAATTCGCTGGACGGCTACGGAATTACCGTGCTGGCCGTGGAGACAAAATCCCTGGACATGCCGGATGACAATAAACAGGCTGTCTATGACCGTATGATTTCCGAACGTAACAATATAGCGGCCTCCTATTCGGCCCAGGGTAATTCCTCCGCCCAGATGATTAAAAATAATACGACGAAAGAAGTATCCGTTATGAAATCGGAAGCCAGGGCAGAGGCGGAAAAGATTAAGGCGGAGGGTGAGGCCCAGTACATGCAGATCCTCTCCAACGCGTATAACGATTCCAGCAAGGCGGATTTCTACAATTTTGTCCGTTCACTGGATGCGGCGAAAACGGCTCTGAAGAACGGCAATAATACGCTGATTCTCGATAAGAGTTCGCCGATTACACAGATTTTTTACGGTTATTGATTTAAATGCTTTAAACGCAGTTATATAAAGAATTTAAACGCAGTTATATAAAGAATTTAAACGCAGCTATATAAAAATTTAAACGCAGTCATATAAAGAATTTAAATGCAATCATAGAAAGAATTCAGGAGGTGCATAATATGCCGCATATTGCCATTACAATGTATCCGGGCAGGGATCACGACACTAAGGCTGCTCTCGCAGAAAAAATGAGGACGGCCATTGCCTGTGAACTGGGAATCAGTGAATCGGTGGTTTCCGTATCAATCCAGGATATCGAAAAAGAAAACTGGGATAAGGAAATGGAGAAGATACCGGACGAGGCCATGTTTATCAGAGTCTGATGCCGGAAGGAAAAAATTTAATTCTGTTCTTGAAAAAAAGAATAACTTGTGGTATTCTGATAGCAATTTCAAAATATAAACACAATTATTTGCCACCGGGTAAATAATTCAGTGTCTGAACACACTCCGTTAGGTCTAAGCAGGAGTGGGTTCAGGCACTTTTTATATCTCCCGGCAGTTGCGCACTCGCGCGAAAATGTAATATGCCGCTATGCGGCCGCGCTCGGCGCGAGAGTCCGGCGGACCGGACTCTTTCGTGAGATAGGAAAGTACAGGGAAGGAGCAGAGTGATGTTACACACAGAAGCAGTAAAAAATAAGCGGAGCCGCAGCGGCGGTGATGGAGGAGAGAGCGTACCGGCTCTGTTTGCACGGTACGTGAGCCTGAATGTGATGGGAATGATAGGATTGTCCTGTTACATACTGGCTGACACCTTTTTTGTCTCCAAGGCGCTCGGGGCGGCGGGACTTGCATCCCTGAATCTGGCAATTTCCGTATACAGTATCATCAGCGCGGCCGGACTGATGTTCGGCATTGGAGGGGCGACACGTTTTGCCATCTTAAAGACGCAGGGGGAGGAGGAAGAGGCCAACCGCGTCTTTACCTGGACGGCGGTGATGGGATTTTTGGCCGGGCTGATATTCGCATTTCTGGGCGTGTTCTTTGCCGGCCGTATTGCCGTCAGACTGGGGGCAAACAGTGAGACGCTTGAAATGACGGCCACCTACCTGAGGGTTATCCTGTGTTTTGCGCCGTGTTTTATCCTGAATAACGTCGTTCTGGCATTTGTCCGCAACGACCGGAATCCGGCCCTCTCCATGGCGGCAATGCTGACCGGGAGCATGGGAAATGTAATTCTCGATTATCTGTTTATGTTCCCGCTTTCCATGGGGATTTTCGGAGCCGCTTTTGCGACCGGGCTGGCGCCTGTCATGAGTCTGGGAGTGCTGTCGCTTCACTTTGTAAAAAAGAAAAATACATTTCATCCGGCGGCGGTGCGTCCGGAACTGAGAAGGAGCGGAGCCGTATTGATGCCCGGGCTGTCCTCCTTCATTACCGAGGTATCTTCGGGAATTGTACTGATTGTCTTCAACCTCGTTATTTTAAATCTGGCGGGTAATACCGGAGTTGCGGCATATGGGATTGTAGCCAATCTGGCTCTGGTCGTGATTGCCGTGTTTACCGGTATTGCACAGGGAATTCAGCCGCTGGCGAGCACCGGATACGGCAGGGGGGACGGAAGAATGCTTTGGCAGGTGGTGCGGTATGCCGTCAGTCTGGCGGTCTTTCTTGCGGCGTCTATCTATCTCATTGTCTGCCTGTTTACGGATCCAATCGTCCATATTTTTAACAGTGAGGGGAACCGGGAGCTGGTAGCGATTGCAAAGACCGGAATCAGGCTGTACTTTACGGGCTTTTTATTTGCCGGGATCAACATCCTGGCCGCCGCGTTCCTGAGCGCCGTAATGCGGCCGAAGCTGGCCTTCATTATCTCTGTCACGAGGGGAGGCGCGGTGATTATTCCTCTTGTACTTCTGCTTTCCCTGGCGTTTGGCATGGAGGGCGTGTGGCTTTCATTTACCCTCTCGGAATTTATCACCTGCCTGCTCTCTGTGGGCGGTGTGATTAAATGCCGGACTGAGCTATTCGGCAAAAGTAAAATTTCCTATGGAAATAAGGCCCAAAATACGGTATAATTTGCCTGGATGAAGATGGCGGCGGTTTTTGGACGTCATCGCAGAAAACGCTTCTGACAGAGGGGCGGAGGGCGAAAGGAAGATCGAGATGGCAGGACGGACAGCAGGGTATGTAAGGAACAGCAAATGGCAGATGTCGGAGTCTCTGGCGCTGGGCGTGGTACTGACCCTGGCGGGCGGATTCCAGGATGCATATTCCTATAACTGCAGGGGAAAGGTTTTTGCGAATGCCCAGACCGGCAATATTGTACTGCTGGGACAAAACCTGGCAACGGGAAACTGGGGGAGCGCGATCCGATACCTTTTTCCTCTCCTTGCATTTATCGGAGGAGTCTATGTGACGGAGTGGATTCACGAACTGTATAAGGAGCACCGGCTGCTGCACTGGAGGCAGATCGTCCTTTTAATTGAGATTGTGATGCTGCTGATTGCGGGATTTCTTCCTCAAAGCATGGACACCCCTGCCAACATTCTGCTTTCTTTTGCATGCGCAATGCAGGTCAACAGCTTCCGTAAATTCCGCGGAATTCCATGCGCTACGACAATGTGTATCGGTAATATGCGCAGTGCGACGGAGATGCTGGGACGGTACCATATTACAAAGGACCCGGAGCTGAAACGGAAGGCGCAGCATTATTACTTTATTATTCTCATTTTTGCCATTGGAGCGGCGGTTGGAGCCGTCATTTCAATGAAATGGGGAAATCGGGCAATCTGGATTGCGGCGGCGCTGATGTTTTCGGGATTTCTCATGATGTTTATTAAAAGTGAGATAGAGGAAAATCCTGCCGTTAAGGAAGAAATTCATAAAATTGAGAAGCAGGCGGCGGAGATGCTCCGTGAAGAAAGAGAAAACAGCAATTCGGACACACAGTAGATAGAAGATAATAGGTTACTGTTCACAGGCAGTATTCCGCGAGGTGTTTTTTGTGAGTGGAGCAAGCAAAGCGAAAGTCACAGACATCGTGCCCTGTGGGTAAAACCCGAGGGTTACGGCGCGACGCAACGAAAAGTGCGCGATGCGGACTTTTCATTACAATCAACGGCGCTTTTTGCCGTTTCTGTGCATCGCGAAGCGTGTTATTGTTCACAGCGCAATGCGGTGTGAACGGTAACGATAATAGAGGAGAATAAGATGAGGCGGAGAGCAGGAAGTGCGGTGCTTGTGATATTAGGACTTCTGATGGCGGGCTGCGGCAGCCATCAGGACGCGTCGGGCACCGGGACGGCGGCCATAGCGGCCGAGAGCGGCACGGAAGCGCCGGAAGACGGCAGCATAGAAGAGACGGGTAACAGTACCGGAGATAATAATGAGGTAAGTACGGAGACACTGGAAACAGTAGTGCTGAAAAATGCTGGTGTGAGCCAGGAAACAGCGCCAATGCCCTCCGGCGAGATACATATGGAGAATCCGTCCTGGGATTACTACAGCTTAGAGGCGCCGGAACCGGCGGCATCACCTCTGAGGCTTGTAAAACTGACGGAGGAGGCCAACCAGATTACGGACACCGAAGATTGGTTTGAGAAAAATAATCTTACCACGGATGTGGAAGACACGGGAAATTACACCTGTGATATTCTTACGGGAGAAGAGGGAGAGCCATACCTGATCCGGGTGACGAAAAAGGAGAGCGGCGAAAGCTATACCCTGAATTTTTCAGATTACCAGTTCGCAAATGATTTTAAGGAGAGCGATGCGTCCTTTGTAAGACAGACGATCCGCTTTGCACAGGTAAAGGATGACATTCTGTATCTTTCAATGGGACATCTCACCTATGCGGAAACATCCCCGCATAACGCCTATGTGGCTGCGGTGGATTTGAAACAGGGGAAACTTTTATGGAAGAGCAGGCCTCTGGTGAGCAATGCGCACAATTTTGTAATAAAGGGGAATGTCCTTCTTTGCGGCTACGGATTTACGGCGGAGCCGGACAACCTCTACCAGTTGGATCTGGCTACGGGACAGGTTATTGCCGAACTTCCTTTGAAGTCTAAGGCGGATTATCTGATTTTGAAGGATGATATTCTGTATGTGAGGACTTATAATACCGATTATACGTTTCGGGTCGAATAGCGATTAAATTTTTCAGGCGGGTAAGAGGACGCGGTGCGGACTCTTACCCGTTACTATATATGCAGGATGCATTCCGCGAAGTGTTTCATATGCTTATAGTAAAATCAATCATTGTCTGTCTGTTACGCATGAAAGCAAATATTCAATTTGAATATTGTGTCGGAACATGATAAGATAAGGTAGATAATGGCATGACCGGAGGGGACAGAGGATGAAGAAGAAAACAGACAGAGGTTTCAGCCTGATTGAACTGATTATTGCGATTGCAATTCTTATTATATTGACAGGGCTTTTGGCGCCTCAGTTTATGAAATATATTGAGAAGTCCAGGAAGGCGGCATGCCTGAATAACATAGATGTGATGATTCAGGAGTACCAGGTGGCAATGATTGAAAATCAGGATATTAAGCCCGAGAAAGTGCTGGAAATGATGGTGAAACGCGGCATGAAATGTCCATCTAAGGGGGAGTATTCGATTAAACACCTGGATGACGAGAATTTTCTGGTAAACTGCAAAGTGCATGGAGATGGCGAGGCAGAAAGCACGGATCCAAAGGTTGTGCTGGGGAAAGATGTATATGAAAGGATGCTTAAGTTTGCGGATGAGTATTCATTAGCTGAAATGCAGAAGATGTTTAAAGAAGCCGGAATGAATAGTGCACACATAACGAATGATACGATACGACAATATCTTCTGAAAGAAGTTTACGGCGGGCAGTGGCCTAAGGCAGACAAGAGCCAATTTACCGGCTCTAAATATACCGGAGACTTATATGTCCAGCCATACATCAATGTCAAGAACACCTCAGGTGGAACGGTGGAAGAGACAACGAAAGAAAGTGTTTTTGCATATATCGGACCCAGTTCGAATGATACTGGTGGAAGTAAATGGTCGGCATATTTTATCTATGATCCGAATGCTAAGAAGTGGTATAGAGAACCCAATGGAAATTCTATTTTGATTATGAATCAGGATTGGGATACTGTAAAAGCTAACACAATCGATAAGGGCTGGATTCCCGTCGAATAAATAAGTTAAATAAAGGACAAAGACATAACACATGACAGAAAAACGAAAACTTTTCCCCGCGTGCCTCACCGGCAACGCACTGAAATTCATAGCGATTTTTACAATGTTGATCGACCATATCGGAGCGGCCCTCATCGAATATGGGATTCTCTGCTCTTACGATATCGATCGTATGATGATAATTATAGAGACAGAAGAGGGCATGCGCTGGTATCTGTTTGATCTGGTGCTCCGGCTCATTGGCAGAATTGCATTCCCCATATTCTGTTTCCTTTTGGTGGAGGGATTCCTTCACACACGGGATGAGAGAAAATACGCAAGAAATCTGCTCCTGTTTGCATTTATCTCAGAAATTCCCTTTGACACCGCATTTTTCGGCAGTCCGTTTTACTTGGGAGCACAGAACGTGTATTTTACACTGTTTATCGGTGTGGTCATGATGTGCTTTCTCAAAAAGTATGAAGGAAGACAGGGAATGCAGACCGCCGTGGTTGCTGCTGCCTGTGCAGCCGCGTTTCTGCTTAAGAGCGATTACAGCTATTTTGGAATATTAATCATTGCGTCGCTGTATCTTCTGAGGAACCGGCGTTCCAAGCGGTTTATTACAACCGGCGTCCTTGCCGCCCTGGAATCCCTGCCCCTGTTCGGTACGGCTGCGCTTTCTCTGATACCGATCGCCTGTTACAATGGGGAGAGGGGAAAGCTGCGCATAAAGTATTTCTTTTATCTGTTTTATCCGGTCCACATTACTTTGCTGATCGGTCTGAGGTACCTTTTGTTTTAAAATAATAAAAATATGAATTTAGGAGTTGTTATTTTGGATTTACATTTAGAACCCATTACACGCCGCAACCGGAAAGAAGCTTTAAAGCTCAGGGTTGCAGCAGGTCAGGAAACCTTTGTAGAGACTGTTTCCCAGTGCCTTTCGGAGGCCGGACGGAATCCGGTGTGGAAACCGGTCGGCATCTGCTCGGAGGAACAGATGGTGGGATTTGCCATGTACGGCTATTTCTGGTGGGAATACTTTCCCCACGGGCGTTTGTGGCTGGACCGTCTGCTGATTGATGCAGAGTGCCAGGGAAAAGGTTACGGAAGGGCGGCTATGGCCGATATGCTGAAGTTTTTCTCGGTCCGTTATCCCGGTAAAGACGTCTATCTGAGCGTGATAGAAGGAAATGACGTTGCAGCCGGAATGTATAAAGCGTTTGGTTTCCGTTTCAACGGAGAAAAAGATATTCACGGTGAAGATGTTATGGTGAAACGTTACTCTAATGTGGGCTGAAAAGTTTCAGGGTTACCTCCGAAAATCCCTGATACAAGGAAAATATAGTTTGATGGTAATCTGAAGGCGTGCCTTTTCAGCACGCCTTTTATGATCCCAAGAATGATGCAAGGGAAAGTTTCGCAATTTCCCGAGAGCTGGTTCCGGCCGTCGCAGGGATGTCCGCCGGAGGAAAGGGAGCCCTGCGACGGTCAATTGTTATCCCGGATGACTCGGCAGGGATTTCCGCAGGCAATCTTATTTGAGGGGACATCTCTTGTCACGACGCTCCCTGCGCCGATTACGACATTATCTCCGATGGTAACTCCCGGCATGATAATGGCCCCGCCGCCAATCCAGACGTTATTTCCTATGGTGACAGGTGCGGTCTGTGTCTTGCAGAATGCAAAAGAACCGTCTTCCTTTGGCTCACCAAACCGGTCCTTTGCATTTGTTGGGTGAAACGCCGTGTATATCTGGACATTGGGCGCAATGAGGGCATTATCTCCGATGGTAATCCGATTGTCGTCCAGGAACACACAGTTCATATTGACTTCGCAGTTATTGCCGAAGTAGATATTGTCTCCGTAATCGGCAAAGAAGGGGGCTGTGATCCAGAGATTGGCGCCCCGGCCGCCCAGCAGTTCTGCCAAAATTCTGTCTTTTTCGGCCATATTTTCAGAGTCGGTACGATTGTAATCCCGGACAAGGTTTTTGGCTTTGTGCCATCGGGACAGCAGCTCACTGTCTCCGCAGTCGTAGAGTTTTCCGGCTAACATTTTTTCACGTTCCGTCATAAAGTTCCTTTCTTTTGTTCCTTCTCAGATTCCGCTCGTAACGGCGTGCTGTGCTCGATAGCATGAATCGCGATGCACGGAAACGGCTGAAGGCCGCTTGCGGAATACTAACTGTAAACAGTATCTTTTTTCTCATAGCAGTGGTAAGCATAGGCTCTTTGGAAACCAAACTGCTCATATAGTTCCGGCAGGAGTTTCTGGCCGGGAAGATTGACCAGCACTTTCGTAATTCCTTTTTGCAGGGCAAATTGCAGAACATCCGATAGGCTCGGGCGGCATAGGGGCATCCCGTTGAAAAGGAAAAGGAGTTCCGCCCGTTTTATTCCCATAATTCCACACTTCCTGCTTTTCTGTCCATTTGTTCCACCGCCTGTTTCTTTGGCTGTATTACAAGCTGTATGGAGGCAGGTACCTTCCCTGATTTCCATCATGTTTTCCAGTAATACGGAATTCTCGGCAGACAATCCGTCGTCCTGATCCGCAGAAATAAAGTCCATGGAAAGGGAACGTCCATCCCCGTTTTGCGCCTGCAGTTTTGCGGCGACCTCGTCCGTCAGTGTCAGCTCACCAATGATGGAACAGTTCTGCATCATATAGTGCCGGCTCTCAAGCCGTGAGTTCAGATAAAAATTTGTATTTTCGACAACGCGGAAGACACAGTCGGCTTCTCTTTTTCGGCCGATCTGCTCACAGGCCCGTATACGCTCTTCGACGCAGTCGGGAGAATTATTGTAAAGTGGAAGAACCAGCAGGCGGTCTGCAAATTTTTTCAAAATCCATCCATCGTGAACCTCGGTTTGTGTATTCGAAAACAGGTTGATAATTTGTTCTTCCAGTTTGACGGCAGATTCATTCATTGACTTTTACGCTCCTTTTTCAATCGTTTCATTTTCGTCCGGAAAATAATGGCTTTATGATATGCCTGTTATTGTATCATTTTGAAAATGAGATTTCTTGCGTAATATGGTACGATTTAAAACGCTGCCTTACGGTACGGACAAATGATTTAGAAAAAAGCTCCGTCAGTCGAATTTTGAAAATTTCAGGTCTGTCCATTACGGATATTTCAGGCCTGCTTATTGCGCTATTTAAAAACTGCCTGTTTCAGCCGTTTCAGAAACGCTTAATTTTGCCAGTTGAGAGGCCTTGACAGATGACCGGGAATACGCGTTCCGCTATTACCTGCGGCTGTGTTAAGCTGGCTTTGGGTTAAGGAAATACATTCGCTGAGGTCGGCATTTTTTATAGTGGTATCCCTTAAATCGCCCCCCAGAAGGCAGCTTCCCGTCAGGCGGCAGCTCTCCAATTTGCCGCTATTAGAAGCGAAGGACTGAAATCAACACCGTCCAACACGGCTCTCTTAAAGTTGTGTGCAATGAGACTGGTTTTTTGCGGAGCGCTGTTTGAACGGTTTACTTTCATTTTAACAAATTTTATTGTGTTTTTAAACAGGGGGGCTCACCTTTCATTTAAAGTTTTCGATATCAAACTTTACAGAAATTTCAGTTCAAGGGAAATGGATGAAACTTTTTCCGCCTTTTTTCCGTCTAATACTCAGTACAGAAGAAAAGGAGTTGTTATGATGAGGCGGAAGAGAAGAAAGATTAAAAAGATGGCGCTGGCAATGCTGGTCCTTGGATGCATGATTGCAGTGGCTACGGCTGCATATGCAGGAGCTCCGTCTGCCTCTGGAAATTCCGGGACGGAAAACAAAATTCCCAGTGAGAGACAGATGAGTCAGGAAGGACAGAGCCGCCTGTTCAGTCAGATGAGCCAGGACGGGCAGACAGCGAACCAGGAGACACAGGCGGCCGTTCACACGATACAGGAGGAGGCAGCAAATAAACAGCCGGAAAGCCAGGCACAGCTCCCGCCATCCGCAGAAACGCAGGTTCCTCAGGCACAGACGCAGCAGAGCGAGGCGGAACTGGAATCCCGGGCCGCGGAGTCCCTGACGGCGGAAATAGAGAAGGATGCCGAAGAAGCGGGCCTTGTTTTAAGCGGCGGAAGATATCTTGATCCGTCCAAACCGATGATTGCACTAACCTTCGACGACGGTCCGTATGCGCCGGTAGGAAACCGTATTATGGACAGTATGGAACAATATAACGGCCGCGCCACCTTCTTTGTTGTGGGAAACCGAGTGGCGGATTACAAGACGGAAATCAAGAGAATGCATGACAACGGCCATGAAATTGCCAATCATACATATGACCATAAATATCTGAACAAGCTGAGTGCGGATGAAATTGTCAGCCAGGTGGAGCTTTGCAACCAGGCCGTCGCGGCCATAACGGGGGAGAGCCCCAGACTGGTGCGCCTGCCGGGAGGAAGCAAAAACAGCACGGTTTTAGGCAATGTCCATTACCCGATCATTCTGTGGAATATCGATACACTGGACTGGAAAACAAAGAATGCCGACAAGTCGGTGGAGGCGGTGCTTGGTAAGGTGAAGGACGGAGATATTATTCTGATGCACGAGCTTTATAAGTCGTCGGGAGACGCGGCGGTACGGATTATCCCGGCCCTGTCCGAGCAGGGCTACCAGCTTGTGACCGTCAGCGAACTGATCCGTTTCCGGGGCGGGGTAAAGAACGGGGGAGTCTACTATAGCTTCCATCAGGGTAAATAAGGAAAATAAATTAATAATTACAGAAAAAGGGACTTTCCGGCGGACAGTTGGAAAATCCCTTTTTCCGTACATCGGAACCGCCGTCTTGTTTTGAAGAACGAGGTAAGCTATAATAACCAGAGAGCAGATGTCATGCCGGTGTGTTCCGGCATCTCTGTTTACTGGAAAGGGGCGGGAAAATGAAATCAATCATGAAATACATCATCCGTATATTCTACGTTGTCGTCCTGTTTGTGACGGCCAATATACCGGCTCTCGGGCTGCTTTACAGGAGGCCTCAGTGGCTTTTTCTGGTTCTTCCGTGTTTTGTGCTGGTCAATATCCTTCCGCTGCCGGAAGGCAGGAAACTGCCGAAACGGCGGCTTGCCGTCTGTGCGGGCGGCTGTGAGCTTTTGATCCTTTTTCTCATCTCCATGGCTGCATCGGCTGTGTATCTCCTGTCACTGATCCCGTCTTTATTTCCCGGCAATGCGGCGCTGTGGTTTGGAAATCTTCTCTGCGTCGTGCTTGTGGAGGCGGCTGTGTTCTGGAACGGAATTATCAGGGTCTACGCTACATCGGCCCAGATTGGAATCAAATGGCGGGTGATAGGCATTATCTGCGGATGGATTCCGGCTGCCAACCTGATTGCCCTGTGGAAAATCATCAGAACGGCTTCGGAGGAAGTGAAATTTGAAAGCGGTAAGATACTGAAAAACCGAGAAAGAGAGCAGCAGCAGATTTGCAGGACCAGATATCCCATCCTGATGGTCCACGGTGTTTTTTTCCGGGATTTCAAATACTTTAACTATTGGGGCAGGATACCAAATGAGCTTAAGCAGAACGGAGCCGTTATTTATTACGGCAACCACCAGTCGGCGGCCTCGGTTGCGGACTGCGGGGAAGAACTTGCAGAACGCATTCTGCAGACCGTCAGGGAGACCGGCTGCGGAAAGGTCAATATCATAGCCCATTCGAAGGGCGGGCTGGACAGCCGGTATGCGATCAGCCTGCTGGGAATGGATCGGTATGTCGCAACGCTCACAACGGTAAATACGCCGCACAGGGGCTGCATCTTCGCCGATTACCTTCTGGGGAAAATTCCGGTGCAGGTAAAGGAAAAAGTGGCGGCCAGCTACAACACGGCGCTGAAAAAGCTGGGCGATCAGAATCCCGACTTTCTGGCTGCGGTAGGCGATCTCACGGCCTCTGCCTGCAGCCGTTTTAACGAAATTGCCCCGGATAAACCGGGCGTATATTACCAGAGCACGGGATCCAAGTTAAACGTTGCTTCCGGCGGACGTTTTCCTCTGAACTTCTCCCATGAGCTTGTGAAACATTTTGACGGTCCCAACGACGGGCTTGTGGCCGAGAGCTCATTCCAGTGGGGAGAACGGTATACGCTTCTCACAACAAAGGGACGCAGGGGCATTTCACACGGAGATATGATTGATCTGAACAGGGAAAATATCAGTGATTTTGATGTGAGGGAGTTCTTTGTCGGCCTGGTAAGCGATTTAAAAAACAGAGGTTTTTAGAGACGGGACAGATAAAGACTGAACAGAAAGAAACTGAACAAAAAGAAACTGAACAGAAGGAGATTAAACATATGAAAATGATACTCGATGTGGATACTGGAATTGACGACGCGCTCGCAATTGCCTATGCCGTGGGCGCGGAGGAAGCGGAGCTTAAGGGAATTACCTGCTGTTTCGGCAACGTCAGGGTGGAGACGGCGGTCAGGAATACGCTTCAGATTCTGCACGTCCTCGGAGCCGGAGACATACCGGTCTACGCCGGAGAAAACACCACATTTGCCGGAAAAGATTTTATCCCGGCCGAGGTGTGCAAAAGAGTCCACGGTTTAAATGGAATCGGGGACATCGAACTGCCGGGAACCACAAAAAATGCGGAAAAAGGAGATGCCGTTACTTTTATGGCATCCATGGCGGATCTATATGGGAAGGAACTTGTCATCGTGGCGACGGCGGCCATGACGAACCTGGCCCGTTTTATTGAGCGGTATCCGGAAAAAGCGGCCGGGGTAGGCTGCGTCTGTGTCATGGGCGGCGCGGTTACCGTTCCCGGCAATGTGAACCGCTATGCCGAGGCCAACATCCTGGCCGATCCCGAAGCGGCGAAATATGTCCTGGAAAGCGGCATCCATATCCTGATGATCGGCCTCGATGTGACGCTTAAGACGATGATGAGCGCGGAAGCGATGGAAGAATGGATTCGTCCGTGGCGGGAGGCCGGGACAAAAGCGGGAGATAAGTTCTCAGAGATGGTCCATTATTACTGTTCCCACGAGGTAGGGAAAGAGGGAAAACGGGAAGGTGCGATCCACGATCCTCTGGCGGTTGCCGCGGCAATTCATCCGGAGCTGATTGAGTTCTTTGAGACAAACCTGACCGTGGAGACGGACGGAGAGTCAAGAGGCAGGACAACAGGGGATTTGAGCCGGCTGAAATGCCGGGAAAAGACGGTAAAGGTATGTGTGGATGCCCGGGTAGAATCATTTTTAAATGATTTTGTTGGAACAGTTCAAAAAGCAATACATAGGATTTAACCGCTTTTGCCATACTATATCAGAGACATTATGTCGCGGAAAGCGATCCGCCGCAGGCGGAGGATTCTTTAAACGGAATTCTTTCATATAGTTTGGCAAAAGGAGGCATTGTATGCAGAGCATAAGACTGAAGGAAGATTTTTACTGGACGGGAATTATAGACGAAGGCCTGCGGGTATTTGATATCATCATGTATACGGAATTCGGAACCACCTACAATTCGTATGTACTTAAAACGGGGGACAAGACGGTTCTTTTTGAGACGGCAAAGGCTAAATTTTTCGATGAGTATCTGACGGAGCTTAAGAAAATTACGGATATCGATAAAATCGATTATCTGGTGGTTGACCACACGGAGCCGGACCATGCGGGCAGTGTGGAACTTCTTCTGGACATCAATCCCAATCTCAAGGTGATCGCAACCAGCTGTGCGCTGAATTTCCTTAAAAATATCGTAAACCGGGATTTTTACAGCATCCAGGTCAAGGACAATGAGACAATGAAAATCGGAGATAAGACGCTCCGGTTTATGACGGTTCCAAATCTTCACTGGCCGGATACGATGTATACCTGGATAGAGGAGGACAAGATTCTTGTCACCTGTGACTCGTTCGGCGCCCATTACGGTGTGGAGGGCGTGCTGAGGAGCGAGGTAAAGGATGAGGAGAATTATAAAAAAGCGGCCAGATATTATTTTGACTGCATCATAGGCCCCTTTAAGGGATTTATGATGAAGGCGCTCCGCAGAGTAAAGGAGCTTGATCCGGTCATGATTTGCACGGGACATGGACCGGTACTTGACACAAAGATTGAGGAAGTGTTTGAAATGTATGAGGACTGGTGCACCGTCACCAATCCGAACAGCAGGAAAACCGTGATTATTCCCTATGTCAGCGCCTACGGCTATACCGAGGAGCTGGCCGAAAAAATCGCCGACGGAATCCGCGGCAGCGGACCGGTGGAGGTGAGGCTATACGATATGGTGACGGCCGACGTCGCCAAGGTAGTGGGAGAACTGGAATTTGCCGACGGAATCCTCTTAGGGACGCCAACGATTGTAGGCGAGGCGCTGAAACCCATATGGGACTTGACCACCTCCATTTTTCCGGCCACCCACGGGGGGAAATATGCTTCCGCATTCGGCAGCTACGGCTGGAGCGGAGAAGGTGTTCCCCATATTATCGGCCGTCTGAAACAGCTTAAGATGAAGGTGCCGGATGACGGTTTCAGGGTAAAATTTAAACCGAACGAGGTGGCGTTAATGGACGCCTACGAATACGGTTACCGGTTCGGCTGCCTCGTGCAGGGGAAAGAAGCCCAGGGAGGGAAAAAGTCCGAGAGTACGGGAAAAGGCCCGAGAAAGCTGGTAAAATGCCTGGTCTGTGGGGAGATTTTTGATTCTTCACTCGACACCTGCCCTGTCTGCGGAGTTGGACGGGAGTATTTTGTGGACGTCGATACGGAAGAAACCGATTACAAGCATGACACGGAGGACTTCTACGTGATCATCGGAAATGGAACGGCGGGACTTTCTGCGGCCGAGGAGATACGAAAGAGGGATAAAACGGCTTCGGTTGTTATGGTGTCCGATGAACCTTATGACACTTACAACCGCCCCATGCTGACAAAATCCATGCTGGCCGGGCTGCAGCCGGAACAGATTGCCGTCAAAGAAAACGAGTGGTATGAGAAAAATAATATTATCCGTGTTCTTGGCAGGCATGTGGCGTCCATTGATACGGAGATTAAGCAGATTGTGCTGGAGGACGGCACAAAAATGGTGTATACGAAGCTGATTTACGCGCTTGGGGCCGAGTGCTTTATTCCCCCGATTAAGGGCGCCGGACAGGAGCATGTGGTAGCCGTCCGCCGTCTGGACGACGTCATGAAGATTATCAGTCTTCTGCCCGAAACCAGGAACGTATGTGTCATCGGCGGAGGCGTTCTGGGTCTGGAAGCGGCCTGGGAGTTCAGGAAATCCGGCCGGGAAGTAGCCGTGGCGGAAGCGGCGCCGGGACTTATGATGCGGCAGCTGGATCAGGGGGCATCCGACATGATAAAAGAGATTGCGGCCAGGGAAAAGATCCGGATTTACACCGGGGTTCAGGCAGAGGAAATCCTGGCAAAGGGAAAAGGCGTGAGGCTCTCGAACGGGGAGAAGCTCCCTGCCGATCTCGTCATAATCTCAGCCGGAATCAGCCCCAACACGGAGCTGGCAAAGCAGTCCGGCATTGCCGCTCAGAGAGCCGTTGTCGTCAATGAGAAAATGGAGACCAATGTGAAGGATGTCTACGCATGCGGAGACTGTGCCCAGTATCAGGGCATGAATTATGCGCTGTGGAGCGAGGCATCGGCCCAGGGCAAGGTGGCGGGAGCCAATGCGGCGGGAGAGGCGGCCGAATACGAACCGCCGTCCATGGGACTTTCCTTCCACGGAATGAATACCGCCCTGTACGCGATTGGAGATACGGGAAAAAACGAGGCTCTGTCATACCGGACCGAGGAGAAAAAAGACGAGGCCAGGAAACAGTATGAAAAATATTACTACGCCAACGGGCAGTTAAAAGGCGCGATCCTCATCGGCGACCTTTCCAGAATGGCCGAAGTGACGGAGAGAATAAAATAGGTAGCAGCAACAAAAAACAGGCGGCATGAGTGCGGAGCAAATCTGCAATCATACTGCCTGTTTTTCTTCCTTTTCCGAACAATTAAATGCAATGGAACGTCTGTCATGGGCGTTTCTCACCGCTTTCCGGCCTCCTCTTCCTACTGACAACGGCAAAAACCAAGCTTCTCTATCAGTTCATCATGATTTCCGTAATAAAGCTTCAGGTTTAACAGTTTTCCGATCCCGAGACTTAAAATTCCAAGCAGGGATTTTCCGTCCACGATCTGGCTTCCGAACTGCAGATCCAAATCACCGCTGAACCCGTCGACTGCCCGCAGATATTGCCTGATATCCTCTAACGTATCAAATTTTACCTTAACTTCACTCATGTGAGATCCCCTCCTATATATTTATATTTTTCTTTCTCAGAATGGTGAATGATGTTTACATTGTAAGGGGTAATGGGGAGAATAGCAAATAAAGATTTTGTTAATCTTTTACACGGGCAGAGGGAAGAAAATGCGAATTGAACGAATAAAAGAAAATCGGGAGTATGGTTTCCGATTGGAAAGAAAATGTGATTTTTACTTTGTTTTCAGGCGGTATCAGGCAGTTCGGAAATTGGAAAAAAATTATGGCAGATTGTAGATAAAATAACTATTTAGTTGAGATGCGAGGACGCCTCTGGAAGATGGCGGACGGGGGAGTGGGAGGGTGGATATGAGTCTTCAGTCCCGGTGGATGGTTGTGGTGAGGGGGAATCCGGAGAAAAAAATTCCTGCGGGGACGCGCTCCCGCTTGTG
>NZ_URHZ01000017.1 GCF_900547735.1 uncultured Clostridium sp. | reverse complement strand
GCATAACGGACACTAACCTCGTGCAAAACCTCGGTAAGTGCCGATGGACTCCAATGTTCCCTCCGGAAATTTTTTCGTCCTCCTCCCCCACGGGCAGACTATGACCGGGACTGAAGACGCCAAGGTTTCTGCCCCCCCACAACGCCTGCCACGGCTGAACTGTCCTCTTATTCTAAGGGGTGGCACACTCTGTCGCGGCCACTACATGGTTCCAGTTTGCGGTTCCCGGAGGAAATTTTTTCTGCCCGTATCCCCCGCCCCTACAACCTAACGCCCGGGACTGAAGACTCACAACCTCCCCCCTCACCATTCCGCCCCCCCGGCCGTCCCGGCGGCGTTCTCATTTCTCCCCCAACTCTCCATTGACTTTTCCCCCATTCAGTTCTAAACTTGTTATCAACCTGCATTGTATAACTATAAAACCTTGATTCAAAAGGAGTGTTTTTATGAAGATCATTGATTCACACCTGCACTTTTGCCCCGGCTCTCCTTATTTTGATAAGATTGCGGAGCGGGCGGAACATATAAATTCAGCCGAGCATCTCAGGGAACAGTATGAGAAGTACCGGATTGAGGCGGGCGTTGTGATGGGAAACCACGGCCTTTCCCTGGCTGAGCATGATTATCCCACTTTTTTACGGTACTGTATTGGAATTGACAGTAATTATCTGAAAAATCATGAGATTGCCGACGCCTTTGATTTGGTGGAAATCCACCTTAAGAGGGACAACTGCGCCGGGATCAAACTCTATCCCGGTTACAGCCCTGTCTATATCAGCGACCAGAGATATGAACCCATTTATGAACTGGCCAAAACGTATAAGAAACCGGTTGCGATCCATATGGGTCAAACCGCCGGCTCCAACGCGTTCCTGAAATACAGCCATCCCCTAACTCTGGATGAGGTTGCGGTCACGCATCCCGACGTTCAGTTTGTCATGTGCCACTTTGGCAATCCCTGGCTGATGGACGCCGCCGCTGTCCTGGAGAAGAATGAGAATGTTGCCGCCGATTTATCCGGCCTTCTGGAAGGGAAACTGGTGCTGGAAGAATTGTTAGAAGAACAGAAGGGTTATGTGGAGGCTCTGAAAACATGGATTTCCTATGCACAGAGCTATGATAAGCTGATGTTCGGAACCGACTGGCCCCTCGCCAACTACGGAGATTATATTGATTTCACAAAAGTAATCATTCCGGAAAAACACTGGGATAATGTGTTCTACCGGAATGCAAAACGTATCTATTTTTAACGGTTCAGCGTTTCCGAACCGTTCAGACTGAAGACAAATTATATTTTACTTATAATAACTCAGTGCTGTCCGCCGCCATTGCCGGACAGCCATTTTATTGTCCTGCCGATTCCCGCAAAGGCGTAGGGGATTAACAGAATAAAATAGCAGACCGTATACTGTCCTTTTCCTTCCCAAGCCATATGGAAGAGAAAACCTCCGATGAAAATAATCGCCGGAATCAGTTGTTCCCATCTCGTCCGTTTCATGCCCGTCAGAAGGAATAGAAAGGCACCCGCATAAATAAAGGTCTGAAACCAGTTACTGACGGCCATGTACCCCCTGTTCAGAAGCCCTCCCTCTTTGAGAAGGGAGTCCGTAAATCCCGGCAGAAGCCAGGAACCTCCTTTTACCTCCTGAATCCACAGGCTCTGGAAGGTGGGCTCCGCCCAGACAGACTCTGCCTTTCTTAAGAAAAAGTCCGCAGCCGCCTCCGGATCTGCGCCGAATTCCGATATCGTGTCCATCAGGTCCTCCCGGATGGCCTCCTTTGTTTTTTCCGTATCCTCGCCGTTTCCTGCAAAGACACTGACATTATAGCCGTTGTACCATCCCGGGCCGCGGCTCCCGTCCTGGAGTCCCATTTCCACCCAGGCCGTCATGGGGATTCCTCCCGACACGGGTTTCCCCGTCACATTTTCCAGAAAGGCATTCATCGCCTTCCCGCTGCCCATATAAACAACCGCCATTAAAACCGCGGCAGCCAGAAATCCCGCCCTCTTCCTGAATACGCCTTCCGATAAAAGATAGATAACAAGCGCAACCAGCACAATCAGATAGTTTGATTTCAAAAGCACGGACGCGGCGGCAAACAGCGATGCAAGCAGAAGACTGCCTATTTTATCCGTATGGATATAGCGGTATAGTAAATACAGCGCCGCAGAGGAAAAACAAAAGCCCGGCATGGTGCCGTACACAAATGTAATGTAGAAGGCAAAGGGCAGGCAGCCGAATGTCAAAATCAGAAGTCCCCTGATGCTTTTAAGCCCGAACAGTTCCACCGCCAGACGGCTGAGACAGTAAACGCCTCCAAACAAAAACCCGATATTTAGGATCTGAACCGCATACGGCGTAATGTCCCTGAAAATCATGACAATCACCGCCAGAAAAAGAATCAGACCGTTCTGGGACGGATACGTATAAGCATACCCCACCGGCACCATTGGAGACGCATAGACGAAACCGACCTCATCCCAGGGCGAATAGTCCCCTGCCAGAAGAGATCGTGCCGATTCCATCGCCATTCTCTGATCCGAATTGGGCCAGTACATTGTCATTAAAAGCCATATCAGGTAAAAGCCCGCCAGTGCAATGATGAGCCTGCGGTACTGCCTGTCGGTCAGGCTGTGTTTCCATTGCCCTGAACTGCGTTTCCGGCAAAACCATACACCGGCTGCCAGAAAAATAATCATCAGGAGTATATGGACAACCGGCTGGTCCGGGCCATACTGCACTTTCTCCGCTCCTCCATACACACGGCAGGTCGTTGTGGCGCTTATGACAATGAGAAATAAGAGCACCGCTCCGAATAAGAGCTGTACGAAGACCGTACAAAGCCGTTCCAGCACAGACCCATGGGAGTTTCCTCCCCCTGCGTCTGCCGCCCCTTTCCCAGCCCCTCTTCTATTGTCCGCCGGACCGCCTGATCTGGCGCCTGATTTATAACTCATCTCCGCTTTGTTCCCGGCATGGTTTCCGCCTTTACTGCGGTTTCTTTCTTCCGTTCCTGCTCCCATATTCCAGTGTCCTTCTGTCTGTTGGCATTTCCACAAAATGTTCCGCGTTTCCGCCGCATCCCTCAAGATACCGCGGTCAAGTTTTATATCTTTGTCAGTCAGATATTACTGTAATTTTATAAAAAAGTCAACAGGCCCCCTGTCCAATTGCCTCCGTTGTGAGCAGTACCAAAAAAAGGACACGCCGTCCCGATTTCCCGCATTTTCCGGAGAGCCTGCCTTTATCTGCCGGGACAATCCCGCCTCTGTTTCTACTGATAAATATTATCATTTCTAAATCTTGACTGCGGAAATCTGCTATGTTAAAATGTCACATCACTTTTGCCTGGAATGGAAAAACACAGGGAATGCGGGTTCGCCGGCAGGTTAGATTTTCTGTAAAATTTAATAAACAGGCACGATGACAGAATAATAAGTGATGAGAAAGGGACAGGGTAAGTATGATACCAAAAGGAATTATAATTGATTGCTGTTGTGTCCTCTTTGGGACGAATTTAGGGAGTACGATTAAAAGCCGGGTGCCGGAGCGCATCAAACAGCCGATGAATGTTATTTTCGGCATTGCCGCCATTGCAATCGGAATCACTTCCATGGTGAAGCTCCAGTCTTTACCCGCCGTGATACTGGCTCTTATACTGGGCGCGCTGGCCGGGGAAATGATGAATCTGGACCGCAGGGTAAATTCACTGTTTGAACGTATCCTGGAAAAACTGCATTTTAAGATCTCGGGTAATAAGGAGGACTATATGCGTTTCTACCTCATTGTCGCGGTTACCTTCTGCGCAAGCGGAACGAATATTTTCGGGGCAATTAACGAGGGGATGACCGGTGATTTGACAATACTTCTCTCAAAAGCCGTCATGGATATCTTCGCCGCCACGATTTTTGCCGCCACTCTGGGCCGGGCAATGAATCTGATCGTTCTTCCGCAATTTATGATTTTATGCGCCTGCTTTTATTCCGCACAATTCATTATGCCCCTGACCACGTCCGCCATGTTGAATGATTTTATAGCCGTGGGAGGACTGCTTACCTTTGTCCTGGGACTGAGCATTGCGCAGATTAAGCATATCAGCGCGGTAAACCTGCTGCCGTCTTTAATCTTAATCTGGCCCTCCTCCTGGCTGTTCAGCCTCATAATGTAACCGTAACTGGAAAATGGAGGCTCCCCTTTCCTCGGGGAGCCTCCATCCGCTAATCAACTTATTTTCCTGCCTTTCGGGCAGAAATTAATGCCTCAATTTCTTCTCTCTCAGGCATCACCTTCAGCGCGCCCTTCCTCGTCGTTATGAGCGAGGCCGCCGCATTGGCGAATGTGAGCATCTCTCTGATTTTACCCTCATCCAGGTTATCAAGGCCGTATTCCAGCACAAAGTGGAGCACACAGCCGCAGAACGTATCTCCGGCTCCCGTCGTTTCAACGGTCCCTTCCTGAATAAAACCGGGAACCTCCACCATTATTCCGTCATAGTAGGCCCTGCTGCCGTCTTTTCCCATGGAAACGCAGATGAGCCTGATATCATAATGTTTCTTAAGTTCTCTTACGCCGTCTGTAAAATCTTCCAGGCCGGTCAGCCACTGTATTTCATTATCGGATATTTTGAGAATATCGCAGTGAGCCAGGCCATAGTGGATCTGCTTCTTAGCCTCATCCTCCGAATTCCACAGAGGCGGCCTCAGATTCGGGTCAAAAGAGCGCAGCAGACCGGCTTTCCCGGCTGTTTCAATGGCCCTTTTCGCAGCCTCCCTGGACGGTCCGTCCGTCATGGACAGGGAACCGTAATGAAATATCTTTGATTTCTCAATCAGTCCAAAATCCACTTCACCGGAGGCAAGCATCATATCGGCCCCTGGATTTCTGTAGAAGGAAAAATCCCGGTCCCCGTTTTGAAGCTTGTGCACCAGCGCAAGTGTGGTCGGTATCTTTGCATCCTCAATAAGACCTGCCGTGCCGATTCCCATATGTTCAAGTTCTCTCTTAAGCTGCCGTCCAAACCGGTCCCGGCCGACTTTTCCAATGAACTGTGTCCTCCTGCCCAGCCTGGTTAACATCGCCAGCACATTACAGGGCGCGCCTCCGGGATTCGCCTCAAACAGGGGATTGCCCTGGTCTGATTCCCCATTCTGGATAAAATCAATCAGCAGTTCACCGAGAGCGGTTACATCTGTATTCTGCATGTTTCTCTCCCATATTATCGGAGCGTGCCCGAAAATTCATTCCTCCAATTTTCAGGCATGCTCCGGTAATGTCTTTCTACATTTAATGTCCTCTTATTTCCTCACCGCAATGTCAAAGAATTCCGCACAGCCATCCTGGGCCATCAGCCCGATCTGGTAATCCGTCTCTCCAAAATAGCGGTAGGTAAATGCAATCTTTTCCCCGGCAAAAATCTCTATCATATCGCGGTCAATCACCACCTTGAGATCAATCACATCGCCATCCTCATACGGAAACGGTTTTTCACATACCCGGATGCCGTCCGGGCCTGCGTCTTTCGGTGTTCCGATGTTGGTACAGGATGCCTCCCAGAATGGATCCACTCCCATCGGGAGGTTCAAAAGTTCGGCCCGCTGCATCCCCTTGTCAAACGCAAGAACGATACACTGGGTCGCATCCCTGTCGGATTTAAGAAGCAGGCCAAAATGATCCGCCATATTAACCGGCTTTACCTTACAACGAAACAGGAAGCTCTCCTCTTTCACATCCACAAATCCATAGGACAACGTGCCGACGGAATCGAGGTAAACGCACTTATCCCCATATTTTACGGATTTGCCGAGGATATCCACATAATTCCACTCCACCGGTGTACAAAATGCCTCCGCATATTCCCTCGGGAGCTTCACATCCAGTTCTCCGTCCGCATTTCTGCATACCTCGTGAGGGATACAGAACCGTCCGCCCCAGTACCATTCGCCGAAATTGCTCTGCTCCGCCCGGTCGTGGGCCCATGCAAAGTAGAATCTGCGGCCCTCGTCATTGACCAGCGATTTTGCCGCATAGAACCGGCGTCCGCCGATTCCGTCCATCTTCGGCGTTCTCCACGGCCCGAACGGCGAATCGGATATGCGGTAGATCGTGTTGACAAATTCGGAAAAACGCGAGTAGGAAAGATACCAGAGATCGCCTATCTTATACATCTCGCAGCACTCCGGACAGTTGGTATGGAACGGCTGGTAAATCGGTCCGTAATACTCCCAGTTGTTAAGATCCTTAGAGCGGTACAGGACGATGCAGCCCCTTCTGGACGGCGGTCCCTCCTTCTTCCTTCCTGATATCAGAATCCAGTAGCAGGCGTCGTCTTCATTGTAGAAGACGTACGGGTCGCGCCAGTCCCCTACCTCATATTCTTCCTCATTGGGAATAATAATCGGGTTCTTCGGATCCTTTTCAAAATGGATTCCGTCGTCACTCACCGCATGGCAGATTGTCTGCTCAAAATGCACATTATAGTTGTATCCCGTATAGAAAATATGGAATTGTCCTTCCCCATAGACGGCGGCTCCGGTCCACACGCCGCAGGCGTCGGGTTCCTCACCCTCCCCCGGGTAAAGCGCGGTTCCCACTTCCTCCCAGTGCACCAGATCCTTTGATACGGAATGCTCCCATGTGGTCCTCAGTCTCGCCGGATAAACGGTCGTTCCGGGAGGGGAGGTCAGGGAAAAAATATGATAGACGCCGTCGTGGTAGAGGGGAATTGCATCCCCTGTAGAATCAGCCCAGCTTAATTTCCTGAAAATATCCATTTCTTATGCTCTCTCCTTCGCGTTTCTTATGATGCGTTTCACTACACTATCTTTTCCCTTCTGGGTGTCGATGATGACGGCCAGGACGATAATCAGGCCCTTTACAACCAACTGCCAGAAGGAACTGAGTCCAATCAGGTTCAGACCGTTGCTGATGATGCCGATTACCAGCGCGCCGAAAATTGTTCCCGATACGGCTCCGACACCGCCCGTCATGGAGATTCCGCCCAGCACGCAGGCTGCGATTGCGTCCAGCTCATACCCTTCTCCGACGCCCGGCTGGCCGGAATACATTCTCGCGGAAAGGACGATACCGGCGAATGCCGCCAGGAAACCTGATATGGTAAATACCGCAATCTCCACCTTTTTAATCGGCACGCCGGAAAGTCTGGCCGACTCCCGGTTGCCTCCGATGGCAAATATATAGGTTCCGAATTTCGTCTTGTTTAATACAACAATAAAAATAATGATGAGAACGACCATGTACACAACCGGAAGCGGCAGGACGCCGAATAATTTCCCTGTTCCGATTCCGGTAAATACGTCGTTGGAAACCCTGATGGAACGGCCTCCCGAGTAGATGTATGCGACGCCCTTGGCCACATTCATCATAGACATGGTTACAATAAAGGCAGGCACCTTAAAGGTGGCGATGATTAAACCGTTTAAGAATCCGGCCAGCGTTCCGAGAAACAGGCCCACCGCGATCGCCGCGGCCATCGGCATTCCCTGGTTGACCATGAGTCCGGCCGTCAGGGTGCCGCACATGGCGACACAGGTGCCCACGGAGAGGTCAATCCCTCCCAGGATAATGACGAGTGTCATTCCAAGCGCAAGATACATATTATTTGATACCTGTCTGAGAACAGACAGAAGGTTGTCCGTGGTGAGGAAAACCGGTGACGCGAAGCTCAGGATAATGGAGATGATGACGAGCACTGCAATGATTCCGGAATTTCCTTTCAGCATTTTCATAAAACTGTTATTTTTCATATTTTACACTCCCGTAGCCAATTTCATAATTCGTTCCTGTGTCAGTTCCAGATGACCAATTTCTCCCGTCTTGACGCCCTCCTTGATAACGCACACGTTGTCGCACATGTTGATTATCTCGGGAAGTTCCGAGGAGATCATGATAATCGCCATTCCCTCTTTTGCCAGCTCGTTAATAATGGAGTAAATCTCGGCTTTCGCGCCTACGTCCACACCCCTTGTCGGTTCGTCCAGTATCAGTATTTCCGGCTTTGTCGCCAGCGCCTTTGCAATTACCACCTTCTGCTGGTTGCCGCCCGACATGCTGCCCACCGCCGCATCAGGCGACAGAGCTTTGATATTCAGGCTCTTTATGTATTCCTGCGTAACCGCCTCTTTCTTCGCATCGCTGAGCAGAAGGCCCCTGGCGTAGTACTTCAGGCTTGAGAGGGTTGTATTAAACACGATCGAATTAATCAGTGTAAGCCCCGTCTTCTTTCTGTCCTCCGTAACCATGGCAATTCCCTGATTGATGGCTTCCAGGCAGTTCTTAAACCGCACCTCCCGGCCGTTCAAGATGACCCGGCCTGAATCAAAGCGGTCGGCGCCGAAGACGCAGGTCATAATCTCACTTCTTCCGGCCCCCACAAGTCCTGCAAAACCGAGTATTTCACCTTTTCTGACTCTGAAGCTGATATTCTCAAAAACGCCCTTCTTCGTCAGATTTTCTACTTCCAGGATTACACTGTCCTCCCGGAGTGTATCGTAATCTCTTGTATAATAATTCTGAAGGCTGCGGCCGACCATCATGGCCACCAGCTCGTCGGTGTCTGTTTCCTTTGTATTTACCGTTCCGACATAGGAACCGTCCCGGATGACCGTAATCCGGTCCGACATTCTGAACAGTTCTTCCATCCTGTGGGAAATATATATGATGCTTACCTTCTGCGCTTTCAGCCTTGTCATAGTCTCAAACAGCTTTTCCACCTCTTCGTCCGACAGGGAAGAGGTCGGCTCATCCATAACCAGGATTTTCACGTTAAATGAGCTTGCTTTTACGATTTCAACCATCTGCTGCTGGGCAATGGTCAGATCCGCAATCTTTGTGTCCGCCTCAATCTCCAGTCCCAGACGCTTTAACATTTCTCCGGCCTGACGGAGCATTTCCTTCATATTCTTAAAACCGAACCGGTCCAGAATCTCGCGTCCCAGGAAAATATTTTCCGCCACGGTCAGGTAAGGAACCAGCACAATCTCCTGATGAATGATTCCGATTCCGTGCTCCCTGGCAGTCTGGACGTTATCTATCTCAATCTCTTTTCCGCCGATGCTTATGACGCCCCTGTCCGGTCTGTAAATTCCGCCCAGAACCTTGATAAGCGTAGACTTTCCGGCTCCGTTCTCCCCCAGCAGGGCATGGATTTCCCCTTCTCTCAGCTCAAAATGAATCCCGTTTAAAGCGTGGACACCACCGAAGCTTTTTGATATGTCTGTCATCTTTAATACAATGTTTTCCACTCGCTCACCTGCATTTCTGAAAACAGGCACTTCCGTTAGAGAAGCGCCTGCCGTGTCGTACTGTTACTGCCGCAGTATTAAACCGTAATTTACTGCCAATCTTTCAGTGTCGCCTCTGCTTTCTCTTTGTCAACCAGGAAAGAAGGTAACAGGATTTCTTTTTCAATTTCGCCGCCGGCTAAAAGTGTTTCCGCTTTTTCAAATGCCGTCTCTGCGATGCCAATCGGAACCTGTGCCGCCACTGCGGTGAAGGAACCGTCCAGGATTGCCGCCTTGCCGTCCGGAGATGCGTCGATGGAGTAAACGCCGATATCCGTCTTTCCGGATGCCTTGATGGCGGCTGCAGCGCCGAGGGCCGACGGGTCGTTGATACAGAAGAATGCGTTGATGCCCGGGTTGGCCTGGATAATATCCTCTGCAATCGGCATGGAAATATCAAGCGCTGCCGCGCCGTCCTGCTGTGCGACAATCTCAAATTTATCCTTTGCAGCGCCGAGGCCGTCCATAAAACCGGCCACGCGGTTTACGCATGATTCATTGGATGGGAAATCCAAAATGGCAATCTTTGCTCCGTCCGGATAGTCCGCTGCCATCTGCTGTCCTACCAAGGTACCCGCATTATAGGCGTCGGTGGCAATTACGGTTTCCACTAAATCTAAATCATCATCGATCACCGGGGTATCCACATTGAGGATCGGGATGTTTTTCTCATGTATCTGCTCAAGTCCCTGTCTGATGCCTGCGGAGTCAACCGGAATTACGAACACTGCGTCGAAGTTCTGGTTTGCCACATCGGCCATCTGGGATAACTGGGTATTTAAATCATAGTCCGGGTCAAGGCACACATAGCTGTAACCCTTTTCACTGCAAAGCTTTTTAAATGTGTCGTTCATTGCCGCCTGGAATGTATTATTCTGTGTATTAGGAAGAAATGCAAATTTATAGGATGCCGTACCCTCTGCGCCCTCGGTTCCTTCCGTTCCTGCCGCTTCAGAAGCTGCTCCCTCTGTCTTTGCTTCTGCCGCCGGAGTCTCCGTCTTATTTCCCGAGCCGCCGCATCCGGCCAGTGTTGCCGCCAGCATTGTGAATGCCATTACCTTTGCGATTGTTTTCTTCATTTTTGTATCCTCCTCTTTGGTTGACTTCTTACTTTACTGCATTAAGCTTCGCGCGCCGCTTTGTTTACGTAAATGATATCATTGCAGTCTGACAGCGTCAACGGTTTTTATAATATTCTGCGTTTTGAACAGGAATGTTTTGTGCATTTTGTGCTAATATGATAAAGCAAATTCATTTTTTACGTAAATTTAAGCCATTTTCACCGTTTTTCTTCTATTTTTTACCATTATGTTTTATAAAAATCTCTCTCCCTTCCTCCGCTGCCTCGAATAGAATTTGACTTTGTTTTTATAAATTGATATAGTATAAGTGAATTTACGTAAATAACAGGGGAGGGATTTTACATGGCTACAACGATCAAGGATGTTGCGGAAAAAGCCGGGGTCTCGATTGCAACCGTCTCTCATGTCATAAACGGAACGCGATACGTGAAACCCGCGCTGACAAAAAAGGTCCTGCAGGCTATCCGCGATACGAATTATCAGGTGAAAGCGCAGAAAAAGCCCGGCACTGCCAGGATAGGTGAAAAATCCGTCATAGCCGTCGTAATTCCCAATGTGGGCGGCTCTTTATTTACCAGGATTATTACCTGCATTACGGAGCTTTGTGAGTCCAAAGGATATTCGGTATCCATCTATCTGACCTTCGATGATATTGCCTCCGAAAAGCGGATTCTGGAGAACCTGATGAGCAGCCGCCAGACCGCCGGAATCATAATTGCCCCCTCCGGCCAGGACAGCCGGTACTATCAGAAGATACGACAGCGGGGTATGCCGCTTGTCTGCATTGAGCGCACAGTCTCGGACCACTCCATCTCCTGTGTAGTGGCCGACAGCGACAGTATTATTTATAAGGGAACACAGACCCTCCTCAACAGCGGACACAAGAGAATCGGCATTCTGATGTCGGACAGGGAAATTTCCACGGTCAATGAGCAGTTAACCGGTTTCCTGGACGCCATGTACGACGCAGGCGTACATTGTGACGACACCAACATTGTCAAAATGAATCTGTACAATAATAAGGACTGTGAGCGGGCCATCATCAGCCATTATGAGAATTTTAAACCCACGGCCTATATTGCCTGCGGCAACCGGATTACGCTGATTCTGATTTCTACTTTGCAGCAGCTTGCCGTCGATATTCCCGAGCAGTTATCCGTCATCGGTTTCAGTGATGAATCATGGTGCCACCTCTTCGGCACGCCCCTCACAACATTCTCCCACGACTGCCACAGAATGGCCGAGAATGCTCTGAGACTCCTGTTTGAACAGATAAACGGAGTTACTGAGGTGGAGGAAGTACATATCCCGTCTCTTTTAGAAATCAGGAAGTCCGTCAAGATGATCGGCAAGGGACCGTACGGTGAAACCACCGTTTCTCCCGACAATCTGGATTTGACCCCGTCTGAAGTAAAAGAACTGCAGGAGCGCAGATACAGGGTGGGCGTCTCCTTCCACTACGGCAACACCCAGTGGGCCGCCATGCACGAGAAGGGGCTGCGCTATATTCTGTCCCGGTGCGGCGTCAACATTGTTTCCGTCACCGACTCCAATTTTGACCCGAACCTTCAGGCGATCCAGCTTGAGAGCCTGCGAATGCAGGGGGTGGACGCCATTGTTGCGATTCCGGTCGACGATACCGCCACCGCCAACAAGTTCCGTCAGCTATCCAAAGAGACGAAACTGATTTTTATCAGCAATGTGCCGGACGGGATGAGCAAGGGGGACTACTATTCCCTCGTCTCCACCAATGAGCGTGAAAACGGGCGGGGCGGAGCCGTGCTCCTGGGGGAACACTTCAAGAAGGAAGAGAATGTGGTAGTCGGTTTCATCGTACACGGAAGCAAATTCCTCGGAACCTATCTGAGGGACATGATTGCGGAACAAACGATACGGGAGGAATATCCGAATATCACAATCGTGGAATCGGAACCGTTTTACCAGATAGAAAACGCCTATACGGTGGCGAAAAAGATGATTCTCACCCACCCGGAAATCAGGGGGCTCTATGTGTCCTGGGAAGGCCCCGCACTCGGAGTGATCAGGGCAATGCGGGAACTGAACCGCTGCGATATTAAGATTGTGACCTTTGATTTAGATTATGAGATAGCAAGAATCCTGGCCGATGAAGATATCGTGCTCGGTCTGAGCGCTCAGAAGGCATACGACCAGGGCGTCGCCGCGGGACAGGCTACCGCCAAGGCGCTGCTGAACCAGAGGGGATATGAATATATCGGGATCTCTCCCTGTGTTGTGGAGCGGAAAAATCTCTTGTCGGCCTGGAAGGAAGTTATGCATGAGAATGCGCCGGATGAGCTGGCTAAGACGTTGAAGAATGAGTTATCGAAAGAGTAGGGGCGGATTGTGAGTCTTCAGTCCCGTGGAAGTTTTGTGGTGTAGGTGGGGAATACGGAAAAACGAAAGCTCCTGCGGTAACCGCTTACCATAAGGGAAATCCCGTGTACTGGCATACACGGGATTTCTCTTTGTGTCCAAATGGACTTATTTAACTTCCTGGCTAAGATTATTCTGCACCAGATCAAGTGTTATGTCAATATCACACCTTAAACCGGTAGCCTACACCCCAGATCGTCTCAATATACTGCGGCTTTGCAGTATTGAATTCTATCTTCTCCCTGATTTTTTTAATATGCACCGTAACGGTAGCGATATCTCCGAGGGATTCCATATCCCAGATCTTACTGAAGAGTTCTTCCTTCGTAAACACGTGGTTAGGGTTCTGGGCAAGGAAGGCCAGAAGGTCGAATTCCTTCGTGGTGAAATTCTTCTCTTCCCCGTTAATATAAACGCGCCTTGCCGTCTTGTCGATCTTTAAGCCCCTGATTTCTATAATCTCGTTCTCCGGGGTTCCGCTGCCAATCAGGCGCTCGTATCTTGCCATATGGGCTTTTACCCTGGCTACCATCTCACTCGGGCTGAAGGGCTTTGTGATGTAATCGTCGGCGCCCAGGCCCAGGCCTCTTATCTTGTCTATATCGTCTTTCTTTGCCGAAACCATGATAATCGGAGTATTCTTCACCTCGCGGACTTTCTTACAGATCTCAAAACCGTCCATACCGGGAAGCATCAGATCCAGAATCAGCAGATCAAAATCTTCTTCCAGGCCCCGTTTCAGTCCTGATTCCCCGTTGTTCTCCATCTCTACTTCAAAGCCGGAGAGTTCCAGATAATCCTTCTCAAGCTCCGCGATGCTCTCTTCGTCTTCAACAATTAAAATTCTGCTCATTCCTGAATAACCTCCTGGTATTTTCTAAGCACAAAATGAACCTCAGTGCCAATTCCTTCTTTGCTCGTAGCCCAGATCCTGCCGCCGTGATCCTCAATAATCTTCTTCACGATGGACAGGCCGATGCCGCTGCCTCCCTTGGAAGAATTCCTGGAGGAGTCCGTCCTGTAAAAGCGGTCAAATATAAATGGCACGTCCTTGGCCGCAATTCCTTTCCCGTTGTCCTCAATCACAATCTGGATAAAATCACCGTCATCCTTAATTCTGATATTAATGATTCCCTTTTTCTTATCCAGATATTTTAAGGAATTGCCGATAATGTTGTTAATCACGCGCTTCATCTGCTCCGCATCGGCAATTATCACAACGTCGTTGTCCACATAGTTGAAGTATCCCAGCTCAATTCCACGGGTCTCCATATCCAGGCCGACCTCTTCCACACAGTCCCCGAAATATTCCGCCACGTTGATCTTCGTGTAGTTATACGGTATTTTATTCGTATCAATCTTGGAATAGAATGTCAGCTCGTCAATCAGGCGATCCATATCATTAGCCTTATTATAAATCGTTTTGATATATTTATCCAGCTTTTCGGGTGATGATGCCACACCGTCCTGGATTCCCTCCACATAACCCTTGATAGCCGTGATCGGCGTCTTCAGGTCATGGGAAATATTACTGATCAGTTCCTTGCTCTCCTTGTCATACTGGAGCTTCTCCTCCGAGGATTCCTTGAGTCTTAAACGCATCTCCTCAAAGTCCTGGCAGAGCAGGCCAATCTCGTCATCGTTGTCCACATCCAGTGTAAAGTCCAGGTTACCGTCACGAATCTTCTTCGTGGCCTCCTGAAGCTTGTTCAGCGGCTGCAGCAGCGCCCTGTATACCCACATAATCAGGATACCGGCCGTGAAACAGATAATCAGCACTCCCACCAGCAGCATCTCGCTGATCATCGACTTAATCTCCGGAACGTATTCGCCTACGTTCGTTACAATAAACAGGCTGCCCTCCGCCCCGTCCGAGAATGTAAAATCAATCTGCTTTAAAAGGTGCTGTTCCTCGCCGTCGAGATAGAAACCGCCGGATGCGTTCACCTTGTAATCATCATAGGGCGGAAGCTGGTCCGCCAGCTCAAATCCTTCGGACGCACCGGAAAAAGTAAGCTCATCCCCTTTTCTGACAATCAGGTAGGAATACTTCTTCTCCAGCTCGTCGTTCAGGGATTCCAGATAGCTCTCGTCGTCAAAAATGGAGGGGTCTGCCTCCACCGACTTGCGGATTGTATTCTGAACCCCCTGTGTCAGACGGTTAAATACCTGCATGGAGTTGCCGGAAAGCAGATCAACCTGTTCATTCAGCCCGTAGTTCTTCTGGAAGGAACGTCCCTGATAATTGACAAGTCCCATAACGGCAATATAAATCAGTGCAATAGGAACCACCGTAATTGTGATAAATGCAATAGCAAGACGTGTCTTTATCTTCATATGATACCTTCGGCACCTCCTTACGGTAATCAGAAAAATATGAGAAAACCCGCTTCTTAAAAGCTTCGTGAGGCTTTCTCATATCTTTTCACTTTCTTAATGATAAGTATATCATATTTTGACTCCTTCGTTTCTAAAAGTATTATAAAATATTCTTCCTGATTCCGCTAGAATGCCCTGTTTATGGTACTTCTGGCAGCATTTCCTGCTGAAGAAAAAGAGAGTCCCGCAAATACGGAACTCTCTTTAAATTTTACCATCTATTATTTTAAATAACCTTTGAGCAGGTCTGCCTTGTCCAGTTTCTCCCACGGAAGATCCAGATCATTACGGCCGAAATGACCGTATGCGGCAGTCTGTTTGTAAAGAGGACGGCGCAGATCGAGCATTTTGATGATTCCTGCCGGACGCAGGTCAAAATGTTCACGGATGATGCCGACCAGCTCCTGATCACTCAGTTTACCGGTGCCGAAGGTATCGACCATAACGGACGTAGGCTGTGCCACGCCGATTGCGTAGGAAAGCTGGATCTCGCACTTGTCCGCCAGTCCCGCGGCTACGATATTCTTTGCCACATAACGGGCCGCATAAGCTGCCGAGCGGTCTACCTTGGTGCAGTCCTTACCGGAGAACGCGCCGCCACCGTGACGGGCATATCCGCCGTAGGTGTCAACGATAATCTTACGTCCGGTCAGTCCGCTGTCCCCATGAGGGCCGCCGATTACAAAACGTCCGGTCGGGTTGATAAAGAATTTTGTCTCGGAATCGATCATGCCGGACGGCAGAATCGGGTCAAAAACATGGCGTTTAATGTCCTTATGAATCTGTTCCTGGGTTACATTCTCATCGTGCTGTGTAGACAGAACAATCGTATCCAGGCGGATTGGCGCACCGTTCTCGTCATACTCTACCGTAACCTGTGTCTTTCCGTCGGGACGGAGATAAGGAAGAGTTCCGTCCTTGCGCACTTCCGTCAGGCGGCGGGCCAGTCTGTGTGCCATATAAATCGGGTAAGGCATAAATTCTTCCGTCTCGTTTGTAGCATAACCGAACATCATGCCCTGATCACCGGCTCCGATTGCCTCCAGCTCTTCATCGGACATTTTATTCTCTTTGGCTTCCAGAGCCTTGTCCACTCCCATTGCAATATCGGTGGACTGCTCGTCAATCGCTGTGATAACACCGCAGGTGTCACAGTCAAAGCCGTATTTAGCCCTGTCATATCCAATCTCACGCACTGTCTCACGCACGATTTTCTGAATATCCACATAGGCCTGGGTTGTAATCTCACCCATTACCATGACAAGGCCTGTCGTGGTAGCCGTCTCGCAGGCAACGCGGCTCATCGGATCCTGCTCTAATAAAGCATCCAGAATGGCATCGGAAATCTGATCGCACATTTTATCCGGATGGCCTTCGGTCACTGACTCAGATGTGAAAAGTAGTTTCTCCATTGTATTCCTCCTTGTTTTTAAAAGACGACGAAAAGCACGCTCCGCGGTATTTTCATCGTAGATCAATAAAAAGTCCGTAGCAATACGGACTTGATTGTGGTCTATCAAATCCTCTTATTGCTCGATTGACCGGAACATTCCGGCGCCTCGCTCAGGCTGGCACCTTCCGCCTCTCGCATTCGGGACATCCTGTCCTTCCTGCCTAAACGGGGTTGCCGTGACTTCACAGATCCTTTGTATCTCCATCACTCTGAATAAGGGATATTACGTACTTTTTAATTTATTTAACTGCAACATGTACGATATCATACTCTTTTTCCTATGTCAAGTAATATCAGGAAATTTTAATTGAGATGCGGGGACGCCTCTGAATTTCCTATGAACAACGAAAAGCACGCTTCGCGAACTTTTCATTGCCACTCAATAAAAAAATTCGGGGCAGAGCGCCGGATTCCGGTAATCTACCGAAATCCACTGCTCTGCCCCGAATCATATCACAGGCACTTTGTCCGTCAGCCTACTTTTAATTTGAACTTGTGGGCTTCTTTCTCAGAATCCACCTTCTCAATTACGGCTCCCAGGCCCTGAAGTTTCTTCTCAAAATTCTCATAGCCCCTCTGGATATATCCTATCTCGTCGACAATCGTATATCCCTCGGCAGCCAGTCCCGCAATGACAAGCGCGGCGCCGGCTCTCAGGTCCGGTGCATTCACCTGTGCTCCCGTCAGCTTCTTTACTCCGCTGATGATGGCGGTATAGCCTTCTACTTTGACATTGCTTCCCATTCTGGCAAGCTCGTCCACATATTTAAAACGGTTCTCGAAAATACTCTCTGTAACAATGCTGGTTCCCTCCGCCAGGGCCAGCGTGACGGTCATCTGTGGCTGCATATCTGTCGGGAATCCCGGGTATGGCAGTGTCTTGATATCCGTATGTTTCTGTTTCGGCTTGCCTACAACGCGTACGGCCTCGTCAAACTCCCTGACTTCACAGCCCAGCTCAATCAGCTTGGCGGTAATCGCCTCCAGGTGCTTCGGAATAACATTCTGTACCATAACATCGCCACGGGTGATCGCGGCGGCACACATGAATGTCCCTGCTTCTATCTGATCGGGAATAATGGAATACTCCGTTCCATGCAGCTTGTGGACTCCTTTAATACGGATTACATCCGTACCGGCTCCTTTGACATTGGCTCCCATGCTGTTCAGGAAGTTGGCAACGTCAACTACGTGAGGTTCCTTTGCAGGGTTCTCAATGATAGTCTCGCCTTCTGCCAGGGTAGCCGCCATCATAATATTGATCGTAGCCCCTACGGAAACTACGTCCAGATAAATATGACTGCCCACCAGATCGATGGCATGGGCCACTACTGCACCCTTCTCCACCTCAATCTTGGCACCGAGGGCACGGAACCCCTTCAGATGCTGGTCGATCGGCCTGCTGCCGATATTACATCCGCCGGGAAGCGGCACTTCCGCACTCTTATACTTGCCCAGCAGAGCGCCTATAAAATAGTAAGACGCACGGATCTTGCGTATATATTCATCATCTACGCTGACCTCTTTAATGTTCTTTGCATTAATACGGACCGTATGTCTGTCAATACGATCCACGTCGGCGCCGATCTCATCTATCGCTTCAAGAAGCACATTGATATCTCTGACATCCGGAAGGTTCTCTATCAGAACATCCTCGTCCGTCATGATTGATGCAGCCAAGATTCCCAAAGCAGCATTCTTTGCTCCGCTGATAATGACTTCTCCTACCAGAGAGTTGCCGCCTTTCATAATATATTGTTCCATCCTCGCACCTCAAAAATATATTAAAAAACAATGTATATTGTTACAGAATTCTTAATTTCTAACAATCGCTTTCTACTGATTATACCATATCGTCAGGATTTGTAAAGGTTTCGTCCACTTTTTTACGTTTTCAGCCACCTGCAAGTTACTGCTCACGCCGCATTGCGCTGTGAACAGTAACCCCTGCAATACCAGTATCTGCTACTGTGCCGGAAGGAATCCGATGAAGTCGTTTGCGCCGTTATTTGTGAAAAATGCCGCCGCGTCATTCAGTCCTATCTTCTCAATATAGGCGAATTCCGTTCCCGGGAACCAGAGGCAGGAAATGTTGTACTGATCATATCCGTATATCAGCCCATAGCTTCCATTGCCCAGGTAGGCTACTACCGGACGGCCGCGGAAAACAAAATACAGGACCTGGTTCAGGGTGCATCCCCTTGCGTTTACAAACTGGACTCCGTCCGAAGATTCTTCCAGTCCCTGGGCCATTTCATCCAGATACCGCTTAATCACGGCCACTTCATTCTGTATATCCTTTATGGTCCTCGCGTCGTTCCGGTTCGCCCTCACCCAGAACACCCGGCCATCCTGGTCGGTGACAAGGCCCATATCATCATAAGCCGCCTGCACCGCCTGAGTGAAGTCCACAAAGGAACCGTTCATCCTGCCTCCGCCGTACGCATAGTACCGCCTGATGTTCATCGGCCTGTTTGCCGTCAGCGTTATGACATTATTTTCCTCGGCGACCGCTTTCTTCGGCACATGGACCCTGATACTGCGGGATTTGGCTGTCTGGGTATTCAATTGCACAAAGTACAGGCGCCCCTTGGTCGAATCCGCCAGGTATCCGATTCCGGCCAGCGGATCGGCAATCACTTCCTCATTGCATACAAGCGTGTCTTCGTCCGCCGTTTCATAGTCACTGCCCGATTTGCGCATTCTGGTCATGTGGACGCGGCTGTCGCGTATCTGTACGTCCGTCAGATAAAGTCCCTGACGTTCATACCTCGTTTCGGTCTCCATGTTACAGCCCACAATCTCAAGAGCATAGAGCGGAAGGCCCGTTACGCGGCCATCCGTCATCAGCTTTTCACCGGGGTTTGCCAGCCCGTACACCAAATCGCTGCCGACAAAGCCCACCAGACGGATCACCGTCTGATCCTGGAAACGTATCTCATCCTTTTTGCCCGTCTTCAAATCCATGACATTCAGTTTCTCAGAACTGTAAATATCATCCCCGTCCTGCCAGGCAATCCTGGAACCGTCTGCGCTGACGGCAAAGTTTTCCTCCGTCAGGCCGTCGGCCACCACCATATATTCCTTACCGGACAGTTCCACCCCGTAAACGGCGTGATCCATCAGCAGATACAGCGTCTGATTGCTGCTTAAATAGCTCAGACGGCCGATATCCTGACGCAGGCTCCAGTAATCTTCACTTGAAGGCAGATAGAGGCGTTCCGTCAATGTATTGTCCCCGCTCTCATATCTGTAGAGGGCCACTCCCGTTGTTCCTTCGTGATTACCCCTGTTCATATATCCATATACGAGGAAGTCGATATTACCCTCTTCACTCACCGAAAGAATCTTGACACCATAAGAGTTAAAATTCGTCCTCAGATCATCTTCGCTCTTTCTGAATGCAAAAACCTTTGTGCTGCTCCCTTTTTCCGCATCGTAGCACCACAGCGCGCGGTTTGCCACAAAGGCGCGGTATTTTTCGGAAGGATCGCTCATGGTCTGCAGTTCATCGGAGTCGGAAATACCCAGCATAATGCGTTTGTCCGAATACAGGCTGCTGTCTCCGGAAAAAATCTGGTTCATGCGTCTGTCATAGTTCATCATATACGTTCTCTGGGTGTTCCATTTCATGGTAAAGCTCTCGGTCACGTCAAAATATTCCTGTTCCCCGTCCTCATCCGCCGTACTGGCCACGTAATTCAGCTCAATAATTCCCATGATGCCCTGCATCTCTTTGATATGGATGGACACCTCACTCTCACGCTTCATCTCCATGCCGCGCCACGTAAGCTGGGTAAAGCTGTTTTTCAGAGTCACCTCACCAAGGGAACTGTTATCCGCGTTCAAATCCGTTTCAAGGTAGGTTGTTAAATCCCTGGCCGTATCATAGCTGAACGTCTTATCGGAAAATTCCCTGGCCAGAGTCAGCATTTCTTCCATATGATTGTTCTCCGACCATACAACCCTGGTATAGTAATAAACCGCCGGGTGATCCTCGGTGGAAATAGCGATTGTCATCATATATTCTTCGTTGGCCGTCAAGAGGTTCTGGATCGGGAGCACGGCATTTACGTCCGTCCCCTCCTGGGTCCACTCCTCCAGGACCGTCCTCTCAACAAGGCGTTCGCCGTCCAGGCTCCTTATTTCATACTGGATCCCCCTTACCTTGGAATCCACATCCTGGAAGGTGATGGGCAGTCTGCGGTCCTGCGGCAGGACCGTCAGGTCTCCGCGTCCGGCGCTGGTATGCTTGTCCTCAATAAAACCGTAGAGACAGTTCATCCTGCTCCCAAACAGCCCCATGTAGACGACCGGAAGATTGGCGTCCTCAATCGACGTGTAGACGGCTCCATCCTCCCCTTTTCTTGAAGACCATATGAAATAGGCGGCCAGGGCCACCACGAATATCACCAGTAAAATTATAGCTTTCTTTATCGTTTTTCTCATTCTGCCTGTTCCTTCTATAGAAATACTAAACAATTGTTTCAGTCTGTTTTATCATTTTTTATCATATCCACTTCGTGAATATAAGTCTCCGACGGAATTCAGCGCCAGACTTTCTGCGGCAGGCGCAGAAATCTGCATGCGCATGATATAATGTCCGCATTGCGGACATTATATCATATTCACTTTGTGAATATGAGTCTCCGACGGAATTCAGCGCCAGACTTTCTGCGGCAAGCGCAGAAATCTGCATGCGCATGATATAATGTCCGCATTGCGGACATTATATCATAATCCACTTCCAAATTCCAGAAATACCTGGAAGTGGAAATGACGAACAGCTCTTTGTAAACTTTTCACCGTCAATCAGGAACCGTATTGCAGGAACATTTGCCCGGAACGCAGGAAAGCAGGGAAGATTTTCCTTTCTTCCCTGCTACTATCATTGCCTTTTATTCTGTTTTTATCACGTTTTCGGCACACGTTCAGATTTATCTGCACCTGCCTGTGCGGCAGCGCCTTCCCTGCAGTTCGTTAAACAGAAGAATTCCCAGAACGTCGTTCAGAAAGTAATTTCTGGGACGCAGAGGCGGTCCCCACGGGCCTGGCGGCGGTGGCGGCGGGCCCCACGGACGGGGTGGCGGTGGCGGGCCCCACGGACCTGGAGGTGGCGGCGGGCCCCATGGACGAGGTGGCGGTGGTGGTGGGCCCCACGGACGAGGTGGCGGTGGTGGCGGGCCCCACGGACCCGGCCCTGGTGGCGGGCCCCATGGACGTCTTTCCGTTCCGACCTCCTGAATTTGAGTCTCCTCCATCTCCCAAGTCTCGTAGCCTTCTCCGCCCCCGTACTCGCTGTTGACAGGGCCGTAGGAAACCCGCGGAGCCGTATCCGCAGTTCTGATTTGAGGCGGTTCCAGCTCTTCCGAGGTCATTTCCGCCTGCTCTGTCTCCTGGCCGGCGGGTGCTGCTCTATCTGCAATCTTCTGAATCATCTGCTCCATCAGAATTCGATCCGGAAACTCATCATAGATCGGGCTTCCGTCGTATTCCATCTCATCGCAGACCTCTTCCACGTACATTTGCAAAGTCTTGACTCTATCGGGAAACATACTCTTAAAGTACTCAAAGTCCCGGATTCTTCCACTTCGCTCCGCCTGAACAGCCTGATCCTTGCGGTACAGTATGTAAGGCTCCAAAGCTGCTTCCTGCGCTCTCAATCTTTCATACGAAAAATCCTGCATCTGATTCCCATTCCTCCTTCTGGCATGAAGTTATATGGTATCATATGCAGGATTTTTCCAAAGTTTCTATATTGCTTCCCCAATCCGGGGATTTTCTTTTATTTCTGCCTTAATTTTTCCGGTCAATCAGTTAAACAGCTTTTCCGGATAAACGCCCTGGCTGATCAGTGCCCTGATAGACTCCGCAACCCCTGCCTTGTCCTCTTTGTAGGTTACGCCGAACCAGTGATCCTGAGTTTCCAGCACCGTAACTCTGACACGGCCGTCCTTAATCATCTGGTCGATGATGGTCGGAAGCAGGTATTCAGACTTAATATCGCCTTCTTTCAAATTCTGCAGAAAGGCAGGAAAACCTCTCTCAAGCTCTCTGATAAACGCAGGCGTAAGTCCCCACATATTCATTGAGACATGCTGATCCGCCCTGACCGTAACCGGGTTCCCCTCTTTGTCGGATGCAGACAGGCCGTCCGGAGTTTTAACAATGTTGTAAGTCTCCGTCACGCGCTTTAAAACTCCGTCTTCCCCTACTTCACACACCCCTCTGGTAACTCCGCCGTTATCGCTTAATGTGTTGGTCAGAATAAAGCCGCCCATGCAGACATCATAAACGGGCGCATTCTCATCCATCTCAGAAATCATGTAATCATGAATCTTCTTAAATACTTCCTTGCCGTAATAGTCGTCCGCATTGATAACCAGAAACGGCTCATTTACGATATCGCGCACACTCAGTACCGCCTGACCCGTTCCCCACGGTTTTTTCCTGCCCTCAGGGACTGAAAATCCGTCAGGTATATCGTCCAGTTCCTGGAATGCATAAGAAACCGGAGCAATCTTTTCAATTCTGTCTCCTATCACTTCCCTGAAATCATCCTCCAGATCGTGGCGGATAACAAACACAATCCGGTCAAAACCTGCTTCAAGTGCATCATGGATTGAATAATCCATAATAATCTCGCCGTTAGGCCCTACCGGCTCCAACTGCTTAATCCCGCCTCCAAAACGGCTTCCGATTCCGGCAGCCATGATTACAAGCGCTGTTTTTTTCATTTCTCTTCTCCTCATATGTGTTTCCTTGATAACTGCATAACAGTATAGCACATGGGGGAGGGTTCTGCAATCAGGATGTTAGGTGGGGGAAGGGACGCGGATAGCAGGATCGAAGACTCATAGCATTCCTCTCACCATCCCGCCGGGCCGGCCCGGCCGCGAACTTATATCTACTTCAAAAAATTCACAAAACCTGTAATTACAAATGTATTGATGAGGTTAATGAACAGGCTGCCTACCAGCGGCACGATAAAGAAGGCATCCGGTGATGCACCGTATTTTTCTTCTACCGACTGCATATTGGCCATGGCCGTCGGAACGGCGCCGAGTCCGAAACCGCAGTGACCGACCGCAATCATAGCGGCGTCGTATGTTTTTCCCATGAACTTAAATGTAATGAATACCGCACAGACGAACATCAGGATGGTCTGGGCCAGAAGCAGAACGAGCATTGGAATTGCGAGGTCTGCGAGCTGCCATAACTGCAGGGTCATCATTGACAGCGCCAGGAATATAAGAAGCGATATGTTGCTGATGATTGAAATTTCCGGCAGGCGCAGTTTTAAATGATCCGTGTTGTCGGCAATGTTTCTGATGATGGCCGCTGCCGTCATGCCTCCTACCGAAGCAGGGAATGAAAGGCCGGTTTTGGCGAGTAAATCCGAAACAAGACAGCCCAGTGACACGGCGATAAGAAGCTGGTATGCTCCTACGGTCAGGGCACGTTCACTGGATCCGTTTGCCGATTTTCCGAGTTCACTGTCGTCCAGTTTTACGGCAACGCTGGCCGCATCGGAACTTTTTAAATGGTAATGTTCGATCAGGAAACGTCCCGTCGGGCCGCCAATCAGGCTTCCCGCCACCAGGCCGAATGTGGCCGCCGCCAGGGAAATCGTATTGGCGTTTGCAAGGCCGGCCCCTTCCAGAACAGGTGCAAATGCCGCCGATGTTCCGTGGCCTCCCGTCATAGGGATGGAACCGGTTGCAAGACCTACCAGAGGATCGATGCCCATCAGCTTAGACAGGCCGACTCCCAGCAGGTTCTGGAATATTACGACTACGGAGGAGATGACCAGGAAAATAATAACCTGCGGCCCTCCCTTTTTCAACAGTTTCCAGCTTGCCGTAAATCCGATTCCGGAATAGAACAGCAGCATGAAAAAATCTTTAAACGCCATGTCAAACTTGATTTCAAACGCACCTGTCTCGTGACCGATAAGAATCAAAACCGTACATATCAGGCCGCCGACTACCGGTACGGGAATACAATATTTCTGTAAAATTGCAACCCGCTTACGGATTGCCTCGCCCAAGATTAATATAACGACTGCGATTGCTATGGTATGATATACATTTAATCCAATTGTCATAGTTCATTCCTCCTGACCTTCTGTTCAGGTAAAGCTTTTCCGCCTCTATACTCCCTGTAATCCTCCCGCCTGAAGCTTTATCTGCTATTTCCCATAATAACAATAATTACACGTCAAATTAGCCGAAATTCTTTTCGGACTGCGTGTTAATTTCCCCTGTTAAACGACTCAGATTACCAGCGCTTTTCCCGCATCCATCAGAGTCTTACCGTCGGCCATGATGGTCGCATCCTTCATAATGAGATCGTAGTGGCAGGATGCCTTCACAACTCCCCCGAGTGTGATGCTCGTTCCGATTCCTATGTGGGCCGACCCGTACACGCCCTCGTCTTCCAGCATAAATCCCATGAATCGGCACTGCGGGTTCAGGCCCACTCCCATCTCTGCAATGTTGTATACATTGGGATCATTTTTCGCCGCCAGATCGGCTTTCAGCATTTCAGCCTGTTTTCCACCCTCAATTGAGGTGATAAATCCGTTTTCCACCGTGAGACGGACCGGTTCATCCAGAACGCCGATACCGATATACGGGATGCTGGCGTCCGCTATAATCACGCCGTTGGCCGTTCCTTCCAGCGGGGATACGTTTGCCTCCACCGTCGGTATGGTGGAAAACTGGCCTTTTTCCACCATACAGTAGAGGGAATTTCCTCTTCTTCCGGCAGCCGAGTAACGCAGGTTGGTGCCCGCGGCCGTCGTCAGCACAATCTCCCGGGAACCGGCCAGAGCCTCCGCCATGGCCTTGCATACCACCTTCGCCTCTTCAAAATCACACTCGATTCCGCCGTGAATCATCATTTCCTCGCTGAACTGCGTCAGAACAACGCCTCTGGAACCATTCTGGACCGCATCCTTTACCGCATTGGTGTGTGTGATGGATTTACCTACAACGGAGATAAATGCGTCACTGGATTTCATTGCCGCCGCTATCGTCTTCGGCGGCTCCTGGCTGTCCTGTTCCCTCGGCTCCATCACCGTAAGTATCGGCTGTGCTCCAACACGGTAAACAGCCGCCGCCACCGCCTCGGCGATGCTCAGCTTGGATTCCTCCGTGATAATTACCACTTCTTCACCCGGCTGCACTTTGACACAGGTGGTCACCACTTTGTCCGCCCCTCTTGCCATTAAAATTTTCTTCATCCTGTATATCCTCCTTATTATTGATTTACTTTCTATTTTCTATATTCTATAGAATAAATATTAGTAAAAAAAAGAAGTTTCCTTCTTTTTTTAGTTTTCCTGCTCACGGGTACCGTCCTCCCCGTAAACCGGGCGGCGTCCCTCTATGTACTTCTGGCCGTTACGGATATGGGTCACCATCGCATTCTGGGCTCTCTCCAGATCGTGATCCCGGATTGCCTCGGCTATCGCAACATGCTCATGGTATATCTCAGTTCTCCGCTTCTCATCGCTGGCGGAGTACTTCATGTCACGTGAAATAACCGTATTCAGCATGTCGAGCAGACGGCAGAGCATCGTGTTGTCCGCTGTCAGATAAATCACATTATGAAAGCTCTTGTTAATCCTTGATACTTCCAGAATATCTTCCGTATTCTTCTCCTTTTCAATGATATCAAAGAGCTGCTTCAGGGTATTCTCATCAAACCGTCCGATTGCATCTTCCAGCGCCATCTTCTCCAGCGCCTCCCTGCAGTGGTAGGCCTCCCTGATCTCTTCCTCGTCCAGCTCCTTCACAACCGCCCCACAGTATGGGACAATCTCAATAAAACCATCGCCGACCAGTTTCTTAAAAGCTTCCCTGACCGGGGTTGCGCTGACTTCCATCTGCTTTGCAATATGTTTTTCCTGAAGCTTGGTCCCCGGAGGCAGTTCTCCGCTGACAATTGACTGGACCAGAATCCTGTATACTTTTTCACTCAATGGCATCTTTCCTACGGTTGGTAATTCACTAATCTGCATTGTCTCTCCCATCTGCGGGAAAGGTTTTCTATATTCTATAGAATATAATATCTCCTTCCCCATGTCAATACTTTTCTGTTATTTTTCTATTTAATTTGTTCCTGTCTGAATTCTTTGCCGCTTATTCTATTGGCTTCCATTTCATCTCAAAAGATGGTTATCTCATTTTTTATGTGATTTTATTATAATGAAATTTGGCATTAAAAGCAATATTCCCCTACTTTTTCTTGTTGTAGTATCATAAAACTGATATAATCATTTTATAACGGTAAAAAGTTTGGACAGATGACTTTCCGCCGTTGTGGACGGGAACCTGTATGCTCTTTCCACGGGCCACCGTTACTAAAAAAGTTTGGAGGGGTATAACTATGAAAGGTAATGTAATTGTCGGCCAGTCAGGCGGGCCTACCGCTGCCATTAATTCCAGTCTCGCCGGTGTATTCCGGACCGCCATCGACAGAGGGGCTCCGAAGGTATACGGAATGCTTCACGGCATTGAGGGTTTGTTAAATGAGAAGTATATTGATTTATCTGAGCATATCCAGACCGATTTAGACGTAGAACTGTTAAAGAGAACGCCGGCCGCCTATCTTGGCTCCTGCCGTTATAAACTTCCCGAGATTCATGAAAATATTGAATCCTACGAGAAAATTTTTGAAATTCTCGACAAACTGAATATAGAATGTTTCATTTACATAGGCGGCAACGATTCCATGGACACGATTAAGAAGCTGTCCGACTATGCAATCATCAAGGGGTATCCGACGAAATTCGTGGGCGTGCCGAAGACGATTGACAACGATCTTGCGCTTACCGATCACACACCCGGCTATGGCAGCGCCGCCAAATACATCGGCACATCCACCAAGGAAATCATCCAGGACAGCAGTGCGCTTGTTTACAGCAAGGGCCTCGTAACCATCATCGAAGTAATGGGCAGAAACGCCGGCTGGCTGACCGGATCCACCGCACTCTCGGAAGGCGAGGACTGCGAAGGACCGGATTTAATCTATCTGCCTGAGGTTGCCTTTGATATTGAGGATTTTCTGGAGCGCGTAAAGAATCTCCTTAAGAAGAAACCCTTTGTCGTGGCCGCCGTATCCGAGGGCATCCGCCTGGAGGACGGCCGCTATGTGTGCGAGCTGACGGACGGTGTGGATTTTGTCGATGCTTTCGGCCACAAACAGCTCACCGGAACCGCCAACTATCTGGCCCGGCGCCTTGCACAGGAGATCGGCTGCAAGACGCGCAGCATCGAACTCAGTTCCCTGCAGCGGGCGGCTTCCCATCTGGCTTCCCGTATCGATATCCTGGAGGCTTTCCAGGTTGGCGGCGCCGCAGTTAAGGCCGCTGATGAGGGTGACACCGGGGAGATGGTTATCTTAAAGAGAATCTCCGATGACCCATACCAGTGCACCACCGAACTGCGCAATGTACACAAGGTTTCCAATGTGGAAAAGACCGTTCCCCGTGAGTGGATCAACAAGGACGGCACCTATGTGACCGAAGAATTTATCAGCTATGTGCGTCCGTTAATCCAGGGTGATGTTTCTCCCGTCATGGTGGACGGCATTCCGCGATACCTGTATCATAAGAAAAATTATTAATATTTAAAAAGAAGCGGTGAAAGGCCTGAGCAACATGCCTTCCACCGCTTAAGAAATCAGAGGTATTTGTATGACGTCAAATGATGTAACCGTATACTTAAAAAACCTGCCCTTCTGGGAACATATCTCCGATGACGATAAAAACCTGATTTGCGGCAACCTGCATCCGCTTCATTATGAGGCAGGCCAGTCCGTCCACTCGGGTGAAGCCAATTGCCTTGGAGCCCTGATTATCCGTCGGGGAATCCTCCGTACGTTTCTACTTTCCGACGAAGGAAAAGAGACCACCATGTTCAGGCTCAGAGAAGGCAGCATATGCATTCTTTCCGCATCCTGCGTCCTTTCCGTCATTACCTTTGATGTTCAGATAGAAGCAGAAACCAACTGTGATGTACTGTTAATCCCAAGCGCCGTATTTCAGGCGCTGATGAAGCGCAATATTTATGTAGAAAATTTTGCCTACAAACTGATGACCGAACGTTTTTCGGATGTCATCTCCGCGGTTGAGAGGATGTTTTTCCTGAATCTCCAGCAGAGAATTGCCGTGTTCCTGATCGATGAATCCGTCGCCCAGCAATCCACGACCCTCACCCTCACCCAGGAACAGATTGCAAAGGCCATCGGAAGCGCCCGTGAAGCGGTGAGCCGCAATTTAAAGCTCCTTGCAAAGAGCGGCTGTATCGAGGTATCCAGAGGCACCATCAACATCCTGGACAGGAAACAGCTCTACGAGATTATTTCGGCCTGAATAAATCCGGAGGCCGAGCCGATAAAAAGGGAAAGCGGCGTCACTGACATCACTTTCCCTTTTTATTATGTTTCTATTTTGTTCTTCCTTTATACGGTATTGCCTTAAACTAATATTCCTTTGATAGCTTCTTTTTTACTGCGGCGTTCTGTTATGCCTTCAGGGCTTTTTCCAGGGTCTGAAGGGACTGTAAACCAACCATTTTTTCTTTAATTTTGCCATCCTTAAATACGATCAGGGTCGGAATGCTCATAACCTGGAACTTTTCAGCCAGCTCCGGCTGTTCGTCGATATTGACCTTTCCCACATTATAACCGGCCACTGCCAGTTTCTCCACTGCCGGTCCCTGCATTCTGCACGGTCCGCACCATGTTGCCCAGAAGTCCACCAGGACGCTGCCTCCCTCTGCGCTGAGTATTTCTTTATCAAAATTCTGTGTTGTCAGTTCTTTTACGTCTGCCATGATTGATCATTTCCTTTCATTTAAATATTACCGCTATGTTCTAAGTTACTGTAGACTTATCACTTCGATGACTGTATTATAAACATAAAACTGCTCTTAATCTGTGACTTAGTCACAAATCCTGTGCAGATTCGAATTTTATACATTATCTTTTACGGAGGTACGAATTATGGATAACCCGCAGCTCAAATTCCGCAGCGCAAAAAGGGAGGATACCGGACTGATTCTCGATTTTATCAAAGCACTGGCCGAATACGAAAAAATGGCCGATGAGGTCATTGCCACTGAAGAACTTCTGGAGGAATGGATCTTTGATAAAGGGAAGGCCGAAGTCCTGTTTGCGGAGGAGAACGGCACTCCGGTCGGATTCGCCCTGTTTTTCCACAATTTCTCGACCTTCCTCGGAAGAGCCGGAATCTATCTGGAGGATCTCTTTGTCCTTCCCGAATACCGTGGGAAAGGTTATGGGAAATCCCTGTTCAAAAAACTGGCGGCCACAGCCGTAGAGAGAGGCTGCGGCCGTCTGGAATGGTGGTGCCTCGACTGGAACCAGCCGAGCATTGATTTCTACCTTTCCATGGGCGCTCAGCCGATGGATGAGTGGACTTCTTACCGCATCAGCGGAAAAACGCTGCTTGAAATGGCAGAAACCTGATATTTCTTTAAACACGGCCCGAATATTTCGCGCATCCGGCCCTTTAACCGCGGAACATATTTTCCACGTAATTCTTCATTTCCTGTCGGCTCTCTACATCTCTGGAACCGTCTATATAACGCTCCTGCTCATCGTGAGACAGGGCGGCAAAGCGGTTCAGTATATCTGAGTGCTGTGCCAGTTCCATGGTAAAGCCGATGGGAAGCTCATGGTTATCGATCATTTTAATCACCCCGGTATTATCATGTGAAAATGAGGTAATTAGTATTCTGGAATTTTATTGAAATATGAGCTGCGGTTCACTTATTTTTTTGAAAATGCCAAAAACAGCAGGCCGTTCAAAACCCGCTGTTTTTGACTGCAGTTCTACCTAGTTCTACTTAGTTTTTCTTATATCCGCATTTCGGGCAGACACCGTTTTCATTCAGGGCAATGCCGCACAGAGGACAGCGATCGATCTGATTCTTTGTCGTAAACTCTGCGGAAGCTGCATTCACGCCGCTGGTAAAGGTGATCTTTGCAATATTCAGTTTATCCTTAAGCAGGTCATAAACAATTTTAATCATGCCCTCAACCGTCATGGTTTCTTTTGTAACCACAAGCCGGCATTCCGGATAGGCTGTCGCAAGCTCGGTTTTGAAAGCCGGGCCCTTCATCTGATTGTTGGGAGCGCCGTCACGGATACCCTGCTTTTCATATACTTCAAGAATGGCAGGCAGCAAAGGATCGTCTTCCCTTAAAATCAGAGCGTGATCAAAATTCTTCAAAACGGCCCAGGCGGTCTTTTGAATCTCATTACATGGGAAAACCATATTTACACCCGGCTCAACGGTGTCTTCCACCTCGATGGTCAGAATACCCGTATGTCCGTGCAGATACTGTGCTTCACCCTTAAAACCGAAAAACCGGTGAGCATATTGCAAATCTAATGTCGTGATACTTCTCATATGTAGTCCTCCTATTATTATATTTTTACGGGAATCCGCGCCCGCATACGCACATGGTTATGACAGCTCTTTCTTCTTACATTCAGGACAAAGATATTGAATCTTCAAATCATATGCTTCAATTTGGAAACCCACCTGCTTCTCCAGGTCAGCAGTTAAATCCGAAAGAAAAATATCAGACAGCTTCCCGCATCGGCAGCAAACCAGATGGTCATGCCGTGTAATTCTGTCATAGCGGTCGGGTTGCCCTTCAACGCTGATTTTCCGGATACTGCCCTGCCGGTAAAGGCTGTTCAGATTGTTATATACCGTCGCAATAACGACAGCGGGGAAATGTTTCTTTAGTGCGAAAAAGACCTGCTCCGCCGTCATGTGTTCATGCGAGCTATTGATAATTTCCAATATGCTTTGTCCGTACCTCATTGTTTTTCTCCTGTTTTAGAATTATTCTAAATCTAAATTAACATATATTTCCATATCTGTCAAGAAATTTCTGAAAATTATGTTGATTGGTGGTGATGGGTCAGTATAATATGGGGAAGAGTTGATATGAAAGAACGCCTTTGTCGGATAACAGACGGGGTATGAGGATGGTATTGTCGCGGCAATGCCATTCTGTCATGAAGAAATAGAACAGACCAGCGATCGTCCCAGCGTCATTCTCTATCTTCTACGATATCCCATTATGCTTAGAAACAGGACACAAAAGAAGAAGTGCCAAGCCGGTTTTACTGCCCGGCTGGACGCTTCTTCTCATTTGGATTATATGGGATGTATGCTTTTACTGCAATATGAAAAGCGCTTTCAAATAACATAATTCCATTTTTAATTAAGGGAAACCGACCTGTTACAGACTTTTAATTTTCTGCTAACGACTTTTAATTTCCTAACATAATATTCAATATTTCAATATCTGTCCCCTTCATTCCTACCCGGCCCATTCGCCCTACGGCTGCTATTGTATCCTCCGGATTCTCCATTGTCATTCCTTCTCCAGGTTTAAAGACATTTCCCGCGAGACTGAGTTCCAGTGCCATTAAAGCATTTTCTACCGCTAAACCAATTTTGGCGGCACAACTGGCCTTCGCTCCATCACAGACCATTCCTCCTAATGTCTCTATACTGTTGGTAATCGTATCGCACAAAACCTGATAAATTCTGGAATCTTCCCTCCTCTTCTTTAACATCATATATCCAATCCCACAGGCCGCTCCGGTGGCAGCACTGGTAGCTCCGCAATAGGCGCTCAAACTTCCAATATATTTTTTTTGATGCACACTGAGCAGATTTCCAATCACCATAGCTCTCATCAATATCTCATCTTGAACATCCAGTTCTTTTGCATAAATCACGATAGGCATAGTCACTGTAATACCCTGGTTTCCGCTTCCACTGTTAATTACAACAGGAAGAGAACACCCACTCATTCTGGCATCACTGCCTGCCGCCGCCGCTGCTCTTGCACGAAGTCGTACATTATTGCTTCCATATGTAAAGGCTGCGTTGTGCATGAGAATTTGTCCCGTTTCCACTCCGTAGGAGCCTTTCAGCCCTTCTTCAGAAATAGCCATATTATAAGAAATCTGGCGAGACAGTATTTCTTCCACATCTGAAATTTTCACTTCTTCTGCAAACTGTAAAATATTTTCTACAGATAACAGCATCCTGTCGGTTCTGGATTCTTCCTCTCGTTGGACTTCACTTTCTTTTTCAAAGAGAATGTTACCGTCCTTCACAATCCTGGTGATATTGTTGTGATGTTTTTGAAGTTCTACTATGGCAGAATGCTCCTTATTTCTCACTTCCACGATAATATAAAGGTTGTCTACTCCTTCAATAAGGCTGCATCTGCAGAAACCGTTTTTTAAAAGTTCCCTGGTTTTTTCAATATGGCTCTGAGTGATACCTTCCAGTACGGCCAGTTCACGCTCGGGATTTCCTCCAACGATTCCGAGTATCGCCGCCACGTCCATCCCACGCATTCCATCGGAATTAGGCACAATAACACCTTTTACATTTTTAATGATATTACCGCTGCACTGAACATGACATTCATCCGGTTCTTCTCCCAGTACCTGTCTCGCCTTGGCGCCTGCATAGGCAATAGCAATCGGTTCTGTGCAGCCCAGAGCGACTAAAAGCTCTTCTTTCAAAATATCCAAATGGTTCTGATACAGTTTTTTGTCCATTTCTGTCTCTTCTCTCGTTACATTTTTTCGCCGCCCAGAATAAAACATTTTTTATCCTCTATTTTTCAAAGGCCAGCTCTATCTCATTCCTAGTTTTTCCTATAAAAGCAAGCATTTCATCATCCAAAGGATAACGGATGACACATCCGGGGGTTAAAATCTGGTGCAGTCCGCCCAGCTCTTTAAAACATTGGAAAATCTGATTTTGAATTGCGCCTTTATTCTTTTTAGTAATATCTGTACGATTCAGTCCACCCATCAGACATTTTCCAGTGAGCATATAGGCCTCTTCCAAATCCGGCAATGTTTCCCATGCATGCCAGTTAAATATCTGAACCGGGTAGTCCTTCAACAATTCAAACATAATATCGTTGCCATGGCAATGGAGCGTATTCATCCATCCTTTTTTTGCCGCTTCTAAAACACGTAAATCATAAGGCTTTCCAAACTCCGCATACTGTCTAACTGTACACTTGTCATAGGAACTCATCTGAGATGCCAAAAAGATTCCATCGGCCCCTTGTGAAATGGCCGCCTCCGCCAGTTGGCAGGTGGTTTCTGTGATAACTTCCAGAGCAGATTTTACTTCCTCGCCATAGCCGCCCTCCAGGTATTCTGTCAATTCCCCCCCACATATTTTATCGGCTATTGTGATTGGTGTAAAAACTGTAAAAATTACAGGCACCTCTTCACCTGACAGCTTATCAAGCACCAGTTTAAGATGCCGCAGTTCTCTGGCATTGCTGCCTTTATCACATGAACATACTTTAAGCTTTTTCCAGTCATCCGCACAATGAACCGGAGAGCTGACCAGTTTGGCTACACCGCCCTTTGCAATTTCTGAATAGTCGATTGTACATCCAAAGTCTTCAACAGCATACATTCCATTATTCATTGTTTTGACGAAATCGAAGTCATAGGTCTTATAAAATTCATAAGTTTTCTGTGCAATGGCTTCCGGATCCAGATCGGTTCCCGGCATATGGCTCCAGAAAGAATATGGAAGTTTATCCGGTTTTTCTCCTCGAATCGCTGCCTGTATACGTTCTTTTTTTGTCATATTACTTCACCCCTTTGGGAGGTTCGGCTACCGCCTCCCCTCCTTTTCTCTTATGCTTTTATAATAATTTTATCTCTTTTGGAATGCGTCAGGAACTCAAATCCATCCTCTGTAATGAGGACCGTGTCGCTGTTCCTGACAGCCCCCAGATCCGCGCTCATAAGTCCCGGCTCTACGGTTAAAATCATTCCTGGTGCAAGTTCTTTTTTATTACCTTTCGTCACAGAAGGAAACTCGTGAGTGGATAATCCCATTCCATGACCGCAACGGCCCGGTAAGATGTTACCAAACCCGGCGTCTTCATATTCTTTCATTGCGGTAAAATACAGTTCTTCAAAAATAGTTCCCGGGCGAAGCATATTAAAAATTTTGCTCCGAGCTCTCAGCATAGCATCGTAGGCCCTGGTACGCTCTTCGTTAACATAGCCCACTATTACCGTTCTTTCATTCTCCACATTATATCCACCGATTCTGGCCCAGCTCATCGGCATGGTCAAGTCACCCGGCATTGGTACATAGCCCGAGGGACAATCACAGCCATAATTGAGGCGTTCATTGGACATGCACCATACTACAAAAGTATCTATATCAGCTGTCTCTGAATTGGAGAAACCGGACACCTCATATTTCTGATATTTTTCATGCCAGCGGTTCCTCATGGCATACTGTCCTTCTGTAGCAGCCTGCGCTTCACTTGCCCCTGCTTCCAACGCTTCTATGGCTCTGGTTACACCAAGGTCAACCAGCTCTCCTGAAATGCGGCACATACTGATTTCATGGGAATCCTTAATCAAACGAAGATCGAGGGCATCCTGAGCTATGTCAACGTAGGATTTAACCTGCAGTTTTTGTTGAAGCTGTTTCAGAAAATTCATGTTGGCATAATCGCCTTCAACGCCTACCGTTAACGGCGTATCTCCCAAAATTTCCCGTAAGGCGTCCAGCGCATCCATGGCAATTGACTGTGTTGCCCCCCATTTTCCATAGCAAAGAACCTTATCTACCGCGCCCTCATTAACAGCGTGATCGTGCCGTATGCAATGAACCAGAAGAAATGCATCCTCTTCTGTAATGACAAAATAAGGAACATGGCTGATAATGATCGGATTAAAATTGCTGAAGTAAAACACATTTTCCGGCCGCATCATAATGGTTACATTTACCCCTTTTGTCTGCATTGCCATACGCATACGGTCAATTCTCTGTTTCACATATTCTCTAAGCTCTCTACTGGAGCGCTTCTCATCTAAAACATTCATACTAAAACCCCCTGATTACATTGTAAAGAAAATCGAGCTGTTAGGTCCGAGCGGTAATGCCAGGAAGAACCAGATTAACAGTTCGGCAACCATAAATATAAAATAGCCAATTACGTAAGGCATCATATTAGACATCAGAGTACCAAAACCGGCTTTTTTATCGTACTTCTGAGCAAGTGCCAGCAGCATACCAAAATAAGCAAATGTGGGACAAATGGGATTACTTACCGCATCACCGATTCTGTAAGCCATCTGTACCAATGCCGGTGAATATCCCATTAACATAAACATCGGAACAAATACACTGGAAAGAAGTGACCACTTGGTGGAAGCAGACCCAATTAAAAGATTCAGGAAGCAGCACATAATGACAAATAATATCAATACAACCCAAATTGGAAGCCCTGAAGATTCAAGCATATTTGCACCGTTAATAGCTAAGATCAGTCCCAGGTTGGACCAGTCAAAATATTTGAGGAACTGTGCGATAAAGTAGAATAACGCAATATACCCCGCCATACCGGCCATAGCGCTTGTCATTGCAGCCGCTACATCGTCAAATTTAGTAAAACGTTTTGAAGCATAACCAAAGGCAACACCCGGAATAGCAAACATCAGTGCAATAAGAACCGTCATTCCCTTCATCAGCGGAGCTCCAGAATTCAAAAGTGACCCTGTTTCATCTGCCAGAACTCCTGTTGCGGAAAGAATAATAATAATGGCTACATACGCTATAAATGCAATTACAGCTGCCTTCAGGCCCTTTTTATCATATGCACCCTGTTCCTGTGCTTCTTCCCTGTAATCACCTGTATAGCATCCCATACGCGGTTCTACCAGTTTCACTGTAATTACCGCTGAAAAAATAGTTAGAAAAATAACTGAAACTGCTGAAAAATACCAGTTCATGGATGGACTGAGTGCAATGTCCGGAACCAGCAGCTGAGCTGCCGCTTCGGTATACCCCATATTTACTACATCCATTGATGTAATCATCAGGTTAGATGCAAACGCACCTGATACAGAAGCATAGGCGGCCAGCATACCGGCCATTGGGTTACGTCCCATTGCTGCCCAGATAAGCGCTCCCAGAGGTGGCATTACAACAAATCCTGCACCGCCGGTGCAATCTGCCATAACGCAGACAAATGTAAAGATTACTATTACTTTCAGGTCGGAACCCTTTGTGTTGGCAAGTCCCCGAAGTGCCACATGAAACAGGCCCGAAGCTTCTGCTACACCTACACCGAGCATACAGGTCAATGTCAGACCCAAGGCAGAGGTGCCGGTAAAGTTGGTAACAAACGTGGTGAGCATTTTTACGAATCCTTCGCGGCTGAACAGATTAACAACCTCTACCACCTCGTTATTAACCGGATTAATCGCACTGACATGAAAAATGGAACATATCGCAGAAATTGCAACTACACCAATGCACAAATATATAAATAACAGCATTGGATTTGGAATTTTATTACCCATTACTTCTATGCCGTGCAAAAAGCCTTCCAACGGACTTCGTTTTACTTTTTTCTCTCCCATTTTTACCTTCCCATCCTTTCTCATACGCAGACATCTTTGTCATTTTTGACGTATAGACTACTGGCGCGCCCCCAAATCTATAGTAAAATTTTACAGTGTTTTGCCCCTTATCGTCCAACAGCTTTCCACGATACAGCCACAGCCTTTTGGCTGTTAAATCATACTTTTTATGTAATTTGTTTGAAAAATACCAAATTATATGTTAAAATCACTAAAAAAACAAAGGATGTGAAGAAATATGAAAATTACAATACTGGGTGCCGGTAACACCGGTAAGGCAAATGCTGTATTTTTGACCCAACATGGTCATCAAGTTATTCTCTATGACCGCTCTCCTTCCAGACTGGAACCAATCACAGAAAAAGGAATTACCGCAACCGGCTGCATCGAAGGATTATTCCATATTCCAGCTACTACAGCCCTCTCTATGGCCGTAAAAGGAAGTGACTTAATTCTGGTGTGTACAGTCGCTTCCGGACATCGCCCCCTTGCTGCTGCTCTCCAAGGTTTATTGGAACCCGGCCAGAACATCTTAATCACAAATGGCTGTTGGGGTGCTGTTGAGTTTGAACAGGAATTGGGGAAAGAGGCAGCCATCAAAGACTGTATTATCTCCGAGACCAATGGGCAGCTGATCTTATGTAATTCGCCGACCCCTGATTCTATTTATCTGAAGACTATCAAAAAGCAAATTTCATTTTCCTGCACGGATCCCACAAAAAACCAAAGTTTACTGGAATATTTACATCCACTTTTTCCACAGCTTTATCCCGCTCCCAGCGTGCTGTATACCTCGCTAAATAACTCTAACCCTATCTCCCATGGTCCTCTCGCGCTTTTTAATCTTACCCGTATGGAAAACGGTGAGGATTTCCTGCTTTTTGGGACAGGAGCCACGCCACGAGTCACCCGTTTCATGGAAAAAATTGATCAGGAACGGGTAAATGTGGTACGCGCCTGTGGAATTGAGGCTCCAACTCAGTTAGAAATGTTAAATGCATTCTGGCCACAAAAGCAGAAAAATCTATATGATGTATTTCACAACACGGCAGCCTATTCTGTCACAAAAGGCCCTACTACTCTGGAGCACCGTTATCTTTCTGAAGATCTTCCCTACGGGCTCGTTCCATACATACATCTTGGAAAAAAACTCGGCATAGAAACTCCCTGCCTTTATACCCTGGTTCAGATTATCAGTCTATATATGGAAACCGACTATTTGTCCATGGGACCATGTCTGGAGAAACTAAATTTTTCCTGTTACATATAAAAATCATCAATCCATTAAAGAATGCCGTAATGTTCCGGGCGCATAATTCCCGAACCATTACGGCATTCTCCTATGTATTTCTTTAATTCATTTATTTTTTCATCATTTTCTTTGTCATTGCAATAAATTTATGGGCGGCTTTCGTTTGATATTTATTTTTCAAATAATTAATTGCGATCATTTTATGGGCATTGGGAAAATCAAGAATAAATTTATGAATATTAACGCGCCCCTTATAGCTCAAAGCGAGGTTCGCTTCTTCCACAAAGATACTCGGACACAAAATCACACCCAAACCGGCTGCACACATGGACACCATGGTAGTAACATTTGCTGTCTCAAAAACAATATTACCGCATATGCCTTCTTCGTCACAAATTCGTTCAAACATTCCACCAATCCAGCTGCAATGATTCATTTTAATCAGTGGACAATGGGCAAATTCCTGTAATGGAAGAAATTTCTGAGCAAGGATCCTCTCCCTCTCGTTTTCTGGAATATATTCTTTCATTATGTTGTCCGGAACAACTATCAGTGTATGCTCCTCCTGAAGTATTTCGGTTGTGATTTTCTCTTCATCATCAAGTTCAAATCCAATGGTAAAATCAACGCGTCCCTCATAAAGAGCTTCCGTTATCATATTGGATGTACCTTCTACCACCAACACCTTCACCTGCGGAAAATCCTTTTTAAATTGTATCAGCAGCGGAGGCAGGATAAATGCTCCACGCGTAATTGGAACACCGATAGTTAGCGTAGCATTCTTAAAATCTTTGATATCCTGAAGTTCCAGCTCCGCTTCTTTTTTATCCGCCAGAATCTTTCTTGCATTTTTTAACAGACTCTGCCCTGCCAGCGTAAGAGTAAGCGGTGCGCTTCTATCAAAAAGCTGAACACCGAAGCAGTCTTCCAGCTTTGCAATATGATTGCTGAGCGACTGTTGGGATATAAATAACCGTTTTGCTGCCTTCGTGAAGTTCATCTCTTCCGCAGTCACAATAAAATATTCCAGATTAAGGAAATTCATGGCATCAGTTCCTCCCTTTCTTTCAGGTAAAATTATACGAGGACAGGGTAGAAATTGCAAGGTTTATCTGATAAGTCAATATGGGAAAATAAGGATAAAAAATATTTATTAAAGAATATCGAGTTATGCTTCAATTTCAAAGTCTACCTGTACCTGAGATTAAGTGCGGTTTATACCAGAAAGTCAACTTTGCATTTTTCCATCTACCCCATATTCGCCTTCATAATCCTGATAAACTCCTTCGCCGGCCCACTCAGCGTATCCCTGGAATCATAGGCCACCCCCATCGTCCATTTTGCCCCAAATTCCTCCTCCATCCGGCAGAACTGGGGTTCCACCGGGCAGTTGAACAGGGCAATATAGTTTTCCGGCATAAAGGAAATCCCGAGTCCCACAGAGGACAGGCACATCGCGGTCTGGACGCTGCTGGTCTCCAAATACGCGGCGGGTTTAATCCCCGCCGCGGCGAGGATCTGATCCGAAATCTGCCTGACCCGCTGATAGGGATAAGCCAGAACAAACTTTTCCCCTGCAAACCGCCTGGGATCGATGAACGGAAACGAGCTCTCCTTCTTTTCATAAAAATGCTCCCGCAGAAGGCTGTCTTTCGGCAGCACGGCCACAAAATTATTCTCACAGATTGGGACGCAGGAGATGGCTTCGTCCTTCAGAGGACAGTGGAGCAGCCCGATATCCACCTTTGAAGCCATTATGTATTCCTCTATTTTTTGTGACGGCCCCTCCCTGATCCGAATCTCAATATTGGGATACAGTTCCCTGAAAATCGGCAGAATTGTGGAAAAGGCAATGGAACCCAGATGAATGGTTGAGCCGATGGTCAGGCGCCCCTTTCTCATATTGCTGATCTCGCACAGTCCAGTTTCAAAGTCATTATAGAGTTTCATAATCTTTCTTGCCGTTTCCACATACTGTTCCCCTGCAAAAGTCAGGACAAGGCCGTTCTGAGTCCTCTTAAAAAGAGGCATATCATGCTGGCGTTCAATCCGCATCAGGCACTGGCTGAGATACGGCTGCGATACATACAGTCTTTCGGACGCGCGGGAAATGCTGTTTTCTTCCGCGATTGCCACGATATATTTCAATTCCTTTAATGTCATAACTTGCTCCCTCCCCACACGGAAAGGCAGGGCATCCCGTAAACCGTTTTTAAGGTTCATGGATGCCTTGCCTCTTTTACTGATCACCAACGAAAAGATCACTGCCATACCTTTCGTTGTATCACCATTATTTTATTATACCAGATTCAGCAGGTTTGCAGGATTGTCCTTTGTCATCAGATTCAGCTCTTCCTCCGTAACCCCATGGCTGAGAAGATACTGGAGATATTCCTCCATCAGTTTCGGCCAGTCCGGAAGTCCGATGTTGCCGCCATCCGTAGAGAGCACCGTATCGGAACATCCAAGCTCCGAAAGGTTATAAAACACATCCCCGTACGACCGGCTTAAATCCAGATATACCGCGCAGCGCAGGAAGTAGACGCCGTATTCCTGAAGATATTTCTGTTCCGGGACAGTGAGCCTTGTCAGAGACAGTTCCGGGTGATCAATCACGATTTTCTTGACCCCCAGCTCCCTGGCCCTTGCAATGACGGCTCTCTGCTCCTGAAATGACAGGTGCCCCGTGGACAGGATGACATCCCTGTCTGCAATCATGCGCAGGATGGATTCCAGTTCGTCCCTCACCCTTCCCCCTTCCAAAGCATTCAAACCGCCCGGCAGATTAAAATATTTTCTGTGGTTCTCTGCACTCTTCGTGGGCATCCATACCGTTTTAGCCCCCAGATTCAGGGCCGTCTCCACCGCCGCCGGATTGAATCCCCCTACTTCATCATTCAGGGTGATGGAACCGAACACGGGAAAACCGGCCGCTCTCGACGCGGCTTCCGCCCGCGCCATCGTAGGAAACGTATGGGATTTCAGCACGACGGCCGCTGCTTCCGACGCCTTCATCTGCTCCGCCAGTTCCAAATCCGTGAATTTTCTCGGCTGTATGTCGGGTGATGGATGGACATGCAGCTCCGTCACACCTTTTAATAGGTTTCTCTTCACCATGCCGTCACCCCGCCATCAATCCGGGAAGGAATAAGGTGATCTGGGGCACGAACGCAAACAGGGTGATCATGATAAGCGCCACACAGATATAGGGCAGAGCCCCCTTAACAATTTCCACAAATGTAGTATCGCAGACTGCCGCCGCGGTAAACAGATTCATGCCGAAGGGCGGTGTAATCAGTCCCATGACAAGCGCAATGCAGAAGGTGACTCCCAGATGCAGCGGATCCATTCCAAGCTGGACTCCTATCGGAATCAGGATTGGCGCCAGAATGACAACAAGGGCCAGAACCTCCATAAAACAGCCCGCCACAAAAAGCAGAATTAAGAGCAGCACCGTAAAGACAAACCGGCTGCCCAGATACGGCACCAGCGCATTAGCCACGGTGGTCGGTATTTTGGCGGCGGACAGAATCCAGCCGAAATTGGCCGACATGGCCATGATAAACATTACCATACCCGAGGTCACAACCGTCTTCTTCATTGCGCTGATCAGATCCGACAGCTTCATCTCCCTGTAGGCGATTCCCAGTACAAGACTGTAGATTACGCATGTTACCGCCGCTTCGGTCGGTGTAAAGATCCCGGTATAAATACCGCCCAGGATGATGACCGGGAGAAGCAGAACCGGCACCGCCTGTATAAAGGACTCCATTACCTCTTTTCTGCTGTAACTGACGGTGGCGGCAGCTTTTTTATTCCGGTTGGTCACCAGATTGACCGCAACAAAGGAAGCGGCCAGCAAAAGTCCCGGCACAATCGCAGCCACGAACATTTCCGGTATGGATACATTCATCGTACTGCCGTATACAATCATGCAGATACTCGGCGGTATCACCGGACCCAGAGAACCGGCCGCCGCCAGGATGCCCCCCGTCTCCGATTTGCTGTAACCGTTCTTCAGCATGGCCGGGAGCATGATAGCCCCGATGGCCGCTACGGTAGCCGGACCGGAACCGGTAAGAGCCGCAAAAATCGTACAGCAGACAATTGTGACGGTTCCCACGCTCCCCGGCGCGCCGCCCAGCAGTTTTTCAATGCAGCCGACGAGACGTTTGGAAAGCCCGCTGGACTCCATCAGATATCCACCCAGCGTAAAAAGAGGGATCGCCAGAAGCGGAAAGCTGTCCGTTCCCAGAACCGTTCTCTGGGCAATCAGGATCAGCGGTTTCATCTGTGTCACCATCAGAAAGATACTGCTGGAAATCCCAATAGAAAAAGCAATGGGAACGCCATATGCCAGAAGTATCATCATAACCCCTAATAACAGTGCAACTTCCATCTACCGCTCCCCCCTTTCTCCGCTTTGTACCTTATCTTCTGCGGTGGTAATCTCTTCCGTCCGCCCGGGTCCGGCCATTCTCTTAAGCAGGTTGTTGATCCCGTTCAGTATGATGCCGAATGCCCCGACTGGAAGGGAACAGTAGATAACGGACATCGGAATATGCAGGGTTGGCGTAAGCTGCCTCGTTGTCATGGACGCCATCTTGATTCCCTGCGCAAACAGAAGCACCGCACAGGCCAGAATCAGGAGATCCACCGTTATTTTATGTCCGCCCTTCATTTTCCCCTTTAAGTGATCATTCAGGATTGTCACGGCCGCATGGGAGTCTGTCGAGACACAGATGCTGGCTCCCAGCATCGTCATCCAGATGAAGCAGTACCGCCCCAGCTCCTCCGTACCCGACAGGGAGGCTCCCAGCACATATCTAGTAAAAACCTGTACGGCCATGGCTCCGGTCAGGACGGCCAGGAGGAGCAGGGCCGCTCCTCCGTAAATCCTGTTGACCAGACCGCACACTTTATCCATCGCATTTCTCATAAGCCTTCTCCTCGCCCGGCCGATTACTGGATTTCCGCTATTTTTGCATTAATTTGACTCAGCAGTTCACCGTTTACATCCGCCGCGAACGCCTCGTGAATCGGTTTTACCGCATCCCTGAACTGCTGTTTATCCGTCACTTCGTTCACCTGGACTCCGGCGTCCTCCATCTCCTTTAACAGCTTGTCGTCCGTATCCTTTGCAGATGCGCGCTCCTCTCCCGCCGCCTTCTTTGCAGCCTCCTCAAACCATCCCTTTTCCTCATCGCTTAAGTCGTCCCAGATAAATTTCGATACGCTGAGCGTGATGGGGGAGTAGAAGTGTTCCGTAAAGGAGATGTAATCACAAAGCTCATATGATTTATAGGTATACATCGGCGTAACCGGCTGCTCCAGACCGTCTATAGTACCCTGCTGAAGAGCGGTAAAACATTCGCTGGACGCCATTGTTGTGGGGTTGGCGCCCAGAGCCTTGAATGTATCTACGTAGGTTGAATTCTCCGGCACGCGGATTTTGATTCCCTTTAAATCGTCCGGCGTATAAATGGGACGTTTTTTATTGATGGTGCTTCTGAAACCGCCCTCGCCCCAGCTTAAAATTTTAACGCCGAAATCATTGTAAAGTTCCTCCTCCATTGCATCGGTTATGGCTACGTCGTCCAGAACCGCATGGGCCTGCTCACGGCTCAGAAACAGGTAAGGCAGATCAAAAACGGCAAAATCGGGTACTGATGAACTGAAGCTGAAATTTGTAATAACCGCCATGTCGATAGTTCCCATGTTCATGCCTTCCATCATGGAAAGCTCACTGCCAAGCTGTGCATCCGTAATTACGTCAACCGTGATTGCCCCGCCGGACAGTTCCTCTATCTCTGTTTTAAAATTCATTGCCAGCGTGTGGTAAGGATCCACATCCTGGGCCGGATCAATGTGGCCCAGCTGGATCGTTCTAGTCTTTCCCGCCGTTTTAGCCCCGCCCGTTTCCTGTCCTCCGGCGCTTTCTTTGGCCGCCTGCTGCGTATCCGCCGCAGTTCCTTTCGATGAGCACCCTGCCAGGGAAGCCGCCATGATAAGTGACATACCAATTGCTAACATTTTCTTCATAGTTTTCTCCACTCCATTTCTTATGTACGCTTTTTATGTTTACATGTTAAATAATAACAAGTCAATACCTTCACAATCACCGTTCTCCGCTTCTCCCGTCCGAATCAGGATACACACCTGGAATTCCCCGCCAGGCCGCCTCCCTCCGTGACCCGGTCGATAAAACGGCTGACACACTGATTAAATTTATCAGCCTCATAGTAGAACATCATATGACCGCTGTTATAAAATTTGTTCAGTTCCACATAACCTCTTAACTCCGCGGCAAACGCATCCACCATTTCCAGTCCGTACGCTTCCGACGAACCGCCGAATATTGCCACGGGAACCGTCAGTTTTTTCAGGTTACCGTAATTGTCGGTCTGGCAGAAATCATAGTGGAATTCCAGGGCCGACCACGGAGGCGTCTTCATGAATTCCGCCGTCACCCACTCCCTGTCCTCTTCCGTCATCGCCCCGTTTGATATCCTGGCGATAAAACGGCCGTAGAACGCCTCCCTGTCAAAAATCAGCGGCATGTAATTTTCCAGCCAGTTATCCACGTTGTAGTCCCGTGAGCGGTGTTTGTTCCACCCGTCGGGCGACATCGGGAACAGAGAGCCGTCTATCAGGATTATTCCCTTCAGGTGCGCCTCCTGCATCATAGACGCGTAGGAAACCACCACCGACGAACCCATGGACCATCCCCCCAGTATTACGTCCTCAAGGCGGAGGTGTTCGATCAGATCCCTGATATCCAGGGCATTGCGCTCCATCGTATTTCCGCTGCATACCTTGGCGGAACGTCCCTGGCCTCTGGGATCGAAGACAATCACTCTGTATTTCTCCGCCAGTACTTCAACGTTTCTTTCAAAGAATTTTGTCGTCGCTAAAAAGCCCGGCATCAGGAGAAACGGAACACCGTCCCCCCTGTCTTCATAATAGAGGACAGCGCCGTCCGACGCCGTAAAAAAATTGCTTTTATCCATTGCCTTACCTCTCCAATACCTGTTAAACCGCGGCCGTGATTTGAATAGATTCAGTATAGCAAAATACAGATATTGCAACAAAGACTTAATCTTTATCCAGTATATAACAGAAATATTATATCGTACGTAAAGGCAGGCGTATTTGTTGTTCCAATATTTTCCATTCTATCTTTTTATTCCCTGCTGTTGTATACTTTTAAGTAAGAAAAAGTACAGAGAGGTGGAGTCACCTATGTCCGGACAAAAGAAAAAAGGCCGTTGCCGGCCTGTTCTGCTGCTTTTATTCGTTTTGTGCGCCGTCTGCCTTTTTATGGTGTTAAGGCCGGGACCGAAGACGGAACTCATCATGGAGCATACTCCTCTTGAAACGGGATTTACCATCCTGGAAAGCGGTTCCCCCGGTAAAACCGTCCTGGTGGTCGGTGGCATTCACGGGGATGAAACTTCCGGCTGGATGGCCGCAGATCAACTGAAAAAGCGCCGGAAACTTAAAAGCGGAACGCTTATCATCCTCTCCCCTGCCAATGCTCCGGGGAGCCGGAATGGGGAACGGAACGTGGAACAGTACCGGGATTTGAACCGTTCCTTTCCGGGTGATAAGAACCGCGATTTGACTGACGGGCTGGCCGCCTCCATCTTCCTGAAAATCAGGGAATACTCCCCCGATCTCGTCATCGACCTGCATGAGGCTTACCGCGAGGGGTCCGGACGCGACTTTCTCGGCAACTCCCTTATTATCACCGATTCCGGAACTATCGATCAACTGGTCTTCGACCTGATTGTGGAATCCCAGGACGGAACGATCAAAACCTCCGCCCCCTTTTCCTGCTACAACGGCACTCCCGCAGGCAGCCTGAACCGCACCGTCACCGAAACACTCGGTATCCCTGCCGTCACCGTGGAGGTGTCGCAGGAAGAACCATTGGAAACGCGCATCCGGAACCAGATCGCCGTTGTGGAACGGATTCTCGGTTATTATTCGATGGAATAATAAACTGTTATTTTCGGCCGAAATGCCGCAGACTATCAGAAAAGGAAATCTTTCCTGCTGCACACAGCTATGAAAGATTTCCTTTTTATCTCCTTATTCCTAAAACCGTTTCCTGCTACGAAAGTCTAAGCGGCGCTCCGGGACCGAACGGGATTCCCAGGAAGAACCAGACAAGAAGCTGGATTGTCATAAAGCAGAAAAATGCTATGGTATAAGGCAGCATATTGGCCATCAGAGTGCCGAATCCCGCATTCTTATCGTATTTCTGGGACAGGGCCAAAAGCATTCCAAAGTACGCGAAGGTCGGGCAGATCGGATTGGTAATGGAATCTCCAATTCGGTAGGCCATCTGGGCCAGAGCCGGGTGATATCCCAAGAACATAAACATTGGTACGAAAATAGGTGAGAGGATTGCCCACTTTGTAGAAGCTCCTCCTATCAGCAGATTAATAAACGCGCACATGATGATAAACAGGACCAGCACCACCGGAATCGGCAGGCCGGAAGCTTCCAGAAAATCTGCTCCCTTAATTGCCAGGATAATTCCCATATTGGACCATTCAAAATATTTGAGAAACTGTGCCGAAACAAATATCAAAGCAATGTAAGGTCCCATATCGGCCATAGCCTGTCCCAGGGCCTTTGCCACATCCTTGCTTCCTTTAAACGCTCCCGACACCTTTCCGTACGCAACACCGGGAATAAAAAACAGAAGCGCAATCAGGAAGGGCAGCCCCTTCATAAGTGGAGCAGCGGAAGCGATCGCCGACCCCGTTTCCGGATCTCTCAGGATGCCGCTTTCCGGAATTACACCGGCAAGTACGACCGCCAGATATACCGTAACGGCAATTACCGCCCTTTTCAAAGCCTTTTTTTCGTTATCGGTTACTGCGCTCACTTCTTCCCCTGCTCCGGTTCCATGATACTGTCCCAGTCGCGGTTCCACTACTTTCACCGTAATGAAAACCGCCATGGCCGTAAGTGTAAAAACGGAAAATGCGGAAAAGTAATAGTTGATGGCAGGAGAAAGGGCGATGTCCGGATCCACCAGTTTTGCCGCCGTCTCCGTAAAGCTCAAGTTAACAACGTCCATGGATGTGACCAGCAAATTTGATGCAAACGCCCCCGATACGGCACCGTAGGCGCAGAGCATGCCGGCAAGCGGATTTCTTCCCATTGCCAGGAAGATAATAGCCCCCAGCGGCGGCATTACGACAAAGCCGGTGCCTCCCGCCGCATCCGCCATAACACACATAAATACAAAGATGCAGATGATTTTCATGTTGGAACCCCTGGAATTTTCCACCACATTCCGAAGAGCCACCGAAAAAAGCCCTGAGCGGTCGCAGACTCCAACGCCCAGCATGCATACAAGAACCATACCAAGAGCCGACAGGCCCGTAAAATTGCCGACTGCCGTCGTTATCATCCTGACCAGGCCCTCGGCCGACAGAAGGTTATAGACGGTTACGACTTCTCCCGTCGCCGGGTTCATACCCGAAAAACCGATCTTCGACAGCACGAACGAGGCTGCCACCGTAATGATGGAAAGCCATACAAAGAGCATCATAGGATCCGGGATTTTATTCCCCATATATTCGATTCCCGCCAGAAAGCGGTTAAAAATACTATTATTTTCTTTCTGTTGATTCATACTACCTTCTCCTGTAAGTACATGGCGCAAAAGAGCGCCGTTTATATTGAGCGCCGCCGGAATTAATGCTATACTTCAAACGTATCACACCAAAGGAGGCGCTTTTATCATGATCAATTTTTTGAACCTGCAGTATTTCCTGGTGTTATGTGAGGAAATGAATTTCCGCAAGGCTGCCCGGAAGCTCCATATAACCCAGCAGTCCCTAAGCGGCCATATCAATAAACTGGAAACAAGTTTCGGCGTTCCGCTCTTTGACAGAAAACAGCCCCTGACCCTGACTCCAGCCGGTATCTACCTGCGAAAAAGAGCCTCCGAATTTATCGCCATGCAGGATGATCTGCAAAAAGAGCTGTTGGATATAGGCGGCATGATTGGCGGTTCCTTGACCGTTGGAAGTACCCATGCCCGATCCCAGGTTCTTCTGCCCACCGCATTCCACGCCTTTCAGGAAAAGTATCCCCAAGTCTCGGTCAAACTCTTTGAGGGCACGACGGACGAGGTCGAGAACGGAATCCGGGCCGGTAAACTGGATGTGAGCATCGGTTACCTGGCCGAAACCTCCAGCCAGATCACCTCGATTCCGCTCTATGAGGAAAATATCATCGTGGTGATTCCCGACAGTATCATCGAACGTTACTTTCCCAACCATCCCGTCCTCCAAACCAGGAAACCGGATCTCAGCTTTGTAATGAGCTGTCTGGAAATGTGTCCGTTCCTGGCCATGACCCAGACCACCAGAACTCCTACATTTACCAGCCGGTATCTCCAATACCTTAATATCTCTCCAAATATTTTTCTGGAGACAAAAAATGTAGGCACTCTGCTGTCATTCTGCTCCATAGGGCTGGGCGTTTCGATTTTCCCCGAAACCTTCATCACCTATTCCCAATATGATTTTTCTCATCATTGCTTTTACACTATTGAGGACTACGATTCAAAAAATACGATTGTATTAAATTATAAAAACACAAAATATCTTTCAAAGACCATTCAGGCATTTATCAGCACCGTACGGGAAGTACTTGGCACGGTCCAGACGTAATGTCCCATTATACATGTCACCCACAAAATCCCGGGATGGGTTTTAAACTATAATAGCGCTCATATCAAACCGGGTGAGCGGTTCGTACCCATCCTCCGTAATCAGAACCGTATCCGAGTGACGTACCCCTCCCCACGATTTGTCCATTAATCCAGGTTCCACCGTCATCACCATGCCGGGTTCAAGCCGCAACAGGTTTCCTCGTTCCAGGGACGGAAACTCATGGGCGGAGCAGCCGACCCCATGCCCCACACGTCCCGGCAGGATTGAATCAAATCCTCTCTCAGAGTAAACCTTAGCCGCGGCAACATACAGCTCTTCAAATGCCGCCCCCGGTTTTAATATCCGGAAGATACTCGCGCGCGCCTTAAGCATGGCGTCATAAGCATGCTGTTTAAATGAGTCCAGTTCTCCAATGATGACGGTTCTCTCATTCTCGGCATGATAGCCGTCCGTCTTGGCCCAGGCCATGGGAAGGGTCAAATCTCCCGTCCGTGGATGGTAATGCCGTGGGCAGTCACAGCCGTATGCGATATGCCCATTGGAAAGACACCATACATGAAGACTGTCAATCATTCCTCCCTCCGAAGTACCAAAACCGCATACCTCAGAATCAGGAAATTTCTCATGCCACATCTTTCTCATGGAATACTGTCCCTGAGTACAGGCCTCCGCCTCAGAACAGCCCTGTTTTAAGTAATCGATCGTGACCTCCACACCTTTATCAACAAGGGCTGCGGAACGTCTGATACGGCTTATCTCATATGGATCTTTTATAATTTTCATCATATTGATTACCGGTGATACGTCGGTTATCCTGCCGGGGCTCAGCTTATCCTCAATCTCCCGGCAGAATCCGGAACTGCTGTAATCGAGCTCCAGTCCGAGATTTTTCTTATTTTTCCCCAGGAGCATCCCGGCTGCATCGACGGGATGGGCAGCCAGCGGTACATTATCTCCCCACTTACCGTAGGTTTGGATATTATCAATCTTACCTTCTTCACAGGCATGGACGTAACGGATGGCATGCACCAGCAGACACGGGTCATCGTCCAGAGAGATAATCATAATCGCTGGATGGCTGTTTAAAACCGGATTAAAATTACTGAAATAAAACACGTTTTCCGGCTTCGTCAAAATTACCGCGTCCATTCCCTTTTCCGACATGATATTTTTTAGTTTTTTATACGTCCATTTATATAATTTTTGCAGTCCATTGTCCCCTCCTATTTCAGTAATGCATATTTCAGGCTGTCACATGGATTTCCCAGGGTAGTCCATGCCTCGCCGTCCTCAAGCACAAAGAGGCTTGTCGAGATCGTCCTGGAGGGTGCCCCCTCTTTCGGATGGCGGCAGAGCGCGTTTACCCCGTTTTCATGATCCGACATAATGCGGAATAAGTCCTGAAACCTGATTTTTCCGTACTGTTCCCTCAGCATTTCTTCCATTCTTCTATATCGGAAATACGTAGAGGGGTACTCCGCTTCTTCCGGGTTCAGGTGTTTGAACTGATTCGACAGGTAATGGTTGGAACGGAAAAGAATGCCGCTTCCGCTGTCCTTTTCTACCGAAACTTCGTCCTTCGTCATCTCCGCCAGCCATGCCTCATTCTGATCGACAATCATAATGTTGAGTCCGTTCATTCGGGGCGACGCCTTCACATAATCCAGCGCCTCCCGGGCCGTCTTACACTCGGCAAGCAGGAGGTGGACATTTAAAAATATGTGGGAATCCTCCACCATCTCCATATCAGCAGGCGCTTTAGCCGACCAGAAGCCGGTCGTCGCAACTCCTACTCCGTGGCTGTTCATCCCGCTGGCGGGATAGGTGACCGTACCTGCACCGTTAATTTCCACGATCTTCAGCCCGTCCGGATATTCCCGTTCCACCACAGCCTGCTCGATATAAGTGCTCATATCCCTGTTCTTAATCACATAGGTGCATCCATCCGCCGTCGCTTTCCCCCTGGCCATAATCATGCTGCATTCCTGGTTAAAATATCCCGTCATAAAATAAGCGGGAATATTCAGCATCAGAATCTCCTCAAAAGGGCTCCCAGCTCCTTCCGATATCCCTTTCATTTCTTCAAAGATATCACTGTGCGCCTGTTCTAAAAACGCTGCGTTCCTCTTAACAAACGCTTCATAACGTATCATATCAACGTGATCAGAAATCATCTTTTTTCTTACTTCTCTAATATTGTGGAGAATGATTTCTCTAAGCTGCCCCCCTTGCTGCAAACCCTGTTCATATGGAGTTCCTTTCACTTTTACCATGCTGTTCATGTTGTTAACCCCTTTAAAGTCCTTTCTGTTGAGAAACGTATATTTATAATTATTCCGGTGGGATCCCTGTTCTTATCGATAAATTCATTATATTCGCTGTCTTCCCTGTAATCAAAAAGTTATTTTTCGACCACCCTGACAGTTTATTACCTGTCAAAGTTCCCTTCTGATTTCTGAAAAGCATAATATTCTCTTTAGATTCACCCACTGAACCACCCTATTTTCAACAGGCACACGGCTGTCTTTACTCCTGTTATTCCTTGGATTTCCGGCAAAAGAAAAAGGACCGGTAACGGTCCTGCTCAGATAAATTTATAAGATAGAATAAAAAGAAAAGCCGGGATGGCTGACCCCCGTGTATACAGGCTCATTCTCCCGGCTTTGAAAGTGTAAAGAATCGTAAGAAATGTTATATTGTTTTAGTCGCCCTGACTGCAGTTAATACCCAACCGCCTTCCCGTCACGCCTCGGATCCGCACCGCCGCGCAGCGTTCCGTCGGGAAGCATCTCCACAGCCTGCACGCACGGATAATCCATCCAGTCTCCGGTTTCAAGTACCGGATGGCCCAGGGCTTTTAATCCTTCGATTACGTCTTTGTCGACCCTGGTCTCGATCATGATTGTCTCATCGCTTGTGGTCCAGTCGGAACCGGCGTGGATTCTCGGTGCGGAAATCGCATCCTGGATATCCATATCAAAGTCTATGACATTAGAGATAACCTGAGCCACACCGGAAATAATTCTCTGGGAACCCGGCGCGCCGATGGTCATAACCGGCTTTCCGTCTTTAAGAATAATGGTAGGTGACATGGAGCTCATCGGACGTTTGCCCGGCTGTACCTCATTGGCCGTGCCGACCTCGGCGTCGAAGTCGTCCATCTCATCGTTCATAATGAATCCGTATCCCTCCGGAACCACGCCGGAACCGAATACGTAGTTGATCGTTTTCGTTACAGCGACAATGTTTCCCTGTTTATCCATGATGGAGTAGTGGGTCGTCTGTGGTGACTCATAAGCCCATGCATCTCCATGCTCAAAAATCTGCGCCTTTTCAGGGTCGATCTGGGAAGCCAGTTCCTTTGCATATTCTTTGGAGGCCATTCCCGTCAGCGGAACATCGATAAAATCGGTATCTGCCGCAAAGAAGCCTCTGTCCTTGTATGCCATTTTCATAGCTTCCGTCAATGTGTGAAGATGCTCCGTCGAATTGTGTCCCATCCCCTTGATATCAAAGTTCTCAAGAATGTTCAGAATCTCCACAATTGTCGTACCGCCCGATGATGGAGGCGGGGAGGAGAGAATCTCATATCCCCTGTAAGTGCCGCTGACCGGAGTCCTGAGCTTGATATCGTAGTTTGCCAGGTCTTCCAGAGTCAGGATCCCGCCCGATTCCTGGACAGCCTTAACCATGGCTTCCGCCATTGCTCCCTTGTAGAATGCATCCGGGCCGTTGTCGCGGATCAGGGAGAGTGTTTTTGCAAGATCCGGGTTTTTAATCACATCGCCTACCGAATACGGAAATCCCTCTTTCAGGTAAATATCACCGCAGGCCTCGAAGCGGGTGAGCACTTCGAACTCTTCCATCATATCCCGGTTCAGGACAGCCGATACCTCATAGCCGTTCTCAGCCATCTCGATGGCGGGATTCATAACGTCTTCCCTTGTCATTGTTCCATATGTATCCAGGGCGTATAAAAGTCCTTTTACTTCGCCCGGCACGCCGACTGCGGGACCGCCCAGCCATTTTGTGTCATCCGTCAGTTCCCCGTCTTTGTCCACCGGCCACATTCCCGGCTCTGCCTTGGACGGCGCCGGTTCACGGAAGTCTACAAATACATTTTCGCCCGTCTCCGCCGAATGGATTAACATAAATCCGCCTCCGCCGATGCCGGATGACTGCGGCTCGCATACGCCCAGGGCAAATCCTACGGCAACCGCAGCGTCTACGGCGTTTCCTCCGGCCTCAATAATGTCGGCTCCTATCTTCGACGCCTCATATTTACCTGTGGATACTACGCCGTTTTTACCGTTTCCGTCACGGTCGTCGCGCTTAATCTGTCCATTCTCGTCGTAAGGTTTCCATCCATCTTCCTCCGCCGCAGCTTCCTGTGTTTCCTCAGGCGCTTCCGTCTGGACGGCGGACTCCTGTACCGCCTCCGTGGCCGGCGGCGCGGTCTTTGTCTGGCATCCCGTAACGGATGTTGCCAGAACAGCAGCTAAAAAGAGCGCCAAACTTTTCTTTCTCATATTCATATCCTCCTAATCTCTTTTAAAAGGTTACCGTTCCGGAGTGTGTCTGACTGAAAGCAATCTTCACACACTCTAGTTCAGGAAACTTCCCAGTCTGTTTCCTCCCAGATCCGAGCCGTCCGAATCCACGAACAGTTCCGTATAAGTCGGAACTTCCGAGAAAACAATCTGGTTGTCCGGGTACAGCTGGTTGTATGCGTTCGTATACTCGATGACTCCCTGGAGATGTCTTCCGACTCTCTCCTCAATGGGGTGCCCGTTCTCATCGTAGGGAACATACAGAAACCCCAGCTTCGCGCTCTTGACATACGCCTTGTCTTTGCCCGTCAGGGCCAGTTTCTCATTGGTCGCCCCGCGCAGACGTCCCTGTGATGCATTGGCAGTCTCCATCAGCAGCGGGATGGTGTCCGTATAATCGCCCAGCTCCCTGTGTGTCAGGCCGTGCAGGTTGGTCGGCGACGGTTCCAGGGACATCTGGATGCCCGCAAAGGTCAGTTCCATCATTCCGCTGGCCGCCAGCGACATTCCCTTTTCATGGGAAACCGTCGCGTTGATAACCGGGTACTCCGGGGATGCCTCGTGAAGGTCAAAGGTTTCGTCCACGCCTTCCGCCCGGATCATCTCCGCTATCGCATAGGCCGCCTTTTCCGTAGAATTGCCGTCCGGCTTTCCCGGGTATGCCCGGTTGATGTTTCTTGTCTCCGAGCCGGAGAGCTGCTGCCCGGAGGCCGCATGCACATAAACATCCGGATCCGGCCACTGGTCAACCGGATTGGAAGCCCTGGAGCCATAGCGGAATTTCCGCTCTCCGCTGGGCGTTGTAATGTGCATATACTGTGGGGACGCCTCCTGCGGATCGTTGTGGGTCATTCCGCTTCGGTTGGTAAAGGGAATCACGTAGACCGTTCCCTCTTCCACCTTCGCCGTTTCAATAAATGTAATGGCCGCCATATATCCGGCCGGTTCATTACCATGGGTTCCTCCGAGAATCAGCGCCTTGCCACCCGGTTTTTCTCCCTCCATCACATAGACTTCCGTGTCCATGTTCGTGCCTTTGATGCCGTCAAAATACTCGGATAGCATCTTTGTGCCCGTCACACCCGGTCCCGGTTTAATCTCCCCGAGATTCTTCAGTGACGCAAAATTCTGTCCCGTCACCGCTGCCACCAGAAGCGCCGCCGCCAGGCAGACAGCCGCTGTAATATGGTTTTTCTTCATGTCTGCCTCCTTATTTAATCATTAATAATCTCAGTATCAGCGGAATTACAACGAGAGCCGCGTTGGCCTGCAGTGTAATCTTTTTTTCGTCAAACAGGTTCCAGACGGTAAATATCAGGACAAGTGCCACAATTCCTCTGTAAATCAATGTAATCATACCCGATCCCTCCCTCTATTTAATCACGATATACGGCGCCAGAACATTAGCAAGAAGAATAAATGCAATGGCCCAGACAATAATCATCAGAGACGGAATCATACACTTTTTAAGCACTTTTGTATACTTGTCGAGACCGACTACCTGGGCTGCAAAGATTCCTGCCAGCGCCGTCGGAGGCATCATGTCTCCCAGTGAAGCAATCAGTGAAATGGCTGCCGCCGTGATAATCTGGTTCTTGCTCAGGAAGGCCAGCAGGAACGGTACTCCCAGCACGGAGGCCGCTCCGTAGGAAGATACTGCGCCGAACAGCGGAATGGTAACCGCCATCGCCAGATATAAGAAACCGTTCGGAAGGCTGAGGCAGGTTGTTACAATAAAGCCGCGCACGCCCGTCAGTGTCATAATCTGAATAAACATTCCGACGCCCATCAGGATTCCCAGAACAGGAAGCACACTCTGGACCGCGTCCTTACACACCTTCTGCACATTGATTTTGTAGCCGGTGAACAGTCCCGTCACCGAGGCAATCATGAAAATCAGCGGCATTCCCAGGTTGGGGAGTGATGGAACCGTCTTGTTAAGGACCATCAGAATCATCGCCACAAAAATCGGGATGTAAATTTTAAATCCGAATTTCTCGCCCGGCTCATGGTTTAGTTTTTCCCTGATTACTTCGTATTCCAGCTTTTTCACATATTTTAATCCGAACATCAGGGCAAAAACGAATGCAAGCGGAAATGTCAGAAGCGCAAGGGGAAGTTCAAAACCGACATAAGGAATATCAATTCCGCCTCCAATAATCATGGCCGGAATGTTGACCGGCGGAGCTATCATTCCCAGGATTCCGCCCATGGCCAGGATACAGGCCGTTTCAAGCTGCGGAATTCCGATAAGCATCAGCACCGGGGCCATAATGGAACCGGCAGAAAGAACCGCTGCGGTGGAAGAACCGGTAATCATACCCGGAAACATAATGACCAGCATAATCAGGCAGACCAGCAGGGCCGGTGCCTTATGGAACTTCTCAATAATCAGGGAAGACAGCGCATCCAGCGCTCCCGACTCCTGAATCACTTTCATGAAAATCATGGCGGTCGTAATAACCAGAATCGTATCCACGTAGGAGAAGGTTCCCTCAATCAGATGACGGAGCGGAAAACCGTATCCTCCCACAAGGGCTCCGACAACAGCCGCCAGCACCATGGAAAGACTTACGGGCAGCTTCAAAAGGAAGCAGCCTGCCACGAACACAATCACCATGGCTAAAAATATTATCAGCTCAATACTCATATGTAACCCCCTGAAACTTAAGATTTAAATGCGGCGCCCAGTTTCGGAACCACGTCGGCCATGCTGCTCACCTCGTCGAAAGGAATTCCCGCCTGTGCCGCAAGTCCCTTCATGAGGCCGTCCTTATCTCCGTCCGCCACTACGATGGCATAGTCTGCTTTTTCAAAACTCGGTGCAATGAATTTATCGGATAAATCACCGCGCCTGGCCTCTCCGCCCACATGCACCGCGATGATGACGATTCCCTGCTCATCCGCCGCGCCGATCAGTTCTGCCACGCGCTCCAGTTCACCGTTTGCATCGATTCCGGCGGCTCCAAGTCCTTTGGAGGAACCTCCCACGGCCAGCATCAGCGTTTTAATCCCTTCCAGATCCGCCGAGGTGGCAAGGCTGTTTTTCTCACACTTGATGTTGTTTTTATCCAGCATCGTCTTAACCATCTCATAATCGGCGCTCTGTCCTACAGAAGTCAGAAGAACCGGCCCTTCGGCGATCGCCTCCTTGAGTCCTTCAACCTCCGCGGCTGTTTGAGCCTCTCCGCCTGCGTCCTGTGTCTGCGCAGCCGCCGGCTGGCCGCCTCCCTGGGAAGTCTTTTCCCCACATCCACTCACTGCCATAGCCAGCGCCAGGCACATTAAAACTGCAACTGATTTCTTTCTCATATTTCCCTCCTGCGTTATTTTTTTGTTAAAATCATAGTATCATAGGCCATCCCAAACTTCTATTTTTTCTCTTATTTATCTCTCGTTGAAATAGACAAAAAAGGAGCTGTTTTTTCGTGATTTTAACTATAAAATCATTTCAAAACAGCTCTTTTCTAATAATTTCATACAATTTACAGCAGTAAATAGCTCTGTTTCGGTCTTCCTTTCTTGCCGTAACTGCTCTTTACATCCACTTTTTCTTCCGAGGTAAGGTGCTGGAGATAGCGGTACGTCGTCTGATAGGCAAGCCCCGTTTTCTCTGAAATTTCCTCCACGGTAAGATACTGCGTCTGCCCCCTCATCGCGTCCTTGATCAGCTCCATCGTAGAGGTTCCGATACCCTTGACGATAAACGGTTCGTACTCATTCTTCTTTGCCTTTTTGCTCTCCATCAGCCTGATATGGACACGGATTCTGGAAATAATATCCGGCGCCTTGATCGGCTTTGTGGCAAAATCACTGGCGCCCGCCTCCAGAAACTTATCGGCAATGCCCTGGTCCTCGTCTATCGTAAATACAATGATGGGAATGTCCGGATCGATTTTCCGGAACATTTTCACTCCCTCCACCCCATTGATATGCGGCATGTGGTAGTCAATCAGAATAAGATCCGGCGCGCTCTTCTCATACAATTCCAGCGCCTGCCTGACGTTCTGGGCCATCAGCCCCTCCCACCCCTGTGTCTCAAGCACCGCTTTCAGCGCGCAGAGAATCTCAGGCTCATCATCAATCAACAGAATTTTAATTACACTGCTGCTCATCATACTCCTCCTCTTTATCCTCGGGCAATCTCAGTACAATGCTTGTCCCTTTTCCGATCTCGCTGTCTATCGCTATCGTCCCGCCCGAATCCGTCACCACTTTCTTTACAAAGCTCAGGCCCAGGCCGTGGGAGCTTCTGGTGGTAAATCCCCGTTCCCAGATGAGTGACAGCGTGTCCTCATCGATTCCTTTTCCGTTGTCGGTTATATTAAAACAGATCTCCCCTTCTCCGTCTGAACCGGCCTTATCCACAATAAAATCAATGCTCCCGCCATCCTCCGCAAGGGCATAGAACGAGTTTTCAATCAGGTTGATAAGCGCTCTTGAAAACCGTATTTTATTGACAAGCAGGTATTTTTCCGGAACCCGGTTCGAGACATGGACCAGGGACGAATACTCCGAAACGGAAATCTGGGCTAAAACGGAATCCAGTATTTCTTCCGTCGAAATCCTGGTCCTGTGATTCTCATAAAGAATCTCGGAAATCATCCCGCTCATCTTCTCAATGGCCGATTCCACCTGGCTTAAATATCCCGATTCCTTTGACATCTGCCTGGAATCGCAGGACATCCGCACCACGCCCACCAGCGCCTGGGCCGATGTCAGCGGAGACTTGAGATCGTGGACCAGATGGCGCATTTCCAGATAGGTCCGGTTCTCCAGGACACGGAGCCTGGTATCCATGACCATCCTCTCGTTCTGGGCCTTCAGCTCATTCATCGCCTTCAGGTTATTCTCATCCCGGATCAGCAGAAAGAGAAGCACCCCCATAAACATCAAAAGGGCGAAGAATATCGCCACGGTCCCGTTCATCTCGGGTTCCATCTCCAGAAACTCGGCAATGATCTTGATGTCCCTCGACATCTCCCCCCGGCCCGTGGGAAGTCCCTTCAGGCAGGGCATGATATCCAGAAACTGGAGCGCCGACAGAAACACCAGAATCAGCATGGCTTTTTTCCACAGACTGACGTAATTATAATCATTTTTCCCCAGCAGAATCAGCAGAATGATAAGAGACAGCGCCGGTATTCCAAAATCATACTTAATTTGGTGGACCACGCTGATAATCGTATAAATTAATGGGATGATGCAGAAGACAATGGCCGATTTCAGCCACTTTGTGATCTTGTGGTCGCTGTCCAGCTCGATGGATTCAGCAATAATAAACGCCCCGAAATAATGGGGAAATGCGCGGATGGAATTCAGCGCCCCCAGCTTCATTCCCGCCGTCCACAATTCCAGCTTGTCCCGTGTGACGATGGCGTCATAGGCTTTTTCCGGAATATTCCACATATTGATTGTCAGAAAATATGGCATACAGATTCCAAGCAGCAGTAAAACGCAGCCCGAAAAAAACTTCTTTTTGTTGAAATACCTGACCCGAATTTTCATAGCTCCCCCCGTATGTGCATGAACGTTTCAGATTTAGCAGGTCTATCATACCATATTACGGGGGAAAAATACAATATCACCTTTCTTCCCGGCTTAGCCGCATGTCTTTTTACCGCGGACAATTCGATAGAAAATTGCAGTGTTTTTAACCGAGCGGTCTGCCGCCGCTCACCAACGAAAAGAACGCCTCGCGAACTTTTCATTGCCACTCAATAAAAAGGGAGCCTTAAGTCTTTCAGACCTCCCGGCTCCCTGCTTTTTCCGAATATTCCAATATTACATGGCCATGCTTTCCGCCATTTTTCATCTGATACATTGCATGATCCGCCATATCCATCAGTTTCTCACATGTCAGTTCCACGGCATCGTATACTGAAAAATCAACGGTTACGGCGCCGATACAGCAATAAACCGGCAGATGCACTCCGCTGCCGCGCAGCACAAACCGTTCCGCCGCCGTTTTCTCTACCTGCACCAGCCGCTCTTCCATCTCCGCCATATCCCCGGGGCTTTCTATCAGGATTACGAACTCATCGCCTCCAACCCTTCCCACCGTTCCGTTTGTCTCTCTCTCAAGGACAGATGCGAAGAACATCAGAGCCTGATCTCCGACATTGTGTCCGTAATTATTGTTAAAGTCCTTAAAGTCGTCGATATCCACAAACAATACCGCCAGTCCTGTATGCGCGTTTCTGTGGCGCTCAACCGCATCCCGGATAGACTGGCTGATCCGTTCCCGGTTAAAGACTTTTGTCAGGGCATCCCGCCCGGCGCGCTCCTGAAGAAGGCGCTGCTGCTGCATCTTGTAGAGATTTTCCGTCTCTATAAATTCCAGCAGACCGTTGACCTCCGCTGCCAGCGCTCCCAGCTCATCCTTCTTTCCAACCTCGACGCGCGGGGAATAATCCTGTCTTTCCCGGATGGAATTCAATGTGTCGGAAATATTTTTTATCGGATGGACAATCCGGTGTGATGCAAACCAGCCGATTCCCGCCGCCAGCATAAACCAGAGCAGCAGAATAAAGCAGATCATCATATAGTAAACCGTTTTCTGGCTCTGGTAGGCGCTTAAATTGACCGACAGCATAACACGCCAGTTCGTATATTCCAGGTTGGAATAATAAGTAATATAATCCGTTCCGCCGACCTTATAACGGAAACTGCCCTGAGGATGCAGCGCAAAATCAATTGAGCCGTATTTCGCGGTGTAGTTTTTCCGTTCCGCCTCCGTCGTGACAAAGGAATCCCGGTTTTCATCGGAAGTGCCCGCACTGATAATCTTTCCCTTCCCATCCAGCAGGTAAAAGGTGGATTCGTTCCACAGCTCTGCCCGTTCCCTGATGGTTTCATAGAAATCGGTGCATAGTTCCGCCAGAACATAGCCTAATACTTCTTCCCCGTCTTCAATTTTTGCTATCGCCACCAGAGTCTTATTTCCTTCTTCATCCGGCATCGTATCAGAAATGTAAAACGGTTTATCTCCCATCATTTCTATCAGGGGATCAATCCCTTCATTGGCAAATACATCATGCTGTACACCGCATGCAGCCACGCGGCGGTCTTTGTCAATGATCGCAATTGCGTCCAGATATCCCATTGTCTGGACGCGGGCCTCCAGCATATTATCCAGATATCCCTGCATTTCATCATTAAGCTGGCCGCGCATGGCCGCCCTCGACATATTCATGTTTCCCATGACGGTCAGATAATCTCTCTGCTGTTCGCAAAAGTCCGTCATCTCCGCTGCCTGGGCATTGGCCACAACCTGAAGGCTGTCGGTAATTACTTTTTCCATTTTATTGGAAAACAGATAGGCAACCAGGACCATAAAAAGTAAAAAAGGAGGAACAACGAGTGCGAAAAACAACCGACACATGGAATTGCGAATGCTCATATGTAATACCTCATAAAAACAAAATACAGTCTTATGTTTTTGTAAAAAGGCAGACACGGCCGCCATCTGTATCCTCTATACTACAGACGTCGGCCGGTCTCAATTTCTTATTTACTTATTATTCTGCAGCTACCTGCTTTTCCTTGTAATGATGAGCCTCTTCAAGCATCATATCCTTCACCTTCATCAGACGGATCTGGGTACTTCGCTCGTTCTCATCCAGCTTCATTGTAATATACTTGATGTTCTTCTTCGTCTCCGGGATGATGACATGCTCCAGGGCGTTTACGCGCCTTCTGGTTTTCTCAATCTCGGCTGCCATGAGCTGGCAGGCCTTCTCCGTCTCGGACAGCTTCAGCATATCCGGCAGGATATCCGCCAGGGATTTGACGGCGCCGTCCAGGTCACTCGAAGTAAAGGCAAATCCATAAGAATAAATATCATTCTCATCTGCCGTTCTCGTCTTATATTCAAACACCGGGATATCGACACTCATGACGTTCTTCTTTCCGGTCTCCAGGTATACCTCCTGCTTGGGCGCAATCAGGGCGGCGTTCAGCGCCTGCTCAGACATTCCCGCCTTTGCAATGACGAAATTCTTGTTGGCGCTTCTGATCCCCTCTTCCACCTTAAGGCGCAGGGCCATGTTCTCCCTTGCCAGATCCAGAAACTGCCGCATCAGCTCGTCTCGTTTATCCTTCAGAAGCTTATGGCCTCTCGTGGCCGTCACCAGTTTTTTCTTGAGCCTTGTAAGCTCCATCCTGGTTGGGTTCACCTGTGTAGATGCCACGGCAATCACCTCCTTTCTGTTACTGTTCGCTCCGCGTACAGTAACAGAAGGACGCTTTGCGATGCACAGAAACGGCAAAAATGCCGTTTCGCGCTGCTGTCCTCGGGTTTGACCCAAAGGGGCCCGCTGTCTGTGACTTGCGCTTCGCTTCACTCACAAAAAACGCCTCGCGGAATATTCTCTGCGGACAGTAACTAACTATTCTATTTTTCGTCCCTACTCTTTGGTCTTCAGTCTTTAGTCTTTCCCATAGTAGAGATCCAGGAATTTGTCATCGATACGTTTCAGCTCCGCCCTCGGAAGAATGGAAAGGAGTTTCCAGCCAATCTTCAGTGTCTCTTCAATATCGCGGTTTGCCGTGTAGCCCTGGGAAACGTACTCTTTCTCAAAGGCGTCCGCAAATTTGGCGTAAATCAGATCGATATCGGAAAGTGCGGCCTCGCCCAGGATTACCATCAGCTCTTTTGCCTCTTTGCCTCGGGCATAAGCGGCAAACAACTGGTTCATCGTGTTGGAGTGGTCGGCTCTCGTCTTACCCTCGCCGATACCTTTATCTTTTAATCGTGACAGGGACGGCAGTACGTCGATTGGAGGTGTAATGCCTTTTCTGTAAAGTTCACGGCTCAGAATAATCTGGCCCTCGGTAATATATCCGGTAAGGTCGGGGATCGGGTGAGTCTTATCATCCTCAGGCATGCTCAGGATCGGAATCATCGTAATGGAACCCGATTTGCCCTTCTGGCGTCCTGCTCTCTCATAGAGGGAAGCAAGGTCGGTGTACATGTAACCCGGATAGCCACGGCGTCCCGGAACCTCTTTACGGGCTGCGGAAACCTCACGCAGGGCGTCTGCGTAGTTTGTGATATCGGTCAGGATTACAAGTACGTGCATATCTTTTTCAAATGCCAGGTACTCGGCCGCGGTCAGGGCCATTCGCGGTGTTGCGATACGCTCTACGGCCGGGTCGTTTGCCAGGTTGACGAAAAGTACGGTCCTGTCAATCGCGCCTGTCTCTTTAAAGCTCTCAATAAAGAAGTTGGACTCCTCGAATGTGATACCCATAGCGGCGAACACTACGGCGAACTGCTCATCGGTTCCGCGCACTCTTGCCTGTCTTGCGATCTGAGCCGCCAGATTGGCATGGGGAAGGCCGGATGCCGAGAAAATCGGCAGTTTCTGGCCGCGGACCAGGGTATTCAGTCCGTCAATGGCCGAGATACCGGTCTGGATAAACTCTTCCGGGTAGCTTCTGGCCGCCGGGTTCATCGGCAGTCCGTTAATGTCTCTTCTCTCCTCCGGCAGGATATCGGGGCCTCCGTCGATCGGCCGGCCCAGACCGTCGAATACACGGCCCAGCATATCTTCCGATACGCCCAGCTCCATCGTTCTTCCGAGGAACCGCACCTTGCTGTTGGAAAGGTTAATACCGGTTGAGTTCTCAAATAACTGTACAAGAGCGTCGCTTCCGTTGATCTCCAGCACCTTGCAGCGCCTTGTCTCGCCGCTTGCCAGCTCGATCTCTCCCAGTTCATCATAAGTAACATTCTCAACGCCGCGCACCAGCATCAGAGGACCGGCTACTTCCTGTATGGTTCTATACTCTTTTGGCATTTAGAAGTCCTCCTTTCCTAATACGTCGGCAATTTCTTTTGCCAGTTCATCTAAAACTTTCTTGTATTCCGTCTCTATATTGTCTTCTGTCGTATATTTAAATCGTCCGATCTGCTCCCTGACGGCCATCTTGATGAGTCCGTTTGCCGAAGCTCCATCGTTTAACGCTTTCTGTGATTCCTCGTAGAACGCCATAACCAGCTTCATCATCAGGAACTGCTTGCGCAGGGAAGTATAGGTGTCAATCTCATGGAATGAGTTCTGGTGCAGGAAGTCCTCACGGATGGAACGGGCCGCCTCCATCTTAAGCCGGTCGGAAGGGGAAAGTGCATCCATACCAACCATCTTAACGATCTCGTCCAGCTCTGATTCCTCCTGTAACAGGCTCATCATCTTCTGGCGGTTTTCCATCCACTCGCTGTCTACGTGCTCATCAAACCATTTACCCATGCTGTCCACGTAAAGTGAATAGCTTGTCAGCCAGTTGATGGCCGGGAAATGGCGTTTTGCAGCCAGGGAAGAATCCAGTCCCCAGAATACCTTTACAATACGCAGTGTCGCCTGGGATACCGGCTCGGAAATATCACCGCCTGGCGGGGATACGGCTCCGATCGCGGACAGGGCGCCTTCTCTTCCATCCTTGCCGAGACATACCACATGACCGGCACGCTCGTAGAACTGGGCCAGACGGCTTCCCAGATAAGCAGGGTAGCCTTCCTCGCCCGGCATCTCCTCCAGACGTCCCGACATCTCACGGAGGGCCTCAGCCCATCTGGATGTGGAGTCGGCCATCAGCGCCACGGAAAAGCCCATGTCACGGAAATACTCTGCAATTGTAATACCGGTATAGATGGACGCCTCACGGGCTGCAACCGGCATATCGGAAGTGTTGGCAATCAGAACGGTACGCTCCATCAGGGAGTGGCCGGTCTTCGGATCTTTCAGTTCCGGGAACTCATTCAGAACGTCGGTCATCTCATTTCCACGCTCGCCGCAGCCGATATAAACCACGATATCCGCCTCGGCCCATTTAGCAAGCTGATGCTGGATAACGGTCTTTCCGCTTCCGAACGGTCCGGGAACGGCTGCAACGCCGCCCTTGGCGATTGGGAAGAAAGAGTCTACTACACGCTGTCCTGTCACAAGCGGAGTCTCCGGCGGAAGTTTTCTCAGATAAGGACGTCCCTTGCGGACCGGCCATTTCTGCATCATGGTAAGCTCTTTGTCACCCTCATCCGTGGTAACGACAGCCACAACCTCTTCCACGGTGAATTCACCGCCCTTAATCTCTTTTATCGTGCCCTTGATTCCGTAAGGCACCATAATCTTCTGAACTACTACAATACTCTCCTGCACGGTACCGATGATATCACCGGTCTCAACCTCATCACCGGCCTTGGCCGTGGGAACAAACTCCCATTTCTTCTCGCGGTTCAGGGAAGGAACTTCAACACCCCTTTTCAGGTTGTTGCTCCCCGTCACTTTCATGATCTCATCCAGAGGTCTCTGGATACCGTCGTAAATACTGGCGATGAGTCCCGGCCCCAGCTCTACGGAAAGCGGAACTTCTATCGACTCTACCGGCTCTCCCGGCCCCAGTCCGGATGTCTCCTCATATACCTGAACGGAGGCCTCGTCTCCGTGCATCTCAATAATCTCACCGATCAGACGCTGGCTGCTTACGCGGACCACGTCAAACATATTGGCATCTCTCATCCCCTGTGCAATAACCAGAGGGCCTGCCACTTTTTTAATCGTACCTTTGCTCATTGGAAGGTCACACCCACCTTTCTTAACAATATGGCCGCCGCGGCGTTCCCGCCGGACAGTTTCCCCGGTCCCGCTACTGGTTTCCTCCGAAAAGGATATCGGAACCGACCGCCTGCTCCACCGATTTCTTAACGCCTTCCACGCCTTTTCCCGTATTACCGGAAATTCCCGGTATCAGGATGATGGAAGGAAGCAGGCTTTCTTTATATTTTGCTATGGCGCGGCCAATTCCGGCCGCCACGGCTTCCGTAATATAGATGACTGCATATTCATTGCCGGCAAGCTTCTGAAGCATTTTTTCAGCATCCTCCTGGCCGGATACAGAAAATGTATCCAGTCCGAGCGCCGCAAAGCCGTAAATACTGTCGTAGTCGCCCATCACTGCTGCTTTATACATACATTTCCCTTATCCTTTCCCGGATCTGCTCCTCAGGAAGCTCATTCAGCCTGGCCGTCAGAATAATCCTGACTGTCTTTATCTCATTCTCCCTGGCCAGCACGTAGGCTACCAGAGGTCCTGCTGAAAATGAATTATACTTCTGCGGTTTGATCGCCTCCATGAGCTGGTTATCACACCAGCGCTCGAAAGCCGACGGCGATTCACGCAGCGCCTCGGCGCCGCCTGCATATGCAGTACCTTCCAGATATTCGCAGATGGCATCCATGCCGGAGAGCGCCGCCGAACTGAGGCGGGTGACGCTTAAGCCCGCACAGGGAGCCATTGCCCGTTTTATAAATTCAAGTGATTTTGCGGTTTTCTGTGAGCGGACGGCGATCTTGATGTCGGCAACCGCTACGGTGGATTCGGCATAGGCCCTGATGACCGGGTCCTTAGATTTCTCCCCCTCCGCATAGATTGCTTCCAGAGCCGCCCTGTCTACGATAATATCGCAGAGCTGTCCGTCCCTCGTGTGCAGGAATGTCTCATAGGCTTCCTCCGCCGCCGGCCTCATATTGGCCGGAAGCGCCTGCCAGTCACGTTCCGCCACGATGCGGGCCATCTCCCTGCCGTTCACGGCACAGTTGTCAAAATAGATGTTCCCATGGTGATCCGAAGTGACCGTTTCCTTGATTGCCGCCTTGAGATTGTGGAAGAGATTCTCGTAGGACAGCACGTTTAAAATGCCCGCGTCCTCCTTCTTCAGAAGCTCTCTGACCACATTCCACGTTTTTTCCCTCTCCTTTGCCAGGATCGCTTCCGCGTCCTGGGCCGTATCCTGGTCTCCCCAGCCCTTCTCTAAAAGAAACTGCAGGCAGCTCTCATACGTTTTCAGGGCCATCAGCTGATCCAGTGTGGCAGCGGAAAAAAGCGACAGTTCCATCGCACGGATTCGTGCAACCGCATAGGCATATTTTGTATCAGACATATGATCCTCCTTCTCGGTAATAACCGTTCGGTACCTTTATGCATTACCGCTTCGCGGTATCCTGCCGTCCGAACAGTTACGCGGTTACACTTTATGAAAATAACAATGCATGTACCTTATCAGAAAGTTCATCTCTCCTCGCCGCAAGCAGCGCTTTGAATGAACAGTTCTCCTCAACACCTCCATAGACAAGAATAAAACCTCCGTCTATGTTTTTCGGTTCCTTTACAAGAACCAGGCTTCCGCCCTTAGAAGAAGCCGCCTTTTCAATTACAGCTTCAAATCCCTGTGGCATTCTGTCCAGGTCTTTCTTTGAAAAATAAATCTCACCCTCTTTGGGCAGGACAAATTTATTAAGCATTTTCTCAATCAGAGTAAAATATTCTTCGCCCTCTTTTCCAAGCAGCGTTTCATATGCCTGATTCAGCATCTCCGTGATAACCTGCTGTTTTGCGAGCAGCACGGACTGGCGTTTTTTCAGTTCTGCGGAAGATTTGATTCGCTCCATATAGCTTGTGGCCTCTCCGGCCATCTTTACGTCGTTCTCCTCCGCAATTTTTTTACAGCCCTCTTTGGCGTCTTCCAGAATATACTGAACCTCGCTTTTTGCTTTCTCGGAAATTTCCTGCGCTTCTTTGCCTGCATCTTCAAGGATTTGACTTATGATTTTGTCTAATCCGGTCATTCTAAACTCTCCTTACTTTAAGTTTATCGTATTACAGGGCACTTACTGCCAGGATGGAGATTAACAGCGCCAGAATTGCATATGTCTCAACCATGGCCGGGAACAGCATGGCTTTACCGAACTGCTCCGGTTTTTTAGCCACGATGCCGATGGAGGCAGCGGCTGTTTCACCCTGATATCTTGCGGAGATAAGTCCTACGATACCGATCGGGATGCAGGCCGCAAAGTAAAGAAGACCTTCCGTCATTGCCATATCCATGTTAACACCGCCGCCTAAAAGACCGATTTTGGATAATGTGATGAAACCAACCAGCAGTCCGTAGATACCCTGCGTACCCGGAAGAAGCTGAAGTACAAGAACCTTCGCAAATTTACTCGGATCTTCTGTTACAACGCCTGCGGCCGCCTGGCCTGCAATGCCTACGCCCCAGGCAGAACCCATGCCTGCCAGGCCAACTGCTACTGCTACACCTAATAATGCAAAAACAATACCGCTCATATTATAAATCCTCCTTAATATCTACATATTTCGTATTTTGTTTAAACGGCGTGAATTCTTTTCCTCCGCCCTCATAGAATTTACCGAAAAACTCCACATACTGAAGACGGCATGTGTGGACGTATGCACCCAGCAGGTTGATTGCCAGGTTGAACAGATGGCCGAATAAAAAGACTGCAATAAACAGGATTGCGCCTATCGGACCGGAACCAAACATGCTGCCCATCTGATTGACAACGGAAGCGATAACGCCGGTTGCCAGTCCCAGGGCTAAAAGTCTTGAATAAGAGAGCACATCAGACAGCCAGCCTGATATGTTGTACAAATCGTAAGCGCCGAGAGCCAGTCTGAGCGCCGGATTCTTCGTCGTCCGGGCCGACATCACCAGGATGCCGACGGCTCCGAGAATAGCCATCCACTTTGCCAGCATGCTTACCGCCGGCGGGAATACGATCTGAATCTGTGCGATCGAGCTGAACAGTTCGGTCGGAATCAGCATCATAACGAGGCCGACAAGCATCATATACCAGAATACGACATCGCATACGAAGCCGAGGACGTCCTTGTTCTTCAGGTACATATATCCCTTGATTCCAAGTCCCAGGAAAAGATGGATGACGCCGAATACCATGGAACATACAAGCATCTTCATCGGATCATTAAGCGGCACGAACCAGAGCGCCGGGATCGAAACTTCATGCCCGAAGAAGGTCCTGCTGACAATATTTACCGCGTCTCCAAAATATCCTCCAAACAAAACTCCCCAGAACAGGGTGGAAAGGCCGCAGTACATAAAAAGCCGCAGTGACTTTTGCAGGTTCTCTCCCATTCTCGGGAACTTCTTAAGTGCGATGAAGCAGGCCAGAAATACGATTAGGCCGTACGCCGCATCCGAAAGCATCAGGCCGAACAGGAACACATAACAGGCCGACATGATTGTCGTCGGGTCGATCTCCCCTTTTGCCGGAAGGCCAAAGGAGGCCGTGATTCCCTCCGCTGCGGAAGCAAAATGGCCGTTGGACAGGAGTACCGGGGCTTCTTCATCCTCCGGGATATCCTCCGCCTCAAAGGACAGGTCAAAACGCGATGTAAGCGTTCCTTCCAGCTTTTCCACGCTTCGCTTGGGAACGTAGCCTGTGACGATAAATGTCTTTTCCGACTGGACGAGCTGTCCAAGTACTTCGTACTTCTGCGCCCTGATCCTGTAATAGTCGGATAAAACCTTCAGGTTTTCCCTGCTGCCCTCATACACTTTCAGTTTATTTACGGTATTTTCAATTTCGTTATTCAGTTGTTCAATCTGTGCACGAAGCTCAGTGACGTACTGTGCGGGAATCTCCTGAACCGTCTGGGACGGTCTTGCAAATCCCACCGACCTGAGCGCTTCCTCAAGCTGTTCCGAGTCGCGTTTCAGGCAGACGGCCGTGATGCACGTCTGATCCTTATCCGATCCCACTATCTGGATATCCATTGCCTCTATCCCCGGCGCTCTCTCGGCCACCGCCTGATAGAGCAGGTCAAGCGTCATTCCGCCCGCAACCGCTCCAACCAGAACCGAAGCAGTCCGCGTCTCCTGGCAGCTTAAGGGGATGTCTAATCCCAGCCAGGGCTTCATGCTCTCTATCTGCGTCTCCAGTTTGACTATTCCGGCCTTCTGCTCCGCTACCTGCTTATTCAGCGCCTGAATCTGCCTGGCGTCCTCTAAGACGGTCTGGGCATTCTCCGCAACTTTGCCGAATTTCCCGCGGTCTGTCAGAGCTTTTCCCTCCAGCGCGGAAAACATCGAGCTCTTCTCAGGAACATATTCCTGAAGTATCTCAAGAGCCTGATCCGCAAGGGCGGCATTCCTGTCAAACATCTGTCTCGAAGACGCCGTATCCATCTTTTTAAATACACTGTCTTCTTCTGCTTCCTGAGTGATCTCCATCACGCCGGCAGCCTGCAAAAGTTCCAGAACCTCTTTACGGTCCCTCTTCAGTGCACAGATACTAAATTTCTGCATCTGCAATACTGCCATGTCCGCATCCCTCCTAACGTTCTGCTAATATGCCGCTAAATAAGTTCGGAAATAACCTTATTAATTACTTCCTCCGTCTTCTTCCCGGCATTGTACTTCAGGGAAGCGATATCCTCTTCGGCCGCCGCAACTGATTCCTGCAGATACTGCTCGCCTTCCTCGGCCAGCTTTTCCCGGACCTTGCCGGCTTTCTCCCTGGCTTCCTTAAGGGCTGATTCGCGCATCTGCGAAGCATCTTCCTTCGCCTTCCCAATCAGATTCTTCCCCTCTTCAGATGCTTTCCCAATCATCTCAGCAGCTTTTTCCTCTGCTTCTTTTACGGCCTGGATCGTGTCCTTGACCATCTCCTCACCACCTTAGCTTCTGATATTTGTTAAAAAAATTACCATCTCCCGGAATCCTCCGATGATGGTACAGCATGTGCAGCTCCCCATGAAATGTTGAATTCTATCTGTTTTATTATAGTTCAAGCCTGCTTTTTCCATTCATCAAACCATGCAAAACTCATTTCTCTCCGCACATTTGTATACTATTATAACTATTTACTTCAGACTTGTCTATTAAATGTTATAAAAATGATAAAATTCATACAATTCTATGCCAATAGGTGACATTTTGTCAAAATCCGTCCATTTATATGCATTAGCGCTTTACAAAGGTAAAGTTTATTTGTTAAAAAAACTCCAGAGGGGGAACCGGCCCTCTTTTTCGAAAACCGGCTTTGCCTCTGGAATTTCTTTTGCATTATTCATTTATCGTATCTTTATTCCGGCAGACTTTACACATTCTTTCCCAATTAGAAAAGAATTGTGCAGCTCAAAACCGATACTGCTGCCACCAGCAGGACAAACAGAGGCCCTCCGATTTTAACAAAGTCCTTAAATGTATATCCGGCAGGCAGGATCTGCATATTTACAGCAGTTCCGATTGGTGTGGCAATCGCAAGGTTTGTTCCAATAGCAATTACGATTACCCAAGGAACGGGACTAATCCCCAGCGCCAGTGCCATGGATATACAAATTGGGGTCAACATGGCGGCCACGCTTCCATTCTGCATAAAAAGTGTAAGCACACTGGTCAGTACTGTAATAACGACTGTAAGAACAATCACCGATGCGCTTTCTCCGCCAAACATATTTAATACAAAGTTTGCAATAATCGCACCGCCGCCTGAGGCATCCAGTCCCGTGCCAAGGCCTGTGATTGCGCCAATACAAATTAATACATCCCAGGGCAGTTCAGCCAATGTCGATTTTACAGGAACACAGCCGGTTGCAAAAAGTATGGTTGCACCAAGAAGAGCAATATTTGCAATATTAAAATAATTTTTGAACGGAGCAAAACCGCAGAGGATAAAAAGTACAATACATCCGATGAGAACGACAACTGAAAGAGTTCCCTTCCATCTCGGAATGTCCGTCATAGTTTGGGCCGCAGCATTCGACGGGTTGGCAAAAGAATTATTCTTGTCGAAATCCGGACTGCCGGGTTTCAATGCCCATCTTAACAGTGAATAACCAATGGTCGCCCAGAACACCACCTGAAGTATCGCCGCCGGAACCATGACGCGGCTCATATCAAATACTCCCAGACCTTCCTCATAGCCTGCGTATCCCATTAAAATGGAATTTGCAGTAACCTGTGAAACCGAACCCACCAGAGTACAGGCACCTCCGATAATACAGGCAATTCCAGCAGGAAAGATAACCATCTTAGAGCGGATTTTTCCTTTAGAACCTGCAGCAATGGATGCAATAATCGGCATCCACATAGCGATACAGCCTGAGTTGGATAAGAACGCACTCATTATCGTACAGATTATAACGATAGCAACAATAAATACTCTCTCATTTTTTGCAATGGGAGTCGATGCAATTTTCGCTCCTATTCTCTGTGCAATTCCCGTCTGAAATAATGCATCGCCGACAATACACATTCCGGCCACCATCACAATCGAACTTCCGCCAAATCCCGAATAGATTTGTGAGAGTTTCATCTCCGGAATCAGGATACCCATTGCAAGAGTGCTGATACAGGCTACCACACTCATTGGAAATTTATTGATAAAGAAAAGAATCATTGTAATTATAGTAATAATAATGGCTATTGTACTTGATGTCATTTTTGTTCCCCCTTCTTTCGTCAGCTACTTTAACCCCAAATTATTCTATTACTGTTATTTTGAAGTATCCGGATATTCATACCAGCCCCTGCCGGTCTTCCTTCCGTACTCACCCTTTTCAAATTTCTCAATCACGAGCGGATTCGGCGCATCGAACGGATCATGGCTCTCCGCAAAGCGATCTACCCGCACATAATAATTCACATCAATTCCCGTTAAATCCATCAGACGGAACGGGCCCATGGGATAGCCAAGCCCCTTCTCACAAGCCGTGTCAATGTCTTCCACCGACGCCACCCCTTTTTCCAGAAGCGACAGAGCTTCATGTACTACGGCGGCATTAATGCGGTTTGCTACAAATCCGGCAATTTCTCTGTTAATCACAATGGGCGCTTTTCCCGTATTAAGTGCAAACTGTCTGGCAGTCTCGATGGTTTCCGTGGACGTATGAGAACCTTTCACAAGTTCCACCAACTGCATGACAAGAGCCGGGTTAAAATAATGTACATTTAAAAGGCGCTCCGGGTTCACCGTCACATCCGCCAGCTTGGAGCTTACGATATTGGAGCTGTTGGTGCCCAGAATCGTATCCGGCTTACAGAGCCTGCTGATTTTCCCAAACAGCTCCCGTTTGACCTCCAGGTTCTCAATAACCGCCTCAATGATAATATCAGCTTCGGCCGCCGCCCCCTCCACATCCTCCGTAACCGTGAAGTTTGACGCGATCCGGTCTGCTTCCTCCTGTGTCAGGCGTCCTTTCAGGACGCGGCCCGCCAGATAACCCTCCGCCCACTTTCCGGCTTTCTCCACCGCCGGCTTAAAGCTGTCGCACAGAATTACCCTGTAACCGCGGCTTCTGCCGTTCAGGGCGGTATTCATCGCAATCTGCTGCCCCATCGCCCCGGCGCCAATCACGGCAACCGTTCTTATTTCTTCTGCATTCATAATTATACCTCTCTTGCTCTTTCACATAAAGTAACGCTTCCCCACATTAATTTCCATTTTCAGGAATTCCGTTTACTCTGTATTTTCCATAATCATTAAAGCGTTTTCTTTAAACCATCTCCACTACCGCCGCCATGGACTGGCCGCCTCCGATGCAGAGTGTTGCAAGGCCAATCCGGCCTCCGGTGCGTTTTAAATTGTGGACTAGCGTGACAAGCAGGCGCGCTCCCGTGCATCCCAGAGGATGTCCCAGGGCAATTGCCCCGCCGTTTACATTCACCTTTTCCGGATTCAGGCCCAAATCTCGGATACAGGCAACCGACTGGGAGGCAAACGCCTCATTCAGCTCCGCCAAATCAATTTGAGAGACCGTCATTCCCAGCTTTTTCAGCAGTTTCTCCGTGGCTTTTACCGGCCCGTATCCCATGATGGCCGGGTCCAGGGCAGCCGACATGATTCCGGCTATCCTGGCTATCGGCTTTGCCCCCGTCTCTTTTACCATTCTGCCGCTCATCAGCACCAGGCAGGCCGCTCCGTCATTGAGCCCGCAGGAATTTCCCGCCGTAACGGTCCCGTCCGGCTTTACAATCGGTTTAAGCTTTGCCAGGACTTCCGCCGTCGTGGCCGGTTTCGGAAATTCGTCCGTGTCAAAAAGGAACGTCTTCTTTCTCTCCTTCACCTCCACCGGAACAATCTCTTCCTTGAAATAACCGGCTTCAATGGCGGCCGCCGCCCGGCGCTGGCTCTCTGCCGAGAATCGGTCCTGTTCGTCACGGCTGATTCCAAACCGCTCCGCCACATTTTCCGCCGTCTTCGGCATACTCAGGCCGGAACCATATACGGACAGCGGCTGGGCCGTAGTTCCGGCCTCTATGTTGGAATCGACGAGCGTCATCGGCCCGTCCCCCCAGCGTCCGTTCCGGATAAATACGGGGGCCCGGCTTAAATTCTCCGTTCCTCCCGCCACGATACAGTCGGCCTCTCCCAGCCATATTTCCTGACATCCGCTGTATACCGCCTGCATGGCCGATGCACACAGACGGTTCACGGTAAAACCGGGCACGGATTCCGGAAGGCCTGCCTCCAGAAGCGCGCAGCGTGCAATGTTGGACGCCTCCGTACTCTGACGCACTTCCCCTAAAATCACCTCATCAATGCGCTCCAATTCCACCCCGGACCGTCCGACGGCTTCTCTGATTACAGCCGCTGCCAGCGTATGGGCCGGAATGCTCTTCAGAGAGCCTCCGTATTTTCCGATTGCTGTGCGCACGCCGCTTACAATATAGACTTCTTCCATATTGAAGAACCTCCTTTTATATTTTGCCTTTTAGGATCTCTACTGCTTTTTATTAGAGCAATAACCGTGCCAACTTTTACAAAATCACCCATGCCATTTCTTAAAGCCTGCCTGTTCTATGCCAATAAAGCCGCGGTTTTCATATCAATTTCGAATATTTATTTTCGATATTACTACCACAAAATGGATCATCTAATTTTCCATACTTTTTTATAATGGGGTAAAACTGCGTTTTCTTCCCACAGCATTAGCCATATATGTGCACCGAAAGTGAATTTTTGTGCATATAAAGTGAATTTATTGCACGCTTGTGCACAATTGCACTTTTTATCTCATCCTTACTGCTGCCACCTTCTCCGAAAACGGCTGTATTTTTTATTTTCTATACAGTGACCATGAGTTATTTTCTTCGCTGTTTCCGGTTCTTTTTGCCTGCCTATTCTCCTTTTGAAACACTTTCCAATCCGTTTTCCGTGGAAAACCTGCGCCTTTGCAGACTGGAGACCTGCTGCAGTCTGTGTCGTTTTTATCTGTTGGCATGGTTCTTGCTATATAAAAGGGCAGAAAGAAAATAATTCCCCACTGATTTTCATTCCAGCATGAAAGGAGACTTACCTATGAACTTTGAAAACATTCTTTATGAAATAGAGGATGGGATTCTCTATCTGACCCTGAACCGGCCTGAGGCGCGCAACGCCCTTACCCCGGCCATGTGGAGAGATATCCGAACCGCCGTGGAAATGGCGCGGATCGATGATTCCGTTCAGGTGGTGATCGTAAGTGGAGCCGGAGACAAGGCTCTTGCCAGCGGGGCCGACATACAGGAAATCCACGACCGCGATTACCTGAAGATGCTGCCCGGCACCTCCTCCGTAGCTCTCAAAGAGCTGGAAGACCTTTATAAACCAGTCATCTGCGCCGTCAACGGCTATGCGCTGGGCGGAGGCTGCGAGCTTGCCATGGCCTGTGATATCAGGATTGCCACGGCGCGTTCCCGGTTCGGCCAGCCCGAGACCGGGCTGAGTATCATTCCGGGAGCCGGGGGGACGCAGCGCCTTTCCAGACTGATAGGAGTCGGAAGGGCAAAAGAATTAATTTACACCGGACGCATCCTCACGGCGGAAGAAGCAAAGGAAATGGGCCTGGTAAACCAGGTGACGGAAAACACCAGGGAGGAACTGATGGCCGCCGCCCTTAAAATGGCCCACCTGATTATGAAAAAAGGGCCTGTTGCCGTGTCCATGGCGAAAATGGCAATTAACGTCGGGATGGATACCGACATCAATACGGGTCTTCTGTTTGAACGGATCGCGCAGACGGTAGCGTTCAGCACAGAAGACCGCCGGGAAGGAACCGCTGCTTTTCTTGAAAAAAGAGAGGCCGTATTTAAAGGAAAATAGCAGATACCGGATACGCAGGTAATTACAGAAAAAGAAAGATTTACAGGAGGAACTGATCTATGAAACCAATGGAAGGTATAAAAGTAATCGAACTGTCCACCATGCTGGCCGGTCCCATGACGGCGCGCATTCTGGCAGAATGGGGAGCGGACGTGATCAAGGTGGAATCCATGAACGGTGATGCATGGCGCGAACAATACGGCACATCCCTGTCCCCCTGCACCGAAACGGCCAATCCCAATTTCGACATGCAGAATATAAATAAGCGGTTTGTTTCGTTGAATCTCCGTTCCAAAGAGGGGCTGGACGCCATCATCAAACTGATTTCGGAGGCCGATGTCTTTTTGACAAACTACCGCATCCACACCCTGGAAAAAATGGGACTTACGTATGAACAGTTAAAGCTGCGGTTTCCAAAGCTGATTCACGCCTCGGTGCTGGGATACGGAAGTGAGGGAGACGAAAAATACCGGCCCGGCTACGATTATACGGCATTCTGCGCCAGAACCGGCCTGCTGGGCGATCTGGCCCCGGCGGGAGGCCCCCCGATTATGACCGTGGCAGGCCTGGGCGACCACAGCGTCGCGGTGGCGCTTTCCGCGGGTATCGCCGCAGCCCTTTATAAAAGAACGGTGACGGGGGAGGGTGAAAAAGTGGACGTCTCCCTGCTTCAGGCAGGCACCTTCATTCTTTCCACCGGACTTCTGAACGGCTTTAACGGCCGGAAGTTCCCGCGTGACCGCTACAACTGCAGCCACGCAGGCAGCAATACCTACCAGGGCGCGGACGGTGAATGGATTTATCTGGCTATTGTGGATTACCGCAGGTTTGCCGAATTTTGTGACACCGTCGGACTTCCCGAAGTGGCGAAAGATCCCCGTTTTTCCACACAGCAGGCCTACTATACCCCGGAGAGCAAACGGGAACTGACCCAAATCCTCGATGCTAAATTTGCGGAACAGCCGGTCTCCTACTGGCATGAGCTACTAAATGCCCACGATCTGCCCCATGAGATTGTATATCACTTTAAAGATGTACCTTACGATCCTCAGGTTCAGGCAAACCATTATACCTATTTTCACGAGTATCCCGACGGAACAAAAACCGTCTTTACCAACAGTCCCGTCCACTTTGCCTCCGTTAACCCGGCGGAAATCCCATGCCGGACCTCAGGCCCGATCGGCTGTGATACGGCCGACATTCTTAAGGAACTGGGTTATACGGAAGAACAAATTCAGTCTATGTACCAGGCGGGTGAAATCCGCTAAAACAGGAAATGAAAGGAATCTGACAATGATGAGTGAATACAAAACCGATACAGTCACATCCGGTGCAGTCACAGCCGATGCAGTAAGTACGGCCCCTGCCCCTAAGCCAAAAAGACCGAAACCCAAAAGCATGCTCATGTTAAATGAGCAGACCGCAGCGCTTTTTGAAAATGCCCGTCTTGCAAAAGAGAGGGGAGAGAAAGTCGGCTGGTCCGCTTCCATCTTTCCGCAGGAGATCCCCGAAACGCTGGGACTTAACATCCTCTATCCGGAAAATCACTCGGCCGGAATAGCGGCCAGACACCAGGCGGATCCCTTCCTGCAGGAATGCGAGGGCGCACTCGGTTATTCAAACGACCTCTGCGCCTATGCAAAGGTCAATCTGGCTTATGCCGCCGTATTGAACGGTGAAAGCAGCATTGAACTGCCCGACGGCGGCAGAATGGTAAAACCGGATTTCCTGCTTTTGACCAACAATATCTGCAACCAGCTCACAAAATGGTATGAGAACCTGGCCAGACAGATGGATATTCCCATCTTTTTTATCGACACCTGCTACAATCCCTATGACTATGTGACGGAAACCAGGGTGCGTTATGTCCGGGCCCAAATTGACCAACTGATTCGGGATTTGTGTAAATTTACCGGAAAATCGTGGAATGAAGAACGTTTTCAGAAAATCATGAAAATCAGCCAGAACAACAGCAGGCTGTGGGAGCGCGCCAATGATCTTCTGGATCGCAGGCCCTCCCCATTAAGCGGCTTTGAGCTGTTCAACTACATGTCGGCCATGGTATGCAACCGCGGAAAAGAATCCTCCACCGCCATACTGGAACAGCTTAACGCCGAGATAGAGCAGCATATAAAGGACGGGACTTCCACCTTTCCGGTCGGGGAACAGTTCCGGATCTCCTGGGACGGCATCGCCTGCTGGCCCTACTTGAGCCACAACCTAAGAACGCTTAAGAAGTACGGGATCAATATGGTGGCCTCCAGCTACGGCAAGGCATGGGCAATAGAGTATGAAGATCTGGATGGAATGGCCCGCGCTTACTGTTTTGCTTCCACCAACGGAGATAACGCCACCACCATGGTATCCCGCCGTCTGGAGGCGTTGAAACGCTTCGGATGCGAGGGCACAATTTACCATGTGAACAGGAGCTGTAAAGTAATGGACTGCCAGATGATGGAGGTCCAGAGACAATTGTCAAATCAGGCAGGCGTCCCCTTCACCTCCTTCGACGGCGATCAGGCGGACTACCGCAACTACAGCGAGGCACAGTTTGAGACCAGGATTCAGGGTCTCGTTGAGGTAATGAGACAGAAAAAGGAGGATCTGATCAATGAGTAATTTGTTTGAAACTATTTCCCTGCTGCGGGCGGCATGTAAAAATCCGCGGGCACGGCTCGATTATTATCTGGCCTCGGGCAAAAAGGTCGTGGGCTGTTTTCCTCCTTATACACCGGAGGAACTGGTTCACGCATCCGGCATGATCCCCATGGGGCTTTGGGGCGGACAGGCCGAATTAGTTTTGGCAAAGAGCTACCTGCCCGCATTTGCCTGTCCCATTATGCAGGCCAATATGGAACTGGGGTTAAACGGCGCTTATCAGGGATTGTCCGCTGTTATCATCCCGGCCGCCTGCGATACCCTGCGGTGCATGACCCAGAACTGGCGTTTTGGCGTTCCCTCCATTCCAATGGTTCCCATTGTATATCCCCAGAACCGCACCTCCCCGGCCAGTGCCGACTACCTGATCAGTGAATATGAAAATGTACTCGTCATGCTTTCCACCATCACCGGGCAGATGATGAATGAAAAAGCCCTCTGCGAATCCATTGCGATTTACAATGAACACAACGTAACCATGCGTGAATTTGCGGCTGTTTCCCTGGAGCACCTTGACGTCGTCACACCCGTCGTCCGTCATGCCGTTATGAAGAGCGCTTTCTTCTATGAAAAGAGCGAACATACGGCCATTGTAAAAGAAATAATTGCAGGTCTGAAGCAGCTTCCGGCCTGCAGTTTCACCGGTAAAAAAGTAGTCCTCACCGGCATTTCCGCCGAACCCGACGAGTTCCTGGAAATTCTGTCTGATAACAACATCGCGGTGGCAGGCGACGATCTCGCCCAGGAAATGCGCCAGTACCGCACCGACACCCCGGAAAAGGGCGGCGGCGGACTAAAACGTCTTGCCCTGCAATGGAACGCACGGCACGGCTGCAGCCTGATCCATGAGATCGGCAAACCGCGCGGCACGCTGCTGGCAGACCTGTGCAAAACGGCCGGAGCCGACGGCGTAATCAACTGCCTGATGAAGTTCTGCGATCCGGAGGAATATGACCAGCCATACTTTGAGGCGGATCTGCGGGCCGCAGGTTTTCCCTCACTGACGGTTGAGGTGGATACGCTGAATAAGAGCTATGAGCAAATTCGGACAAGGATCCAGACTTTCAGTGAGATTCTGTGAGGATTTAGTTGAGATGCGAGGACGCCTCTGTAAGACGGCGGACGGGGGAG
>NZ_URHZ01000016.1 GCF_900547735.1 uncultured Clostridium sp. | reverse complement strand
TTGTAAGGCGTCCGGCCGTATGTCCATACCGGTTTGGACTTTGGGCGGAGGCCTGCTGGGTCAAATCCACGGTTTACTGCTGTGAAAATGACGGAGAGCGCAGGTTGCAGAATGGCGGGTACCCTTTTGTCATAGTTCACAATCCTGTTAGATTAGCAATTCTGCTCATCCCGCGTCCTGAGAACTGTGACACACTGTACAACCGGCTCTGTCCTATTATAGAAGCAACTATCGTGCCAAAAATGGATATCATGTTAAAATCAATAAAAAGCCTTTATTTATCAAGCTTTTGTAACTATTATTTAAATGGCAATATAAATTGTCGTTATTTAAATAGTGTGTTATTTGGTTACACACTATTAAACCACTATTTTCTTTCTATTTTTCTTTTCTATTTCTTCTTTCCTGTTTTTACGCTCCGGCTTCTGCCCTCCTGTTTCTGCTCTTCTGTTACTACTCTCCTGTTTTTTGCCCTCCTGTTTCTACTCTCCTGTTTCTGCCCTCTTTTTTCTACTCTCCTGTTTCTGCCCTCTTTTTTCTACTCTCCTGTTTCTGCCCTCTTGTTTTTTTCCCATCTTCTCATTTCTACTTTCTCTGTCCTATTCTGTCTTTTCATCATCCATTCTTTTTATACCCTCATTTTCTACCAGCCGTATCCCGCCGCGTCCCCGGCTCCGGCGGATAATTCCCTCTTCAGCCATCTCCCGGGCAAGCGCCTCAAAGCGGCTTTCGCTGAGTACCATTCCCCGCTGCCTGACAATCCGAAGAATTCTTCCCCGCCCCAGGCCAATATCACCAAACTCCTGGAGCACCTTCACAATCGCATTCTTTAGTTCCGCAGATGTGTATAATACCGCCTGTTTTGTTCCTGATGGGGCCGTACCGGCCGATACCATTCCTGATGATGTCATCCCCGCCGGTACCATGCCCGATGATGTCATCCCCGATGATGTCATTCCCGCCGGTGTTACTCCCGCCGATGTCATTCCCGCCGGTGTCACTCCCGCCGATATCATCCCCGCCGATGTCATCCCCGCCGCTGCGGTTCCCGGCAGAGCCGTCCCTGCCGGAACCGCTTCCTCCGCCGGCCGGATACAGTCCAGGTTTCCGGTCACATCGTAATAGATGGCGGCATTTTTTAATTCCCTGACGTTTCCCGGCCAGGGGTATTCCGTCAGCATACGGATCTGGACATCGTTTAGACGGAGGGCATGCTTATTGCTGAACACCTTAAACATGGGCAGGATATCCTCTCTTCTCTCACGGAGCGGAGGAATACAGATTGTAAATACCGACAGCCTGTAATACAGGTCGTCACGGAATCTTTTTTCGCTTATCTCCTCCCTCAGATCTTTATTCGTAGCCGACAGGATTCTCACATTGATATTGATAACCGTGTTGCTCCCGATTCTCATAATCTGCTGCTCCTGCAATACACGCAGGAGTTTGGCCTGAAGTGAAAGGGGCATATCGCCTATTTCATCCAGAAAGATTGTTCCCTTATTCGCCAGCTCAAACAGGCCTGTCTTTCCGCCCTTTTTCGATCCGGTAAACGCTCCTCCCTCATATCCGAACAGCTCGCTTTCCAGAAGGTTTTCCGGAAAAGCGGCGCAGTTGATTGCTACAAACGGTTCCGAGGCCCGCTCCGACGCGTTATGGATCGACTGGGCCAGCAGTTCTTTTCCTGCTCCCGTTTCACCGGTAATCAGCACCGCGTATTCCGTCTTTGCAATTGCCCCGGCCGTTGCGAGGCATTTATCCATTGCCGGGGAGCGGTAGATGATATCCTCAAACCTGTATCGGGCATAGAGTCCCGATTTTTTCAGATTGGCGCTTAAATTATTCCCCATCTCACTGATGCTCTTAGCCGTACGCAGTTCAAAGAAAAATCCGATTGGCTCATCCTCACTCATTAGCTGCTGGCGTTTCACAATGACATATTCATCCTCAATATGTACGAGATCCTGCTGGAATCCTTCCTCCGTCAAAAGCTTTGTAATCTCCGGATGAGACGGCAGCTCGAATGAATCATTGGGCTGGAAATCGGAGGATAGTATTGCATTAGCCGTCTGGCTGCAGTAGAGAATATTCAGTTCCCGGTCAACCACAATAATTCCGGAATCGGCTTTTTCTATGACCTTCACCAGCGTCTTGTTCAGAAGCTGGGAGGACAGGTATCTTTTTTCTACATCGGTGTCCTTTTGCGGCAGTTTCTGGATATAGCGGAGCAGATTCCGCGTAAGCCGGTCACTCTCTATATTTAACCTGGAAAAAATATTTAAAAATGTCTGAGTGTCCAGTTTTCTGTAGCCAATGTCTATAATCTCTGCGGCAGTATCCGGCAGCGAACCGGGCATGCTGGTCGTAATAATATACCCCACTCCCTTCAGGTCTCCCGGGCTGTCAAAGGGAATGAAGTTCAGATGCATTACCCCGAGCTGATAGAAAAGATGGAGCATATCCCTCGTCGTTTCCTGAGATTTATTAACTACCAGCACATCCTCTCCCTCCGGGATCCGGTTGATCTTCTGCAGCGCCTCCCGCGACAGCGTTCTTCCCGCCAGAAGTATTTCCTCCCATTCCCCCTGAAAATTATCGCGTATCTTATAAATCAGGTTATAGATGGTTACCAGAATAATATCCGCTTCCGGAAGACGCGTATTTTCCAGGTTTTCTATATAGAGAATCTGAATCTGAACCGTGTTTTCCAGAACCTCCTCCAGATTGTGCTTCATAAAATCGGCTACCACCCGATCCCGTTTTTCCTGCTGCATTAAGATGATGATTTTTTTCATTTGTTTCCTCCCCTGGCATTCCGCCGCCATTTGATCTGAGGATACATATAAAAAGATGAGCTGTCAACCCTGGAAGAAATTTGCCGTATTTTATACTGCATTGATAATAGGAGCGCTTTTTATATCATAGGCGTAATTTCTTATGATAGAGAAATGATATAGAAATAATATAGAAATGATATAGAAAAGAGCGGGATCCCAAAGACAAACACCCTGGAATCCCGCTTTTCAACTTAATTTCAATAAAGATATCTCTTTAATATGAATTATCACTACGCTTTATAAATCTCTTTCAGATGACCGGCTGATCAGAATTCTTCCACCCACCCATCCTCTGTCTTCCCGAATTTACGGCCAAAATCCGCATAGAAATACGCCAGTATCGTCGGGTCCAGGTTGCAGGCCGTATTGTAACTGCAGACGGTGTTATTTTCCACCTGGTTGACATACTCATCCGGCTCGTCTCCCACAAAGAAACGCCATCCGCAGTCAGGGAATCCTTCCGTCGGTTCTTCCCGGTACATGTAGCCGATTTCACCGCTGTCTATGGCCTTCTTCGTGATAATGCAGCCGGGATTTGAACCGGCCATCAAATCGGCCCACTCACGCTCCCCCGGCTCGTACCAGCCGGATCTCTGCCATGCGCCGCCCTCTTCGAATAAGTGGCGGGCCAGATTCTCATTGAGCTGGTAAAATCCTTCCAGGTCCGGGCTGTCACGGTGCATAAAATAAACGGCTCCGCACAGGCAGCTAACCGCATATTCTCTGTAAGAATGGTAAAATACCTGCGCCTGCCTCACCCACGGATCCGACAGTTCCCAGAACCTCTCATCAGACACAATGCCGCAGGCGGCGGCCTTTCTCAAAAGTCCGATCTTTTCACTGATATCCCAGGCATAATAGCCCTTCTCCTTCAAAATCGGATAAAACTGCTTCGACAGCTCAATGCACTCGCTGAATGCTTCTTTCCCTTCCGGTGACAGTTCGCACATATCAAACAGCGGCGCGCCTGCCCAGAAGGTCATGAACTGCTCATACTGATCGCCGCCGGAATATTCCCTGCGGCAGGCCTCCAGAAATGATTCTTCGTCATGTATGCCGAACAGTCTCTGCAAATGTTCCCGCGTCTCTTCTGCATCTTCCCTGGTTTTACAGTGATACAGTTTCTCATACCCCATATGTTCCGATATTCCAGGCGCCTTCCGGCACGTAGATATCCCGCTCAGCAGAAGGGTGAATTCCTCGCGGCCGACCGCCGCGGCCTCCCTGTTCACGGGCATATTTTCCAGCTCTGTTTTAAAATCCGCAACCTTTTTTACAATCTTTTCAATTGTCCCCATCTTCAGCTCCTTAACAGATTAACCATAATAATCATAGTAACTATGTTTAGTCTATCATAAACCGGTCTGGTTGTCGATCGCCCGGGCCGTTGCTGTCCCCCTCCGCATGAAAACGGCGTACTGCGGATACCCCCTGCACTCTTCCGCTAAACCTCCTTCATCTTCACAATCAGTTCCACTTCCACCGATGAGTCTCCGGGCAGCGACGCCACTCCAACGGCGCTTCTGACCGTGAGTCCGCACTCACCGAAAATGTCGCTGATAATCTGAGAAGCGCCATTCATCACATTTGCCTGCCGGGTGAACTCGGGAATGCAGTTTACATAACCTACCAGCTTGATGACGCTGTCAATCCGGTCGATGCCTCCGGCATATGCCTCGATCTGGGCCAGGGCATTTTTCGCACACAGTTCGGCGGCCTGATAGCCGTCTTCCTCGGATACATCTCTTCCCACTTTTCCCTTATACTGTAAAACTCCGTTTAATTTTGCCGTCTGACCGGATACATAGACGGTGGTCCCGTCCCTATATATCTGGGAATAAATTCCTCCCGGCGCATTGGCCGGCGGAAGGACGATATTTTTCTCTTTCATAACCTCGCTGAAGCTCATTTTCTTACCTCCTGTTCCTATTCGCAATAGTCTCCAAGTTCTTTTTCCGATTTTGCAACAATAAGAGCCACCACCAAATCTCCCAGCACGTTCATTGTCGTGCTTATCATGCCGCGGATACTGTCCACGCCGGACACGAGCGCCACGCCGGCGAGCGGGAGTCCTACCTGCGGGAAGATGGCGGTCATAATGACAAGCTGGTAGCTGGGAACTCCGACTGCGCCCACGGCCAGCATGATTCCCGAAATAATAATTGTAATCTGGTTGCCCATTGTAAGGTTGATTCCATACGCGTTTGCCACAAAGTTTGATAAGATTCCGAGAGAAATCGCCACGCCGCACATGTTGACGGTATTTCCGAGTGATATCAGGAAGGTGGAAATACTCTCCGGAACGCCCATCTTCTGAGCTACCTGCATATTGCTGCTCATCGCCGCCGACGATGTCTGTGTGCTGGCCGCAATCAGGATCGGTTCACTGGCATGTTTCAGAAAAACGCGCGCCGGAATTTTACAGTACACACTCACCAGAGGAAGATAGAGCACCAGGGCGAATAAAATCATGGTTACATAGCAGACCACAAGCATTTTCAAAAGCGGCAGAATCGTGGCAAGGCCGTATTTTGCAATGGTATTTGCCATCAATGCGCAGATTCCGAACGGCGCAATCGTCATGATGACCTCCACCAGGCGGAACATAATCTCCACAAAGGACTGCATGCCGCGCAAAAACGGTTTTCCTTTCTCTCCCGCCTTCACAAGCGCCAGGCCGAGAAGCAGGGAAAATACGATAATCTGGAGCAGTTCTCCGTTTGCCATCGCGCTCACCGGATTATCCGGAATCAGGTTAAGAATTGTTGCCGCAAAACCGGCATATGCCTTGCCTTCCATCTCCGCAGCTTCCATACCGAGCTCCATTCCGCTGCCGATTCCGGTCAGTTTCACCGCCGCAATACCTGCAAAGATAGCGAGTCCGGTCATGGCCAGATACAAAAATCCGGCTTTCAGGAAAACACGGCCCAGCTTTTTACTGTCATCCATACTGGCGACTCCACATACCATCGATGAAAATAAAAGCGGCACAATCAGCATTTTTACCGATTTGATAAACAGGTTGCCAATCATTTCAATGTATTCGGAGTGGAAACCCACCGCCGAAAAAATTACGCCTAATACGGTACCAACCACAAAGCCGATCAGCATTTTTGTTGAAATGGACATTTTCTTCTTATTCATAGTTACCCTCTCCTTTTAACTCTCCCCCAACTCAGTTTTCATTTTCTATTTCCGCTAAAGCGTCTATCAGCCTGTCGGCATCATTAAGATTATTAATATAGTGAAAACCCGTCCTGATGACAGTCCCATTCATCACCCTGGCCCTGATTCCTCTCGCCGCCAGCATTTCATCGGTGATTTTCATGCCCTCCGGAATTTTAAATATCACAATGCCCGAACGGTTTTCCCTGGGAAGCTCCGCATTCAGTTTAATTTTCTTTAAATCCCGTTTCGCCCGGTCATATACATGCTGTACCAGCGTCTGGACTCTCTCCTCAACCGCCCCGCCTCCCAGATCCAGATAGCGTTTGACCACGGCCTCCATGCCTAGCAGAGCCGAAAAACTGATGCCGCCCAGTTCAAAACGTTTCGCATCGCTGCTGAGTTTTAACTGTTTTGCATTATTATGGCTTCTGTCCACGGATCCTACCCAGCCGCAGACATTCTGTGAAAGCAGCGGCAGAAGCTCTTTTCTGATATAGCCGAACCCGAGCCCCTGCGCTCCCATCATCCATTTGTAAATGGAGGTGGTTAAGAAATCAATATTCATTTCCCTGACATTGATCTTTTTAACATTAATACACTGCGTCACGTCGGCGATCAAAAGAATATTTCTCTGATGGCACAATTCACCGATTCTTTTCATATCGTGGCACCAGCCCGTTTTATTCTCAACCATACAGAGTGCGACCGCCTTTGTGTGCCCGTCCGTATAGTTCATCAGTTCCTCCGGGGAAATTCCCTCCGCCCCTGTCTCGGCGTAGCGGAGTTCAATCCCCTGTGCCTCCTTGTTCAGCCACACGTATGCGTCCGCCGGATACACACTGTCCGTAGTCACAATATTATCGCCCGGCTCCAGCGCTATTCCGTTAGCAATGATATTGAACAGTTGTGTGGAACTCTGTCCATACAGCACCTCCGTGCCGTCGCATCCTATCATCTCCGCAATATCCCGCCGCAAGTCATCCGCATGGTTCCATGTGTTCCAAAACTCCGTTACGCTGACCCCCTCGGAGTTCCTCCGCTCCAGATACGGCACCATCCGATCCAGCGAATACTGGGGAATCAGTCCATAGGTCGGGTGGTCCAGATACACCCACTTATCCAGCGCTTTAAACTGCTTTCGTTCTTCCTCAAATACATTAATTGTGTCCATTACAGCAACAACCTCCTTCTAACCCTTTGGCTGCGCTTAGTATATCACCCCGCCCGGCGCTCATAAATTGCACACTCCGGCTATTACTTATGAGCAAAATGCATATTTCTCTCTTTTTTGACAAAATGCACAATAAGAAGTTTCTTATAAAAGAACAAAGAATCCCGCCCGGAAGGCTTTTTCCTATCATAGGAGCACTTTTCTATGATAGAAAAAGGCCCCGGAAAATTCCGGGGCACAAAGGCATAAATTCTATTCCAGCCGAATCAGGGATTCAACGCTTTCTTTATGGTTGGTTTTCAGATGTTTATCAAAACAGGCCAGAAACAGCTTTGTTGCTTCCGGTTTCTGGTAGGGTCCAAGCTGGTAAAAGATAATTCTGTCCGGCGGTCCCTCTGCGATCATGTGTATGGACAGTTCGGGGTTGCGGCTCATCTTATGGGCGGCGGAGGCCGGTACAATGGTCCAGTAATCATTGAGAAGCAGAAATTCCTCCATCAGATGGATGTTGTCAAACCACACCTTCGGTTTTTCCCTTCCCTTGAACCAACGTCTGTACCACGCTTCATACTCCCTGTTCCAGGGCATATAAAGGTGCCTGGAAACATCCAGCATTCCGGGATGGACCTCCTCAGGATACCCTAAATCCCGGCGGCAGACCAGCAGGAGAGGCTCCCGGTAAGCTGGTTTCATCTCTGCATTCGGCGTATAACTGTCATCCGAGAAAATGGCCAGATCGACCGTCCCGTTCTCAACATACCTGCATGAGTCAAGCGAACGGACCGTTCTGATTGTAAGGTAAACCGAGGGATTCTCCACCATAAATTCATGGAAAAATCCGGGCATAATATAGGCGTTCACACTGTTGATAACGGAAATGTTGAGGGAAGTCTGATTATTCAGCTTTCCAATCTCCTGCATCTCATTCCAGAGCAGCTTCCACTTTGTCGCCGCCTCCACGAATGCATAGCCCGACGGCGTCAGTTCCACATTCCTGATTCCCTTATTGCGGATAATTAACTGATACCCCAGCTCCTCTTCCAGCGCCTGTATTCTGCGGCTGAGGGCCGACTGGGATATATATAACTCCCCTGCCGCCTTAGAAAAGCTTCCGGCGTGGACTATGGCTAAAAATGCTTCGATTTCTATATCAGTCACGATCCTTCTCCCTCCGTCTTATGTATGCCTCAATATTATGCATTTTGCACAATATGCATTTTAAGCAGATTTAATAGTACGATTATGCATGCCGCACCGTTTTCCATTCAGAAGTGTGAAAACAGCGGCCGATACACCGGCAGCCTGAGAGGTTTAGTATGCCAGCACCTCATGCCCGTCTTCCGTCACCAGAACCATAATTTCCCACTGTGCAGACGGCTCTCCGTCCGCCGTGTAGACCGACCAGTTATCCGAGTCATCCACATAAATGTCGCTCGTTCCCATATTGACCATCGGCTCGATTGTGAAAATCATGCCCGGCACCAGCATCATATCGGTACCGCGTTTTCCGATGTAGCCGACCCACGGTTCTTCATGGAATTCGATGCCGACTCCGTGGCCCCCGATTTCACGCACAACGGTGTATCCGTTCTTTACCGCATGCTCGTTCACCGCCTCGGCCATGTCGCCCAGGAATCCCCATGGTTTTACCTCTTCAAGTCCCAGCTCCACGCACTCTTTTACGACGTTCACCAGTTTCCGTCTGTCCTCGCTTACATTGCCGATACAGAACATCCTGGAAGAATCCGAAAAATATCCCTTGTATATAGTAGAAACATCCACATTGATGATGTCTCCGTCCTTTAACACTATATCTTCGGAGGGAATTCCGTGGCATACCTGTTCGTTGATTGATGTGCAAACGCTCTTCGGGAATCCTTCATAGCCCAGCGGCGCCGGGATTCCTCCGCGCTTTGTCGTCTCGTCGTAAACCCACTTGTCAATTTCCTCAGTCGTCACGCCCTCTTTAATATGTTCCGCCACATAGTCCAGGACTGCAATATTGATCGCGCAGCTCTCCTTAATTCCCTCTATCTGCTCCGGAGTCTTTAAAAGATCTCTGGTCGGGACAATATGGCCCCTGTCGGACTCTGCCGCTAGACGCTCATCTATCATCTCATGGCAATGTTTATATTTCTTTCCGCTGCCGCACCAGCAGGCATCATTTCTTCCTAACTTTTTCATATTTTTCCTTTCTGACTACTAATATGTCTACGGGTTACAGACCGCCATAAATTCCGGACGGCTCCTGTTTCCCCGATCTCCCACTGAATTGGAGTGTAGCACAAGGCGGTAAAAAAATCAATGACCGCATCCTTTTCAACTTTTTAACACATCTTCATTGCTCTTTTGGCGTGAAAGATTGTATAATGTTAACAAACAGTAACAGTATGCGCAGGAGGACTACCCGGCTATGAGCAATCAGGACATCGAAGATACAGTCAAACATCAAACACCTTTTAAGCAGTACGGAACCATTAACGACTGGTTCGTGACAGGCGCTCTGCTCGCCGTTGCCACCTGTCTCTCCTACGTTTTCTTCCATATTATGGAGAATCCTACCGCCAACATCGCCCTGTGCTACATTCTGGCCCTGTTTTTGACAGCACGTTTTACAACCGGATACTTTTTCGGGCTGTTCGCCTCTCTTTTCGGCGTTGTCTGCGTCAACTTTTTATTTACATATCCTTATTTTGCACTGGACTTTACGCTGACGGGATATCCGATTACCTTTATCGCCATGTTCTCCATCTCCATCGCTACCAGCGCCCTGACCACGAATATGAAGGAGCAGGCGCGTATTCTCTCCGAGCGTGAGAAGCTTTTGATGGAGGCGGAAAAGGAGAAGATGAGGGCCAACCTGCTCCGTGCCATTTCCCACGATTTGAGGACTCCGCTGACCAGCATCATCGGTTCCAGCACCGTCTATCTGGAGAACGGCAAGTACCTGACCGAGACGGAGAAGAGCGACCTGGTTTCCCATATTCTGGAGGATTCCAACTGGCTCTTAAATATGGTGGAAAATCTGCTGTCCGTCACACGTATCAACAATGAAACCACAAAAGTGAATAAATCCCTGGAACCAGTTGAGGAAGTTGTGGCTGAAGCCGTAATCCGGCTGAAGAAGAGACTTCCGGATGCCAAGGTTAACGTATGTGTTCCTGATGAGGTGCTGATGATTCCAATGGATGCCGTTCTGATCGAACAGGTTTTAATCAATCTGATCGAGAATGCATTTGTCCATTCCAAAACCACCGAACCGGTGGAATGCTATGTGGACAGCAATGATGAATTCGTCACATTCCACGTACAGGATCACGGAATCGGTATTCCCCCGGAAAAACTGAGCACGATTTTTGACGGTTCCTCTTCCACCACCAGTACATCCAACGACGGAAGAAAAGGAATGGGAATCGGTTTATCCATCTGTAAGACTATCATTGTCGCCCATGGAGGCGATATCAAGGCGGCCAACCATAACGGCGGCGCCGAATTTTACTTTACACTGCCAAAGGAGGGCGCAAAAATTGATTCATAAAACATCTATTCTTCTTGTTGAAGACGAAAAAAATATCTGTGACTTTATCTCAACCTCATTATCCGCCCAGGATTATAAAATCACGGAAACGCATTCCGGCAAGGAGGCGCTGCCTATCATCACATCGCAGTGTCCCGATCTCATTCTTCTCGACCTGGGTCTTCCGGACATGGACGGAATGGAGATTATCAAGCAGGTGCGTACATGGGCCAGCATTCCCATTATCGTCATCTCCGCCCGTACTCAGGAGCAGGAGAAGGTAAAGGCCCTGGATCTGGGAGCCGATGATTATCTGACGAAACCAATCGGAACCTCCGAGCTGCTGGCCAGAATCCGTACCGCGCTCCGCCACAGCAACAGGCTGAATACGGACTCTCCGCTCTACAAAAGACCGTTCCACACCAAGGACCTGACGATTGATTTTGAAAAACATCTGGTAACGCTGGGAGAGAAGGAGATTCATCTGACACAGATTGAATTTAAGATAATCGCCCTGCTGGCCAAGAATTCAGGCCGTGTCATGACCTATGACGCCATTATTTCCAATATATGGGGACCGTACGCGGATGATGACAACAGCATTCTCCGTGTAAACATGGCCCATATCAGAAGGAAACTGGAGCAGAACCCGGCGGAACCGCAGTACATATTTACCGAGATCGGCATCGGATACCGTATGGTGGAAGATGAGGCGGCAAATTAAGACGCAGATGATAACTCATCGACCTGCTCATTTACGTGAATAATCACTATAAGACAGATAAGGCAACAGGAAAATCCTGCTGCCTTATCTTTTTGTCTGTAATAGTTATAAAATTCTTGTGCTGTAAACTGTTCATTGCCGGCTTAACTTTTGTTTCTTCCTCCCCGGCCGCAGACTATCCGCCGGATACTAATTTAACTCCGCATATAACTCGTTCCAGTGGTTCAGAATCTCTTCCTTATGATCTTTCAGATAAGTGAAATCCAGTTCATTCATTCCCAGTGTATCTTCCGCCGGAAGGCCGCTTAAATTGCAGTTGCCGTTGGAACCGCGTCCTGCCGATACTTCCGCACGGGCGTCCTGGAACTCGGCTGAGGTGAGGAGATCCACCATTGCCTGGGCTGCCGGAAGGTTCGGAGCGTTTTTAACGATTGCCGCGCCTCCTGCCATAGCCGTGTTGCCTTCTTCCATGTAGATGCACTCGATCGGAGCGCCGTCGTTGATCAGGGCTACTACACTTGATTCATAGGAAAGGCCTGCCACATATTCCCCGTTGCTGACCAGGTTGTAAACATCCTTGGAGGATGTTGTGGAGAAGCTTGCAGGAATTAACTGTCTGATATAATCCCAGCCCTTGTCATCATCGAACTTGTCTCCCATAACCGCCAGAATGGTCTGGAGCTGGCGCCAGCCTGAAGATGTGGAATCAGGAGCCGCAAGAATAATCTTTCCTTCCAGGGCCGGATTTAACAAATCCTCATATCCGTTGATTTCGATACCCAGTTCGTCCCTCAGCGCCGGATTGACCACAAGGCACATAACCTGTACGTCATAGAAGTTGTAGTATCCCGACTCATCATGGTAAAGCTGTTCGCTGTCGCATGCGCCCGTATATGGCTGCAGGATATCATGGTAAGTGTCGCCGTCTGCGGCAAACATGCCGCCTATTACCACGTCCGCATCACATGATTCATCACTTCTGATTCTCGTCGCCAGTGTTCCGACCGAATCGGCCTGGATTTCCAGTTCACAGTCGGGATAATATTTTTTCCATATGTCGCTCAGAACCTGCTGCTGTGTTTCTTCCATCGTCGTGTAAACGGTGATTTTCCCCGATATCTCACCCTCGGGCCTTACGTAATACGGCCTTTCGCTGCTTTCCTCTTTTGCCTCAGATTCCCCCTGTCCCTGAGTGTTCTCCGCTGCCGGTTCCGCTTTCTTTGTCTCGGCCGGAGCTTCCTTTCCTCCGCATGCAGTCATGGACAATGCCATAAATGCTGCCATAAATGCTGCTGTCAGTCTTCTTTTTTTCATAAAATACACTCTCCCTTTTATTATATATTTTTAAGTTTAATAACTTTACATGTTACATCCTCACATCTTCCAGTTTCGTAAATTTCAGATAGATAATCAGACAGATTACGGTAAGCAGCATCGTGATGGTTGCAAACACGGCGGCCACGCCGTAGATACCGCTGGTAATAGCCGAATAAGTGCTGATGGTCAGCGTAATCGTCCTGTTATTATAAAGGATTACCCCCGATGACATCTCCGTTATAATAGAAACAAAACTCAGAACCGCTCCCGATATGATTCCGCTGGACATCATGGGAACCGTAATTTTAGTAAATGCTGCCGCCTTGGAGGCTCCCAGGCTCAGAGCGGCTTCCTCGATATTAACCGGAATTTTCATCATCGCGGCCGTCGCCGAACGGCTTGTAAACGGCATACGGCGTATGGCCAGGGCGATTATCATAATTACCAGCGTTCCTGTGAGGGAAAACGGCTTTCTGGAAAATGCCACCACCAGTGCGATACCGATTACTGCGCCCGGCATAATATAAGGCATCATGGAAATCGTATCAATCGCATTGTTGAACAGGCTGCTTCTCCTCACCACCAGGTAGGCAATCAGGACTGCCACCACAATGATTACGGCCAGTGTCACGACGCTGACAATCAGTGTATTTCCAATCGAACGCGCCAGCATCTTTTCCATTGCTTTCTGGTAATTCACAAGAGAATAACCCGGTTTGATAATGCTGTTTTTATAGTTCCTGAACGACATGTTTACGATATATATCTGCGGCAGAAGTGAAATTCCCACCAGCAGGTAACAGTACGCATGCATCATGAAATTGCCGATGCCCGATGCCTTTTTCGGCTCTACCGGATGCAGGGCGTTGATGGTAAATTTGAACCGGTTGGACGCCACCTTTTGAATAATGAAAATAGCGGCCGTCACAAGTACGGCAATGACGCTGATAGCTGCCGCAAAGTGATAATTGGTGCCGTTTTCTCCCAGGTACTGGTTGTAAATCAGAACCGGAAACGTACTGTAACCGCGCCCAATCAGAACCGGGGTTCCGAAATCGGCAAAGGAACGCATGAACACCAGCAGGGCCGCCGCCAGGATCGTCGGCATTGTGAGCGCCATAATCACCCTCTTAAAACGGTCTATGCCCTTGCATCCCATGCTCTCCGCCGCCTCCAGCAGGGAATTGTCGATATCCCGGAATGCTCCATTCATATAAATTACAACCAGCGGAAACAGCTTTAATGTCTGAACAAAGACAATCCCGCCAAAACCGTATATGGAAACTCCGGAAATCCCCATTGATTTCATGAAACCGGTTATCAGCCCCGAGTTGCCCATCAGAAGAATCCACGCGTAGGCTCCGATAAACGGGGCCGACATGGTACAGAGCAGGCAAAGCACAAACAGGACCTTACGCCCTCCCAGCCTGTAGAATGAGTAAAAATAGGCAAACGGGATGCCCAGAAGCAGGCTTGTCACCATGACACAGACTCCGATTTTTACACTGTGGAAAATAGAATCATAGTAATAGGATTTGGCAAAAAACATCCGGAATGCGTCGAGCGTGAACTCTCCGTTCGTATACACCGCCTCTTTCAGCAATTTTCCAATGGGGTAAACGAGAAATATCATAAAAAGTCCCATCAGAATCCAGGAAATGACGTTCCAAAAGTCCTTTCTCGCTTTTGAATGACTCATCCGGCCACCTCCCGTCCGACTGAATCTGCGGGAAGATCCGTGCTGTTTTTAATCCCCTTCATCAGGCTCTTTGTCGTCTCCGGATCAAACAGGTTGGCTTTGCGGTTGTTCAGGGTAAGAATTACCCTGCTTCCCGGAGGAATAATCTCATCAATCTCCGACTCCTGGATGATTTCAGCCGTCTCCCCCGTCTCAAGCTCTGCAAAGTAATGGGTATTGGAGCCGAGGAAAACACTGTCCTGAATCCGGGCGCTGATGCCGTCCGTATCTTCTCCCTCTTTGTATAAATGTACGAACAGTTCTTCCGGCCTTACCGAAAGGGTTACGTCCCTGTCACGGCTCTCCTCCTCCCGGACGGAATCCATCGTAACTTTGTATCCGTTTGGAAATACCAGGACTGTTTCCGCTCCGTTTTGCGTCAGTCTTGCGCTCAGAAGATTCGACTTACCGATAAAGGTTGCCACAAACAGGTCGGCAGGTCTCTGGTAAATATTCTTCGGTTCACCGCAGTGGCGGATCACGCCGTCTTTCATAACCGCAATCCGGTCGGAGATCGCCATCGCCTCCTCCTGATCATGTGTGACATAGACCGTGGTGATTCCCACTTCCTTCTGGATATTTTTAATGACCGTCCTCATCTCCACACGGAGCTTGGCATCCAGGTTAGATAACGGCTCGTCCATCAGAAGTACATCCGGCTGTATCACAAGGGCTCTAGCCAGCGCCACCCTCTGCTGCTGTCCGCCGGACAGCCGTTCCGGCATCCTGTCCGCATACTGATCCACATGCACCAGTTCCAGAAACTTCTGGGCCTGCGTTCTCATCTGCTCCTTGGGCATATTTTTATACTTCAGTCCGAACTCCACATTTTTCCTGACCGACATGTTGGGGAAGATTGCATAGTTCTGGAATACCATTCCGATTCCGCGTTTTCCCGGCTCCATGTCATTGATGATTTTGTCGTTAAACCGGAAACTGCCGCCCTCTATTGTGTTAAATCCGGCTATCATCCTAAGCAGGGTGGTCTTGCCGCATCCGGACGGCCCCAGCAGGGTAAAAAGTTCCCCGTTTCTTATTGTGACCGATAAGTCAGGGATGACTGTCACTTCCCCATATTTTTTTACTGCATTTTGAATTGAAATTACCACACTCACATTCATCACCGCCCATATTTTTATCTATTTTGTACATTAATCGTTTCTCTTATTGATAATACTATACATTTTAGACATTTCATTCTACCTGAAATACCGTTCAAAAGGTAAAAATATCAAACAGTTTGGTGTTTATTTGCTCTTTTTTTGTATTTTTCACTTCTGATGGGCGATCAATAAATCTCCAGCAGCAAAAATACAGCCGGAATATTGCTTCCGGCTGTCCAGACTTTAATTTGTGAAGTTTAAATTGGGGATGCTTAAAAAGAAACACCCCTGTGTTACTCCCGCTTCCCCCTGATCCCGGAAACATATTCTTTCGGACTGCACCCGATATATTTCTTAAATACCATATTAAAATACTTGTAATCACCGATCCCGCACATCCAGGAAACATCCTGGACCGCAGTTTTCCCATCCTTTAAAAGCTCAAGCGCTTTCTGGATCCGATAGCGGTTCAGGTATTCAATAAAGGTGGTTCCCATCTGCTTTTTAAACTTTTTATTCAGAAAGGTTTCACTGTAGTTCAGGGCGTCGACGACGTCCTGCAGCACCATTTTCTCCCTGTAATGCTGCGCGATAAAGGCCAGCATATCCCTCACCACCGCATCGTCTTCCCGGCTGATCTCCTCCTTTGAAACAAGCTGGATATTCTTCCACTTTTCCTGTTCCTGTTTGCGGTTGAGCCAGGTGCTCCGGAGCAGGCACTTTTCCTTCGCATCTTTTACCGCCTCCAATAAATCCTCCTTTTTAAGCGGTTTCAGCAGATACCCCGTCACGCCGTAGCGGATAGCGGTTCTCGCATATTCAAAGTTCGAGTAGCCCGACAGTATAATGGCGGAATAATTATAATCTTCATATGTCTCCCGGATCATCCCCAGTCCGTCCAGCACCGGCATGTTGATGTCGGCCATAACGATATCCGGTTCCAGGCGTTTTATCAGCTCCACGCCCTCCACTCCGTTCCTCGCCTCCCCTACTACCGAACAGTCCATATCCGCCCAGGGGATCGAGTATACCAGACCCTTTCTGATAATGTCCTCATCTTCCGCGACGATTACTTTGTACATTATGTCTCCCCTTTCTGCTGTTCTATCCTCGCCAGCACCTCAAAACCGATCCCCTCCATATTCCTGATCTGAAGTCCGCTGCCGTCCCCATATTTCAGGTACAGACGGCGCGATAAGTTTCTAAGGCCGATGGAGGGCGAACTGTTATCATGTGTCCGGAGCTGCTCCCTCAGTTCCTCCGCTTTTTCCGCCGCCATTCCAAGTCCGTCGTCCAGGACGCTGATATAGAGGATATTTCCCTCCATTGTGCCGCGGATTGTGATATTGAGATCCATTTTCTTCTGGAATCCGTACTTAATGCTGTTCTCGATCAGCGGCTGTAAAAGCAGCTTCGGCACAATGCAGTCGAGACATTCCGGAGTAAAATCAATTTTGCAGTTGAACCTGCTTCCGAACCGGCAGTTCTGGATATCCAGATAACAGTCAATATAGCGCATGTCCTCCTCCAGCGTGACTTCTTTCCTGGAAGTATCCACACTGTAGCGGAGCACCTCGGTCAGCTTTACAATCAGTTCTTCCGCCTTATCGGCATCAAAGACCACCAGGTTTCTGATGATTTCCAGGGTGTTATACAGGAAATGGGGATTCATCTGGGCTGTAAGCTGATCCATTTCAATTCTGCTGTTCAGCTTTAAAAGCTCCGTATTCCTGCCGTTCAATGCCTGGATACTGTCGAGCATGTTGTTAACCTGATACCCCACCTCATTAAACTCATCATCCGTGTTCATCTGGATTCTGTGGTCATAGTCTCCCTTGCGTATAATTCTGATCTCACTGACCAGCCGCTCAATCGACGCCGCGTTGTTCTCCGCCATGGATTTGGCCATCCATCTTGCGATCCAGTACCACACGGCTCCCATCACCAGCAGCGCCGCCAGTCCGATGTGGACGGCCTCGTTTCTCGGATAATACACCAGGGAATAAATTACGGCCACTCCGGCAGCTCCTTCGACACGACCCAGTAGCGGGCATGTCCGTGCATCCAGCTTCCGTGTTCGGTCCCATAGAATTTATTGCTGCTGTCGGCCAGACCCGGCTTGCTGATATACATTACGTTCTGCCTCAAATCCGTGATTACACCGTCAAAATTGCTTTCCGACAGGTAAAAATTCCATCCGCTGCCCGACAAAAACAGCGTGATATATCCGCTGACTTCCCCATTCTGAAATATCGGCTTGATAAACAGGGCGTCGGCATAGTCGCCGCGGTCATAGTATACGGCCCGGTAAACCTCGCCCTCCCCGCAGTTTCTCGCATTGTAGCAGACCGCGTTATTATAATTCACCAGATAAGATGATAGCTGGCTCTCGCTGAAAGAAGTGAATAGCACCTCCCCGTCTTCGTTCGTGATCATTACCTGGTTATGGACATCACAGCTCTCGTCAAACTGGCGGAAGTAGTTTTTAAATTCATCGATTGCTTCGGGCTCGTCTCCGGATATGATTTTCTCCACCGCCGACACCGTTCTGTCATTGAGAAGGAATTCCCGGTTCTGCATGTCAAACCGCAGAAAAACCTCCTCCAGTTTTTTCAGATGGGAAGCCGCATCCAGCTCATTTGTCGCCAGTGAAGCCAGAAACTGTCCGGCCAGAAAAAGCAGAGAACTGACCAGGATTAAAAGCGCAATCCGCCTGGCCGCCAGCTTTTGAAGATTTTTTTGAAATTTGCCTTCCTCATGAACACTTTTCATCTCACGCTCCCCCGTTCTCCTATCCATTATAAAACAGCCTCAGCATGTCCGCAACCCTGACCGGGGCAACTGGGACAGACGGTAAAAAGGATGCGGCATGGGTGTTCGTACCCTTGCCGCATCCGCTTTTCATATCCCGTTATTCCGATATTCTGTTATTCCGATATTCTGTTATCCTGTAGTTCCGATGTCTTAAAAATAATTTACCAGATTTCCGATGCCGGACCGTATCCGCTTCCGCTACCACTTCCGCTGCCGCCATACAGTGATTTGTAGTATGTATTAAGATCGACATATCCGTCAGTGGAAGGAAGGTCAACCGTCACCGGCTGTCCCGGATTGTTGATGGTTCCCTCGATCAGCATGATAACTCTGACCGTCTCGCCATACATGGTGATATCCATGGACATGTTCATATTCATGCTGGTGTAATAATCGTCTTTATTGATAACATATTCACCCTTTACTTCCCTGACCGTCAACGTTACGCCCATATCTCCCATGAGAGAGCTGAGAGCCTCATTCACGTATGCATTCATCTTAGCCGGGTCCGCAACATAGGAAAGGATTCTGTTCTCTCCTTCTTCCCTGACTGCAAGGCTCTTCATCAGAGAGGAAGTGAGTTCTGCTGCAGCCGTGGTCTGCTCTACGGATGCTACCATGCTGTTCAGATCCATCGGGTATTTGATTTTCTCTCCGTCGGCATCCATGTAATAATAGCCGTCTTTATAGAAAACGGTGGCATATTCGCTCTGGCCCAGGAATTCCATCGCCATCTCAGCTTTATAGCGGAGATTCCCCGACTTAACCTGATCCATCTTCATCTTCATCAGCATATCCAGATTTACACTTAAATCCTTCTTCGTCTCCGGATCCGGTAAAACCAGTACGGCATGGATTCCCATATCACAGTCCATCGAATCCATCTCGTTGGATTTCTGGGCAACCCTGTCGAGCAGGGCGGCCGGGTCCTCAGCAGCAAATGCAGTGGCCGTCATCGCCACGGTCATCACAGCAGCAAGCAGTGCGGTCATTAATTTCTTCATATCCTTTTTCCTCCTGACAATTTTTTTAATCCTCTGTTCCAATACTATAAGTATAGGACTTTCCAGACTAACTTTCAATAAAAATTTCGTGTTTTTACTATATTACGTTTTATTTGTCAGAAAATAACAAAAAAGTTTCATAATTCCGGTCCATTCCTTCGGGGCGGCCCATACGCATACGAAAACGTCATCGTTTAAAAGAGGAATCCCCGGCCGGCGCGGTGCCGGTCAGGGATTCCTTCTGCATTTTCGTATGACATTTCCGTAATCTGTTTCGGTTTTATATGCCGGTTGATTCGCATACATAAAATGAACACCGGTCCCCGTTAAATATCTGGGTACCCACATAAATGGGTTCTTTTTCCTGGGTGTAAGCAACGCTTTTTATATAGAGCAGGGATGTCCCCTTCGTCAGCCTCAGAAGCTCCGCCTCTTTCGCAGTGGCTCTGCACAGCTCGATCCACTTCTCGGATACGGCAACCATCACCTTCGCCTTTTTCTTCATAAATTCAAACAGTGAATTGTCATCAAAGGTTTCTCCCAAAAGGAATGCATATTTAAGCGGATAATAGTTGTTTTCAATCGCAACCGGTTCATTGTCGGCATAGCGTACCCGGGAAATGTAAACCACCTGGCTTCCTTTCTCAAGGCCCAGAAGTTTTCTCGTCTTTTCATCCGCCATAACCAGTTTGTTCTCAAGCATCCTTCCGCCGGACTTCATCCCCATGTGCTCACACATCTCGGTAAAGCTCTGGAGTTTCTTAATGTCCTTTGTAAACTTGGGTTTGGAGACAAAGGTTCCCTTACCCTGCTTCTTTTCAACCAGGCCTTTCTCAACCAGGGCGCTGACAGCGTTTCTAACGGTAATTATGCTTACGCCGAAGGTTTTCGCCATCTCACTCTCAGACTGGAGCCGTTCTCCGGGCTGGTAAACGCCTTTTAAAATCTTCTCTTCAACTTCAGTCATCAATTGAACATATAACGGTGTAACTGCCTTCCCATCCAACATCGGTATCATTCCTTTGATTTTTATTATGATCCGGACAGATCATCTCATATAGATCATTATATATTATCCTCTGTTAAAAGGCAAAGAATATTTTGTCCCGCCCGGCGCTCACGCTCTGCTTTAGTATTCCACCTTCCACATATATCTTCTGTAGTCCATGGAGTGATCCCTCGTCTCGGCCATCTGTGCCACATAGTACCGCTCCACCGGAATCATCACAACCGGATTGAAGAACTCGGCGATCTCCGGGTTAATCCTTCCCGCATTCAGTTCCTTAAAATCAATCACAATATAGTTTTCCGCATACTGCTTTAAAAATGTCAGGCACCTCTCGTCAAGGGCGCGGGTACGGCCCTCGCTCATCAGAAGCACTATCGGAAGTTCCTTGTCCGTCGTCTCAAACGGACCGTGGAAATACTCTCCCGTGTGCAGGCATACGCCGTGTTTCCACTGCATTTCCATGAAGTGACAGCAGCACATGGAGTAGGCCACCCCATAGTTCGGTCCCGACGCCAGAACGTAGAATACCGGCTCATCCTTGTATTTTGCAGCCCATTCCCTAGCCGCGGGCAGGCACTTCTCCTTACCCTCGGCGACGATTTCATCAATATACCGGTACGCCTCCATGGCCATATCATACTTTTCATAACCTTCAAACTGGTTCAGAATTTCAAAACCGATTCTGAGGGCATTGGCCTGGTTGGAATCGCTGTATACCTGGTCGTCGCCGTTTGAATATGTCACGACATACTGTCCCACCTGCGCCATTCCGGTTTCCATGGAACCCGTCATCGCAATGGTCACTGCGCCCGCCGCATTGGCGGTCTTCACGGCCTCCACGGTCTCCGGCGTCGCCTTCAGGGAGCATACAACGGCAATACAGCGGCTGTCCAGCTCCTTCGGCGTCACATGCACGAATTCATTGCTGGTGTAGGTGGTTGAACCAAATGTCTCCGCCTCACTCTGAAGCAGGTAAAGTCCCGGGAATATCGCCGCCTTGGAACCTCCGCAGGCCACAAAATAAACATGTTTCAGACCGCCGGCCGCATCCATTTTTACTTTAATCTCACTGATAATTTCTTTAACGCTCATTGTATTCCTCCCGTCAGGCCAGCCTGTAGCTGCCGCCGTCCTTTCTGATTTTTACTCCGTAAAGCTCTTCCGCCTTATCAATTGAAACCTTATGTTCAATTACATCACTCAGCACCGCCTCCGGTTTTCTCTTTTTCGGATCCCCGTAGCCGCCAGCTCCCGGCGTATGTACCGTGACAATATCACCTTTATGCAGCGGTACGTCGGTGCATTTGGAAATCAGCTTTTCCACCGTGCCGTCGGTGCGGGTGATGAAATATTCACCGCCTGCCCCCTCCATACCGCCGTAGAGTCCCCAGGGTTTATAAACCTGTCTGTCTCCCAGTCCGGTATAATTGATATTGTCGTACATCGCCTCGAAAATACGCTCGATTCCGAGGCCGCCCCTGTATTCCCCGGCTCCTCCGCTGTTCTCAATCAGCCCGTACTTGTGGACAATCAGAAGAGGAAATTCCATCTCTAGGGCCTCGATCGGAAGATTTGAGGTATTGGTCATATGTACCTGGACGCCGCTCAGGCCGTCATTTGCTCTCTGTGCTCCGGACCCTCCCGCAATGGTTTCCAGGTATACGTAGAAATGATCCGGATCCTCCGGGTCGGTTCCGCTGAAGATCGCCGAGGTACAGGAAGAGTTGCAGCCCGCCAGGGCGCGCTCCGGCACGGCAGGTCCAAGCGCTCCGAAGATAACGTCCGCGACACGCATACACGTATCGATACGCGCTCCCACGGGCGCCGGGTTTGTCGCATTGATGATGGTTCCCGGCTCCGCCTCCACGCTGAATGCCCTGTATATTCCGGCATTGGACGGGATTCCCGGATCAATCAGCGCTTTTAAGGAATAGAACACCGTGGCGAGAAGTCCGTTTTTTGTCACGTTGTTCGGTCCGTTCACCTGGGGATCGGTTCCCGCAAAGTCCAGGTGCATATCGTCCCCTTTGATGGTGACCCTGACCTGAATCCTGATTGGCTCGGGATGCCCTACGCCCGCGTCGTCCATGTAATCGGTAAATTCATACTCCCCGTCCGGCAGATTCCGGATACCGGCCCGCAGTCTTCTCTCCGCATAGTTCTGAAGCTCGTGCATGCTGTCCACCAGCAGGTCGTCATAGCGGTCGAACGCCTCGGTCAGACGTTTGGCCCCTACACGGTTCGAAGCAATCTGAGCCTGCAGATCCCCGTAACGCTCCCCGGGGATACGGCTGTTGGCCATGAGAAAACTGATGATATCGTCATTGACCTCATCATTCCGGCACACTCTGACAAGCGGAATTTTAAGTCCTTCCTGAAAAATGCTCACCGCATCGCCCGAGGTGGAACCGGCCACCTTACCGCCCACATCGCTGTGGTGGGCCAGGTTGGCTACCCAGCCAATCAGCTTTTCTCCGACAAACACCGGCTGCGTCACCGTGATGTCCGGCAGGTGGGTTCCGCCGCCGTTATACGGGTCATTTCCCATAAACATATCGCCGGGCCTTATGTCCTCCGGGGCATGTTTTTTATATACTTCCTTGATAATTCCAAGCAGGGAGCCGAGGTGCATGGCGACGTGCTCGGCCTGTGCCACCATATTTCCTTCCGGATCAAACACCGCCGTGGAAATGTCACGCCGTTCCTTGATGTTGGTGGAATAGGCGCTCTTGATTAGCGCCACTCCCATTTCTTCCGCAATGGATAAAAGAAGGTTTCCCACGATTTCCACCGTTACTGCATCAACCTGGTTTTTCATTATTTTGCACCTCCCTCATAAGTCACGATGATATTCTGGTATCCGTCCGTGTACACCTTCCAGTCCGGCGGGATTACGGAGGTGGAGTCCATCTGTTCAATGATGGCCGGTCCCATAACCGTGCAGCCCGGTTTGAAGTCGTCCCTGTTGTAAATATTGGTCGTTATGTAATCTTTCTCCCGATCAAACAGGACGTCGCGGGTGGTAAACGGCTTTGGCGGCTCCGCGTTCGGATCCACCGGCATTTCAACCAGATCCGGTTTGATGATATCTCCGATGGCGCTGACGCGGTAGTTGACCATCTGAAGCTTCATGTTTCTGTTGAAATAGCCGTAGGAACGGTTGTGTTCCTGATGGAAATTCTCGATCATTTCCTCCATCACCTCTTTTGTGAAACGGCCTTCCACCTCGATGCCAATCTCATAATTCTGTCTCTCATACCGGCACTCGATCAGGTAGGTAAAGCTTCTGTCTTTCTCCGCAACACCCTCTTTGTCGAGAAGCTCATTGCCCTCTTCGGTCAGCGTATCAAAAATATTCTGTACTTTGCCCAGGTTCTCCTCCTCCGCAATCATGACGTTGGAGCGGCTGATGTCAAACTTCGTATCGGCCATCAGAAGTCCCAGGGAGCAGAGCGTTCCCGGAGACGGCGGAAGCAGCACGGAGGTGATTCCCATATCTCTCGCCACCTCACACGCATGGAGCGGGCCTGCGCCGCCGAAGGCCATCAGTGTGAATTCCCGTGCGTCGTATCCGCGCTCCACGGACACAACACGGATGGCGCGCGTCATGTTGGAATTCACAACCGAGATAATTCCCGCTGCCGCCTGCTTCAAATCCAGGGTGGACTTGCCGCAGATATTCTCTTTGACGGCTTTTTCAGCCAGTTCCAGATCCACGTCCATCCGGCCGCCCAGAATCTTTTTCTGGTTCAGCTTGCCGAGTACGATGTTGGCATCCGTAACACAGGCTTCCGTGCCGCCGCGCATATAGCAGGCCGGTCCCGGCGTCGCTCCGGCGCTGTCGGGTCCCACCTTTAAGGCCCCTCCGGCGTCAATCCGGGCAATGGAACCGCCGCCCGCGCCTACCGTTACAATATCTATCATTGGTATTCTGGCCGGATACCCCTCCACGAGTCTCTCGTTGGACAGGGACGCCTTTCCATTTTCAATCAGGCTGACGTCGATGCTGGTGCCTCCCATATCAAAGGTGATTACCTTGTCGATGCCGCACTGCTTTCCGATATAGACGGCGCCGATGACACCGGCGCTGGGTCCCGACACGGCAGTCTTGATCGGGCAGTCGATGGTCTCCGCAATGGAGATGACGGAACCGTTGGACTGTGTCACATAGGGAGCCACGGTGATCCCGGAGTCCAGAATGGATTTTTCAAAGTTATGTACGTATTTTTCCATAACCGGTCCCAGATAGGCATTGAGCACGGTCGTGCTCATCCTGGAATACTCCCGGAATTCGGGAACCAGTTCATGGGAGGTGGAAACATAGGCCTCCGGATACTCTTCTTCTATGATTTCCCTGATTCTCACCTCATGCTCCGGGTTGATAAAGGAGAAAAGAGTGCAGACGGCAATCGTCTGAGCGCCCTGTTCTTTCAGGTAGCGCACCGCTTCGCGGACGCTGTCCTCGTTTAGCGCCGTTTTAACCGTGCCGTCGTATAAAATCCGTTCCTCCACCTCGCATTTCATGCCGTCCGGAATCAGGCTCTCGGGTTTCTGTTTTGATAAATCATAGAGGGACGGCCGTTTCTGCCAGCCGATTTCCATCAGGTCGCGGAATCCCTTTGTTGTAATCAGTCCCAGGCGCGCGCCTTTCTTTTCTATCAGGGCGTTGGTTGCAACCGTGGTTCCATGTGCCAGGTAACTCACCTGCTCCGGGCCGATGCAGTCCTCTGAGAGCACATGGAGGATGCCGTTTACAATCGCTCTCGACGGATCATCCGGCGTGGAACTGTGCTTAAAATGTTTTAATTTCCCCGTCTCTGTGTTGAATATCGAAAAGTCTGTAAACGTACCGCCGACGTCTACGCCAATCATATAACTCATATTTTCACCTCGTATTTTCGTCTTTTAAGTGCAGGAATTGTAACAGTTCAGCCATGATGCAGTATGGCCGAAGGCTGAACTGTATCAAAAATTCCTGCCGTGCCCGAATGCTCCCCGTACCAGGCAGGTCCCGGCTGCGAATGCCGCTCCGTTTTCCATTGCCGTTTTTAACTTTTTCTGATACGGTTCTCCGTCTCTGTCCGGCTTACCGCCGTCCGCTTTTTGCCCGCTCCCGTCCTCCTTTATCATGGAAAGCAGAAATGCCGTTGCAAAGGAGTCCCCTGCGCCCAGCGTATCCACCGCCTCCACCAGATGGGGCGGCTGGCTGTAGAAATCCTTGCCGTCATAAACGAGCGCTCCCCGGCTGCCCATTGTCGCCACGATAAACCGGCACCCCTTTTCATGCATATCAAGGCAGATGCGCCTGCCCTCTTCCTCTGTCACGGAACCGCAGGATAAAAATACATAAGAGGCATAGGGCGCCACCTTCGACACCAGGCCCTCGTTTACCCACTGTCCGGAAAAATCATAGGAAACGGGAACCCCGGCCCCATGGATTTTCTCAAGCTGGCCGTCCATATAGCTGTTGTTGCTGGTATGCACCAGAGCAAATGTCTTTATATATTTAAGATCCTCCTCCGTTAGTTCCAGAGGATGTTCCTTCGTAATTCCCCCTTTATTGCTTCCGAGAAAAACACGGTCCCCGTCCACCAGGGTTACCCTGGCACAGCCGTTTTCACCCTCATACCGCCTGCACCTGCCATGTTCAATTCCCAGTTCATCCAGCGTGTTTATCACGTGGTCCGCTACCTCATCCGTTCCAAACACCCCCATATAAGAGGCATCCGCGCCCAGCATTTTGGCGTAGACGGAAAAATTCAGCGCCTGTCCTCCCGGAAACATGGTCTTTAAATGTTCATATTTATCGCATACATTGTCTCCAATACCTATTACTCTCAATCTGTTCTGCCTCCGCATGCCCCATTGCCCGTGCGGCGGTGTAGCGGCGCCGCATCATTCAGGTTTCTGCCATCCGTAACCATAATTATCATGTCATTATATATCATTCCAATATGTTTATATCTTTTACTCCGGGGCAGTTTCTACTGCCCCGGATAATACTTAATTTTATGATTGGCGGTGTTTCCCCCGCGCCGGTTTCTTATTCCTCTACGTAAGTATCCTGTAATGTAAGGCCGGAAAGGTAGGTAAGGATGCCGTCCAGGTTCTGGAATCCGTGAACGTTCTTGGCTGTTGCGAATACCTGCTCCCTGAAGTTGATGAATACGAATGGTGAAAGCTCCAGCGCCCTCTCCCTGAACTGATCATAGATTTCCGCTCTTTCTTTTTCATCCAGAGTAGTTCTGCCCTTTGCAAGAAGCTCATCGATCTTGTCGTCGGCAAATCCCGGGCAGCTGTTCATCCGCACGTCTCCGCTCTCATAGTAGTTGGTCGTCCAGTCCATATCCACAATATTTCCCGTTGTTCCCGATACCATCATGTCGTAATCGCCAACGTTGGAACGCTCGATACGCGTTGCCCAGTCCGGAAGCTCCAATTCTACCTTGATACCGATTTCGGCGAGGCTGGACTGTACGCATACTGCGGTCTGCTCGTGCATTGCGTAGGTGGAGGAGGATAACAGCTTGCAGGAGAAACCGTCGGGATAACCGGCTTCCGCCAGGAGTTTCTTTGCCTTTTCAACGTCATAGGAGAAGTAGTTGTCGTATTTGCCGTCATAGCCGTTCTGGCCCACGATGGTCGGAAATCCGAAGATTGGCTCGCCGCGTCCCATAAATGCCGCGTTGATTACGTCGTCTCTCTTAATTGCGTAGGAAATAGCCTGTCTCACCTTCGGATCGGCCAGCGGGCTGCCCTCGGTGCAGTTAATCTGCAGGCACATAAACGGTGCCACCGAAACGTCCACATTAGCGTCATCGGCTCCCTCAAATGCGATAACCTCCTTGGACGGAACGTAGTCGATGATGTCCACTTCTCCCGTGCGGAGCGCATTGGCCCTCGTTGTCTCGTCTGTGTAGAAGAAGAAATCAATGTTCGGAGTCTGTACCGGAGTTCCGTACCAGCCGTCATACGCACTGACGCTGATGGAGAGGCCGTTCTCCCATCCGCCGAATGCATAAGGTCCGCATCCCATGGCTGCTGTGCTTAAATCGTTGTTGTTCGCCTCGCAGAATGCCTTTGAAACCACTGCTGCTTCGGGAAGGCAGAGGTACTCCAGGAACGGTGCGCAGGGCTGTTTCAGGACAATTTCCACCGTCTTTTCATCCGGTGCATTTACATGGTCCACTACCGAGCGGAAATCGCTTCCGAATGTGGCCGCCACGGATTCGTCCATGACACGCTCCACGGAAAACTTCACGTCCCCGGCCGTAACCGGTGAACCGTCGTGGAAGGTGGCATCCTTTAATACAAAGGTATAGGTCAGCCCGTCGTCCGATACGGTATAGGAATCGGCCACGTCTGCGGCAATGCCGGAATCTGCCGTATAAGTCATAAGTCCGCGGTAAATCTGCTGCTTAATCAGCCTTGTCGCCTGTCCCGACTGAAGATGGGGATCCAGGGTTGCCGGCTCGGCGCTGATTCCCACGTTTAAGGTATCGCGTTTGTTACCCGTTCCGGCGCCTGCCGCTTCTTCGGTTCCTGACGCTGCACCGCCTTCCTCCTTTGTTGCAGGCTGTGTGTCCCCGCCCGTCTGAGAACTGCCGCAGGCCGTCAACACTACGGATGCCGCCAGGGCGGCCGCCAATGTAAGCGCTACTTTTTTCAAACCTCTTTTTTTCATGAAATTTCCTCCTTTTTTATAGTTAACGGTACCCGGCGCTGTATTTTCTCTGTCACCCGGCGCCAGCCATTAAAAACTGTTGTTAAGCTTCGGATCCAGAATATCTCTTATGGCATCGCCCATCAGGTTCACCGCCAGGATGGTCAGGCACAGACAGAGCGCAGGCCAGAACAGATACATAACATTGACATTCAGATATCCCCTTGCCGAACCGATCATCTGGCCCCAGGAAGGTGTGGGCGGCAGAACGCCCAGTCCCAGGAAGCTGAGTCCCGATTCCAAAAGGATCGCATTGGAGATCGTCGTGCTCACCTGGACAATCAGAACCGATATTATGTTCGGGAAAATTGCCTTTCTCATGATGGCCGCCGGTGTGGCACCAATGGATAAATCGCTCTCCACATACTCCATTTTTCTGACCTGGAGCGTGGAAGAGTAGGCAATACGTGAAAAGTGCGGTATGTACAGAATCCCGATTACCAGCATCAGATTGATGACTCCGGCTCCCCAAAGGCCCGCGATAATCATAGCCAGCAGGATGGGCGGAAAACAGAGAATGATGTCAATTCCCCTCATAATGACCGTTCCGATTTTGCCTTCCAGGTAACCGGCCGCGACTCCCAGGACGGTTCCGCCGGCAAAGGCGATGGCCGTTCCCCCGAGCGCCACCATCATGGACGGCCTGATTCCCAGTATCAGACGGGTCAGGATACACCGTCCGTACTCATCGGTTCCCAGCGGATATTTAACCGATGAGTTCTGCAGCATGTTGGCCGTATCCAGCGCGTAGGGATCATTGGGTATCAGGAGATTGCCGAATATCATGACAATAATCAGAGGGACCAGAATAATAAAGCCGACAGCAAACTTTTTATTGCTGAAACATTTCTTAAACATTGTATCCCTCCTATCTGACTCTTGGGTCAAGAATTCCGTATATTATGTCAACCATCATATTCGTAAATATGTAAACTACGGAGATCAGCAGTACGCACCCCTGAATCAGGGGATAATCACGGTGGTTGATGGCCTTTACCAGAAGGGACGCCACTCCCGGCCAGTTAAACACGGTCTCACAGAGGACGGTTCCGCCGATCAGGTTCCCCAACTGGAGGCCGATGATTGTGATGACGGGAATCATTGCATTCCTGATTACGTGTTTTCTGATCACCTTTCCGTTTGAAAGTCCCTTGGCCCGCAGCGGCCTGACGGATTCCGCGGCCATTGCGTCCAGCATGGAGGAACGCGTTGTCCTCATGATGGAAGCGGCGACTCCCAGGGCCAGCGTAATGGCCGGAAGTATGATTTTCTGTATATGCAGGCCCGGATTTTTTGAAAATGCGGTAAATCCGCTGGCGGGCAGCTTCGCTATCGGCAGGTTGAAAATATTCAGGGCGAAGATTACCACCAGCAGATATCCCAGAACATAAACCGGTACCGATGTACCCACCGATGCCATCGTCGTCAGCGCAAGATCGGAGAATTTTCCCCTCCGCACCGCGGCAATAATGCCAAACGGAATTCCTACCAGACAGGCCAGCACAAGCGATACAAAGGCCAGTTCCAGTGTTCTCGGAAAACGGGAAGCGATCGCCTGTACGACCGGGATTTTCTCTGAATATGATTTCCCCAAGTCAAGATGGATAATTCCTTTTAAATAATTGGCGTACTGAACCAGGATTGGCTGATCCAGCCCCAGTTCCGTACGGATTTTTTCAACGGTGACCGGATCCGGGTTGCTGTCCACTCCCAGCATCGTCAGAACGGGATCGCCGGGCATCATATGTACAAATGCAAATACAAGTGTGGTCACGATGAACAGTAAAAGCGCCGATATGGCCAGTCTTTTTGCTATAAATTTAAACATGAGCGCCGCCCCCTTTCCCGGCCAGAAAACAGGCTGCATAGTGTCCCGGCTTTATCTGCACAAGTTCCGGCCGCTCCGTCCGGCACCGTTCCTCCACGAAGGGACATCGGGTACAGAACCGGCAGCCCTCCGGTGGGTTCACCGGACTTGGAATATCCCCGTTTAAAATAATTCTTTCTTTTTTCTGTGTTGTCTTTGCTTCGGGAATTGCCGAGAGCAGGGCTTTTGTATAGGGATGGGCGGCATTTTCATAAATCTCATCGCTGTCCGCCAGTTCCACTATCACCCCAAGATACATGACGGCAATTCTGTCCGCCATGAATTTTACGACGGATAAATTATGTGAAATGAACAGATACGTCAGTTCAAATTCTTTCTGAAGATCCTTTAAAAGGTTTAAAACCTGTGACTGGATTGATACATCCAAAGCGGAGACGGGTTCGTCGCAGATAATCAGTTCCGGATTGCCGGCCAGAGCCCTTGCAATCCCGATCCTCTGCCTTTGTCCTCCTGAGAATTCATGGGGGTAGCGGTTCAGCCATTCCCTGTTAAGCCCCACCATGTCCATCAGCCTGAGAACCTCATTTTCAATCTCACCGTCCGGCACCGCATGATGGATTTTCAGCGGCGCGCCGATAATGTCCTTCACCCTCTCCCTGGGATTCAGGGAACCGTACGGCTTCTGGAAAATCATTCTCATCTTCCGCCGTATTTTTTCCATCTTCCTGCCTTTTAAGCCAGTTATATCTTCTCCGTTAAATGTAATCGTTCCCCCATCGGCGGGAACCAGATTCAGAATCGTCCTGGACAGGGTGCTCTTTCCGCATCCCGACTCTCCTACCAGGCCGAACGTCTCTCCCTTTTTTATCTCGAAACAGACGTCATCCACCGCATGGACCGTGCCTTTGCCCCCGGAGAACATCTTGGCCTTGACGGGAAAATACTTTTTCAGGTGGTCGATTTTCAGAATTACATCACTCATGGGCCAGACCTCCCTTCGCAATTTCCTCCGCCCTGTGGCATCTGACAAAATGTTTCTCGTTTAGTTCTATAAACGGCGGTTCTTTCTCCCTGCACTCATCGAGCGCCAGAGGACACCGCGTACAGAAACGGCATCCGGGAGGGAAATTCCTGATGTCGGGCACCATTCCCTGAATGCTGTAGAGCCGCTCCTCCTTTGTATCCAGCTGGGGAATCGAACGGATCAGGCCATGGGTGTAAGGATGGCAGGGAGAATTGAAAATCACCTCTTTCGGCGCAATCTCCATGGATTTCCCCGCATACATCACCACGATATCGTCCGCCACGTCGGCCACCACCCCCAGGTCGTGGGTGATGAGGACGGTTCCCATATCGTATTCCTTCTGGATCTTTTTGAGCAGTTCCATAATCTGGGCCTGCACCGTCACGTCGAGGGCCGTCGTAGGTTCATCGGCAAACAGCAGTTTCGGATTGCAGCTAAGGGCAATCGCTATCATAACCCTCTGGCACATGCCGCCCGACAGCTCGAACGGATAGGAACGGTACACGCGCTCCGAATTGGGAATCCCCACGTCCTCCAGCAGGGCGAGCGCCTTCTTCTTCGCCTCGTCCTTTGACATTTTTTTATGTGTCCGGATCGCCTCGATAATCTGATCGCCGACCGTGTAAATCTGATCTAACGACATGACGGGATCCTGAAAAATCATGGCCATCTCATTACCCCTGAGATTCTGCATTTCTTTTTCACTCAATTCCAGAAGGTTTTTCCCGTCAAACAAAATCTCACCTTCCGCCACCCTCCCCTGGTTTGGGAGTAAGCCCAGCACGGAGAGGGACGCCATCGTCTTTCCGCTTCCGCTTTCCCCGACTATTCCAAGAGTCTTTCCCCGCTCTACCGAAAAGGTAAGACCTTCTACTGCGGCAAATGATGACTTCTTATTCTGAAACACCATTTTAAGATTATTAACTTTCAGTAAAACTTCTCCCATCCGCTCTCACTCTCTTCTCTTTACTCTGCACCGTTCCGGTGCCGTCTTTCTGCATCCCGGCTGCCGTTTCCATTGATCCACGTTCCCACCGCAGCTTTACCCCGATTGCGTATAATATTTTGCAAGTTATTATGTATCATTATATAATATGTTGACTCAAAACGATAACCTGCGCGCTCTGCGCACAGGTCACTGTCCCCAACAACGAAAAACCTGCTCTTCAAACTTTTCATTGTCGGTTGCTCGCCCGCTAAACGGACTCTATGCCGACCCTGTCTGCTCCGGCATTACAGCGGACGCTTTTGTCCAGCTCATTATATAACATTACAGAATGTTATTCTCTATTGAAAATAGTATCATCTTGTAAAATTCTTGTCAAGATATTTGAAAACTTTTTATCACTATCTTCTCATGATGAAAACAGTCGTTTTTCTTCCAGTCTATTTCACAAATGTATTTTATTTCGTTAGATTTCTGACAATAACTGATATCTGGATAGCCGCCTTTATCCTCAAAGCATAATGACTCGTCCCAGGTTTTCCATTTATCCCTTGATAAATGGAGGGTAAAGTTCCTCCGTGAACCGGGTGAAGGTCCATCTGATTCGTTAAAAAAAACACAATTTGTCAGCGTCAGCGGTCCCCCGTCGTCTTCTCCGCCTCTGCCAGAGCCTCATCAATACATCCGAAGAAATTATCTTCCCCGGCCTCCTGGCAGAAGCCGGCTTTCCTCATTACCCTCATCGGCTGCTCATTGACGTGTGACAGCATCAGTCTGATCCCTTTCTCCCGGCACACCCGGTTTAATTTTCTCAGGCTGTTCAGCGCCGTAATATCCATGGCCGGAACACTCCTCATTCTCAGAATCATAACTTTCTTTTCCTCGTGGAACGGCACTTCCAGAATCTTGTCCGCCGCGGCAAAGAACATCGGCCCTGTAATCTCAAATACCATTGTATGGCCGGGAACCGGTTTTAAGTCCCTGGTGTCTTTTCCTTCCTCATACTCATCCAGGTAGGTCCATTCCTGTACATCGGCCACATCGGCCATCCTGCTCAGGAAAAGAAGGGATGCCAGTATCAGGCCGACCGCGATGGCAACCACCAGATCAAATACCACCGTGAGGGAAAATGTCAGGACCAGCACCACCACATCGCTCTTCGGCGAAGTCTTAGCAATCTCGGCAAAGGTGCGCCAGCCGCTCATATTATAGGCCACCATGAACAGAATTGCCGCAATAGCAGGCATTGGGATCAGCGCCGCATACGGCATCAGAAGCAGCAGCGTCAGAAGCAGGACTACTGCATGAACCATGCCCGCGACAGGGGAACTTCCCCCGTTTTTAATATTGGCCGCCGTCCTTGCAATGGCGCCCGTCGCCGGGATGCCTCCAAAGAGGGCGGAACCGATATTTCCCAGTCCCTGTGCAACGAGTTCCATGTTGGAGTTATGTTTGCTGCCGATCATGCCGTCCGCCACCACACAGGAGAGCAGGGATTCGATCGCGGCCAGAATTGCGATGGTAAATGCATCCGGCAGAACGGTTTTCACGGTTCCGTATGTAACCTCGGGGAGGTGGAAGGCTGGAAAGGAGGAAGAAATCGTATAGAGATCCCCAATCGTATTGACCTTAAGCGCCAGACCCTTAACAAGCACTGCCGATACCAGCACCGCTATCAGGGACGGCGGCAGCTTTTTATTAAACTTCGGCCACACAACCAGTATGGCGAGGGCAATCAGCCCCACTCCAAGCGCCTGCAGATTTGCAGTACCGATGCAGGTAATCACCTGCTCCAGTTTTTCCATGGTCTCCAGCGGTGTCTTTTCAAAAGTCAGCCCCAGAAAATCTTTAATCTGCCCTATGACGATCGTCACTGCAATACCCGCCGTAAAACCGGTCGTGATCGTGAAGGGAATAAACTTAATCATGCTGCCCAGCCGGAGAAGTCCCATGGCAACCAGAAGAATACCGGCAATCACGGTTGCGATAATCAGTCCGTCCATCCCGTTGCGGGCCACGATTCCGGCTACGATGGATGCAAATGCGGCCGTCGGTCCGGCAATCTGTACCTTGCTGCCGCCGAAGAATGATATGATGAATCCTGCGATAATCGCCGTATAAAGTCCCTGTTCCGGCGTGACCCCCGAGGCCAGCGCAAGGGCAATAGAAAGCGGCAGCGCAATAATCGCAACGATAACGCCTGCCGTCAGATCCCCGGCCAACTGTTTGCCGGAATAGCCTTTCGTGGATAAAAAGAATTGTGGTTTCAGCTCTTTCATAATCAATAAAACACCCCTTAAATAGTAATTCTCCGCAGAACTGTTAAAATCCTGCAAAGATATATCCATCTTACACTCTCTTTCCATGAGGATACAAGTTCTTTTTTAAGTACTTTGTTTATTGTATACATATTTTACATGTAATTTACATTTTCTAGAACAGAGAGTTCCGCTTGCGGAACTCTTGCGCTGCCGCGCGGTTGCTTCTGCAGCCATTTACCTCTGCGCGGCATGTGCATCCTCGCGGAGCGTTTTTGATTCATAGGACGTAATTTCCTATGAATCAAAAAAACCTGTACAGGCGATGACTGCCCATACAGGTTTCCCATTTTTATTTTTTCTTTTATTTTATACCGTCCGCATTACTGTGCTGCAGGCATTTCCACTTCTGTGTATCCTTCCGTATCAGGCAGTTCCACTGTAACTTCCTGTCCCGGATTGTTTACTTTACCGGTCAGATCCATTACCATGGTAACGGCTTCGCCCTGAAGATCCATGTCTACGGTCATCTTCATTGTCATGTCTGTATAGTAGCCGTCTTTGTTAACCGTATAAGTTCCGCTGGCTTCCTTGAATGACATCTGTGTGTCGCCCATAGCGCCCATTCCGCTCATGCTGCCCATAACGTCGGTTAAGTACTCGTTCATCTTCTCAGGATCTGCGGTGAAAGTCAGGATTGTGTTGTCTCCCTCTTTCGCCATTGTAAGATCTTTAAGCTGCTCGGACTGAAGGTTTGTGCTCTCCGTGCTCTGTTTTACGGATTCCATAAGCGCTGTCAGATCCATTGGATATTTGATCTTCTGTCCCATGCTGTCCATGTAGTAATATCCGTCTTTATAGAAGATAGTTGCATCCAGGGTCTGGCCCATCAGGGAAGTCTTTGTCTCAGCCAGATACTGCATGGTATCCTTGCTGATATCGCTCATCTTCATCTTCATATCCACGGTTACGTCGATATTCTCTTCTCCCTGTGTCATGGTCATCTTCATTGTTGTATCCATGTCCATGGAAGTCAGTTCTGAATTCTTTTTCACTGCTGTGTCAAAAACCTCTTTCGGGTCTGCTTTCTTTGCGCAGGCTGTCATGGAAAATACCATCATGGTAGACAGGATCACTGCTGCTGTTCTGATCATTTTTTTCATAGTGTTACTCCTTTTTTCCTCTTTCTTTATACTTCTCACTGTAATACTAAATTGTTTACCAAAAAGTATACTAGGAGTATAGCATTTATTTATGTGTCGGACAATTGTCTATATTTACCATTTAATTAATATTTTGCGTCATTTTTATTACAATATTGTCTTTACGGGAGATTCCTTCCCGGTAAAATTGTCTCCGGGTGAAGGACACCTGCGGAAAGGATGACAGCTCCCTCTTTGTTGTCTTGAATTATTTTTTCACTTCAGTTATCATAAAATACAGAAACCATCTTACAAACCGATTTAAAGGAGTCTGATTATGCCTTTTGTTTCACTGATTATTCCCGTATACAATGCGGAAAAATACCTTCGCCGATGCCTGGACAGCGCAATGCAGCAGACTTTTCAGGACATGGAAATCATCCTGGTCAACGACGGCAGCGAGGATACCAGCCTGGAGATCTGCCGGGAATACGAAGAACTGGACAGCCGGTTCCGGATTATCGACAAAGAGAATACCGGCGTATCGGACAGCCGCAACCAGGCCATTTCGGCCGCCGTCGGAACCTATCTGCAATTCATGGACAGTGACGACTGGATAACTCCGGATGCAACGGAAAGCTTTGTCCATGCGGCGAAAAAATACGACTGTGATCTGGTCATTGCGGATTTCTACCGTGTAGACAAAGCCGTCTTCACCGAAAAGCAGCATATTCGGGAACGGGGCCTGTTAAGCCGGGAGACGTATGCGGAATATATGATGCAGGACCCTGCGGATTTCTATTACGGAGTGCTCTGGAATAAATTATACCGGCGCAGCATTATTGAGACACACCGTCTGAAAATGGAGGAAAAACTCCAATGGTGTGAGGATTTTCTGTTCAATCTCAGCTTTATCCGGTACGCCGAACGTTTTACCGCAATCCAGACGCCGATTTATTACTACATGAAGCGGAAAGGGAGCCTTGTCAGCACAGACTGGAAAAAGGCCAATGCGCTGCTGCTCAAATTCTATCTGCTGAAAGTTTATAAAGAACTGTATCAGAGCATGAACCTGTACGAGGAAAATAAGCTGCGCATCAATGCATTCGTGGTGGCCTTTGCCAAGGACGGAGGTGTGGCGGCCCCCCTGAGCCGGCGCAGGCAGAGGCTGGGCGAGGAAATATATATTGAAGACGAACTTCCTCCCGGATACGTCCGGGTATCTCACCCCTTCGAGCCGGTATATGATGAAAACTCCCGTATTTTAATCCTCGGCAGTTTTCCATCCGTCAAATCCAGGGAAACGAATTTTTACTACGGACGCCCCCAGAACCGTTTCTGGAGACTGATCGCCCGCCTGACCGGAGAACCGGTTCCCGAAACCATCGAGGAGAAAAAAGCTTTGCTGCTGCGCCATGGAATCGCGGTATGGGATGTGGTTGCCGTCTGCGATATCAAGGGGTCCAGCGACAAGAACATCCGCAATATCATTCCGACGGATATCAACCGGATCCTGCGCTCGGCAAACATTGAAAAAATCATAGCCAACGGCGACTCCGCCTTTCATCTTTACCGGAAATACTGCCAGGAACAGACCGGAAGAGAGGCGGTTAAATGCCCCTCCACCAGCCCGGCCAATGCATTGTTTACACTGGAGCGGCTGAAGGAAGAGTGGGAGAAGGCGCTTAAGTAACAGCGAAGCCCTGATACAACCGCTATCGTGTATTTTCATAGGCATTTTTATTGATCCTGCCGTATAAATTTGTTATAGTGTAAGTATCAGGAAATAAAGTGATAAAGGCCATTAATACCAGTTAATACGGCGATACATTCTACAAATTCAGAAAACAGAGCCGGTAATATCCGGTCCTCATGGCCGTCACTAAGGAGGAAAGAGTATGAAATGTCAACGATGCGGTACAGAATTTGAGGGGCGTTACTGTCCCAACTGCGGAGAAGCAGTGGGCGCCGCGCCGCCTGTGAATGACCGGGAGAACCGGGAAGTTCCCCCGATTGAACCGGCGCCGATGTCCGGAAAGTATTATGAAACAAGGGCACAAGTCAAAGAACCGTTTCTCGCCAAAACGTGGTTCGTCCTTCTGATGCTCCTGTTCTGCTGTTTCCCATTCGGCCTATTCCTTATGTGGAAATACAAAAAATTCAATAAACCGGCGAGAGTAATTCTTACCGCAGTCTTATGCATCTGCTATATGTGGAGTATTGCAAATATGCTTGCGTTCTCAAAGGTTCCTTCCATACCGTCGTCTCCATCGGCGCAGACTGCCAAAACGGCCGCGGAGGCCAGGGAAACCAAAGCGCAAAAATCGGAGCCGGAAACGGTCAAAGCCCCGGAAGCAGGGAAAAAAGCCGAACCTGCGGAGGATACTAAAGTTCCTTCCGAGTATAAATCGGCGTTAAAGAAAGCCCAGAGCTACAGCAGTATCATGCATATGTCCAAGGCAGGCATCTATGATCAGCTGACATCGGAATACGGTGAACAGTTTACTGCCGAGGCGGCACAATATGCCATCGATAACATGGAGGCCGACTGGAATGCAAATGCCCTTGAAAAGGCAAAATCATACAGTGACACATTGTATATGTCTAAAATAGGTATCTATGATCAGCTGACCTCCGAATACGGTGACCGTTTTACCTCCGATGAGGCACAGTACGCAGTTGATAATGCCGACATTGACTGGAACCGGAACGCACTGGAGAAGGCAAAATCCTATCAGTCCACAATGAATATGTCACCCGCCGCCATTCGCGACCAGCTCATTTCCGAGTATGGAGAAAAATTTACCAGGGAACAGGCGGATTATGCTATTGCAAATCTTAATTGATTCTTTTTAAAGGAAATACAAAAGGCCGGTTTCCGGGGAGCTTTGATGTGCTCCCGGAGAACGGCCTTTCTGCTTTTTATGAAAGGACAAAGAATCCCGCGAGCGTGATTCTTGCGCTACCGCGCGGTTGCTTCAGCAGCTATTTACCTCTGCGCGGCATGTGCATCCTCGCAGAGCATTTTTTGATTTATCGGACGTAATTTCCCTATGAATCAAAAAAAGTACCGCAATTACGGTACTTCTGAGAGCGCGAGACGGGATTCGAACCCGCGACCCTCGCCTTGGCAAGGCGATACTCCACCACTGAGCCACTCGCGCATAAGTTATATAAATTGTTTCTGTTCCAAGGTTTTATAATGACCTGTCAACGAGAAATATTCTATCATAACTTATGCGCTATGGCAAGTGGTTTTTGTGGATTTTTTTAAATTTTTTATTTCATTTCTCCTATTGCCCCTCTGTTTTCCTTTTTACTGCCTCCGGACAAAAAAGATTCGGCCGTTTTAAATGATGATACCGTACTTTTTAATCCGGTACTGAAGACTCTGCCTCCTGAGGCCGAGGGCGTCCGCGGTCTTTGTGATGTTGTATCCGTAATGCTCCAGCGCCTTCTGTATTACCTGGTGCTCGTACTCGTCCATAATTCCCTGAAGTTCCACGCCCGGTGTAAAGCCGGAGGCGCCGTCCCCGCCGAATGAAGCGGCGGGCCCTGTCTCATTCCTCTCCGCCCCGAACTTGCGCAGGTAGCCCGGCAGATGCTCCCGTTTCAACACCTCGCCGTCCGCCACATTCTGCGCGTAATCCAGCACGTGAAACAGCTCCCTGACGTTTCCCGGCCAGGAGTAGGCACGGAATACCTCCATAACCTCCTGGGCAATCCCGGAAAAAGAATGTACATACTGAAACGCCGTGGCATTCAGCCGGTACTCGATCAGCTCCTCCAAATCCTCCTTATGCTCCCTCAGCGGCGGCAGTTCAATCATAACCGTAGAAAGCCGGTAGAACAGATCTTTCCGGAACTGGTTTTCCGCAATTGCATGGAAGGGATCCTCGTTGCAGGAGGAAACGATACGCACGTCCATCTTGATGTCTTTTTGTCCGCCTACCCTGCGGAATGTATTCTCCTGTATCGCCCTCAGGATCTTGGACTGCATGCTCAGGCTCATGGAGTTTAACTCATCCAGGAACAGCGTTCCGCCTTCGGCCTCCTCAAAGTAACCGGCTTTATTCTCACTGCCCGTAAAGCTGCCTTTCTGCGTTCCGAACAGCAGGCTCTCAATCAGGGACTCCGGTATGGCCGCGCAGTTCAGCGCAACAAATTTCTTGTCCTTCCGGCCGCTGGCCCTGTGGATGCTCTGGGCAAAAATCTCTTTGCCCGTTCCGGTTTCCCCCACCAGAAGAATGGAACTATTCTGATGCGCCACTTTTCTGGCTATATTCACCGCCTCTTTCAGCTTGGCTCCGTGGCCGATAATATGGTCAAAGGAATAACCTGTAAAACGGGTATAGTGGGAGTGCTCTTCATAGAGCTTCAGCGCATGGTCGATCTCTCCCATTTTCTTATTATACGTTTTTACAATATCACTGTTCTGTTCAAATACGACAGAACCTAAAAGCTCCTTCCCCTTCCTGATGGGGTAAGCCGTATTTGCCGTGGCAATGGAAATACCGTCGCTGGACTTATAGTGATCCACCCGGTTGATTACCGGTGACTGGGTCCGCAGGCATGTCATAATCGTGCTGATATTCTCATCCAGGTTATACATATCCAGCAGATGACGCCCCTCTATCGGAACATCATTGGGAATGTGGGCAATCTCCCTGCTGGCCTTGTTAAAAAATACGGCGCAGGCATTTTTATCATAAATCTGGATTCCCTCCGCAATGTGATCCAGAGTTTTTGCAAACAGATACCCCTGATCATCTCTTTTCTTAAAAAACAGATAGGAATGGCCGTCAGCGGCATCCAGTTTTTCAAAGTTAAAATGATCTTCGTCCCAGAATATCTCGCCTTCTCTCTCATCATCCTTCATGGCGAAAACGCCGGATGGCTTTTCTCCCCTCAGAATCCAGTTGGAAAAAAGCAGTCTGTACATGCTCTCCGCCTGCGGAGTCCCCCATTCTACGCGAAGCATTACCTGATTTTCGTCCAGTACAAAGTAAAAATCATAAAATTTCATTACTTTCCCCGCTTTCTCCTGTGCAATATTATTACTTTATAAACAAAGTGTATCACATAAAAAGAGCTCGCGTCAAGATAAACGCCAAATCATTATGCGGTATGCCAAATTATTATGCACTTTTTACTAAAATGACTGCCGCCCTGTGCCATTCCAATTAATTTGTAAGGTCCTCTGATGATTTTTGTTTATTTTTTAAATTCTCTCAAAATACTATTAAATACAGCAAAAATTGTGTAATACTATAATATATTTTTAACTACATTTGCAGAATCCAAAAAAGTTGGCACGGGTTTTGCTTTATATAAAGTCAGAAAAACGGAAAGGAGAGTATGGAGACGTATAAAACGTACTACCATACAAACAAAAAACATGAGTGAAAATAATTCCAATTCAAAGCCGATCCGCTGGAGCGTGTTTATTCCCTGCTTCCTGGTTGTCGGCGGAGCCGCCATCCTCGGCATCGTAAACAATGCCTGGCTGACGGACGTCACCAAAGCAATTTTTACATGGTCCCTCGGAAACTTCGGCTGGCTCTATCAGATCGTCGCAATGGTGACACTGGTTCTGGTATCCCTTCTCTGCTTCTCAAAGATCGGAAATATCCGTCTCGGCGGCCCTCAGGCAAAGTCGAAATATTCTTTCGGTTCCTGGTTCGCCATGACACTGACAGGCGGCATCGCGACCGGACTGATTACTTACGGCGTTAACGAGGTTCTGATTTATTTTGGAAACGTATACGGAGAGCTGAACGGTTACGGAGTCCAGCCGTACACCAACGAAGCCGCATACTTCTCACTTGGGCGCTGCTTCTACAACTGGACGGTAATTCCATATGCCATGTATGCCCTCTCAGGCGTTATCATCGCTTACATGTATTTTAACCGTAAACAGGAATTATCCGTTTCCGCATCTCTTACACCGCTGTTTGGCCAGAAGATTACAAAAGGATTCTGGAAAGCGCTGGTGGACGTTTTATCCGTTCTGGCAATCGCACTCGGTCTGGCTTCCTCACTTGGCGCCGGCCTCGCTTTAATCGGAACAGGACTTTCCGCAGCTTACGGCATCGCTCAGGGGCCGATCGTATGGTTTATCCTGACTGCAATTATCACCGTAACATTTACCGCAGCATCGGTTGCCGGTATCGACAAAGGCATCAAATGGCTGGCCGGTTTAACATCCAAAATTTTCTACGTGCTTTTAATCCTTCTTTTCATTATCGGGCCGACCGTTTACATCCTCAACATGGCTAACGTTGGTCTGGGCTACTGGCTGGATCGTTTCTGGACCTGGGGCTTTGACCCATCCACAGTCGGCGGCGACGCACTTGTAACATGGTGGACCATGTATGACTGGGCTATCTGGATTGCTTACGCTCCTCTGATGGGTATCTTCTTCGCTATCATCGCCTACGGAAGAACCATCCGCCAGTTCCTGATTATCAACTGGATTCTGCCTGCATCCTTTGGTTTCGTATGGTTCTCCGTATGGGGGAGCACAGCCCTCAACTGGCAGATCAGCGGCAAAGCAGATATTATCGCAGCCATCAATGAAGGAGGAGCCGTATCCGGTATCTGGGAGTTCTTAAAACATGTACCGTTAGGCGCTATCCTGATTCCGGTTATCATTGTTACACTGATTGCGGCCTTCTCCACAACGGCCGACACCATGTCCACGACAATCGCAGCGCTCTGTACCGAAGGCGCACGCCACGATGAAGAGCCTGCACTCTGGCAGAAAGTCGTATGGGGCGTTTCCATCGGACTCATCGCCTGCATCATGGTTGCCTTTGGCGGCGGTTCACAGGGTGTGGACGGCGTTAAGTATCTGGCAGCCTGCGGCGGTTTCGTCGTACTGGCCATCTTCATCCTTCAGTTAATTGCGAGTATTAAAGTATTCTTCTTTGACCCGCAGACGAAAAAAGACATTGAGGCCTGCGCCGATAACACGGTCACCGAAGTAACCGAGGTACCGGCCGAAGAAGCAAAAGCCTGAAAACACGGCTGAACAGGCCGAAGAAGCTGAACAAAATATCTTATCAACATCAGAAACAAAATAAAAGGTGGAAAGCAATATGGATATCAGTATCAAAAATATAATTCTGGGGACCCCCATAACCCTGGAAGACTTTATCGCAGTCGTCAGATACGGCGCCAGGGTCGAATTCTCCGACGAATACTGCCGCAGGGTTAAAAAATCCCGCGAACTGGTGGAAAAATGGGTTGCCGAAGAAAAAGTCATGTACGGAGTCACCACCGGTTTCGGCGCCCTCTGTACCAAGGCGATCGGCAAAGATGAAACGGCAAAGCTTCAGGAAAACATTATTCTCTCCCACTCTGTTTCCGTAGGTGAGCCGCTGTCCATCGAGAGGGTAAGGGGAACCATGCTTATGGTTCTCCAGAATCTGGGGCAGGGATACTCGGGAGTACGCCTTACTCTTCTGGAATACTACAGAGACTTTTTAAACAAGGGCGTTATCCCATGGGCGCCAGGCTGCGGCAGCGTCGGCTATCTGGCTCCGGAGGCCCATATGGCCCTCGTGCTGCTCGGCAAAGGCAAGGCCTGGTATGAAGGGGAACTGCTTTCCGGCAGCGAAGCGCTCCGGAGAGCCGGTATGGAACCTCTGGAACTCAGTTCCAAGGAGGGGCTTGCTCTGGTATCCGGTACCACTTCCCCGACCGCAATGGCGGCGCTGGCTGTTTATGACCTTTTAAACGCCGCAAAATCCGCCGATATCGTCGGCTCCGCAACCCTGGAGGCCTGCAAGGGCGTTATGAATGCATTTGATGAGCGTGTCATGTCTGTCCGCCCGCACAGCGAGCAGGGAAAAACGGCGGAGAATGTAAGAAAGATTTTAAACGGCTCCGGCATTATTGAAAAATATAAGGGAAGCCGTGTCCAGGACGCTCTTTCCCTCCGCTGCATCCCGCAACTCCACGGCGCCGCGAAAAAGACGCTTAAGGATGCCAGGGAAGCGATTGAGATTGAAATGAACTCCTGCTGTGATAACCCCGTCATCTGGCCGGGTGAGGGAAACCAGGACGTAATCTCCGCCTGCAACCCGGATTCTTCCTATGTAGGCATGGAGATGGACAGCGCCTGTATCGCCGCCGTAGGCATGGCAAAGATGTCCGAGCGCAGAAACAACCGCCTGATTGACGAGAGCCTGTCTGGAAACCCGTGGTTCTGCATCAAGACCCCGGGACTGAACTCGGGACTGATGATTCCCCAGTACACCCAGGCCGGTCTCTTAAACGAGATGCGCGGCCTTGCCACTCCGGCTACCATTGACAATACCCCCACCTGCGGCAACCAGGAAGACTATGTTGCAATGGGATTCAACGCCTGTAAAAAAGCGGGGGCCGCGGCCGAAAAGCTGGAATACATTCTGGCTATCGAGCTGCTTTCCGCCTACCAGACACAGCAGTTTTTAGATACCGACGTGAACAGGGCTCCTGCCACAGACGCAGTCATGAAAGAGATCGGCGAACACATTCCTGTCATGGAACAGGATATGTTCCTCCATCCCTATATTGAGTATCTCAGGGAGTTAATCCACTCGGGAGAACTGGTTCGTATCGTGGAGTCGGTTACCGGGAAACTGAATTAATAATTATATAAAAGGAGAAAAAGCAGATGAAAAGCGCAGAAAAAAGACAGGTGGAAATGGATCTCACAAGAATCTTTCTCACACCTCCTAATACAAGAAAAGAAAAAATCACATTGTTAGCTATGCTGGTGGTCACCTTCATTATTTTCTTCGGCCCCATCTGCTTTTCGGCCATACCGCCCGTGAAAGCAATATTCCTGGCCTGCATGCCTTCCCTCTCTATCTCATGGGGATGGATGGTGATGCTGCGCTCTCTCTTCAGGAAAGATGAATTCGCGAGGAATTAAGCGGTAACAGAACGGTTCCAACGCACCGTACCTGGTTTCCTGCATGAAAAAGGCCGGCGTCCATTGAGCTCTGAGCTCAGCGGACGCCGGTCTTTTTGTATCGTTCTTATCATTAGATTTTTATCCGGGCAGCAAAAAAGCGGGTGATGGGAATCGAACCCACGTATCTAGCTTGGAAGGCTAGTGTTCTACCATTGAACTACACCCGCATAATGTATAACTATGAAACAACGAAAAGCACGCTTCACAAACTTTTCATTGCCATTCAATTAAAGTGCCCAGAGCCGGAATCGAACCAGCGACACGAGGATTTTCAGTCCTCTGCTCTACCAACTGAGCTATCTGGGCCTCCTGAGAAATTGTTGATTCTCTCACCGCACTGGTGTTACCAGCAACGTAAATAATTTTACTAAATTTTCGCCCTGTTGTCAAGGAGTTTTTTCGTTGTTTCGCGGGTTTTTAATCATGCCCGTAAATTGTTTTCCAGCACTCTTTTATTTTATTCCATTCGTACCGTTTTGTGAATCGGAGATCGGCGGCATTTCCTGACGTCGGTCCCCGGTTTTTAGCTTTCGGAAAGAATATTGGCCAGCGCTGCAAATTGCTCCAGCGTGAGGGCCTCGCCTCTGACTGCGGCGGGCACGCCCAGTTTCACGATAGACTCTGCGATAATTTCCTTGGGTATCTGTATTTCCGGTGAATTGTTTAAACCGTTTAAAAGAGTTTTCCGTCTCTGGTTAAACGAGGCGCGGATCAGTTTGAACATCAGCTCCCTGTCGGCCACGTCCACCGGCGGCGTCCTGTGGCGTGTAAGGCGTATTACGGCCGATCCCACATTGGGGCGCGGAATAAAGCAGTTGGGCGGCACATTGGCCACAATATACGGTTCTGCGTAGTACTGGACCGCCAGGGACAGGGCGCCGTAATCTTTCGTTCCCGGCCCGACCTGCATTCGGTCGGCCACCTCTTTCTGAACCATGACCGTGATATTGTCGATGGGGACACCGCTTTCAAACAGTCCCATAATAATCGGCGTCGTAATATAGTAAGGCAGGTTAGCCACCACCTTAATCGGCTTTCCCCCGTTGTGTTCCTCCGCCAGCTTTTTTATGTCAACCTTTAGGATATCCTCATTGAGCACTGTAATATTTTCATAATCTTTAAGCGTTTCTTCCAGAATCGGTATCAGATTGCTGTCTATCTCAACAGCGACAACCTTGCCGGCGCTGTCGGCCAGGTACTGGGTCATCGTTCCGATACCCGGGCCTATCTCCAGAACCATGTCGTCCTTCGTCACCCCGGCGGCATCTACAATTTTAGAGAGGACATGAGTGTCGATGAGGAAGTTCTGGCCGAATTTTTTCTGGAAGGCAAAGCCGTACTTTTGTATAATCTCGATTGTGTTTTTGGGATTTCCCAAATCTATGCGCATATCAGTTCCTTTCTGATTTCCCCGGAGCCAGGTGGTAAAGCTGTTTGGCGTTCAGGTTGGTTGCCCGGATTACTTCCTCCGTGCTTAAGCCCCTTATCTCCGCCATGGCATCCACCACGTACGGCAGATTTAAGGAAGAATTCCGTTTCCCTCTGTTTGGGACCGGCGCCAGATAAGGACAGTCTGTTTCAAGTACCAGCCTGTCAAGCGGCGCGTATTCCACCACCTCTTTTAACTTCTTTGCGTTGCTGAAGGTCAAAACTCCGCCGATACCAAGATAAAAGCCCAGGTTCAGGAATTCTCTGGCCATCTCTTTGCCGTAGGAAAAACAGTGGATCACTCCGCCGATCTCCTCCGCTTTATGTTCCTTCAGAATATCAAGTGTATCTTTGGCCGCATCCCTGCTGTGGATGACAACGGGTCTCTTGACCTCCCTCGCCAGCTCAAGCTGACGGCCGAACCAGTACCTCTGGATCTCATGGGCAGGCTCGTCCCAATAATAGTCAAGCCCAATTTCTCCCACCGCTACTATCTGGGGATCCATGGCTGCCGTCTTAAGCCTGGCAAATTTTTCTTCATCCAGCTCCGCGCTGCTGCTGGGATGGACTCCCGCCGCCCCGTATACCTGAGGATAGCGTTTCGTCAGCTCCAGCGTGTGTTCGGTGCTGGCCATATCATTTCCTATATTTACAATAGCCTCAATTCCATGCTCGGTAAGGCCCTGCAACAGTTCTTCCCTGTCTTCGTCAAATGCCTCGTCATCGTAATGGGCATGTGTATCAAAAATCATTTGTTTCCTCCGGTCTTCTTATCCGTTTTGGTATTTATCCGTTACTCACGCACCATTATAGCCAATCTCCCGTGAAAAAACAATGACTATCGGGATTTTACTTCCGTTTTTACGCCTTTTATCCACATTTTCCCTCTGATTTTCCAAGCAGATATCTTCTCTCCAGCTTGATCGCCGCATAGCCGGTCACCTTTTTCATATAAATTCCGTCATACAGTCCGCCGATTACGCCTGCAATGGGAACTCCCTGCAGGAATTTCATATACAGAAGTTCTCCGGAAAGCGCCCGTGAGGCATCAAGGGCGGCCGCATCCACGTCTGCCGGAGCTTTCTCATGCGGTGCGGCTTCAAATTCTTTCGTTTTCCCCGGCGACGCTGCTCCGTACGCCTGAGTTTTCTCCGTCAGTGCTTCTCTGTGCGGCCTGCGGGCCATCCGGTACAGTTTCCGGTTCATCGCCGCATCCCGTTCCTTAAAATCTTCCCCGCTGTACAGAGACAGCGCAAGAAGCTCCAGAAGCAGTTCCTGTTCCTCCGGATTTCTATAATCTACGCCAAAATGCAGAGCCTGCGTATACAAGCCTCGGAGCAGCGCAGCCAGAAAGAGAGGAATGTCAGGAAGACCGATTCCCAAAAGCCCCAGTACCGCCCCCTCCGCACAGGCTCCGGCCACCCCTGCCGCTGCCTGGCGGGCCGCCAGCTTTCTGCCCGCCGCCAGATTTTTCCTGACCGGATAGAGCCTGCCTGCGTACTCCCGCGTCTTGAACTCTGCCTCCAGCTTTTCCTTGGGAAATGTCTTCTCAATCACCCCGGTGCCGTTTTCCAAAATCACGCAGAATGCCTTGTAAAATGCATCTTCCAGTTTTTCCCTCAGCCCGTCCGGCACCGCCTTATGCAGTTTTTTCTCCCAGAAAGGCTCCTTTCTGGTTCCATATCTTTTAAGGGTCTTATTTTCACGTTTCAGAAAGGAATCCCATTCCTTTTCCAGAGGTGTCTTTTTATCTGCCATCCGTTCCATCTCCTTTCACCGCTCATTTTCATTGCCACTCAACAACGAAAAGCACGCTTCGCGAACTTTTCATTGCCACCAACAAGAATCCCCGCCGGGAACACTGCGTTTCCAGGCGGGGTTCAACCCGAATTTCGTCTTATATGAAAGGCAGCGTATTCTGCCGGGCGCATCGTGAATCTTACGGATTTAGCAGATTTCAGCGCCTGCCGGCATATCCTTCTCCGGCTTCATAAGCGCCAGATTGCCCTCACTGTCTTCTGCACAGAGCAGCATTCCCTCGGACAGCATTCCCGCAAGTTTAGCCGGTTTTAAATTGGTCACAACCATAACCTTTTTACCAACCATCTCTTCCGGTGTGTAGTTTGCCTTGATTCCGCTCAGGATCTGACGTACCTTTGTTCCCACTTTTACCTGGGAGCAAAGAAGTTTTTTGGACTTCGGAACCGCCTCGCAGGCAATAATTTCGCCAACCTGGAACTGGAGCTTTGCAAAATCATCGTATGTGATTTCCGGCTTTGCTTCCAGATCAATCACATTCTCATCCTCTTTTTCTTCTTCCGGCTGTTCGGACGCGGCCGCCTCGGCTGCTCTCATTGCTTCGACCTTCTCCATTACCTCTTTCACATCCATACGTGCAAAAAGAATTTCCGGTTTTTCGGTCACTTTCCCGCCTGACGGATAAAGGCCGAATGTGCCCATCTCTTCCAGGGTTCTCTTCTGTGTGTTGATCTGAGCCAGAATCTTCTCAGCCGTTTCAGGCATGAAGGAGTATAACAGGGATGCACCGATTGTGATAGCCTCCGTCAGGTTGTAAAGAACGGTTGAAAGGCGGTCCTTCTTTTCCTCATCCTTTGCCAGTGTCCACGGCGTAGTCTCATCAATATATTTGTTGCTTCTTCTGAATATTCCGAAGATATCCGTAATGGCATCCGCTACGCGCAGCTTATCCATCTTTTCGTCCACCTTCTTCACGGCAGCCAGTACGGTGGCCTTCAAATCCGCATCAACTTCCTCGGATACGCCGGTATCCGTAACAACGCCTCCAAAGTATTTATTGCTCATGGAAATAGTCCTGTTTACCAGGTTTCCAAGGATGTTTGCCAGATCGGAGTTCATACGCTCCACCATCAGATCCCAGGAAATAACTCCGTCATTTTCAAATGGCATCTCGTGAAGTACAAAGTAACGCACCGCGTCCACACCAAAGAAATCCACCAGAGTGTCTGCATAAAGCACATTTCCTTTGGACTTGCTCATCTTGCCGTCGCCCTGTAAAAGCCATGGATGTCCGAATACCTGTTTCGGCAGCGGAAGATCCAGAGCCATCAGGAAGATTGGCCAGTAAATCGTATGGAAACGGATGATGTCTTTACCAATCAGATGGAGATCGGCCGGCCAGAATTTTTCAAATAATTCGCCGTGGTTTCCGTCGCAGTCATAACCTAAGCCGGTGATATAGTTGGTCAGGGCATCCAGCCATACGTATGTCACATGCTTCGGATCAAAGGATACGGGAATTCCCCACTTAAAGGAAGTCCTGGACACACAGAGGTCCTGGAGTCCCGGGAGCAGGAAGTTATTCATCATCTCATTTTTACGGGATACCGGCTGGATGAATTCCGGATGCTCATTGATATGGTCAATCAGCCTCTGGGCGTATTTGCTCATTTTAAAGAAATATGCCTCTTCCTTCGCTGGAATAACCGGGCGGCCGCAGTCGGGACATTTGCCGTCCACTACCTGGGAGGCGGTCCAGAAGGACTCACACGGTGTACAGTAAAGTCCCTCATAGTGGCCTTTATAAATATCACCCTTGTCATACAGCTTTTTGAAAATCTTCTGTACCTGCTCTTCATGCTCCTTATCGGTTGTACGGATAAATTTATCATAAGAAGTGTTCATCAGATCCCAGATCGACTTAATCTGGGCTGCTACACCGTCTACAAACTCCTGAGGCGTTACACCGGCCTCTTCGGCCTTCAGCTCGATCTTCTGGCCGTGCTCGTCGGTTCCCGTCTGGAAACGCACGTCAAATCCCTGTTCCCTCTTATATCTAGCAATACTGTCCGCCAGTACAATCTCGTAAGTGTTGCCGATATGCGGCTTGCCTGATGTATAGGCGATTGCGGTAGTTATATAATATGGTTTTTTGCAATTCTGACACATAAATCGTTCCTCCTGTTATGAATAATAGTTTTATAGTTGAAGAAAAAAGAACAAAGAATCCCGCCCGGAGGGCTTTTTTATACCATAGGAACACTTTCCTATGATATAAAAAAATCGCCTTTAAAGGTGATTGAATCACCATTAAAGACGAGAGTTATTTTCCCGTGTTACCACTTTAATTCGCATGCCGTCTCACAACGGATGCCTCTACGGCTGTAGAGAAACGTCTCTGTTCCGGCATTTCTGCCGACCCACTGCGTGTTCACAGCCTGCGGTGTTAACGGACCTGCTCCGTCACTGCTTAAAACAGACAGCCTGAACACCCCGCACACAGTTCGTCGTCATCAACGGACCCGGCACTTACGTAGGCACTCCATCCATACTTCGGCAGCGCAGCTCTGAGACCATCTTCGGCAGCTCTCCTGACAATCCGTTTCCACCACCCGGACTCTCTGTAATCATTCCTTCTGCGTACTCTTCTCTTCACAGCCTTTGTTTTATATTGTTACTTTCTAAAAGATATAGTTTAGTCTAGCGTTTTCAACTCTTTTTGTCAAGAAGGATTCCTCAAAATCCGGCATAAACCGGCGAAAGTCCGGCCATGACATATTCCGCGGGACATTTTCACACGCTTTTAATGGAACTGCCGGGGCCCGGTACCCGCGGCATAAAGCGCTGTTATTACCGTTCCGTTGTATCCTTCCTGCAGTTCAGCCATGAAACCGTGCTGCCCCACAAAAGAGCGGCAATTCCTGTTAAAATACGGCTCATCCAGTAAAATACCGCACCGACTATACTGATGAATACAAAATACTTCCAGAAAACAAGATAGTTTTCCAATCTTCCCACCGGCCGCCCAATCAGTGGAAACACAAATTTCCCGACCAGAATATGATGTACAAGATAGATGGCAAAGGTATAGGAAGAGAAAATGGAAATTCCCTTCTTCACGACCGTATTTTTAATAAACTGCCCCACCCATACGAGAAAGAGAAAAAGCGGTATCCCCGTCCACAGGATTTTAAACGGAACCGGCAGTGACGTTTTCACCGTCATAACTGTAAAAACTCCGATAAAAGACGCCAGTCCCCATTTCCAGTCATATTTTTCCCGCTGCTGCCTAGTTCCATACAGATATTTTATAAAATACATGCCAAACAGCACTTCCGGCACCCTGAGCAGGAAGAAAAACTGAATATCCATCTGAAACGGATAAAACAGCGTGAGAGGAATATAAATAAGCGCCGTGCCAACTAAAGTGAGCACCGGCCAACGGAGCATACACGCCCGAAGCGCCGGAAACATCAGATAAATCAAAAGAATACAGCCGATAAACCACTCGCCTAACAGATAGTAGTTCGGAATCAGGTAATTCAGATACCCATCCATGCCAACAGCCGTAAGAAGCAGCCTGGACAATGGTTTATCAAAGGCAAAGTTATGCTTAATCAGATAATTATATACAAAAAAAGCGGCATAAACGGTCCAGTAAAGCGGATAAATCGCAAGGAATCGCTTTTTAAAATACGTCTTTAGATCCAGCTTTTCCATCGACGAATACATCAGCGACGCCCCCGCCAGAATAAAGAACAGTGAAACGCCGATATGGCCCATACTTCCGTTGGCATAATTAAAAAATAAAAGGATCGGTTTATTAACAATGGGCTCCATGAACGTCACAGCATTATAATGGAAAACAACAATCGACACAGCAGCCAGGACACGAACAAAATCCAGCGGGAATAGATGTTCTCTTTTCATTTGCATTACGGCTCCTTTTCTTCTTTTCGATTCAAGACACTATATTTTATCACATTATAAAGGGAGTGGCAAATGGATTGAAAAATGAGGACGCCTATGTCGGGATGAAGGTCGGGAGAGGGGGAAGGTATTGGAGGGTCTTCAGTCCCGGGGGAGGTATGTCGCAAGGGGAATCCGGACGAAAAAATTCCTACGGGGACTCGCTCCCGCTTGTGGAATGCGCAGCGGATGCTAGCTTCGTATAAAACCTCAGCAAGCACCGGCGGATTCCAAGGTCCCCTTCGGAAAGTTTTCGCCCTACTTCCCCGGTCAGTATGTCGCCGGGCCTGAAGACCGGGTAGGTTTTCGCCCCCGTCCGCCATCCTGACACCGGCTGATTGTCCTGATTTTTCAAAAGGGAAGGGGTGAAGAGAAGGCAACCGGTAGGTTTGTTTCGGCAGGGTTAGGTCAGTGAATTCTTCAGGCTCCATTGTATCAGTGTCTTATTACTGGATATCCTCTGTTTATAACTGCAGCTCCTTTTATTTATCATTAAAATAGTAAAAACTATAATTAGTAAACTTCAAATTCAATTATATTCTCCCAGGACACCTATATATAAAGGTACACCTGGATACCTTTTCACAGGGGTACACCCGCTTTTTTCCATGAAAAGGGATTTGCCGAAGGATTGTTATGGCCGATGCCCTCCGCGTCTTCAGTCCCGCCATAACGTATCGGGGGATGGAGGGTGAAAACTTTCCGAAGGGGACCTTGGAATCCGCCGGTGCTTGCTGACACATTGAGCACTTGGCGAGGTATTTTCGAGCTTAGTGCAAAAGCGTGCGGTGGCAGGTCTTTTCGAAGCTAGCACCCGCTGCGCATTCCACAAGCGGGAGCGGGTCCCCGTAGGAATTTTTTCTCCCGGAATCCCTCTCGCGACATACTTCCCCCGGGACTGAAGACTCACCCCTCCCCCCCATAACCCCCCACAGCGATCCCAGCGGCCCCATCTTTTCAATTTTCATTGATAAGTTGTAATCTCCCCTAATATAAATTATAATAGTAGGCAATTGGAGGTAAAAAATGAAGGCACGTAAAACCTGTTTATACTATCTGCTGGCCCTGGTGGCCACGATTATGCTCTGCGGCTGCTCCCGTTATAATCCGCCTGTGGAATCGTACCAGGCATCGGAGGCGTCGTCACAGCCCGCACAGAGCGGTTCGGAGCAGAACGCAGAGAATCCCGGCAGCGGTAAAGATGCGGCGGCTGTCCAGGCTGAATTTGATACTTTTACGGATCGTATTTTCCGGGAGATTGTCGGTTCCGACCCTCTGAGTCTCCACTTTATGCTCAGGAATCCCGAAAACTACGGCATCGATACACCCGAGATAAAATTCCAGACCATTTCCAAAGCAGAACTGGAAAAAGATACCGCGGATAATGAGAAACTGTTCACGGAGCTCAAGGCATTTGATCCATCTCTCCTGACGGCTGATCAGCTTTTTACCTATAAAATGTTAAAGGACTCCCTGGAAATCGGGATGGCGTCAAAGGGACTGGAGCTCTACGGCCAGCCGCTGAGTCCGCTAATCGGAACCCAGGCCCAGCTTCCTGTACTGCTTGCCGAGTACACATTTTACGACAAGAACGACATTGACCACTATCTGGAACTGCTCTCCCAGATTGATGTTTACTACGGCCAGTTGGCCGCTTACGAGATAGAGCAGGCCGATGCCGGGCTGGCGCCCAGCGACGTTACAATCGACCGCATGCTGCAGTCCTGCAAAGATTATCTGATCCGGCCGGAGAACAGCTTCCTTACGGAGACCTTCAGCAGCCGTCTGGACGAGGTGAATGGGCTGACCGACGAGGAGAAGGCGGAGTACAAGAAAAAACATCTGCAGATTTTAAAAGAGCATTTCATCCCCGCCTACACGAATCTGTCCAAATCCCTGGAGGAATTAAAGGGACGCGGAACCAACAATAACGGTCTTTGCCACTATGAAAAGGGCAAAGAATATTATGAATATCTCGTGGCCACCCTCACCGGAACCGACAGCTCCATCCCCGAGCTGAGAGATCGGATTGAGAAGCAGTTCGGGCGTGATATGGCCGAAACTGCTAGGCTTTTGCAGAACAACCCAAAATTGGCGACCGAGATAGAGAGGAGCAGCGTTTCCCTGACCGAACCGGTAGAAATTCTGGATCACCTGCGTGAACAGATTAAAAAGGATTTCCCGGAACTCACCGATTCCTCCTACGAGGTAAAGCACGTTCCGAAAGCACTGGAATCCTCGCTGTCACCTGCATTTTTCCTGATTCCTCCCCTTGATTCGGACACCACCAATGTAATCTATATCAATGATAAGTCCAGGGAAGAAGGAGCGGATCTCTATTCTGTTCTTGCACATGAGGGATATCCCGGCCATCTTTACCAGTCCGTTTATTTTAACCGGAAAAAGAGCTGCCCTCTGCGGCACGTTCTTTCCTGCGGCGGATATGATGAGGGATGGGGATTATACTGTGAACTGTACAGCTATTCATTTGACAATGGCCTCTCCCCCGATATGAAGGAGCTGATGGCCCGCAGCCAGGCATCTATTTACGCACTGTATGCCCTGCTGGATATCCATATCCATTACGACGGCTGGGATCTGGATAAGATTTCCGGTTTCTTAAGCACATATTACGGGATCAGCGATCCGGAGGTCTGCGAGGAAATGTTTAACTCCATTATTGATAATCCGGGCAACTACCTGAAATATTATACCGGCTACCTGGAAATCTGCACTCTGAGGGATGCCGCCCAGAAATCCCTGGGCAGCCGGTACTCGGCAAAGGCATTCCATAAATTTATCCTGGATATGGAGGGCGCCTCTTTCCGTGTGATTAAACCGTACTTTGAGACTTGGCTCCTGACTTATGATGTTAACAGCTAAAAATAGACGGCAGGGGTAATAGACAGAGACAGATATACAGATGAGATATAGAAATTTTGTGGATAAAGAGCGGGAAGTAATCTATTATTGTGGATTACTTCCCGTTTTTATGTGCTTAAAATCATTATATCTGGCCCAAAGGAACCGTGCCGCCCTATTTTAGTGAATTAAAGAAACTGCTAAGGACCGGGCTGGATAAAACCGATGGTATTACCGTGCTGTACTGAAAAAAACAGGGTTTCGCCGAATTCTGATTCAGCGAAACCCTGTTTTTGCGGCTTCTGACTTATTTTTTACTGTTCTTTTTTATTAATTCATCTTCTTATATTCTTTGACAAACTTATAATTTCCGCTGCCGATTTTCTCTCCGTTTACACTCAGTGCCAATTCCTCAGCCTCGTAGTTCTGGATGAAGGTATTGACAACAGCCGTTACCGTCTTATCATCCTTAACACCTGCCAGGGCTGATAAATCAAGTGTAATCACGCCGTCCTTATTGTCAAAGCTCTTTACTTTGATTCCTTCTTCGATTACTCCCAGTTCCGCCATCTTATCAACCAGCAGCTGAGCATCCAGTTCTTCACCGTCAATCGCATCGATATTCTGTTTCAGGCCTGTCTTATCATCATTTAAAGAATAAACGCAGACTGTTACGGTTGGATCTGCATCTACCACCATCTCCTGCTTCTCAAGGGCTCCGTCAACCGTGGATTCCTGTGTGGCTCCCGCGGGAGGGTTCTGTCTCTTCTCGCTGCTCTGCTTGGTCGGGGTACATGCAACAAGGGCTGCTGCCATAATCACTCCGGTTAATACTACCATAAATCTTTTCATATTTGCGTGATGCCTCCTCATATTCTACTCTTTCCAGCGGTCAAACCATTTCTTCAGCTTGGACAATGCCGTTATTAAAGTTTCCAGCTCTTCTTTGGTAAGCTCACTGGTAACGCTGTCTATCATTTCCTTATGGAACTGGGCGTGGTGCTCGTAAGCTCCCCTGCCTTTTTCTGAAAGGGATATATACACGACTCTCCTGTCTTCCTGGCCGCGTGTTCTCTCCACATAGCCTTTCTTCACAAGACTGTTCATGGCAATCGTAAGGGTTCCCACCGTAACAGACAGCTCTCTGGCGATAGAGGACATGTTTTTTGGAGCCTCAATCCCGATCGCTTCGATCACATGCATATCGTTATTGGTGATATCCTTATATTCCGGTGTGATTATGGCCTTTTGTTCAATATCCATAATATCACGGAACAGCTTTACCAGTACTTCATTGAGCGTCTCGTAATGATCCACGGCAATCCCTTTCATTTCATAGTTTTCGCGTACTCATCCGCGTACTAACTGATTATACAATATTCTCCCTGTCAAGACAACCGTCAAAATTCTTACAAAAAATGGCATTTTTCCAGTATTTTCATATGTTTTTATCCGACCGACGCCAAGAAAATACTGGCTGCGATGCCTGCCGCCGTGGCCAGCATTGCCCCGGCAAATGTCCATCTTGTCTTCGTTACCTTTGCCGTCATGAAGTAAACGCTCATTGTATAAAAGACGGTTTCCGTACAGCTTTCCAGAATCGAAACCATCATTCCGACAAAGGAATCCGGCCCCGAGGTCTTAAAAATATCCAGCAGCAGCCCCGTGGCTGCCGAACTGGAAACGAGCCTGACCAGAATGACCGGAACGATCTGGGACGGTATATGTAAAAGTCCGGCCGGTTTTTCCAGAACGCCGGACAAAAAATCAAGAAAGCCGGAGGCCCTGAGTACTCCCACGGCCGTCATCAGGCCAATCAGGGTGGGGAGAATGTCTGCGACTGTTTTCATTCCCTGTTTTGCACCTTCTATAAAATCATCAAAAACCGGACGTTTTGAGAGAAAGGCAAAACCGGCAATATAAAAAATGATAATCGGAACCAGATATTCCGATATATAAAGAATAAATTTCATTGGACGCTCCTGACGAAGCCGTTATCATTACTATTTTATTCGCACACCACTCCTTCCATTCTGATTACCCGTCATTTATCGGAATAATTATATATGGAATTTGTGACCATACTGTGAAATAAGACCCCTACTGCTTGAACAGGTTAAAAAACCGATAAAACGGACCTCCGGTCCCGGTCCGGCCGGATTCCAAATGGTGTATCAAAAATAATGGATGTATTGTGAGCAATCATGGGTGAAAAATGGATGAATTATGAACGATAACAGCCGGTATATAAAATTGTTAATCTACGTCTAGCCTAGGGGGCTGGCAGAACGCAATTTTTATGATATGATAACAGCAGTATAAAAACTTGGTACAATTTGAGCTGAAAGTAATCGAGACTTGAAACGATTACAGGTTAAATTACAGACACGCGAAAGGAGACTATCATGAGTGTATTATTTTTAGAATATCCCCCCTGTTCCACCTGTCAGAAGGCAAAAAAATGGCTGGACAGCCACAGTATCTCTTACGAGGCCCGTCATATTAAGGAGAATAATCCCTCGGCCGATGAACTGAAACTGTGGCACCGGAGAAGCGGGCTTCCGCTTAAGAAATTTTTCAATACCAGCGGGCTGCTTTATAAGAGCATGGAACTGAAGGATAAACTGCCGTCTATGAGCGAGGAGGAACAGTATAACCTGCTGGCCACAGACGGGATGCTTGTAAAACGTCCTCTTATTATAACCGAAGATTTTGTGCTGGTTGGTTTTAAAGAAGCTGAGTGGGCAGAGAAGCTGAAGTGATATTATAGTTTGTCCATCCATTGTTATCGTGGATATATTGTTTAAGCGCCGGATTTTTATGTTATCCGGCGCTTTGATGTTTCTTTTTTTCTATTTTTTCTATCGCCCTGCTTTTTCCGCCCTTTTTTGTCACCCTGCTTTTTCCGCCGCGCCTTCTCTGCCGTCCTGCCTTCCATTTTATCCGTCATTGTGTATTAATGTGTTCTCAATGTAGAATATTGCTGCCAATGGATCAACATATATGTATTAAACACGCTAGCCGGCTTTCCTGTTTTTCCATTTACAGAATATTGCCGCTACGATCGTGCTGATTGTTGTAGCCACCAGTGCGGGCCCCACAATTGCCGTAGGGTTGATGCTGCCATATTGAGTCCTGTATGCAATCATGTTGATTGGGATCAGTTGCAGAGAAGATATGTTGATAATCAGGAATGTGCACATCTCATTATTGGCAACTCCCCTCGGAACTGATTTTTTTCCTTCCCGTCTTCTGTCTTCCTCCAGGTTTTCCAGCTCTTCCATTGCCTGCAGGCCGGCCGGCGTCGCAGCCCAGCCAAGTCCCAGCATGTTGGCAATCATATTGGCGGAAATGGATTCCAGAGAAGGATGCCCCTTGGGGATCTTCGGAAAGAGAAATCTCAGAATGGGGGTCATTTTCTTTGATAACTGCTCAATTAGCCCGGCCCGCCTGCCAACCTCCAGAATTCCGGTCCAGAATGACATGACGCCGAGCATCGTAATGCAGAGAGTCACAGCCTCCCTGGCCGAATCCAGAGCGCCGGTGGTCACGAGAGCCAGATTGCCGTGCAGAGCCGCCCATATAATTCCAACAAGCATCATAAATGCCCACAGATAATTCAGCATGAAATATACTCCCTGATACAGTCGATTGTTATTAATGTATGTGCCACAGCAGACAGATATTCCGTGCGAAAAAGGCCGCGGGGCAATAGACATTTCTCCGGCTCTGTGTTACTATAAAACAACCAGTCAGAATAAATCTGAACATTCTTAAATTCCTGCAGTCTCTGCAAATCATTTCTTAATCTCAAAACAACTTCATATGGGAGGGATTCTATGGAAAATTCTAAAAATCATATCACTGACTTCGATAGTCGCATCACCCGCTCCGGAAATCAGATTATTGGCCCCGAAAGCCGTGGCACAAACACCGGAAACCGTCTTACAAATCCTGAAAATCACCCTACGGACACTGAAAGCCGCCTTACAAACAGAGAAGTAAAATCCAGCGCATTTACAGCATTTTTCAGCGACCCCGAAAACGCGGCCAGGCTTTATTCGGCCCTGGACGGAGCCGATATGGTGCGCCCGGAGGATATTACATTTACCACTCTCAGCGGGGTACTTTTTATGGCCAGAAAAAATGACATGGCGTTTACAGTGAAAAACAAAGTATTAGTAATCAGTGAACACCAGTCCACAGTCAATGCGAATATGCCGCTTCGGGACGCTATTTATTATGGCCGGACGATGGAAAAGCTCATTGAGCCCAGGGCACTTTACCGGACAGGCCAGATTCCGGTTCCCACTCCCGAATTCTTTGTATTCTATAACGGAAGCAAAGATTTCCCCGGTGAAAAAATCCTTAAACTTTCCGACGCCTATCTTGAAAAAGCCGATCCGCCTATGTTAGAATTAATTGTAAAGGTAATCAATATCAATCTGCCGGTCAGCCACCCAATTCTGGAGCGGTGCAGACCGCTTTATGAATATTCCTTTTTTATACAAACTATAAGGGATTACATAAATAAGGGAAAAAACCGCGATGAGGCCATTATTCAGGCCATGGCGGACTGCGAGCGTGTAGGTATTATGACTGATTTTCTGAAGGAGCATGGAACGGAGGCGGTGAATATGCTGTTTACGGAATTCAATATGGAAGATGCGCTGGATGTGAGGTTTGAGGAAGGGCAAAAGGAAGGTCTTAAAGAAGGAATTAAAGAGGGAATTAAAGAGGGAATTAAAGAGGGAATTAAAGAGGGGCAACTTCAGGGTAAAAGGTTAATGCTTGATCTGGTAAACGCCATGATTAACGATCACCGTACGGCAGAATTGGCAAAACTGCAGAGTGAGCCTGACTTTCTCGCTGAAATGATGGAATACTATCATCTAAACTAACCTTATATTGAAACGTGAGAAATTACATTATTCTAAAATTGGCAAAAGTTTAATCAATGGAAAAAGAGGTCACGATGCGGCCATTATTCAGGCCATGGCAGACTGCGAGCGTGTAGGTATTATGACTGATTTTCTGAAGGAGCATGGAACGGAGGCGGTGAATATGCTGTTTACGGAATTCAATATGGAAGATGCGCTGGATGTGAGGTTTGAGGAAGGGCAAAAGGAAGGTCTTAAAGAGGGGCAACTTCAGGGTAAAAAGTTAATGCTTGATCTGGTAAACGCCATGATTGACGATCACCGTACGGCAGAATTGGCAAAACTGCAGAGTGAGCCTGACTTTCTCGCTGAAATGATGGAATACTATCATCTGTAATAAAACCACTAGAAAACAGGATGCCATTTACATAACCGTACCGGCATCAAAAAAGAGAAGCAGGCGGAAGTCGCTCTTCCATCCCTGTTTCTCTTTGTGTCTTTACCATCTGAAAATTTCATTGCTTCACTACATTCTCCCGCCATTTTCCCGACAGATAGAACCAGATAATAAGTATCAGGCTCTCAAAGGAAGCTATCGGGGCTCCCAGCCCCACTCCGGTTAATCCCATGTCAAAGACCATGCCGAATAAAACGGAAGCCGGAATTCTCAGGGCCAATGCGGACATTACGGAATTGATCAGTGAGAATGTCGTATGGCCGGATGCAATAAACAGACCGTTTATCGAAAAGCAGAGGGGTACAAACAAATAGTCAAAACTGAATGTCCTGAAATACTGGATCCCACTCTGTATCATGTCAGGATTACTGTCAAACAGTTCCAGAATCTGTCTTGGGAACAACTGCACCAGGATAAAAATCAGATAGCTGCACCCTACCGCTATCAGCGTACCCGCCTTGCAGGTTTTTCCGGCACGTTCCCATTGCCCGGCTCCGATGTTTTGTGCACACATTGTGGCAATGGAGCTGCCCATTGCAATGGCCGGCATGATGGCAAACCCATTGACCTTTCCCACCACACCTACGGCCGCCGAAGCATTCACCCCGCCGATCGTATTGACAAGTGTTGTAATAATCAGGAAGGAAAAGCTGGTAATTCCATTTTGAATCGCCGCCGGAAGTCCGATTTTAATGATCAGTGAAAGCTTTTCTTTGTGAAACTTGAATGAAGACGGCTTAAAATCGAAAATGAAATCATTCCTCACCATGTAGATGATACAGAATATCATACTGGCCGCCTGTGATATGACCGTTGCCACGGCGGCTCCAAACGCTCCCATGCCGAATACCGCCACCAGCAGAAGATCCAGAAATATATTGGTTACGCAGGCAATAAGAACAAAATAGAACGGTCTTTTACTGTCTCCCATTCCCCTCATAACCGCGCTCAAAACATTATAGCCGAAAATAAATATGACACCGGTTACAGTCACAGTCAGGTAACGGCTGGCCTCCTCGAAAGATTCAGCCGGTGTGTTGATCGCGTGAAGGACCTGATTCTTCAGAAACAGCATCATAATCGTTATGACAATGGCCGCAGCTAACAGTGTACTCATCAGGGTTGCTACCGTGTCCTGCATATCTTCTCTCTTTTTGGCCCCCAGATACTGAGCCACCAGCACCGTTCCGCCCGAACAAAGCCCCACCACAATATTAGTCAGGATAAATGTCACCTGTCCGCCAATATTTACCCCGGACATGCTGGCCGTTCCGCTGAAATTACCTACAATCAGCATGTCCGCCACGTTGTACAGTGACTGAACAATACTGGATATCAGAAAGGGAATTGCAAACATAATAAGCTGCTTTACCACATTTCCCTTAGATAAATCATTTTCAAAATGTCCCATTTTTTCCTCCGTACATGCCCTCTGCAAATGCCTGGGGGCATTTTTTATATCTCTGCCAATAATATCACAGGAAAAAAGGAAATTCAATATCCCGGCAGACCGTAGCTGTCTGAACCATCCCCCGGCTTTACCGAACCTTAAATACGAAACTGCATTTTTTCCGTTTCTATGCATTGTGAAACGAATTACAGTGTACAAGGTAAGTACTGACACTCGAACCGCATCGAACTCTTGCCATTTTGGTATAGATGAATTAAAATATTCTGGTACGGATTGCAAGATACTCCTTCCGTATCCTGCCGGCCTTCAAAGACAGAGGGCCCGGTTTACCACCATCAATTATCAATTGCAGACTCAAATGTATCTGCAGAAAAGGAAAAAACCATGAATCAATCCCAGGATTTAAAAAGACTTCTGGAATCCGTTGATCACAAAAGCTATCCCGCCTATAAATCTGCTCAGGGTTCCTATGATTTTAAAGATTATATTTTATCAATCGACCATGTTCAGGGTGATCCGTTTGCCTCCCCCTCCAAGGTCAGTGTGTTTGTTCCCCGTAAAATAAACGCATTTCCCTCCGAATATAGCGACAGGCCATGGAAGAAAACCGCCCTGGAGGATTATTTACTGCGCTGTTTCAGCCAGGAAATCTCCCGTTTTAATTTCAAGGCCAAAGGCTCCGGCAAAAGCGGCCTTATTGCTACCAGCAGGCCGGGGCAGGAGGTTTTGGAGCGCACGGCATGCGAGTGTACGGACAGCGGAATCACAGCGCGTTTTGAGGTGGGCTTTCCGGCCTTTGGCAGGACTATCAACTCGGGCGAACTGATTAAAATACTGTTTGATTTTCTTCCCGGCTGCGTCAGGAATGTTTTCATTTATAAGAACAGAGATCCGAAACAGGTCCGCAGCGTGATCGAACTCGCGGAGGATCAGGAATTTATACGGAATGAACTGAAGCGGCTTAACCTTGTCTCATTTGCCGCCGACGGCTCCGTGCTGCCCAGAGAAACCGGTATTTCGGATCGGCCAATGAAGGGCAGCGTCCCGTTTATCTCTCCCGCTTCTTTAAGCATCACTCTTAACCTGCCGCACCATGGCCCAATCCGCGGCATGGCGGTCCACAGAGGAATTACCCTGATAGTCGGAGGAGGCTATCACGGCAAATCCACCCTGCTGAAGGCTCTGGAAAACGGCGTATACAATCATATAGCCGGAGACGGGCGCGAGTATGTGATAACGGACGAAACCGCGGTTAAACTGCGTGCCGAGGACGGACGGAGCATCAATAATGTGGATATCTCCCTGTTCATCAATGATCTGCCGAACGGCAGGGACACCTCCCGCTTCTCCTCAGAAGACGCCAGCGGCAGCACATCGCAGGCAGCGGCCGTCATTGAGGGAATCGAAGCCGGAGCGGCGGCATTCTTGATCGATGAGGATACATCCGCCACAAACTTCATGCTCCGGGACGAACTGATGGAGAAGATTGTGAGCCGTGATAAGGAACCTATCACTCCATTTATTGAGAGGGCCCGGGAACTCTATGACAAAGCCGGAATATCCACTATACTGGTGGCTGGAAGCTCCGGCGCCTACTTCTATATCGCCGACACGGTAATCCAGATGGACTCTTACCGCCCCTGCGATATTACGGAGCAGGTTAAAAAGGCCTGCGATGAATACCGTGCCTCCTCAGCTCCCGCTACGACGGCACCCGGATTTAATCTGCCCGCTGCCAACAGGAAACTGATATGCAGGAACAGCGGCTCCAGTTCCAGCGGGCGAAGAGATACCGAGCGCAGGGAAGACTTCAGTGAAAGCTGGAGAAATGGCAGCGACGACCGCAGTGAAAACCTGAGGGGCGGCAGAGATAACCGCAGGGAAGACCAGAGAGACGGCAGGGATGACCGTAGTGACAGCCGCAGAGGCGGCAGGGATGACCGTGGTGACGGCCGCAGAGGCGGCAGGGATGACCGTAATGACAGCCGCAGAGGCGGCAGGGATGACCGTGGTGACGGCCGCAGAGGCGGCAGGGATGACCGTGGTGACGGCCGCAGAGGCGACGACAGAATCAAGGTCAAAGTTTTCGGTAAGGATTCCTTCCAGGTTGCAAAAGAGCCGGTTGATCTCCGGTTTGTTGAGCAGTTGGCCGACAGTGAACAGACCTCAGCTCTGGCACAGATGGTCCGGTTCTGTCTGGAACGCGATCTGCTGTCACGTTATACCCTGCAGGAAACCGTGTCCCTCCTTATGAAGGAATACGAGAAAAAGGGACTGGCGGCATTTAACAGCTCCTCCTATACGGCAATGGGATTATGCATGCCCCGCATACAGGAAATTTACGCATGTCTTAACCGTTTCCGGGGATAAAAACAATATACAGGATACAAAAGACATGGGAATCACCAAAAAGCCTCCACTGGACAACACCAATGGAGGCTTTATTTTAATCGGCAATGAAAGCGTCTTCACCGTCAATAATTGTACGTTCTACACGAACATTTCTTATATTTTCTGCAGAAATCTCATAGAGGTTCTCAGACAAAACCACCATATCGGCCAATTTTCCAACCTCAAGGGAACCTTTTATCTGCTCCTCAAAGCTGGCGTAGGCCCCGTTGTATGTATGCATCCGCAATGCTTCTTTTATATTAACCCTCTGACATTGGGAAACTTTTTTGCCGCTGCACGTCACACGGTTGACCGCCTCAAAAATACCAAAGAGGGGATCGGAACTGGTGACCGGGCAATCGGAGCTTCCGGCAGCGACAACGCCATTGTCGAACCATGTGCGGCAGGGAAACATTGAATCGATCCGTTTACCGTAGTTTATCACATAGCCATCACCGAATTCATAAAAGAAAGCTGGCTGGGGGACAACAACCATGCCCAGTTTTTTAATGCGCTCTACCAGATTTTCATTGATAAAGCCGCAGTGCTCAATCCGATGCCGGTGATCCGTCCTGGGGGTATCCTCCAAAGCCTTTTCGATTGCCGTTACCATCACATCCACAGCTCGGTCGCCCACGGCGTGGACGGTACACTGATAGCCGGCCCGGTTGGCTTTAATCATCATGCGTTCCACCTGCTCCGAGGTATAACAGAGAATGCCCGTATCACCGGGACGTGAATCATAAGATTCAAACATGGCTGCGGTGGGGGCGCTCGTGGAGCCGTCAATCATCAGTTTAACCGGACCGATACGGAAATGTTCGTCGCCAAATCCGGTTACGATGCCGCATTTGATGTAATCGTCGATAAACTGTTCACAGTCGATAAAGGTGAATAAAACAGCATAGATGCGGTTTTTGATCCTGCCGCTCTGCACTCCTCTCCGCATGGCCCGCATCTGTGGATATCCATAACAGCCGGCTACATGGATCGATGTGATGCCCTGACGGATTAGAGTGTCCGAGGCGCATGCCATAGCATCTTGAAGCATATCCTCTCCGGGCATAGCCACCTTTAAAAGATTGTTGTGCGCAGCCTCTTTAAGCGTCCCGGTTATGTGTCCGTCAATTTTTTCAATCAGTCCCCCCTCTGGTGAAGGCGTGCCGTCGGATATGCCGCCAAGACGGAGCGCCATTGTATTATTGACGGAAACGTGGTAACAGGCTCTCGTAATCATGACCGGATGATCCGTTGTCGCCTGATCCAGTTCTTCACAGGTGGGCATCCGTTTTTCAGCCAGCTTCATTTCGTTAAGGCCCCAGCCCCGGACCCACTCGTTCTTCGGGGTATTCTGCGCCTGCCTGCGAATCAGCTCCACCACATCTGCGATGCATGTGGCCCGACGACAGTCGGCGGATACCTGCCCCATCCCAATCTGCCCCAGGTGAATATGGGAATCAATAAATCCGGGAGCCAAAGCTCTTCCTTTTAAATCAATTATTTCTGCCTCGCCACCGGAATACTTCATGGCGTCTTCCCGCGTGCCGACATATTTAATGAGCTTCCCCTGTGTTACCAGTGCTTCGGCCACGCTGTCATTCTTGTCTACGGTAAGAATGTGTCCGTTCAGATAAATTCTTGTATGATCCATTCTATTGTTACGCTCCTTATATACCAGTATTACTTCTTACGGCAGTGACTGCCGTGACGGTAACCGGTGTTGATTATAAATTGATTACTGCATCAATTTTCTTTGCACGGATAGAATCCTTGTCCCTGTCGGGAACAAGCAGTGAGACGATTACGGTAGCCGCCAGGGTCAGTGATATGACATTGATGTACCACGGAAGAGCGCCCGGCCACTTAATAACAGACAGAGACAGTACATTTAAGACCGCAGATACAATCAGCCCGGCTTCAACGCCGCGGCGGCTGATTCCCTTCCACAAAAATCCAAGAATAAAGGGAGGGAAGGTCGCCGACATCAGGGTTCCCCAGCCGAAGGTTCCCAGGATAGCAACACTCTCACTGGCGTAAAGGGAGTAGAATATTGCGCCAAATCCCATTGCCAGCATAGTGATACGCGACACCTTCAACTGCGTTTCGGGTTTAAAGTGAACGCCGAGAGCAGACGGAAGGTCTTTCGACAGACAGATTGCAGAGGTCGAAAGGTAAAGTGAGGCTGAGGACATCGAAGCGGCTAAAACCGCGGTGTAAGCGGCAATCTGGACTCCCAGCCCGCAGTAATCGGCAAAGACGAAAATCGCGTCGTCTGCTTTGGCCAGAGGCTGGATTTTCCCCGATGCAACCAGATAAAGGACGCCGTAACCGATGAACACCGAACCGGCGGCGACAATAATATGGCTCAGACAGTTGATGATTGCGGTTTTGGGTACATCCTTGGGGTCCTTCAGCGCATACATTCGGCTGATACACTGGGGCTGGCCGATTGTGCCGACTATTGGAATAAAGATCCATGCAAAACAGGTAGCCTTAGCGCTGGTTCCCCAGGCGTTTAACAGGTCGGGAGAAAATGTTTTCGTAATACTTCCATCCGTCGAGGTGACCGTTCCGGCTGAAGCGACGGCTTCCATAACGCCTCCCATACCGCCGGTGGTAACCAGCACCGCAATCAGCAGCACAACTACGGCGACACACATAACGACTCCCTGATAGGCCTGGGTGAGCATACCTCCAATCTCTCCCGAGAAAGACATATAAAGGGCAACCACCGAGAAAATAACCAGGCCGGATACAATCTGGCTCCATCCCATCAGATGGCTGAGCATCGCAGCGCCTGCAGTGATTTGTGAAGAGAGGTAAGCCAGACAGCCCAGCATCAGTACAAATGACATAAATCCTTTGATCACACGACTATTTGCAAATCTCAAATCCGTTAAATCGCCGAGGGAGGAAACCGGCCCAAGCTCCGCCATGCCGCGCACTTTCTTAGCCAGGAGCAGCATGGCAAACGCACCGGCGCAGGATGTCAGCATCCAGAGAGCCATAGAGGTTCCGTTCGCGTAGACGAGACCGTTTACGCCCACCAGGGCAAATGCACTGACCGTACCCGCCATAACGGACATGCCGGTTGAAAAAGGCCCAAACTGCATGGTCGCCCCAAAATAGTCCTGGTTGCTTTTCAGTTTTTTCATGCCGAGCCATCCAATTACAAATGATGAGAGAATAATCGCAATTGCAACTCCAAGAATAATAATCGTATTAATGTCCATTCTGTCCGACCTCCTTTTGTTCCTGTACATTCAATTCTTTTATTAATCTCACAAATTCATCCCAGTCTTCCGAAGACATCCAGTCACTTTTATTCACGCGCCATCCAAGAAGAAGCGTCAGAAGGCCACCAAACCAAAATCCGCCGATAATGCAGGCAAGGGACGGATGAAGGCCCAGAATCAGGGGAGGAACCACGCCCGCATAACTATCCGCAAAATATGCGGCACAGACAAATGCGGCAATCCAGACGACCGCCCAGGCTAAAATCGGATAAACAAAAAATCTTTGTTTCAATACTCCTTTGTTTGCTGCGCCGAGCATCAGGTAGCATCCCATAATGAAAACACTGAGAATAAGACAGATTAAATAGTTTTCATTTTTCCAACCGAGCACTGTAATAGCGCACCATAAAACTGTGGATAGAATGATAAGATATTTTTTTAAGTAGGTAATTTGCAATTTTTTTCCTCCTTATGTGTTTGTTATCGTGTTTCCCTGTTTATTTCAATTGTGTGGCCAACAACAATTTCAAGAATAAAAACAAAAAAATGAACTTCCGCTGCCTGTATTTCCGGTAAAAAAGGCGCAAAAAAATAGGCTATCCTCAATAGCTGCCTGAAAACGGCATTTTACCTGTTACAGCTCATCCGGAATATCCCCGTTTAAATTGCTCGGTATCCCTCCGGGTATGAAATATAACTTATAAAAACATAAGATGTTGTGTCAGTTGTTCCCACATCTTATGGTAGACTATCGAATATAACCTATCGTATGTTTATTCGTTTTTAACTGCAATATTTGCTTTTATTTCCAGAGCCATTGACTCCATAAACGTGTTGATGACATCCTCAAATATATCTTCACCAATTTCATCCCGGTGGTAAGTCAGATAGCTGAGAGAACGCATCATTCCGGAAAGGATCCGTGAATCCATCTTCAGTTCGTAATTGCATCCGGGTGACCAGCTGTTAATCAGTTCCTCCAGAACTGATTTATTCAGTTCACTGAACTCTTTCAACCCCTGAGTTCCATATTTATCACTGATATGTTTCAGGGTTCCACGCTGGTATATAATGCTTAATACGGGACTGCCCAGTAAGTTCTTTCGGTTATCCCTGATATAGGAAAGGACAATTTCAGCAATATCGCCGCTATATCCCTTATATTTTTGCAGTAATTCCTCTTGCAGCCTACGCCATTCTCTGGCATAAACATCGACGAAAAGCTCTCCTTTTGATTTATAAAACTGATAAAAAGTTCCTTTTCCGATGTCTGTTGCCTCAGTAATATCGGCAATCGTAATTTTTTCAAATCCAAAACGCACAAATAATTCTTTCGACTTCTCAAGAATCAGTTGCTGTATCTGGTTTCGTTCTTCAGGAGAAAACGGTTTCGGCATATGCCCTCCTCTTTCTTATGCATCGTCTAATTATTGGATAATTACAATAATTTTACCACTTAGAGTATGCAAAAGCAAGTAAGGCATTCTGTGACCAAAATACCATTTCGTTCACTGTTCATATATTAGCATACAAACAATTCGTCGTCAATATACAAAAGGGCTAATACAACGACCGGTTCTTAGTAAGATATGCACAAAAAGAGGAGGGATTCGGCCAAAAAAAGCCAAACGGTACAGGAACGGATTTCGCTCTGGTAAAGCATAATCCGTCCCTGTACCGTTTGGCTTTCTCAGCTAAGTACGTCTGTCTACTGTATCATCAATCCGTCGGGCAGTTCCCTCTCCGGCCGGAGCCGAAACTACTCCGTTACGGCTCCGGCCTGTTCGCCGCCGCACAGCTCCTGCATCACCTCATGCACCGTCACAATCTTATCGGCTCTCCATGCATTGCTTCCGCAGAAAATCAGGGCATTCTCCTCATCTCCGCTCACCGCATTGACAAGGGCCTTTGTAATGCAGTATGGTATCTTCGCCTGGTCACATTTCTCCAGGCAGCGGTAACAATGAGTAATCGCCTGCTTTCCTTTTTCCACTTCTTTCAGGAAATGGTTCCTGATCGCACGTCCCGGCATTCCAACCGGACTCTTTACGATAATGATATCCTCTTCCTTTGCATCGAGATAGGCCTGCTTATATGCCATCGGCGCATCGCACTCTTCCGTGGTCACAAAGCGTGTGGCAACCTGGACACCGTCGGCTCCCAGTTCAAGCTGGTGCATCACATCCTCATGGGAATAAATGCCCCCTGCCGTTACTACCGGGATCTCTTTTTCATATTTCTGTGCATATTCTTTGACGAGGGCGATAATCCCCCTGATCTCGTCATCATACTCCGCTTTTTTAAATGTATCTGCGGCGTGCTCCGTGTCGGCTCCCAGATCATGAAGTTTATCCCTGTCAAAACCGAGATGGCCGCCTGCCAGAGGTCCCTCCACCACTACCAGATCCGGGGCCGTCTTATATTTCCTGTCCCACATCTTGCAGATGACCATGGCAGATTTTACGGAAGAAACGATGGGCGCGATCTTTGTCGCGGAACCCTTTACATACTCCGGAAGGTTGATGGGAAGTCCCGCTCCGGAAATAATCAGATTCGCTCCCGCCTTTACCGCCGCCTTCACGTATTCGGCATAATTGCGGGTGGCAACCATGATGTTGAATCCTATGATCCCGTCCGGCGATATCTCCCTCGCCTTCTTAAATTCCGTTCCGATGGCCCTTAAGTTGGCCGCCTGGGAATCCTCGGCAAAATCCGGCTCCCGAAAACCAATCTGCGCTGTGGATATAATTCCCACTCCGCCTTCCTTTGCCACGGCTCCCGCCAGAGAAGAGAGGCTGATGCCTACTCCCATCCCGCCCTGAATAATAGGAAGTCTTGCCGTCAGCTCACCTATTTTCAACGGTTTTAAATTACACATTCCATGTCTCCTATCCTGTTTCTGAAGTAATACCGTCAACCGCCGCTAACTCGGGGTTTTACGAAAAACAATGTTAAAATCGACCGTTCACTTCATGTCGGCATCCTGTTCCATTTTGCCGGGTCCGCCCCATTTATAAACGGTGACAAGGTATCAACTGTGAACTGTACCAGCAGTAACTTAAAAGCCTCTGAACCTGTCGTATCTCTGACTGATTATCTCTTCAGGGGTCATGATTTCGCAGGTTTTAAAGAACTCTCTCATATGGCGGTCGATGATTTCCCCGACTATCTCCGCAGTCTCTGCCGTAGCAGGCAGATCCTCGGCTATGATGCGCTCCACAAGCCCCAGCTCATAAAGATCCCTGGCTGTCATCTTCATCACTTTCGCCGCCTCGCTCGCCCTCTTGCTGTCTTTCCAGAGAATCGAAGCAAATCCCTCCGGCGACAGGACGGAGTAAACGGAGTTTTCCATCATCCACACTTCATTGGCTACGGCCAGGCCCAGCGCCCCGCCGCTTCCGCCTTCGCCGATTACAATGGTCAGAATCGGAACCTTTAAATCGGACATTTCAAACAGGTTTCTTGCGATGGCTTCGCCCTGTCCTCTTTCCTCCGCTTCCAGCCCGCAGAACGCTCCCGGCGTGTCTACGAAGCAGATGACCGGACGGTTAAATTTCTCTGCCTGTTTCATCAGGCGGAGCGCCTTTCTGTAACCTTCCGGGGAGGGCATTCCGAAGTTGCATTTCAAGTTATCTTTGGTGGTTTTGCCTTTCTCCTGTCCGATTACCGTCACCGGCATACCGTAGAAGGTTGCAATCCCGCCAAGCACCGCACCATCGTCGCCGTAATAACGGTCGCCGTGCATTTCCATAAAATTATCAAATAAAACGCGGATATAGTCACTGGCCACAAGGCGGTCGCCGCTTCTGGACTTCAGCACCGTCTCCCATGCATCCTGCTGCCGGTTCGTTATCTTATCCAGCGTCTTCATCCTCATCTCGCCCGAGAACGGCGCAATCGGTCCCCGCGGTTTTCCCGCTGCAAGGCCTGCCGCCTCCCTGGCACAGATTCTCGCAGCCGACTCGCGTTTACGCTCGTCTTCGTCCATATCCTTCCGCCAGCTCTTCTTTCCGCTGTGCATCCGGAGAATCCGCGCAAGCGCCTCTTTCTGGTCCTTACGCTCTACAATCCGATCCACAAACCCGTGTTCCAGTAAAAATTCGGCTCTCTGGAATCCTTCCGGCAGTTTCTGGCGGATTGTCTGTTCGATCACCCTTGGGCCTGCAAAACCGATCAGGGCCCCCGGCTCCGCAAGGATAATGTCACCCAGCATGGCAAAGCTGGCCGTCACGCCTCCCGTTGTCGGATCGGTCAGTACGCTGACATAAAGCTGGCCCGCATCGTGGTGGCGCTTGAGGGCAGCCGAAGTTTTCGCCATCTGCATCAGGGAAACAAGACCTTCCTGCATCCTGGCCCCGCCCGAAGCGGCAAAGATAATGACCGGAAGCTTTGCGCAGGTAGCGCGTTCCACGGCTCTGGTGATTTTTTCACCTACATTGTGGCCCATGCTGCTCATCAGGAATCTGGAATCGCAGACCGCAATCACGGTATCCTGTCCGTAAATCTTTCCCTGACCCGTAATGACGGCTTCATTGAGGCCCGATTTCTCCTTCGCAGCCCCAATCTTCTTCTCATATCCCGGGAATCCGAGAGGATTTACGAATTCCATTTCCTTATCCCATTCCTCGAAGGTTCCCTCGTCTATGAGCATTTCAATACGCCTGTGGGCATGGATACGGAAGTAACCGCTGCACTTGGGGCAGACATAAAAATTATTCTTAACATCCTCTGTATAGATCGGACGGCCGCATTTGTTGCATTTGCGCCATAATCCTTTCGGGATATTGGGTTCTTCCCCGTTTTCCGGCTGGTCTTCCCCGTTCCTGTCCGCATATTTTGTATCGATTAAGGTATACGTTTTCTTAAACATATCTCTTAACATAGGCATTCTCCCCTTCTTAGACGAAAATTTTTATTTGCACTTTTATTGTTACTATTTACGTTACTGTTCACAGGTAATGTCCCGCGAGGCGTTTTCGCGCGTATCTTGCGTGAAAATTCCGAGTTACACGGCGCGAAACGGCACTTTTTGCCGTTTCTGCGCATCGCGAAGCGTGTTATTGTTCACAGCGCAATGCGGTGTGAACAGTAATCTATTTACAGTACTGAGGGAAATAACGCGGAATAAAGTCCGTGTCAACCTCCCCGCTCTGGTAGGCCTCACTGCTCATGATTTCATACTGGAAATCCAGGTTGGTCTCGATTCCCTCGATGATCAGCTCGCCGAGGGCGCTGCGCATCTTGGCAATGGCGGACTCCCTGTCTTTATCGTAAACGATAAGCTTTAAGAGCATGGAATCATAGTTCGGCGGAACCATGTAATCATTGTAAATGGCGGTGTCAATCCTGACTCCTCTTCCTCCCGGCACATGGACGTTGGTAATGCGCCCCGGACACGGCATGAAATTCTTTTCAGGATTCTCCGCATTAATGCGGCATTCGATGGCATGGCCTCGGATGACCACATCGTCCTGGGTAAAGGAAAGCTTCTCTCCCGCCGCTATTTTAATCTGTTCCTTTATCAAATCCATATCCGTGACCGCTTCCGTGACCGGATGCTCCACCTGGATACGGGTGTTCATTTCCATAAAATAAAATTCTTTGCTCTTATCCAGCAGGAATTCAATGGTTCCCGCATTGACGTAGCCTACGGCCTCCGCCGCTTTGATTGCGGTTTCACCCATCCGTTTCCTCAAGTCGGCCGAGATGGCGACGGAAGGTGATTCTTCCAATACCTTCTGATGTCTTCTCTGGATCGAGCAGTCGCGCTCGCCCAGGTGGACCACATTGCCGTATGAATCGGCCAGAATCTGGAACTCAATATGCCTTGGCTGTTCAATATATTTTTCGATGTACATGGTGTCGTCGGAAAAACCTTTGACGGATTCCATCTGGGCCTGGTTAAAGTTGGCCTCAAAATCATCCGCTCCCCGGGAAATTCTCATTCCCTTCCCGCCTCCTCCGGAGGACGCCTTGATCATAACAGGAAAACCGATGGCCTCTGCCATCTTAAGCCCTTCCGCTGCTGCAAAAACGGGCTCCTTGCTGCCCGGAACAACCGGAACTCCGGCCTCCATCATGGTCTTTCTGGCTTCCGACTTGTTGCCCATCTTATGGATAATCTCTGCGGACGGCCCGATAAATTTAATATTGCACTTTTCGCACAGCTCTGCAAAGCGGGCATTCTCAGAGAGAAAACCAAAGCCCGGATGAATCGCATCCGCTTTCATCGCCACGGTGGCGGAGATAATTCTCTCCATATCCAGATAGCTCTCCGTAGATGCGGCCGGCCCGATACAGATGGCCTCGTCGGCCAGAAACGTATGGAGCGCATCCCTGTCGGCTTCCGAATAAACGGCTACCGTTTTTATTCCCATTTCCCTGCAGGCCCGGATGATCCGAACTGCAATCTCTCCCCGGTTTGCGATCAAAATCTTATTAAACATCGGCCCTCACCTATCCAATCATAAATGTTAATTCCGCTACAACGGCAACCTTGCCGTCCACCGTTGCGGTTGCGCTGCCGATTCCCACCGGCCCTTTGCGCTTGATAATATGGCATTCCAGCTTGAGTTTATCGCCCGGAATTACCTTTTTCTTAAATTTCGCACTGTTGATTGCCCCAAAATAAGCGACCTTGCCCTTATTCTCTTCCTGGCTTAAGATAGCCACCGCTCCGACCTGTGCCAGCGCCTCCACGATCAGCACGCCCGGCATAACCGGTTCCTGCGGAAAATGGCCTGCAAAAAACGGCTCATTGTAAGTAACTGATTTATATCCTACCGCGCCTTCACCCGGTGTCACTTCCTCGATACAGTCGATGAGGAGGAACGGATGACGGTGAGGAATGATTTCCTGGATTTCTTTGATTCCTAACATGTTTTACCTTCTTTCCGGGACAATGCCCGTGAATCGTAACAGTTCAGACAGCATGAACTGTTACCGTGAATCACTTATTCCGGTCTGTTTATTTGTTACTGCCTGTGAACAGTAACGTTTATTTAATCCTGAACAACGGCTGGCCGTACTCCACAACTTCTTCATTGTCTACGAGAACCGCCTCTACAATGCCGTCATATTCGCTCTCGATCTCATTCATCAGCTTCATTGCTTCGATGATACCGAGTACCTGGCCCTTCTTTACCGTATCGCCTACGCCGACAAATGCGCCCGCCTCGGGTGACGGTGAATTGTAGAACGTTCCCACAAGGGGGGATGTCACAACCTTATCGGAACCGATGGAACCCGGCTGGGCTGCCGCGCCCATGCCCTGTACTGCCTCGGCGGCTGAAAATACGGGCTGTACCGCCAGACCGGCCAGCGATACATCCTGGGACACTGCCGTTCCGGGTGCCATTACGGTCTGAACCGCAGGAGCCGATACGGTGACAATCTCTTTTTCTTTTTTCATGGAGATCTTAGAACCGTTCTCCTCCAGGACAAAGCTTGTAAGGCCGTGTTCGGAAACTGCCTCGATTAACTTTATAATATCATTTATTTCCATATTGAACCTCATTCTATCTCTACATCTCTGATTTATATCCGTCTCCGTCAGGCGTATCTCTGCCGCCGGACGGGCATATCCTGTATCATATTCCTGATTCTTAAATTCCTGTAGGATTCTATTCCTCAAATTTCTTTACAATCAGGCTGGCGTTATGACCGCCGAAGCCCAGGGAGTTGCTGATGGCGTAATTAACGTCCATCGATACGCCCTCACCCATGGTGTAATCCAGATCGCAGCCCTCGTCGGCTTCTTTTAAACCGGCCGTTGCGTGGACGTAATTTTCCATAACGGATTTCACGCAGGTGATAAATTCCACACCGCCTGCCGCACCCAGAAGATGGCCGACCATGGATTTGGTAGAATTCACTTTTACTTTATATGCATGTTCGCCGAGCGCCAGCTTGATGGCCATCGTTTCAAAAAGGTCATTGTGGTGGGTGCTTGTTCCGTGAGCGTTGACATAATCGAGCTGCTCCGGATTAATGCCTGCGTCATTCATTGCAAATTCCATTGCCTTCGCGGCGCCGCTTCCGTCCTCTGCAGGAGAAGTGATATGGAAAGCATCGCTGGTGGAACCATATCCGACCAACTCGGCCAGAATCACCGCCCCTCTCTTCTGCGCATGTTCCAGTGATTCCAGAACTACTACGCCGGAGCCTTCTCCCATGACAAAACCGTCGCGGTCTTTGTCAAACGGTCTGGATGCCGTCTGCGGATCCTCGTTGGAGGAAAGAGCAGTCAGAGCGGTAAATCCCGCCACGCCAAGAGGTGTGATACATGCCTCGGCGCCGCCTGCCACCATCACATCGGCCTCGCCGTGCTGGATGGAGCGGTACGCCTCACCGATGGAGTGTGTTCCCGTTGCACAGGCAGTTACCACGTTGATGCTCTTGCCCTTTAACCCGAACTGGATGGAAACATTGCCTGTCGCCATATTGCTGATCATAAGCGGAACGAGAAGCGGGTTTACGCGGCCCGGACCCTTGGTCTGAAGTTTTGTATATTCTCTCTCGATCGCCTGAAGGCTGCCGATACCGGAGCCGATGCTGATGCCCACCTTATACGGATCCTCTTTTTCCATATCCAGTCCTGCCTGTTTGATTGCCTGTGAGGCCGCCGCTACCGCGTACTGGGAAAAAGTTTCCATTCTCCTGGCCGCCTTTGGGTCCATATAGTCTTTCGCATTGAAATCCTTTACCTGGGCGGCTACCTTAGCCTTATAATCCGCCGTGTCAAAATATGTGATTGGCCCAAAGCCGATTTTCTTCTCTTTCAGCCCTTCCCAGAAGGACTCCACATCATTGCCGATTGGGGTGATGGCACCCATTCCTGTTACAACTACTCTTGTCATATTGCTCATAATCCGACCGCCTTTCTCGCTATACCTGCAAACCTACATTGCCATTCCGCCGTCTACGCAGATAACCTGGCCTGTAATGTATCCCGCCTTATCGGATGCCAGAAATGCCGCCATATTCGCCACATCCTCTGTTTTTCCGAATTTCTTTAACGGAATCTGCGCTCCCATTGCCTCTTTCACACTGTCCGGGAGTACGTCCGTCATCTCTGTTTCAATAAATCCCGGCGCAATCGCATTGACCGTAATTCCTCGGCTTCCCAGCTCGCGCGCCACCGACTTTGTAAGTCCAATCACGCCTGCCTTGGATGCGCAGTAATTTGCCTGGCCCGCATTGCCCATTACGCCCGATACGGAAGAAATATTGATAATGCGTCCGCCCTTCTGCTTTAACATCTGGCGGGACACATGTTTCACACAGTTAAATGCACCCTTTAAGTTGATATCAATCACGGAATCAAATTCTTCTTCACTCATCTTCATCAGCAGGTTATCTTTTGTGATTCCCGCATTGTTTACCAGAATATCGATTCTCTTATATTTTCCAATGACATATTTGAGGAATTCCTCCGCCTTTGCGTAGTCGGACACGTTGCACTGAACCGCCTCCGCCTGGCCGCCTGCCTCACAGATTTCCTTTACCACTTCCTCTGCCTTCGCAGCGGAGCCGTTATAATTAACAATTACGGTTGCGCCTTCTTTTGCCATGGTCAGGGCAATCTGTCTGCCGATTCCGCGGCTGGCGCCCGTCACAACTGCAATTTTACCGTTTAACATCCTAACGCCTCCTTTACCTTCTCAATGTCTTCCAGTTTTTCTATATTCATCGCTTTCACGTTTCTGTCGATTTTCTTCATGAAACCGGTCAATGTCCTGCCCGGCCCAATCTCTATAAATGTATCCACTCCGTCTTCCAGCATCTTTCTGATACTCTGTTCCCAGCGCACCGATGAGGATACCTGTTTCTTAAGGAGCGTTTTCACATCCCGGCTGTCCGTGACGTATTCCGCCGTCACATTGGCCACATAAGGGATAACCGGCGTATGTACTTCCACCTCTTGAAGCACTCCGTATAACTTCTCCCCCGCTTCTTCCAGCAGATAGGAGTGGAACGGACCGCTTACATTTAACGGAAGAACCCTCTTGGCTCCGGCCGCTTTTAATTTTTCCGCCGCTTCTTCAACCGCCTCTTTTTTACCGGATATTACAATCTGGCCCGGGCAGTTGTAGTTGGCAATCTGAACGCCGCTGATATCGGCAATCACTTCTTCAATTTTCCCCGCATCCATGGCCAGTACGGCAGACATAGCCCCGACTCCCGCCGGAACCGCCTCCTGCATCAGGATTCCTCTCTGCCTTACTGTCCGGATTGCGTCTTCAGTTGACATAACGCCTGCCGCCACCATTGCAGGGTATTCTCCCAGACTTAAACCGGCCGCCACATCGGGTTTGATCCCCGTCCGCTCCATGAAAACCTTCATCATAGCGATGCTGGCCGTAACCATAGCCGGCTGTGTGTACTCCGTGATATCCAGTCTGTCATTTTTTTCAAAGCAGAGCTCCTGCATGGAAAATCCGAGTATTTCGGATGCCCTGTCAAAAATCTCTTTTGCGTCGTTCGTCTGCTCATAAAAGTCCTGACCCATACCACAGGCCTGCGCTCCCTGTCCCGGGAAAATAAATGCAATTTTGCTCATAGCGTTACCTCGCTCCCAACTTATCCTTACTTACTTTTTACTGATTTTCCATCCGCCGCTTCGCCTTACCTCCGGCATCCGGGCGGTAAAAAGCCGCTCTGTACATTTTCTGCCGCCGCCTTCTCATCAGGCGGCGGAAAAAAGGCCCCGGAGCGTGCTTCTTATCTTTATTTTCTTCCCAGCAGTTTTTCTGTCTCAGCCATCATCTCATCGATCATCTCTTTACAGGTCTGTTCTTTCTTTACCATTCCTGCAATCTGGCCGGCCATAACGGTTCCGGTCATGATATCACCTTCCATTACGGCGTTCCTGAGGGAGCCCATGGTCAGGTATTCCAGTTCCTCGAAGGACTTTCCTTCCTGCTCAAGTTTGATATATTCCCTGGTCATCTTATTTCTGAGGCCTCTCACGGGATGGCCATGGCTGCGTCCCGTAACCGCCGTATCGATGTCCTTTGCCTTGATAATCCTGTCCTTGTAGTTCTGATGGGCAATGGATTCCTTTGCCACTACAAAGCGCGTTCCCATCTGGACCGCTTCGGCGCCCAGCATAAATGCTGCTGCGATCCCTCTGCCGTCCGCGATTCCTCCGGCTGCAATCACCGGGATGGAAACAGCGTCCACTACCTGGGGAACCAGGCTCATCGTCGTCTGGTCGCCGATATGGCCGCCGGACTCTGTGCCCTCTGCCACTACCGCATCGGCTCCGCCCTTTTCCATCATTCTGGCAAGGGCCACGGAAGCAACAACCGGAATTACCTTAATTCCTGCGTTCTTCCACATTTCCATATATTTGCCCGGGTTTCCGGCTCCGGTTGTAACAACCTTGACGCCTTCCTCCACAACCACCTTTGCCACTTCATCGGCATAGGGGCTCATCAGCATAATATTTACACCGAAGGGCTTATTCGTCAATGCTCTGGCTTTTCTGATCTCATCACGGATTACCTCTCCCGGAGCGCTTGCGCCTCCGATGAGTCCAAGACCTCCTGCCTCTGAAACGGCAGCCGCCAGATTATGTTCTGCCACCCAGGCCATTCCGCCCTGGATAATCGGGTATTCAATCCCTAAGAGTTCTGTCACTCTTGTTTTCATTATGCCTCAACACCTTTTTCTTTTAAATAGTTCATTACGTCGCCAACGGTTAAGAGATTCTGTAAGTCTTCTGCCGGAATTTCAACGGAGTATTCATCTTCGAGCGCCATTACAAGCTCGAACAGATCCAGTGAATCTGCGCCAAGATCCTCTTTAAATGTGGAAACCTCTGTAATGCTCTCCGCATCTACGCTTAACTGGTCTGCAATCATCTCTTTCATTCTTTCTAACATAGCTCTTTGTCTCCTTTTACTATTTCTTATTTTTGATATTGTTTCTTTATTATAAAGCCATTCAGCCGGCCCGGCCGGTCCGAGGCTTTTTACCTTACCATTCCAGAAGCATGGCTCCCCAGGTGAGTCCCGCGCCGAAGCCCGATAAAACGATTTTGTCACCGCGCTGTAAACGGCCGTCCCGGTTCATCTCGTCTAAGAGTACCGGAATCGATGCTGCGGACGTATTGCCGTACTGATCCAGGTTGACGGGTATCTTTTCCATCGGAATCTTCAGTCTTCTGGAAACAGCCTCCAGGATCCGGATGTTCGCCTGATGAAGCACGAAATAGCGGATATCCTCCTGAACCAGACCGTTATCTTCCATAATTTGTTTCGTAATCTCCGGCACCTTGCGGACCGCGAATTTGAAAACCTCCTGGCCATCCATCTTCATAAAACCGAGTTCCGGTTTTACCTTCGTCAGGCAGTTACCGAGACTTCTGGACTGGCATTCCAGTACCCAGCCTTTTCTTCCGTCGCTGCCTACCAGGGTGTCTATCAGGCCTTTCTCATCGGCCCTCACTACTGCGGCTCCGGCTCCGTCGCCGAACAGGAAACAGGTTCCCCTGTCCGTCCAGTCCAGTACCTTGCCTAGGGTCTCCGCGCCAATCACCAGGCCTGTCTTGTAAATACCCGACTGGATAAATCCCTGTACAATGTGCATGGCATAGATAAATCCGGAGCAGGCCGCAGTGATATCAAACGCAACCGCGTTCAGCGCCCCAACCGCCGCCTGTACGTCCGTCGCCGCGCTGGGGAAGCTCCTGTCCGGTGAGGAAGTAGCCAGAACGATGATTTCAATCTCCTCCGGGGCAATGCCCGCATCCTCGATGGCTCTCTGAGCCGCCTGGACCGCCAGGGCCGATGTGCCCTCCTCGGTGGATATCCGGCGGTAACAGATTCCGCTCCGCTCGCGGATCCACTCATCACTCGTGTCGATATACTCCGTTAAGTCTGTATTTGTAACAATATTTTCCGGCAGATAAGAGCCGGTTCCGATTATTCTTGAAGTCATATTTTATCCCCGATTTACTGTTGGTTTCAAATGCTTTGATATTCAAACTATTCACAGTGTATCCAATCTGCTTCTGTTTGTCAAGAATAAGTTTTCGCGAAACTATGTCGAATATAGGGATTTAATTGAGATGCGAGGACGCCTCTGTAAGACGGCGGACGGGGTGGTGGGAGGTTGGATATGAGTCTTCAGTCCCGGTTTATAGGTTGTGGTGAGGGGGAATCCGGAGAAAAAAATTCCTGCGGGGACTCGCTCCCGCTTGTG
>NZ_URHZ01000015.1 GCF_900547735.1 uncultured Clostridium sp. | reverse complement strand
TTCACAAGCGGGAGCGCGTCCCCGCAGGAATTTTTTTCTCCGGATTCCCCCTCACCATAACCATCCACCGGGACTGAAGACTCATATCCAACCTCCCACTCCCCCGTCCGCCGTCTTACAGAGGCGTCCTCGCATCTCAACTAATCCCCTATCTTTTCCCCTCATTCTTCGCATCAAATCCAACCGGCAGATACCGTTCGGGAATTATTTTTTCATAATCTATATCGGTAAAACCGTTGCAGTATGTCAGTTCCACATAAATCAGCCTTTTCCCTTCTTCATCCGCCATTGCATAAATATAGCCGAAATCACTCGCACTGACCGCCAGGACGGGATAGTTGAATCCGGTAGCGCCGTAAATCAGATCCTGTTCCGGGTATTTCTTCGACTTCAGGCGGGCTGTCTCCGCTTCGTAATCCCCGTCATCACAGGTATAGACCAGATAGCCGAGATAACACGGATCCCAGGAATTATAGTACTCATAATAGAAATCCTCCGTTTTGGCGGATTCCGGCAGCTTTTCCGGGAAAATATCGTTGATTACCAGGTAGGACTCGCCTGTTTTCTTTTTGATATCGGCGTGTTCCGTCCTGTGGATTCCATCCGGCCCAAAATATGCTTCATATTGGGCAATGTCTTTTACTACCGTCCTCTCCGTCCAGTTGGAAACAAAAAACAGGATGACTCCCCCAATCAGAAGGAACACCGCGATGACGGTAATCAGAATAATCTTTACAGTTTTTTTCATAGGTAACTCTCTCTTTCTCTTACTCCATTACTCCGGGTAAATCAGCTTCTATTTCCGGTACAATCCCTCTTCTTCCTGTATCCGCCGGGTTCCGGCGCGACATACAGAGCACCATACGACTCAGGATACCGGACGCCATACGGCCCGGCATACCGGACAGCATATAGAATCAGCTCATATCTTTTTTATTCTATCACACAAACCGATCGTCCCAATGACGATATCCTTAAATTTCCATAACGTACTTTTTAATTTCCGCAGCATAACTGCCTGACCTTCACTCAAAGGACAAAAAGCCGTTTTCGGGAAGGCAAATCACATCAACATAATTATTTTTTAATAATATCGTTTTTTGTCATTTAGCCTCTATATTCCTGTGCATATTGTACAGTGTTTTCCCGATTATTTAAGTTGTTTTATACAATTCATAGCTTTTATCAATGCTCGATAGTTTATTAATATTTTACATTTTCTTAACGCACCGATATACTACACCTATGAAGAATGCCCCGCATTCTTACTAAATGTAGGAGGATAAGGTATGAAAGAGAAAACCAAAAAAAACTTTTTTAATGGCTTTCTGAACGGGATTGAAAGGATTGGAAATAAACTTCCTCATCCAATCACATTATTTGCAATTTTTGCCCTGGCAGTGATACTTCTGTCTGCACTGTTTTCAGCGGTCGGACTTTCCGCAACCGGTGAGTTTGTGAACCGTACGGCAGGCACAGTGGAGGTCCAGACCGTGGTGACAAAAAGTCTTTTAACCCGTGAAGGCATTCTTTACATGTTTACGAAAGCAATTTCCAATTTTACCGGCTACGCTCCTCTGGGCATTGTTCTTGTAGCAATGCTGGGCGTCGGCGTTGCCGAAAGCAGCGGTTTTATCACCGCCGTTATGAGAAGAACCGTTCAGGTAACACCGAGGCAGTTAATCACCCCAACTATCATTTTCCTCGGGGTTATGTCCAATATTGCTTCCGACGTTGGATATATTGTTTTGATTCCCCTCGGCGCTCTGATGTTCATGGCCTATGACAGGCACCCCCTGGCTGGTATTGCCGCGGCTTTTGCAGGCGTATCCGGCGGCTTTTCCGCAAACCTGCTGATCGGTACACTCGATCCCCTGCTGTCGGGAATTTCCAATGAGGCCGTGAAAATGGTGGATTCGGCCTATGTGGTAAACCCTACCGGCAATATTTTCTTCATGATGCCTTCCGTATTACTCATAACCGTCCTGGGAACGCTGGTAACGGAAAAAATTGTGGAACCCAGGCTCGGCACCTACCGCGGAAGCGCCGATAAAGACGCCTTCCACAAGCAGGATGTATCCGTCAATGAGAAAAAAGCGTTAAAAGCGGCTACCCTGACCCTGTTCGGAATGATTGCCGGCCTCGTTATCGTCTGCATTCCTTCCGATTCGCTGTTCCGCAATCCGGAAACCGGCAGTCTTCTCGGCTCCTCCCCGCTGATTGCCAGCATTATCATTCTTGTTGCAATCTTCTTCCTGGTGCCGTCCGTTGTCTTCGGATTCGTGTCGGGAACCTACAAATCGGATAAGGACGTATGCGCGGCTCTCGCAAAATCCATGGCCCATATGAGCGGCTACATCGCCCTGGCCTTCGTCGCCTCGCAGTTTATCAATTACTTCGGCTACACAAACCTCGGCACCATCCTGGCCTTAAACGGAGCCGCACTGTTTAAAACAATGGGAATCGGGCCTATCCCGCTGATGATTTTATTTGTGCTTTTTTCCGCGTTTCTCAACCTTTTCATGGGATCCGCATCCGCAAAATGGGCCATCCTGGCGCCGGTATTCGTACCAATGTTCGTACTCCTCGGCTACACGCCGGAGATGTCCCAGGTTGCCTTTCGTATTGGAGATTCCTGTACTAACATTATCACTCCGATGATGTCCTACTTTGCGATGATCGTCGTATTTGTCCAGGAATATGATGATGAAGCCGGCATGGGCACTCTCACCTCCATGATGCTCCCCTATTCGGTTGTCTTCCTGGTAGGATGGACACTCATGCTCATTGTATGGATTATCTTTAACCTGCCTCTGGGTCCGGGAGGAATCGGCATGTATCTTTAATATTCCTAAAATGCAGTATTCGTAAAAAGGATGAAATACCAAAAGGCAGGAATAGTGAAAAGATGAAATGCCTTGAAATTGGAACAGCGAAAAGTTGAAATACCCTGAGATTGGAACAGCGAAAGGATGGAATCTGATTTGATTAATAAAAAACGTTTGCTGGAAAGTTTTCTGAATTACGTCCGCATCGACAGTGAAACGGGAAATGAAAAAGAAATGGCCGAACTGCTTGTAAAAGAACTAACGGAAATCGGCTGTGAGACCTCCTTTGACAATGCCGGAGAGCTCCTGGGATGTAATGCGGGAAATCTGTACTGCGTTATGAATGGCTGTCCGGAACTGGAACCACTGCTTCTCTGCGCCCACATGGATACGGTAAAACCCGGCTGCGGCATTGAGCCGGTTATTGAAAACGGCATCATCCGCAGCAGAGGCAATACCGTGCTGGGCGGAGACGACAAGGCCGGAGTCGCCGCAATCGTGGAAACACTCCGCACCATCCACGAGAATGCACTGTCTCACCCCACTATTGAAGCCATATTCACAATCCATGAGGAAGGCGGGCTCCTGGGCTCCAAACACTTAAATTACGGCAAAATCCGGTCTAAAAAGGCCGCGGTTCTCGACAGCGGCGGCGCCCCCGGGAAAATCATCACTTCCGCGCCGGGACAGGTGAAGCTGAATGTTACGGTCCACGGCAAATCGGCCCATGCCGGAGTCAGCCCGGAACAGGGCATCAGCGCCATCCAGACAGCCGCAGATGCGATTTCCCGGATGCAGCTTCTGCGCATCGATGAGGAAACGACGGCTAATATCGGGACGATTAAGGCGGAATATGCCACAAATATTGTCCCCGATACGGCTTTCATTGCCGGTGAGGCGAGAAGTCTGGATAACCGGAAACTGGATGAACAGGCCGCGCACATGATGAAGTGTATCGGGGAAAGCTGCAAAAAATACGGGGCGGCCTTTTCCGGAGGAATTGAGAGAAGTTATGCAGGATATAAACTGGATGAGGACGATTCCTGGATTCAGGAAATAAAAACGGCCTGTGAAAAAACCGCTCTGCCGGTGGTGACTGCTGCCAGCGGCGGCGGAAGTGACGCCAATCATATGAATCAGCACGGAATTAAGGCGGTTCCGCTGGGCACCGGCATGACAAAGGTCCACAGCGCAGAAGAGGAACTGGCCGTCATCCATCTGGAGCAGACGGCAGAACTCGTGCTGGCGCTGGCCACGGCCCTGTAAAACTGGAAAAATACCGGCTCCGCTATGACGGAGACCGGTACTTTTCCATTAAAAACCGTATAAACTGAAGCGCTCTCCTGCAGATAATGCTCTTCTTTCCCCACACAACGGAAATTTCGGCAGGGATTGCATCCTCAAGGGAGATAGCCTTAATGTCACAGACGTCTTCCGCCTCCTTCAGCATAAAGGAGCAGACGGCCCCGATTTCCACAATGCGAATAATACTCTGCAGCTGGTTAGAACGCGCAACGACATTGGGTGTGATCCGGTGCATCTTAAAATGCCTCATGAGCGCCTCATAATGATAGCTGTCGCCTGACAGAAGCGCCAGATTCACCTCCGACAAGTCCTCATAGGACACGTGTTCCAGCGCAGCCAGGGGATGCTTTTTCCCGACGCAGAGACAGTATTCCGAGCCGGTCAGCCTGCGGATATTGTAATCTTCCGTATCGATTGTGGCTGCTATGGTAACGGCACAGTCAATCTTCTCCGTCTCCAGAAGCTCCTGCAGTTCCAGCGCGCCCAGTTCAACCACCTCAATTTTTGTGTCCGGATATTTTTTCAGAAATCCCTGGTAAATTTCCGGCAGGAAAAACGCACTGATCATAGGGGTGACGCCGACAGAGATTTTCGTCTTTTCAACGCCGCTGTTCTTCATCAGCTCCACAATCTCGTCACTGTCTTTAATCAGCTTATAGGCACGCATCAAAAGATGTTCACCGTTCTTTGTGATACGCAGGCGTCCGTTTATCCGCTCGAACAGTTTGATGCCGAATTCCAGTTCAAGTTCCTTGATCGCGTTGGAAATTGAAGGTTGGGAAATATTCAGTTCCCTTGCCGCCCGGGTAATATTTCCACAGTGGCAGACCGCTATAAAGTATCTGAGCTGACTCAGTTTCATGGTATGTTTGCCCTCCCAATCACTTCAATTATGAATGATACCTGTACCAGACATTATACATGGTTGGCTGCCTAAAATCTACATTCCCGGAGGAAATTGCATGTAAATAAGGAGAAAGCGCGCCTGCCTGCGGCAGAAACGCTTTCTCCTTATTGATTGATGGTGAAACGTCCGTGGAACACACTCTTTCACCGCCTACTGTACCGCATCCGAGAAGTCCTTGAACCCCAGCCCGAATACCTCCGTCGTTTCAGTTACCATTACAAAGGCATTTTCGTCCGTTTCCTGGATAATTCTCTTGAGGCGGGAAAACTCCGATTTTCTCACCGTACACAGGACAACCGTGGTCTCCTGGCCGCTGTATGCCCCTTTACCGGGCAGTATCGTGGCGCTCCGGTCTAATTCCTGTATAATGCGCTTTGCAATCTCATCGGCGCGGCTCGTGATGATGGATGCATTGCTCCCCGCATCGCCTCCGTAAATGATGGTGTCGATCACCTTTGTCTGTGCGTACAGACTGATCATTCCGAACAGCGCCGCGTCTACATTGTGGAATACAAACGTGGAGAGCGACAGGATAACTCCGTCTATTATCAGCAGCGCACGTCCGATTTGGACATGGGGATATTTCTTCTGCATCAGATATCCGGCCACATCGCTTCCGCCCGTCGTGGAACCGGCCATGAAAATAAACGCCATTCCGATCCCGACCAGGATTCCGCCGTAGAGGCTGCTCATCATCCTGTCCCCCATGTAAAGCGGGCATATCGGCGCCACCACATAGTCCAGGATAACGGAACAGATTCCGCAGGCCACCGCCGTCCGGATGGCAAACCGGCGGCTTAAATAAAACCATGCCAGGACGAGCAGCGGTAAATTGACCATCAGGGTCATCCGTCCCACCGGCAGTCCGGTAACATAATTAATCATCAGAGCGATTCCGACCGCTCCTCCGGGTGCAATGTTAGCCGGCACGATAAAACTCTGGGTGCCAGCACTGTATATAAACGCTCCTATAATCAGAAGCAGTCCGTCTCTTACCGATCCTTTATTAATCTTTCCGCTCATGTTATTATGCCTTTCTCCCCGCCGGCCCTGAAAAGTTTCCTCGCTAAAGGTTTCCTTCCGGGCTTACGCGTCCCGAAGGCAGTTACCGGAGGATTCCGTATTGTTGTATTTTTCTTTGCAGGGTCTGTCTGGGTATATCAAGAATTTTGGCAGCCTCCGAGATATTGCCTCCGGTCACTTTCATTGTCCGGACAATAATGCTCTTCTCGTAATCATCGACCGCCTCTCGCAAAGAGGAGCAAAGGGTATTTCCCTCCTCCGTATTTTCCTTTGGAGTACTTGTCATTTCGTTGAATTTATCCTCTATATCCTCGAGCTTCAGCATATTACTGTCCTCACCGACCATACTCATCCCATAGACGATGATATGCTCAAGTTCCCGGACATTGCCCGGCCAGTCATATTCCTCCAGTCTGGCTATCAGCTCTTTAGAAACGTATTGTACCTTTTTATTAAAGGTTGCATTGTGTTTGTTTACATAAAATTTGACAAAGTGCGAAATGTCCTTCTTCCGCTCCCGCAGCGGAGGAATTGTGATGGACATCATACTGAGCCTGTAGTAAATATCGCGGCGCAGATTGCCTTCCTCAATTGCCTTCAGCGGTTCAGTATTGATGGCTGCGATAATCTTCACGTCCACCGTCTTGATATCCCTCGCTCCCAGACTTCTGAAATGCCCGTCCTGCAGAACGCGCAGCAGCTTGGACTGAAGGTGGATCGGCATGGAGTTGATCTCGTCGAGAAACAGTGTTCCGCCGTCCGCAAGCTCGAACAGCCCCTTATTCTCCGTAGCGCCCGTAAAAGCACCCCTGGCTGTTCCGAAAAGAATGCTTTCGAGCAGCGTATCGGGAAGGGCCGCACAGTTCTGGGCGATAAAAGGTTTTCCTTTTCTCGCGCTGGTATTGTGGATCGCCTGGGCAAACACTTCCTTGCCCGTACCCGTCTCGCCGTATATCATAACGGGCAGATTACAGGCTGCCACAATTTTTATATACTCCCTGGCCTTCTGCATCTTTTCGTCAACCGCGATAATATCACCGATTGTAAAGGTCGCCGTTTCGCGGCTGAGCAGTTTTCCCGAGCCGTTGATTGGAAAAAAGGCGGAACTTAACTCAATCCGCTCCGAATCCTCTGTCTCCACTGCATTTTCCTGCATGGACAGATCGATGGCGCCGACGATTCTCTTTCCGCTTTTAATTGGTATGGACAGGGAGGTAATCCGGATCCCCTCCTGCCCTTCGGCCTTCAGAAGCTGGTTCTCCACATAGACCGGCAGTCCCAGTTCCATGGCCTTGATGGTCGTACTCGTCTTCGGATCCAGATTCTCATAGACATCTAAAAACTTTTTCCCGACCAGCTCATAATTTTCCTCCTGGCTGGAGAGCTTGTTGTTCAACTTGGCAGTGAACAGAATCTCTCCTTCCAGGTTTATAATTGTAATACCGTCAATATATCCTTTTCCGTGGAACAGTTTTTCCATCAATTCCATAGTTTCCATCCCCCTCTGCGCTTTTTCCCCGCTCTGTTGCCATAAAACGGCTAAAAACAACACTTAAGAAAATAGTATCAGAGTTTGGATGGGATTACAATATGTCGGATGCTCTGTTCCATTTTATAGCTCCGGCTTTGTTACTGTTCACTCCGTGCCCGGCAGCACGCTTCGCGATGCACAGAAACGGCACACGCTGCGCCCGGCAGCCCGGCTATTCTTAACACTCTTCCCCTTCACCGGGACGGTCTAACGGAAGCTTCAGCCACCACCATTTGAAAACAATGTTGGCAATAATGCAGGCCGCCAGTATCGCCAGATAAATGCCGATAAACTTCCAGTGGTTTCCATTTAACAGCATCATCGGCCCTACGGACCAGGCAAACATCTCTATCGGCGTCGTAAACGGCGCTGCAAAGGCCGTATCATTCAGGGTCTTGGACAGATTGTCCGGATCCACGATACGAAGAAGGATAAATCCGATGGCAAATACGCCTGTGGAATAACCGAATACAAAGATGGAACGCTCAAACCAGCTCCCCTTGTTCATAGCAGGGCCGAAGAACATTAAAGTAATTACTACAATGACCATACCGCAGAGCAGCAGAAGCGCCAGCGGGGCCGCATATTTAATAATGACGGAAATTTTGATGGATGCAATACCGAAAAATACGAGATAGTCCGTGGCAGTTCCGGAGATACGGCTGATCACGTTCTCATCTATGTATTTGCTGACTCCCACCTTCTTAAATACCAGGAACATCGCAATGGCGATCAGGAAAGCAACCAGATAGGTCGGCAGATCAAGTCCCGTCACGCTGAGGATCCATTTATTAAGAAGCATGCCTGCTCCGGATGCCACGAGAAGAACGGCAAGATGCCAGGCCAGAGGATCTAAGACCATGGAAGAAACAGTCTCATCACCCATGGATTTACGTTTTTCATTTGGAATCAGACCGGTTTTCAAGTCACCGGAAATATACTGGAAGCTCTTAATATATTTTGTCCAGCCCTTCTTTGTGCCCATTTTGATAAAGAAAAGGCCGCCGAAAATACCGGAGAGAATTCCTACCGTAGCACAGGTCATGGCGATATCCATGGCATCCGGATCTCCCAGTCTCTGGAAGGTGGAACCTACTGCCGCCGCTGTTCCGTGACCGCCTGAAAAACCGGCTGCCAGGAGCAGGCCGAAGCCATAATTGATATCCGGGAACAGTTTGGAAATGACGAGAATTGCAAACAGCGGAGCAAGGCTGAACTGGATAACCTGGGCCAGCACTTTATAGGAGAAGTAGGAACCGATTCGATCCACTTCCGATCGGAAATCATTTTTTGAAAATGAAAATCCGTTAATTCCGACTGCTGCGAAAATTACGATAATCAGCACACCTGCGTAGGAACCAATCCCCTCGGAAAACGGCAGGATATTCAGTCCCTGGCTTCCCAGCGCCAATGCGATAAAACCGGCAATCATACTGGCCGGAACGAAGAATTTCTGAACTACTTTCACCTTTGCACGGATCAACTGCCCGATCATAATAAACAGCGACGCTAACGCAAAATCAAGTAAAAAATCATTTACACTCATATAACCCTCCTGTATTCGTATTTACCGGCTCAGGAATTACCCCGCATTCCCGAGCCGTCTGTCTTCTGTATCAGGGTTCACCCCAGAGATTCAGCTTTGTTCCAATCCCCTTTTCCAGTGCATTCCGGTAAATGGTATGGCCCCACGCCAAGTCCTCTATCGGCATCCCGTCCATAATAAATATCACCTTTTCCCTGTCGTCCAGTCTGCCTTCCGCCTTACCTGCCGCCACATCTCCCAGACCTGTGATATCCTCCTTCCGGATTTTACCGCTCCAGACCAGGTCCATCATGAATCCGCAGATACCGCTCAGGTTCTTTGCAAAACCGCCGGGGACATTGCCCAGTTCTTCCGCATATGCCTCGTACATCTCCCAGTTGTCAACCACGATGCGTGAACTCTTCATCAGTGACTCACTGATATCCGCGCTGGCCGGCAGGGTCAGGAGAGCGCCTTCATCCAGCCAGTCATCCTCGATGCGGGGAGACACACTGCCCGATGTGGCCACATTGATCACATCGCTGCCCCTGACCGCCTCCTCCACGGAACCGGCCACCTTTACCGTCACACCGTACTTTTCTTTCAGCTCTTCGGCATACCGGGAAGAGGCCTCCATATCAATGTCGCAGATGCGGATTTCCCGGATTGTCTTCAGGACATCCATCAGGGAATCCAGACAGGCTCTTCCTATCACGCCGATACCAATGGCGCTCAGCACCTGGGCCTGGTTTTTCGCAAAGTATTTAGCTCCCACCGCCGGGATGGCCCCGGTCCGCGCCGCGCTCAGGGCGTTTGCGGACATGATGGCAATGGGCGCTCCCGTGTCGGGATCGTTAAGCACCGTGGTCAGAATCGATCGGGGAAGACCTTTTTCCCGGTTAGCAAGATTGGAACCGTACCATTTCTCACCGCAGACGTGGAAACGGCCGCCGAGATAAGCCACCAGGGCCATAAATCTCCGATCCGGCCCCTTTACCGGCATTCCCGGAAACTCCGTCTCTTTTGGAAAATAAATTTTAATTCCATGGGAGTTATGATTTGGGGCACCCATCAGATAATCTCCCTGTCCCAGAAGATCAAATACTTCATCCATCACCTGTATGCAGGTATGTACATCATTGGCTCCCGCCTCCACGGCCTCGGCCTCCGTCAGAAATAAAAAGTCCAGATTATGGTTCATCCCCGTATCCTCCTGTAAGTTCCTTAGAGTTTAATAAAGTTATCGGATTTCGTATTGGTTGCCGCCGGAGCCGGATCCAGTTTCTTATCGGCAATATTTAAAATGTCTTCCGGACGGATCCACGGTCTGCCCTGGATGCCGCTGGTTTCCTCATGTGTCAGGTAGCCCTTGTATGCGGTAAGACTTCTTCTCAGGAAACCGTCTCTTGCGCAAGCCTCGGCTACTCCGTTGTTCATAATGCTCCTGAAGTGAGGAAGCACGGAAGCAGCGTATGCGATGGAAGTGGACTGTGAAATGGCTCCCGGGATGTTGCTTACGCAGTAATGTACAACTCCCTCCTCGATATAACGCGGGTCGGCATGGGTTGTCTCATGGAATGTCTCGATGGCTCCCACGTCATTGCTGATATCAACGATAACGGAACCTCTCTCCATAGAACGCACCATCTCGCGGTCGATCAGGAACTCTTTTGCCGTTTTCGGCCATTTAACGCAGTTGTAAACCACATCAACTTCAGGAAGAAGTTTCTTAATATTATAACGGTTGGAAATCTGAGTGTTTACTTCCTCGTTAAACTGTTTTCCAATATCACGGAGTGTTCCAATATTGATGTCCATTACGGTTACCCAGGCTCCCAGGGAATGAAGAACGGAAGCAACGGATTTACCAACAATGCCGCCGCCAAGTACCAGCGCCTTGATGCCGGGCGCTCCGCCCAGACCATTGACGAATTTGCCCTTGCCGCCGTTGATGGCCAGAAGTGATTCCAGTCCCATCAGAGCGCCCTGCTTGCCTGCCGCCTCACAGTTCGGTGAGCCGTAGCGGTGGGAATCCTCTGCGGTGAAAGCGATGCATTTGCTGTCCAGGATTGCCTGAACCTCTTCGCGGTGGGCTGCCGGGTGGATACAGGTAAACACGATCTGATTCTCGCGGAGCAGGCCGTATTCACAAGGCTCGAATTCTTTTACCTTGGCAACGAAATCACATTCCTTATAAATCTCTTCCTTTGTATCAACCAGCTTTGCCCCCTCGGCAGCATAAGCTTCATCACTGAAACCGGAACCTTCGCCTGCGCCCTTCTGCACATAAACCTCATGTCCATCCATTGCGATCATGCTTACCTCTGCAGGTGTGGCAATTACACGGTACTCCCCAACTTTGATATCCTTCAGTACTCCAAACTTCATGTTCCTTCCTCCATTTTATATAATTTTATTTTCCGGTGTAATGCAAAGCAGAATGGCATTATCACCGTTTTTTCTGCGGGTTACCGCAGTTCTTTTCTTTACACTTATATAATAAGCAACTTGCGTGCCAACTTTTCAAAGGTGGTGAAAAAGTGGTGTAAGCGTTGTAAAATGGGGGTTTTTGCCTTTGCCGGAAATTGAGATAAATACAGGTGCTCATTTTTGAGCAAATAAATCGCCCGTTTATGAGCAATCAGTGCCCGAAAACGAGCTATTTTTATGTTATATTTACTGGTATATCCAGATGTATGACATTGATAAATATACTAGGTTTCCACCTACTGATAAGTTACATCTACACCATTAAAAGAGGCCGCTCCGCCGGATTACAATGGCAGAACAGCCTCGTTCATAGCTTTTGTATGTACATTTCTCTTGCGATGTGACAAATCTGTACTTCTTTTTTAATATCCCAATGCCATACCGTCACTTCTCGGATCTGCGGCACCCTTGAGAGTTCCGTCTTCCATGTAACGAATGGCCATTACATTTCCAACAGACCAGCTATCCTGTTTGGTAATGTTTTCATGCCCCATTGCCTCAAGTGCATCAATTGTCTCCTGAGGCATCCTATCCTCATATGCAAATCCCGATGCTCCTCCGTAAACCGCCATGCTGGCCCCGTCTACAAAACGCGGAGAAATGATTGCATCTTCAATATCCATTCCGCCGTCAATTACCTTACTGATTACTTCGGCTACCGTCGGAATAATTGTCTGTCCACCCGGAGAGCCAACAACCATAAATGGTTTTCCGTCTTTTAATACAATACTCGGGCTCATGGAACTGAGTGGTTTCTTTCCGCCTGCGATAGAATTGGCTTTACCTGCTCCAATATCAAAATCTCCCATCTCATTATTCAGAATATATCCCGTACCTTCCGGCGAAATACCGGTACCAAAAGCTCCGTTAATCGTCTTAGTACAGGAGACCATGTTACCCGCTTTATCAGCTACCGCAAAGTGGTTCGTATCCTGGTGTTCTGTGTTATAGCTGTAGGGATCTCCATACGAAAAATCCTGTGCTTTGGTCATATCGATCTTTTCCGCGAGTGTTTTTGCATATTCTTTTGACAGAAGTCCTTCCATTGGAACATCTACATATTTGGGATCTCCCATGTACTTACCCCGGTCGGCAAATGCCATTTTTAATGATTCAGCAAATATGTGGACATATTCAGGAGAATTCACTTCCATGGAACCCATATCAAAGTTTTCCAAGATGTTCAGTGTCTGAAGTACATGTGTACCTCCTGAACTTGGCGGCGGGGAAGAAATAATCTCATATCCCCGATATGTTCCTCTAACCGGCTCAACTTCTTCTACCTGATAGTTTGCAAGATCTTCCAGTGTCATGACTCCGCCGTTCTCCTGAACTGCTTTTACGGTTGCCTCAGCAACTTCACCCTTATAGAAACCGTCACGTCCTTCAGAAGCAATTTTTCTAAGTGTGTTTGCTAATTTTGGATTTTTAATTCTTTCACCCAATGTATATGGGAGACCCTCGTTAAAATAGATTCCGGCTGTTTCTTCACATGCAGCCAGGTTCGTATATGCACTGTCGAGCCATTTAGCAGTATACGGTGTTACAACAAAACCATTCTCCGCGATTTCAATTGCCGGAGCCATTACCTCTTCCAAGGACATTGTACCGTATTTTTCAAGAACATAGACAAGCCCTGCGACCTCTCCCGGTACACCAACCGCTTTGCCGCCATTCATATTTTCTCCGTCAATTACATTGCCATCGGTATCGGTCTGCCACATTTCCGGTGTCGCCGCCATAGGGGCAACCTCGCGGAAATCAATAAATGTATCTGTATTTGTCTCGGCAAAATGGATGGTCATAAAACCGCCCCCTCCAAGTCCGCTCATCATTGGTTCGCATACCCCTACTGCAAACCCGGTAGCGACTGCCGCATCGATCGCATTTCCACCTTCCTCCAGAATTTTCCTTCCAGCTTCCGATGCCTCAAAGCGGTTCGATGCCACAACTCCGTTTGTGGCAGTTGCAGAGCGCCCCTCTTTTCTCGTGGTGCCGTCTTCTCCGTACAGCTCAAATCCCAGTTCGTCATTCCTCTCTTTTGCAATCTCCGCTGCGGAATTTTCCGTTTTTCCCTCCGCGGTGCCTTTAGGTGTAACTGTCTGAGTCTCCGCTGTCTTTGATGCGTCAGCCGTTGCTCCCGACTGGCTGCCGGAACATCCTGTCATTGCCGTCATAACTGCAGCCATGGACAGCGCCAGCCATTTCTTCGTCTTTCTCATCTACCTTCTCCTCCTCCGTTTTGTTACTCTCACTGGTTTCTTTTTCCCTCACTGGGTTGTAAACAAATCATATCGGTTATCTGTTGTATTGTCTACTTTTTCCCATTTTTCTCTCAGATATTTATGATGTTTTATGTATTTTATCAATTTCAAATTTCTATTATGCAGCTTTTATCTTTACTTATGTTTTATTTCTTTTATTTATCTGTCTATTGTATGTTTTATCATCTTGCTTTAGTTCGTTTTTTAAGTGCAGAATAGTAGCTGTTCCACAATCTCCACTCAATAATCAAAAAAGAGCGTCCTGTCGGATAAATTATCCGAAGAACGCTCTCAGTCTTAAATTCTATTTAATTGTCTGATCTCCACTTAAGATCCGGCCGCAATTAATTCAGATACTCACCCAGCTTATGTCCGCCTGTTGTCAGCTCCTCATAAGTCGGCAGTCCTGTCATAACAATCTCGCCCTTTTCACTTCCGTACACCTCGGTAAAGGCCTTCATATATTCCGTACAGCCCTGCAGATGTCTTCCGACACGCAGTTCCAGTGGAACGCCGTTCTCGTCGTAGGGGATGTAAAGGTAGCCGAGTTTGGAGGCCTTCATGTAGCAGTTATCCTTGCCTGTCAAAATCAGGTTCTCATCAATTTTACCGTGTAAACGGCCCTGTGCCGGGTTTCCTGTCTCCATTAACAGAGCAAAGGTATTGGTATGATCGCCCAGCTCACGGTGAGTTAAGCCGTGGAGTGAAACCGGTGACGGCTCGAGGGACATATTAATCCCCGCCATCTGCAGTTCCAGGATACCCATGGACGCCATATCCATCGCTCTCTCATGGGCTACGGTTGCATTGATTGTAGGATACTCAGGGGATGCTTCATGAAGGTCCATCTCCATATCAATATTAAGGGTATTAATCATGTTTGTAATTGCATAAGCAATCTGTTCCGTCAGCGTGCCGTCCTCTACGCCCGGATAGGCGCGGTTGATATTACGCATCTCACTTCCGGACAGCGTCTGGCCCGATGTATGGGTATATACGTCCGGATCCGGCCACTGGTCAATCGGGTTGGAGGCACGGGAGCCGTATACAAACTGGCGTCTTCCGCTCTCCGTCTCAATGTGGAAGAAGTGCGGTGAGCCCTCCTGCGGGTCATTGTGGGTAAATGCGCTGTTGTCGGTTCTCGGAATTACATATACGGTTCCGGATTCCACTTTTCCGCTCTCAACCACGGTTACCGCCGCCATATGGCCCGACGGCTCATTCGGGTGGGTTCCGCCCAGTATCAGGAACGAACCGCCCTCTTTTTCACCCTGCATCACGTAAACCGTCGTGTCGCCGAAGGTGCCTTTTAAATTTGCATTATAATCACTTAACTGGAAAGTGGATGTCACTCCCTCACCCGGGATAATCACTTCCTGGTAATGTCTGAAATCGTAAAAATCTTTTCCCGCAACCACTGCAACGGCAATACTTGCCACAGCGCAGACTGCCGTAACGAGATTTTTATGTGTTTTAAAAAATTCCATTTTCAGTCCTCCTTATTTAATCATCAGGACGCGCAGTAAAAGAGGTACCATTACCATACAAGCGTTCACCTTCATTGACGGAGCATCTTCTTTGTACATATCAATAGCTGTAAATACAAGGAATAAAAGCGCTATGGCTCTGTAAATCAATGTAATCATATCTGTATCCCCCTTTTAGAACAACGCTGCAAGCGATTTTGAGAAGTAGATGAATGCCATTCCGTAAACGAGCATCACTGCCATCGGAACCATACATCTCTTCAGAACCTTCACGTAGTTTTCCACGCCCGTAATCTTGGCTGCGAAAAGACCTGCCAGAGCGGTCGGCGGCATCATGTCGCCCAGAGCTGCGATGAAGGACAGAGCTGCAATTGTAAATACGGTATCCATATTCAGGAATGCCAGAGCAAACGGCACGCCGAGTACGGAGGAAGCGCCAAAGGATGAAACGGCGCCGAATAACGGGATGGATACGCCGGCTGCCAGCAGACGCAGATTCTCAGGAAGTCCAAGGCAGGTCATAACGATAAATCCGCGGACGCCCGTCAGTGTCATTACCTGAATAAACATACCAACACCCATCAGGATGCCCATAACGGGAAGGGAGCTGTGAAGCGCCTCCTGAATGGTTTCCACCGGGTTAACCTTGCGTCCCGTGAACAGGCCGACCGCTGCGCTGACTAAGAACATCAGAGGCATGCCGATATCCGGAATCACCTTGAAAATCTTTGTGAGCATCATCAGAATAACCAGTACGAACAGAGGGATATAAACACGGAATCCGTATTTCTCAGCCACTTCTTTGTTCAGATGGGGCTCCATTTTTTCGTAATCCATGTTCTTTGCCTGTTTCAGTCCCAGGAATAACGCTGAGAAGATAGCCACCGGAATGGTCAGAATCAGTAGGGGAATGCCGAATCCTACGAAGGGAACGTCAATTCCGCCGCCGATGATCATGGCCGGAAGGTTAACAGGAGGTGCAATCATGCCCAGCAGTCCGCCCATTGCGATGAGCGCTGCGGCTGTTACCGAATCAAGTCCCATAATCAGAAGAACCGGAGCCATGATACTTCCTGCGGACAGAACGGCCGCTGTGGAAGAACCGGTAATCATACCCGGGAACATGATAACCGCCATGATAAGGATCAGCAGAATCGCCGGATGTTTGTGGAACTTTTTGATAATAACGGCGCTCAGTGCATCCAGAGTGCCCGATTTTTCAACCACCTTCATAAATACCATGGCAGTTGCGATAACAAGAATTGTATCAATATAAGAGAAGGTACCTTCTACGAGATGCCGGATCGGAAGTCCCTCCCCGGCTACCAGACAGCCGCCGATAGCTGAAAGCATCATAGACACACCTACAGGAAGTTTTGCCAGGAAGCAGCCAACCATGAAGATGCCAATCATTGCAACGAAAATTATAAATTCGTGAGTCACTTTTTACTCCTTTCTGTCCCCTTGTAAAATTAAGGGGCCGCTTTACTGCGGCCCCGTTTGACAGACTTTACATTATTTACCGAAAATTGTCTTGAGAGGCTCTACTGCTCCAACCTGGTTGTCAATAAAAGCAGTTGGAATTCCATTTTCTGTAACGATTCCCTTCATCAGGCCGTCGCTGTCACCTTCAGATACAATGATAGCCGCATCTGATGCCGCCAGGGCGTCCGGAATGAATTTGTCCGATAAGGTACCGCGTCTTGCACTTCCGCCGATATGAAGGGCGATGATTGTCATGCCCTGCTCTTTGGCCTTTGCAATAACACCTTTCACACGGTCTAACTCCTGGTTCTCGTCAACACCTGCTGCGCCGAGTCCTTTGGAGCTTCCTCCGATAGCCAGCACCAGTGTCTTGTAGTTTCCTAAATCATCTGCCGTGACGGTTGAGTTTAAATCGGTCTCAATCTCACACTTTTTCATCAGAGTCTGGACTACGTTTACATCGGCACTCTGTCCTACGCTTGTAAGAACGATTGGGCTTTCTGCGATGGCTTCCGTAATCTCTTTTAAATCTCCGGACGCTGCCGCTTCACCATCTGCCGCAGGGGCATCCTGTGCTGCCGGAGCCTGTGTTGCCGCCGTGCTGCTTCCGCCGCCGCAGGCTGTAAGGGAACCTGCCGCCATGGAAAGGCATAATACTGCGATTGCTAATTTCTTCTTCATTTTCATATCTCCTTATTCTCTGTGTTTTTAACCTTTATAAATTTCCGTTTTCCAATTATTAATAACCAAGTGCTTTACCGTCACGTCTTGGGTCGGCGCCGCCTAACAGCGTTCCGTCCTCGCCATACATAACAGCATTTACAGAACCGAAAGTACGGTTGAATTCTTCATTCGGCTCTACCGTATTGCCCAGTTCCTCCAGTTTCTTAATGGAGTCTGCATTCAGACGCGTCTCATACTGAATTGCGCTTGTAGCATTGTTGTAGAGACGTGGAGCGTCGATTGCCTCCTGCATTGTCATATCAAAATCAACTACATTGCTGATAATCTGTGCTACTGTGGTGATAATCTTTGTTGCGCCTGGGGATCCCAGTACCATGAACGGTGAGCCGTCTTCTTTCAGGACAACGGTTGGGCTCATGGAGCTTAACGGCACCTTTCCGCCTGCAATTGCATTTGGTGATTCAGGATTTGCAGAGAAATCATCCATCTCGTTGTTTAATACAAAGCCGTATCCGTCCGGAATAATCTTTGCCCCGAAGAGGCCGTTTACGGTCTGTGTTACGGAAACCATGTTGCCTTCTGCGTCTGCCACTGAGAAGTGTGTGGTGTCCTCATGCTCATACTGCCATGGGCTGATCTGCTCATATTTGCTTGCAACGGCCGGATCAATCTGTGCAGCCAGTTCTTTTGCACGCTTTTTAGAGAGAATTCCGTTGACAGGAACATCTACGTAGTCAGGGTCACCCATGAATTCTTCACGGTCGTGGAAGCACATTTTGAATGCCTCGGTCATAACATGAAGCTTCTCAGGGGAATCAAATCCCATGGCTGCAATATCAAAGTTTTCCATGATATTCAGAGCTTCGATTACATGTGTGCCGCCTGAAGACGGAAGCGGGGAAGAAATAATCTTGTATCCGCGGTATGTACCGGTTACAGGTTCCATAACCTTAACCTCATAGTCGGCCAGATCCTGCATTGTGAACAGGCCGCCGTATTTATTAACCGTGTCAACCATCTTCTGTGCGATTGCGCCTGTGTAGAATGCCTCTGCGCCGCCTTCGGAGATTGCTTTCAGTGTCTTTGCCAGATTCGGGTTTTTAAATGTATCCCCTACCTGATAGTTTAATCCGTCCTCGTTCAGGTAAACATTGCCGAACTCAGGATAATTTACCATGGCGTCGTAGGAACCGAACATATCGTTGTAAAGTGTTGGTGTTACAATGTAACCTTCCTCGGCCAGTTTAATGGATGGTGCAATAACATCTGACCATGTCACGTTGCCGGAACCGTATTTCTCAAATGCATATTCCATTCCTTTTACATTTCCAGGAATGCCGACCGCTTTTCCGCCGATGGACTTCTGGTTGCCGATTACATTACCTTCGGCATCCACCTGCCACATATCCGGTGTTGCCGCTGCCGGTGCTTTTTCACGGAAGTTTACGAAAACATCTTCTCCGTCGGCGCTGTGGATTGTCATGAATCCGCCTCCGCCGATACCGGAAGAGTTAGGCTCCGTAACGCCCAGTGCGAAAGATACGGCTACTGCTGCGTCAACCGCGTTTCCGCCTGCTTTCAGAACTTCAAGTCCTGCTTTGGATGCCTCATATTTACCGGATGAAACAACGGCTGTCTTTCCTTCCGCCCCTCTGCCTTCCAGGGTCAGATTACCGTTTTCATCCCAAAGGTACCATCCCTCTCCGTCAGTCACGCGGTTTCCGGCAGAAACTGCTTCACCTTCTCCGGTTCCTGTCGTCTCGGCCGCCGATTCCGCCGGTTTTGTCTCTGCTGCGCTTTCGGCCTGGGTCGAAGCTGTCTGACCGCCGGAGCATCCTGTCATGACCGCCATCAGGGCTGCCATTGAGAGGGCAATAAGTTTTTTAGACTTTCTCATAAATTTCCTCCTTTTCCTGTTCCCATTAAAAAGTTGATAAGGTTATGATAACCATGCGAAACTGTTTTGTCTATTTTTTCCCATTTTTCTCGCAAACGGGAGAGAAATTTGTTCAAGTTTTACTTTTAGTTGATTGGGAGGACGCGGTGGGGGGTGGGAGTGATGGTGAGAGGGGAGGTTGTGAGTCTTCAGTCCCCGGGATGGGAGTCGTTGAGGGGGAATCCGGGCGGAAAAGATTCCTACGGGGACTCGCTCCCGCTTGTGGAATGCGCAGCGTCTGCTAGAGCATGTTTGAAAATTGCTTTCCGTCAGATGGACGTCACACTTTGTGGGAGATTTTGCCGCGATGAAGGAGGCGTAGTGGGCTACGCTGACTGAATCGGGACAAAATATGCCGCGAAGTGGGGCGTGCAGATGGCGGGAATGAATTTTCAGACATGCTCTAGCTTCGATAATACCTCAGCAAGCAGCGGCGGATTCCAAGGTCCCCTGCGGAATGTTTTCCCCCTCCTTCCCCCGGGTACATTTTGAGGGGACTGAAGACGCCGGAGGTTGTCGGTCACCATCAGGCTCCTGCCTGCCACCGCTGATTGTCTCTCCCTCTCAAGTGGAGTGGGCGTATTGTCGCGGCCGGAGGGGGCTTCCGGGTTGGGATAAGTGTCATGGGGGAGCTCGTGGGGGCGTACCTCCCTTTCTTTTTTTCTCATATTTCTCTCTGCCGGTTTGGGCGGTTCTTTTTGATTTTTGGGGATTTTGCTGATATGATGGAAGGAATAGGGGATGTAATGTTACGGTTCACTCGGGATGTATTCCGCGAGGTGTTTTCACCTGTTTTTCGTGAAAATCCCCGATGTAATATGGCAGGGGGTGTGATGATGGGGGTTTTTGTTGGATTTTTTACGGTTATGATTTTGTATTTTGTGATTGAAAACAGGATTAACCGCGCTTGTCTGGCTTCTTTTAAGGCTGTGATTCATGTGAATGGGATTCGGGGGAAAACTTCTACCTGCCGGTATATTGACGCTGCATTGAGGAGCCGGTATAAGGTTTTTACGAAGACGACCGGCACCGATGCGATGATGATTCATGCGGATGGACGGGAGACTCCCGTCAGGCGGCTGGGGCCTGCCAATATTCATGAACAGCTCCGTATTATCCGCCTGGCCCGCAGGGAAGGGGCGGAGGTTCTTGTCCTGGAATGTATGGCCGTTAATCCGGAGCTTCAGAAGATTGCACAGGAACAGATCGTGAGAAGTAATATTACGGTGATTACCAATGTCCGTTATGACCATATTTTTGAAATGGGGGACTCTCTGGAAGAAATAGCTGCTTCCCTGTCCTCGACGATTCCTGAACATGGGACGCTTTATACGGCTGATCGGAATGCCGCCGCCATGTTTGAGAAGAAGTGCAGAGAGCGTGACTGCCGGCTTGTCTTTTGTCCTTCCGGTTGCGTGGCGGAGGAGAATATCTCGATTGCCAGGGAGGTTTCCGCCTCTCTCGGGGTTACGGAAGAGGAATTTGCAAAGAGCCTATCCAATGTGAAAGAAGACTTCGGGACGAAGCGGATTTACCCGATAACCAACAGGAGCGGGGAAGTTTTCCACTTTCTCAACCTTTTTTCCGCCAATGATCCACAATCCACCAGAAATAATGTGGAGGACGCGGGAAACGGGTATTCCGGTATCTATTTTCTCTATAACCACAGAGAAGACAGACCCGACCGCGCCCTCCTGTTTGCCCGGTATTTTTTTCCGCACTATAAAAATTCGCCGGTATTCCTGACCGGAAAAGGAGCATTTCTTCCAAAGCGCCTTTTCTCCAAAGCCGGGCTGACCGATCTCAGGGTGACTCCCAATTACAAAGACTGCCTTAATTTACCGGCCGGGTCCCTGCTCATCGGAATCGGCAATATTAAAGGGCCCGGGTACGAGATGATAAAATCACTGGAAGAACAATCTTTAGAAGAGCGAGGTAGCCGCAATGAATGATATCCTTCTTTTGGGAATCTTTTTAAGTCTGCTGTTCACGGAACTGACCGACCTGTCTCCCGGCGGAATCATTGTTCCCGCCTATTTTGCCATGTATGCCTATGACTGGAAACGGCTGCTCGGAACGGTAATCCTCTCCCTTCTGTGCATGGTCATCGTCCACTTCATGTCCAAATATATGATTCTGTACGGCCGGAGGCGCTATGCCGTCTATGTTATGACCGGAGTTCTGCTCAAATTTCTGTTTGGTTTCCTGGGCGCCGGAGCCGCCTTTTCAATCGGCAGCCTCATTCCCGGAATCCTGGGCCGTGACATGGAGAAGCAGGGTGTTCCGAAGACGCTGACGGGCCTTGGCATCGTGACGCTGCTGACGCGCCTGATCTACATAATCGTGAGATAGCCCTTTACGGGCGTCCCAAACATGTGAGGTAGTTTAATGAAACTGAAACAATACTGGCGTTTCCTGATCGTTTTCTTCTTTCTTCTCTGCTCCCTTCTGCTCCTGGAACAGACGAAAACACTGACCAAAAAAGAAAATGCGGCTGTGATGCTGGACGCTTCAACCCGGATGGAACGTGCTCTGTCCGCCCTGAAAGAAGAAAAGCAGAACCGCGGATATAAAATTTCTCCCATCGACGACCCGAACGCCACCGGTATGATCGGGGAATCCTACACGGAAATCACGACCACCCTCGGCAGCCTGGAATCCAAGCGCTCGACGACAAATCCCAATACCGCCGCCATGGTGGTGGATATGCTGACGCAGTGCGGCGTAAAACAGGGCGATACCGTTGCGGTAAACCTGTCCTCGTCCTTTCCCTGCTTAAACATCGCCGTTCTCTGTGCGCTGGACGCCATGGACCTCAAAGGCTCCGTCATGAATTCGGTGGGCGCGTCCACCTACGGGGCGAACCTGCCCGATTTTACTTATCTGGACATGGAACATTTTCTGCTGGAGCATCAGTACCTGTCAAATCACTCCTCCTGTTTTTCCCTGGGAGGGCAGGACGACATCGGCAGGGAGATGCCGCAGGATGTAAAGGATTCCATTACGGCCCGGCTGTCCGGCTATGGTTACCGGTTCCTGTATTACGAAGATCTGGAGGAAAATATAAACGCCCGGCTGTCCATCTATGAGGACGGGGGTGAACCTGCCTGCTTTATCAACGCCGGGGGCAATCTCATGTCCTTCGGAGGCGGAACCGAGATGGTTTCTGCGGCAAACGGCATCATAAGGCCCGGCAGGGCTGAGGTAAAGGGCCACGGCCTGATTCCTCTCTTCCTGAATAAAGAAATTCCGGTCATCCATCTCCTGAACATGAAGGGCCTGCTGCCATCCTATGGTCTTCCCTTTGATCCCTCGCCGGTTCCGGCCGCAGGGGAAGGCGGCGTTTATGAAACATGGCAGTATAACCTGCCCCTGGCCGCCGCTCTCGTGGCCGTCGGCCTGTTTCTGCTTGTCTGGGCGGCCAAACATTACCCCCACAGAAAAATCCCCCTGTAGCTTCCGCTACGGAGGGATTTCCCGTTAAATCCATCGGTACAGCGTCCTCGGACGGCCCATGTCGCCATAGGAATACTGCTGTTCCACCCTGCCTTCTTTTACAAGATACTGCAAATAGCGGTACAGGGTCTTCTTCTTAATCTGCGTAATATCCTCCAGCATATCGATATCCAGGAACTCCGTGATCCCCTTCATCTGATCCTCAATTTTCTGAAGCGTCACCTTGCTGATCCCCTTGTCGTAACTCTCATAATACTGGCTTTTCTCGTGATACTGGAGATGAACCTTGATTCTGGAAATCAGATCCACCGCCTTAATCGGCTTCAGGGAATAGTCATTTGCCCCGGCATTCATAAACCTGGACACGATATGCTCTTCCTCCTCGATTGTCAGAACGATAATCGGAACCTTGGGCAGTTTTTTCCGGATTTCCTTCACTGCGGATATCCCATCTACCCCCGGCATGTGGTAATCTACCAGGATCAGGTCTATTTTTTCTTTCTTTATGTATTTCTCCGCCTCCTCATATCCGGCGGCCAGCAGAGGCCTCCATCCCTGAAAATTAAAAATCTGCTCCAGAGTATAGAGGATGTCCCTGTTATCGTCAATTGCCAGAATTGTTTTCATACTCTCCATTTGGCTGCTCCCCCTTCCGTAAACAAATTACCACTTTCGTGTAGCGTCCCTTTTCACTTTCAACCCGCACTTCGCCCTTATGGTTCTCTATCACCTGTCTGACAAAGGGAAGTCCCAGTCCGGTGGACTGTTTTTCCGAATATCCGAGTTCCCAGATATGATCCATCTTCCACGGCTCAATGCCTGTCCCGTTATCGGCCACTGTGATGCAGACAAACTCCTCCTGTTCCTCCACGGTGAGGCGGATCTTTCCCGTTTCCTTGTTCACCGCATTGTAAGCATTGGTAATCAGATTGATTACCGCTCTGGACAGGCGGATTTTATTCCCCGTTATCACGGTTTCCGGACAGCCTATCTCATACTCCAGCATTTCCCTCGGCACCTGAATGGATACCTGGGCTAAAACCATCTTCATCAGTTCCTCTACCTTCATTGGTGAGTGCCTGTTTTCGTACAGGATTTCCGAAATCATCATGCTCATCGAAGTCAGGGAGGCGGAAATCTTCTCGAAATACTCCTGTATCAGTCCGTCCTTCTCCATCATCTCCGCCAGGCTGACCAGCCCCTGGACAATCGTGAGAGGTGTTTTTAAATCGTGGACAAGGCTCTGAACCTCGCTTGAATTTCTCATCTTCAGTGCCTCTATCTGGGTATGGTACAGCTCTTTTTCCACCTGTCTCGTCTTCTCATTGGAAATCTTCAGTTTGTGTTCCTTGTAGAGAAGCTGCACCTGGATCAGCGACGTATACAGAAAAGAGAGAAACATGCTCATTGCGAATACGGTGAGCAGATTCTTCTCCTCCATAATTCCGGCTGCGATCTTCACATCCATGGAAATTTCGCCGCGGCCGAACCCATAATCGGATAAATGCGGTATTACATCCAGCCACTGGATGCTCATCAGCAGGGAGGCTACAATCAGCAGCTTATTGAGCATACTGACGGAAAACAGATTCATATAGGACAGCAAAAGAACAAAACCGATCAGAATAAGAGCCGGTATGCCAAGGTCATACCGGATTCCGTATATTCTGTAGATTACGTCGTAAATCAGCACGATCAGAGACAGTGTAAAGACCACATTGAATGCAAATCGCTTTTTCCCGTACAGATACACATGCACCGATTCATTGATCAGGAATGCCCCCAGATAGTGGGGAACCGCGCGGATTACATTCATCATAACAAGTTTTAACGCCGCAATTATCAGGTAGCTGGCCCTGTCATTCATCATTCCAAAGCGGAGCGATTGGTATATGCCAAGCTGCTCCTCCATGATGAGAGCAGGTCCCACCACACCCAGAAGAGCCAGGACGCAGCCCTGGATAAATAACTTCGAATTATACTGAATTCCTACTTTTTTTTCCATACCCATTCCCGCCTTTATTCACGCACACCGGTCCGACGCCTCTCCCCCGACAGAAGCATCTCTTGATGATAGTATATAATATTGCCGGTCTTTTTTCAATTCCTATACAAAAAGCCCTGCCGTAAACTACTGTGCGGCAGGGCTCATGTTCTTCTGAAAATATCGTTTTTATTCTTTTATATCCACGCAGTCCGGGCAGTTCCGGACACTCTCTGCTTTCGTTCCGAAGGGCATGTTCCCGTTACGGTCCGTATGTGGACCATAACTTATTCCCACTTCATCACGTCCCAGACATCCTGTGTTTCCAGTCCCAGTTTCCATCCTGAAACACCGGCCAGATCATACTTCTTCACCAGATCCATCTTAAGTCCCAGTGATTTGGCATCCTCCATCCAGAGGTAATTCATTCCATCCTCTGTCTTTACTTCGCCGTAATGCTGTCCCACCGTATCGTCCCAGGTGAGCTTCATTTCGTTGTCCTCGGCCCACTTCTTTGCAGAACCCATTCCCATCGCCTTTGATGAAAGTTTCCCGTCCTTCTCCGTCCAGAGACGTGTATAGAACGGAACTCCGTTGATTACCTTCTCCTTCGGCACCAGATCCAGAGTATTTTTGATTCCAGACTCAACATAGCCGAGGGAAGCGACGGAACCGGCGTCTCCGCCCGCATAATGCTCGTCGTAGCCCATAATAATCACATAGTCGGCCATGACTCCCTGCTCTCTGCGGTTGTAAAAACGGTTATACGGAGCCGGTACGTAATTGTCCACGGACAAAACCAGCCCTTTCTTCCTGCAGGATACGGACAGCTCCCTGATAAACTGAATATAGTGGACTCCGGCCGCCTCTTTCAGACTTTCAAAATCCAGGTTGATTCCGTCAAAACCATAGGTGTCGGCTTCGTCCATCAGACTGCTGATCAGCTTCTTCCTGACGGAAGTTTTAGACAGCAGCTCCTCGGACTGTACATTTTTGCTTATTTCACGGCTGAAATTGTCCACTACAGCCCAGACCTGAAGTCCCATCGCATGAGCCTTTTCCACATAGCTTTTGCTGGCCAGGGATTCATAATTCCCTTCATTGTCGCTCAGTGTAAACCAGGTCGGGGCGATTACGTTCACGCCCTTAGTGGAAGCAATCAGTTCTTCCATTGCATTATTGGCGGCATCGATTGTCACCTGATGCCAGACCATGCTGATTTTCTCGTCCAGTGATATATTCGTGTATTCCGGCGCCACAAATGTGCTGACCGGAGTCTCTTCATGAAGATTCTCGAGTTTTCTGTTCTCCATATATCCGATATGGCCGTCCTGCGTCATGACTTTAGCCCACTTATCCATGGTTTCCAGAACCACAACACTCTCGTCCTTTACAACCTCCGTGATGATTGGGCTCTTTACCCCGCCCTTAATCCGGAGCTTTCCATTCCGTCTGACGGTGGCAATCGGAACAGGCGACCAGGTATTCTCAACATAAATGCGTTTCTGATCTCCGCTGTCATAGACATTCACCCGGATGTCCGTATAGTTCAGGATAAGTCCCAGCGCCAGGTAGACATTGCCGTTCTTCTCCAACAGGATCTTCTTTCCTCCCGTACCGTCTGTCTCCGCGTTCGCTGTGACCACCTCTTCCGGAAGGGCATAGACCAGCAGCTTCTCCCTGGCATCCCAGTAAAAGCGCTCGTTCAAATTGGCATTTACCCAGTCTATGGGCAGATAAGTCTGTCCGTCCTCGTAAATCCCCCTGATGTCCTGCTTCCCGTAGTTCAGGAAAACAGAAACTTCATCTTCCTTCCCATTATACAACCGGCTTAAATCGGCCCTCTCATTGGTAGGCATATATCGTTTATAGCCATAAACTCCGGCTGCACATACCACCAGGAACAAAAGCACCAGAAACAGGGCTTTAAGCGGCGATCTTCTTCTCTTCATCTCTTCCTCCGGTATCCCATCATGTCTTTATATTACTATCATTAATACAGTTAGTATATCACACCTTTTCCGGGGATTGTTGAATTTTTTCTTACGTTTCTTTATGATCGGGCAATTCAGTTTCTTCCGTCTTCCTCCTGTTTTATTTATAATAAACCCTGTCAAAGCGAATTTCCATCAGCCGTCCGGTATCGGCTCCAATATAGTCTCCCATATAAAAAGAGCCGTCTTCTTTCAGTTCAAATATTTTATCGTACTCTTCGGGCGGACACTCTTTGCCGTCTATCAGGATCGGGATTCCCCTCTCCCTGTACTTCTTTAAACCTTCCACAAATATACGCTGCTGTTCTTTTTCCCGCCTTTCTTTCTCAAGCTGCCTTTTTTCTCTTTCGTTCATCGCTACCCCTCGAATCTCCGGGGACGGGATCCTGGGCGGTATAAGGCGCGCTTTGCAGGCCTTACACTTCATCCTGTCAGAGACCTCAGGAAAGTATATTGTGATATATCAGTTCCCATCCCACTGGTATTTCAGGAATCTCCCAAAGAAAGCCATGACTTCTCCGGTAATGGTAAACGCATCCGGCTGCCAGGGAATACGGTTGACGCGGACTTTCAGACACCGCATGATCATATCTGCAGTCTCTTCATTTCCAAAAGCCGAAAAATATTCCCAGCCACAGTCACGTCTTGTCCGGGAAATCTGCTCCGTAAATGCCTCCAGCTTCCATTCGCTGAAAGCCCCGAGCAGAAACTTTCGGTCACATCTCGAAAAATCTTCTTCGATTCCGTCACCATATACTCCAAAATCCAGAATCACCGTGTTGAACCCCTGCCGTTGACATTCCAGCAGTTCTTTTCTGCCGGCTTTATTATAATAAGAGACTCCATAGGTAATAAACGTCTGATTCTGTCTGTTTGTGACAGTTCTTGTCGAATAAATTTTCTGTATTTTCCCCAGATCTCCGCTGTCGTTCCACTCTAAAACCGCCGCTTTCCCGGCTGAGATTCCTGTCAGATAATTAGCGAGAAGAATGGAAAAATGGGTCACCCCAACGCAGCGGCCGCTTCCGGCAACCCCAATGAGCTCCGTCCTGCGGCGCTCTGTCTCTATCTGTCTTTTATTCCGTCCGCCTCTGCGGGGATGTGGAAAAATCCTGTTATTCTTTTCCGTACCGCACTTTTCCTCTCTCTCTTTCCTGTGCGTTCTTCCGCCAGTTTTCTTATTCTTTGCCCGCCTTTTGTGCCGCCGGCCACCGCTTCAAAGAAACGGCCGAAGTTTGTATCCTCGGGTGCCGTAAAGCTGGGCATTCTGTAAAATGTGAGTCTTGCGATATCTTCCGGCAGTACGATGTCCGTTCCGGAAGAAATATGATTAAAAATGACACGCAGATTTGAGTTCTGCGCCAGATAACGGATCGCCGTTATGGACTTCCCAAGTTCCCACCACTTTCCGCCGCATACGAGAATGAGAAGATCACACTCCTCCTCGGAAACCGACTGGAGTTCAGTTCCAAAGTCCCCGACTACGGCGTCGTATTCCGGCTGTTCCAGCCTGACGCGGCTTCCATACCTCGGTTTCAGCTCCCAGTTTCCCATATGAAAAATTCCATACTGGTCCGGGCTTTGCTCCAGATACCCCGCCATCGACGACACGGCCCCGGAGTCATTATTCTCCTGGTACAGATTTGAGATTCCTTTCTTTGTCAGATACGACGATACGCTTAAAGATACATGGGTTGCTCCCATGCCGTGACTGCTGCATGCTACAGCAATTTTGAGAAGTGATATTTGCTTTTCTTTGAAAACACCCTGTTTTAATTCCATAAGATCCGTGAGCACCTGGCCGACATCCCCGTAACGCTCTTCTCTGTCCCGGTTCATACACCGCCCTGTTATGGCCTCCAGCCTCTCTTCCCATCCTGTTACCGCCGCTTTGCCTCCCGCTTTCCCGCCTTTATCCTCAGACGGTATGTCCCTGGATACAGCGCCTGCGTAAACGTCCGGCAGTCTCCCCTTCCACATATAGAAAAGGAGGGCGCCAATGGCATAGATATCGGTCCTCACATCCACCGGCCCGTCCATATATTGTTCCGGAGCGGCAAAACCGGGCGTCCCGTAACGTCTTTCGGGCATCGTGGCCTGGGCAGCTGAAACGGCCTGATCAAAATCGATCAGCTTCAGTGTTCCTTTGCAGATTAAAATATTATGGGGCTGTAGATCTAAATACAAAATTGGATTGGGTTTAAACGAATGCAGATACTCCATGATTTGACAAAGCTCCATTCCGTATGAAACGATCTTTGTCCCTGTCAGACTGCCCTGTCGGTTCACAAGGGCATATAAGGACTCACCTTCAAGATATTCTTCGATGAGATAGTAATAATTTGAATCCTCTTCTAAGTCATATATAATCGGGATTCCCGGATGCTTCAGCTCCTTCAGTACGGCTGTCTCCCTGAAAAAACCTCCGTCTCCCTTCGGCACTCTCTTGATGGCCCGGAATTCTCCAAGTCCAAGATGCTCCGCCAGAAAAACGGTACCGCTTCTTCCTCCGCCAATCACCCGACATATCTGATATTTTCCAAATAAAATGGTGCTTTCTGCTCCTACACCTCCCTTCGGAAATATCACTTCTCAGAGCTTCATTCTAATACATTGAAGAGGGATTTACAACCTCTTTTTTAAATTTTTTTTAAACATAAGGACGGGGCCGGTCCCTACGCGGTCTTCGGTCCCGTCGATCCCCTGACCTGGGGAATTCGAGGAAAAACTTTCCGAAGGGGACCTTGGAGTCCGTCAGTGCTTGATGAGGTCTTCAACAAATCCAGCACTGTTACGCACTCCACAAGCGAAAGTGAGTCCCCGTAGGAATTTTTTTCCTCGAATTTCCCCTCGCAACACCTTTCCCCGGGACTGAAGACTCACCACTCCCTACCCCGTCCGCCATCCCCCCCAGGCGTCCCCGCCTTTCAACGAAACAATCCCTCTATCAACTCCCATATCCTCCTGAAAATATTCGCAATCCGGTGGAAAATACTCCCGTCCGAGTGGAATTCTTCGTCCACACTGTTTCCGCTTTTTACCTTTTCCTCTTTGATTTCCTCGGTCCGCAGCACGATCTGGATTGTGCGCGGGGACGGGTTTCTTGTGGAGGTAAAGGAGACGGGCGCGGCATCCGGATCCACGTTCAGGATTGTGGTGTCTTCGGTGGTGTACTCATCCCACTTGTCGTCTATCATATCCTTGATCGTGTTTTTTGCGCTCCTTAAGACGTTTGTCTGCCCCAGGCCTTCTCCTGCATCGTCCAGGATGGCCGCCAGACCGTTCAGCGTCTGTTTTGTACTGCTGTTCAGCGGGTCACTTATGCTCTTTAACTGGTTTTCCAAAGCCGTGCTGAACACCGTCAGGGATATCAGGCTGTTGTAGGCGCTGTCTGTCAGTTCTCCCATATCGTTCAGCGTGGACAGGATTTCATCGTGGTGTTCGTCGACTGTCCTGTTAATAGTGTCTACGGAGCTGATGACGTCGTCCGCCGCGTCACAGATGTCCGCTGCCGTGTCCGCGATATCACGGATATTTTTAAGAGCGCCGGAGACACTTCCCCTCTGTGCGGCCAGGGCCTGCAATATCGTCTCAGACTGTGTGATCAGAGCCTCCACGTCGTCCGTCAGGCTGGTATTTCCGATTGTGCCGTCCACTCCCTCCACTATGGCGTCCAATGCGTCCATCAGTCCCGCCTGGCCGGCCCTGCCGGCCTCGGAAGCGGTTGCCGCACGGTCATTTTCCGGCATCAGGTATGCCACAAGCGTGTCTATCTCATCAATGGTGTAATCCATATTGTTGAATAAATAGGAGGCCGCCTCGTCCTCGTCGTAGATTCCTGCATCATCCAGCTCTTCGGCCAGTTCTTCCAGTTCCTCCCGGTCTACCAGCGCGGAAGCTTTTGTTTTCACCGCCCCGGCAGATGCGATCAGGCTCGGGACTGCGCTCGCCAGCCCTGCGACTCCGCCGCTCAGCTCACGCTGGGACACTTTCAGGTTTTCCAAATCCGATTTTGTCTTTTCCATCTGGCGTCCGATACTCTCCGCCGCCATATCCACCGCGGGGTGGTTGATGGCTTCCCTCAAATCATCCATATCATTTCTCAGACCAGCCACGTCATGTCTGAGTTCCGACAGCAGAGGAGACAGTTCATCCAGGGATTCCACCAGATCGCTGATATCCAGGTTTAGATCGTTCAGAAGATCCCGGGCCTCCTTCATATGAGTGGAAAATGGGGCAAACTTCTGGGCCAGAGCGTCCATATTGCCGATTGCCACATCCGCCGCATCGTAAACCTGGGCCTTCGAACCGGCAAAAATCTCCCTCGTCTCATTCAGCCCCCTGATTCCGTCCGCCGCATCCGTCATGCCCGCCTGCATTCCATCCAGTGTATTAAATATTACATCCAGGCTCTCACTGATGGAATCGGCCGAATCCTCCAGCGTCTCTTTGGCATCCCTGATATCCGCAACCTTGTCAAGCTGTGCGGCCGTAAGGGGAACCATCGTAAATACCAGACCGCTGAATTTAAAATCATTGGTTCCGATCCGGATGGAATAGTGCTGTTCCTCTCCCGGCAGGGCAAAAAACAAAACCGCATTCAGATTTCCCATCGCCTGTATCTGCGTCCCCTCCGCTTCCAGGCTCAGGTTTTTATCCATATCCACCACGGTTGTGGCCATCAGGGTCATATTGTTCCGGTAATAGTCCGAAACCCTTTTATTGGGAAGTAAATCTACATTAATTTCGATCAGGCCTGCCGCCCCGGCCAGTTCCTCCGCCTTTTTCTCCTGCCCATTCAGACGGTAACCCACCCGGATCGTCCATGGCAGCTCCTCCTCTTTCACCTGGGTGACTCCCTCAAAATAAAAGCGGTCCGCCGGTTTTTCAAGTTCGAATATTACTTTCCCGCCATCGACCGACGGCTCGGAGTGATCCGTCATATTGGTAATTCCGTCATATGTACCATAATCCTCTATCCTGCTGCAGCCGTTAACCGTATAACCCTTGACGACGCTGCTCTCCCTGATTTCCCCGTACTGGTTCAGAGTGACATAAAGAGTCTCGTCGCAGACGGGTTCGTCTGCAGCGGCCCCGGCCGTCAGCACCGTGCCAAGCCCCAGAACGGCCGCCAGCACCGCCGATATGATGCGTTTATTTCTCTTCATGGCTTTCCCCTCCTTCTCGTTCCGGTTTTACTTCGCACGGCTTTGTTTCCGCCACTTCGATTCCAGCCGCTTTCTTTTCCCCCCTCCTTTTCATCCTCCGCTCCCTGCGTCCGGCCGCTTTCATCTGCTGCCGCCTGATTGGCTTGTCAAAGGCACTCAGCAGAGCGGGAAGCAGGGACAGCACGAGAACCATGCTGAGCATTGCCCCGCGGCCCACAAGCCTGCCCACCTGCGAGATGGCCTGGATGGATGAGGTGAAATACAGAAGGTAGCCGACCACGGTCAGAATCCCTCCCGACGTGACAATGGAAAGAGTACTCTTTGTTATGGCGGCAACCGCGGCCTCCCGGTTTCCCATCTCTTTGCGGAACGCCAGATAATTATTCGTCATGAGAATCGAGTAATCAATCGTGGCCCCCAGCTGCAGACAACTGACTACAATGTAGCCGATATAGATCACGCTGTCCCCCAGCACATAGGGAATCGTCATATTCAGATAAATGGCCACCTCTATCGGAATGATAACGAGAATCGGAATCAGCGGCGTCTGGAAGGTAACAAAAACCACCAGGGCCACACCCGCCAGGGAAAGGATGGATACCCTGTTGTAATCGGCCGTCAGGATTTCCTTGATATCGATCGTGGTCGGCGTCATTCCTATCACATAGGCGTCCTCCGGGTAAAACTCTTTTACCGTCTCCTGAAGTTTCCGGCTGCATTCGAATGCATAGTCGCTCTCCTGCGCCGTATCCATTGAAATCATGATTCTGGCGTACCGCTCCGTCCGCAGTTCCTCCTTCAGGGACTGTGGCAGAAAACGTTCCGGCAGGCCGGACGGCATGGTTCCCGACATGGACAGTGCATAGTTTACAAAGTCCAGATCCTCAAGCGCCTCCGTCAGCTCTCTCTCCGTCACCACGGAACCATTGGGCACAATTCCGATCATAACATTGGATTTGCCGAAAATACCGTTAATCTCATGTGTATCCTCATAAACCCTCGTTCCGGGCCCGGCTCCTATCGCGTCGTCACCGTAATAAAACACATTCATCGCCTGCCCGAAATAACAGGGCACGGCCAGAACGGCGGCCAGCAGAAAGACCGGATGGCGGATTTTGTTCATCAACTTTGCAAACCGGTCAAAGGGCGAAAGGAACGGCCGGTGAGCCGTTTTCACAATCTTTGCGTCAAACTTCAGTATCAGGGTCGGCATCAGCAGCAGCACGGTAAGCAGGCTGCATATAATGCCCTTTGTAAGCACCAGGCCGACATCCCGGCCAATTGTAAACTGCATGCTGACGAGGACGAGGAACCCGACTATCGTGGTTGCACCGCTGGCGAGTATCGAACTGCACGCCTCCCTGACGGCCTCTTCCATGGCCCCGTGGATTTCCATCCCCTTGTTTTTATATGCGGTAAAAGTGTGAAGCAGGAAAATGGAGTAGTCCATCGACACGGCCAACTGAAGAATCGCCGCAGTGGAAAACGTAAAAAATGATATACTGCCAAAGATAAGATTGGACCCCATATTCAAAATAATGGCAACAATCATGACAAAGATAAACAGAACCGGCTCCACCCAGGAAGTCGTGGTCAATGTGAGAATCAGCCAGATAATCACGAGGGACATGGCAATCGCAATGGCAATCTCCCTGGTGATGGATTCCTCACGCTCTTTAGAGGACACCGCACTGCCGGCAAAACAGCCGCGGTCTTTTCCGACAATCCCATATATCCTGCGGATTGCCGCCTTCGTTTCCGGATCGCCGTCCCCTTCGGTAAATACAATGTCCATCACGGCGTTCCCATCGCGGTAATAATCATCCATGGACAGTGCGTCAATCGACATCAGATCCGTCATGCTCTGGGTCAGGAAGGATGCTCCCATATAGACATTCGTCGTCACATCGGGGCCGATTACCATATCCACACCGTCCAGCTCTGAAATCTGATCGCGGATATGTTTTGCCTCCTGCAGAGAGACGTCCTTCACCATCACTCTGGCCATGCCGGGGTATCCGAACTCGTCCTCCATCACATCCAGCGCCTGTTTTGTGGGCGCCGACTCCGGCAGGTATTTGCTCAAGTCGTAATTCACCCCGACAAACGGAAAGCAGAGCGCACAGATTACCGTGAAAATGAAGAACACCTTTTCTATTATTTTTCCTTTGTATACAATAATCTGGATGATCCTGTCAAAAAAACTGTTGTCGTTTTTCATATCCGTTCTCCATTATTGTTTTATTTTCGTTTACTGTATTATTATTGACTTTTGAACACATGTGTATTATAATTCAAATGTCAATAAGTTTCAATAATCAAAAGTCCCCGCCTGATTCAATAATGGCCACGGACCCGGTTACGTGTACATTAACGGATATATTTTCCAGAATTGTTCACCCGTTTGTTACCTGGCACAGTGCGAACAATAACTCTTATTTATACACATACTTTTAAAGGAGATATGAAATATGGACGGACAAAAACAGGATCGAAGAATCCGCCGGACCCAGAAAATGCTGAAGGACAGTCTGGTGGAACTGATGACGGAGAAAGATTTTAAGAATATTTCAGTAAAGGACATCACCGACAGGGCCGACCTCAACAGAGGGACATTTTATCTGCACTATTCGGACACCTATGACCTCCTCCAGAAGATGGAGTCCGATGTTCTGAATGATTTCCAGGAGATGATCGACGCATATCTGAAGGGTCCCAGAAAGGGCTCTCTCCTTCCGGTGCTGCTCCCTATCATCCACTACATTGAACAGAATACAAAAATCTGCAAAATACTTTTCGAAAATACGGCCTCCAATGATTTTGTAAACCGTTTTCACAAGTTGATTTCCGATAATGGAACCGTTGTCATCACAAAACAGTATCCGAATATCAGCGAAGTCATGCTGGCTTACTTTCTGGAATTTATCACTTACGGCCTGACCGGCGTATTAAAACGGTGGATTGATACGGGAATGAAAGAGCCGCGGGAACAGATTGCGGAGATCGCGGACAAGACAACAATGGAGATTGCAAGAAACCTTTTGGCATAAATGCCGCGATTTGCGGTCTTTTTGCCGTCTTAAGCCATGCTTCCATAAATTTTAATAAATTTTTTTCATATATGAATTGCCAATTGCTTATATTATATAGTATATTGAATATGTAAGCTTGGTACTTTTAACCTGAAAAGACAAGGAAGTGAGCCTATGAAAATCGAACGTATCAATGAAAACCAGATTCGTTGTACACTTTCCAGTTTTGACTTAAGTGTACGCGACCTGAATCTGGGTGAATTAGCCTATGGCAGCGAAAAAGCGAAGAAGCTTTTCCGTGAGATGATTCAGAAGGCTTCCAACGAAGTAGGTTTCGAAGCAGAAGACATTCCGTTGATGGTGGAAGCGATTCCGCTGTCCAATGAGAGTATAATGCTTATCATTACAAAGATAGAAGATCCGGAAGAACTGGACACCCGTTTTTCCAAATTTTCTCCAATGGCCGAGGAAGAAGAATCCCTGTCCTCGCTGGCCAGCGAACTGTTAGAAGGAGCTGACGGAATTCTTGGACTCTTTACCTCCAAGACTGCCGGTGATGCAGTGCCTTCCCCGCTTTCCGCTGCCGCAGGATTAAAGAATGTGGAAACTACCGCCTCCGACGGCCAGCCCTCTGTCCGTTTTTTTACATTTGACAACCTGGATCAGGTTTGTCATGCCGCCAGAATAGCAGGACAAGTGTTTGACGGAGCCAACACGCTCTACAAGAATCCGAAGAACAACCGCTATTATCTGGTCATCAGAGAGCCGGAGGAAGACAATGACTCCTTCAAACGAATCTGTAACCTCCTGTCAGAGTACGGCAGCACTCTGAAAGCAGACCCTGCTGCTGAAGCCTACTATCAGGAACACTATGAAATCATCGTAAAAGACCGCGCCCTGCAGACGCTTTCCAACCTGTAGGACACTATGAAGAACTCTTTTACAGTAAAAGTAAACAATAAAAAAGACTTCCGTTCAGAGGACTGGCCTTTGACGAAAGTCTTTTTTATTAAATCCTGCTGCTCTTATTTCGCAGCAAGGTATTCGTTAATTGCAGAAACTACCGTATCCACCTGGATTCCATGGACATAGCAAGCTTCCTCAAGAGATTCTCCCTGTGCGGAAGGGCATCCCAGACAATGCATTCCTGCTCCCATAAGAATCGGGGCAATGCCTTCGTCTACCATGAGAAGCTGGCCGATTAACATATCTTTACTAACCTGCATGTTTCTTAACCTCCTTTTGTAATATAATATTCATGTCGTGAATATGAGTCTCCGACGGAATTCAGCGCCAGGCTTTCTGCGGCAGGCGCAGAAATCTGCATGCGCGTGATATAATGTCCGCGTTGCGTACATTATATCATAACTGTTCTGAATCTTTAAACAGTTATATCTATCCATACTATAATACTTTTCCACAGGCTTGGCAAGAAATAAAATTACCTGTATTCCTTATTTTGCGCATTGCTCCTATTTTTAAACATAAAATACAGTAATTTCTTCTTGAATAATTCCCAGTAATAGTATAGAATAAATGCAAAAGTTAAATTCTAAAGGAGGTACTTAATCATGGCATATGTAATTACAGATACATGCGTTAGCTGCGGTGCTTGTGCTGGAGACTGTCCAGTAGGCGCTATCTCACAGGGAGACAGCAAATATGAAATCGATGCCGATGCATGCATCGACTGCGGTAGCTGTGCTGGTTCATGTCCTACAGGCGCAATTGAGCAGGCATAATTAAGCGGAATGCTTAAGATACATAAGAGGCTGTCAGAGATGACAGTCTTTTTATGTTATATAAAACAGGGATTTTTCAGAGACCGTAAAGAGAGGTGCAATATGAATAAACCGGTGATTGGCCTGACAGCCTCCCACGATTTAAAAACAGATGATCTAAGAATGGGACATTTCTATATCGACGCCATACGGAAAAACGGCGCGATTCCCCTCGTCCTCCCTCTGACGTTAGATGAAGAGGAAGCCGGACAGCTTGCCGACACACTGGACGGTTTCCTGTTCAGCGGCGGACCGGATGTCCATCCGTTTCTCTTTGGCGAGGAAACACTGACCGGATGCGGGGATTTCTCGCCGCTTCGCGATTCCTCGGAGCTGCTTCTGCTCTCCCAGGTTTACGAAAAGAAAAAGCCGGTCCTTGGCATTTGCCGTGGAGCCCAGCTTCTCAACATCGCCCTGGGGGGAGATATCTATCAGGATATTTTTTCTCAGGTCCCGGAACGTTTTCCTATCGCGCACAGACAGCCTTTTGGTGCGTCGCATCCGGCTCACCGCGTAACACTGGAGAGCGGCTCCCGCCTGGCGCAGATAACACAGTCCCTTTCACTGGAAGTCAACAGCCTTCACCATCAGGCTATCCGGAATGCCGCCCCCTGCCTGAACGTCTGCGGGCGCGCTTCCGACGGCATTATCGAAGCAGTCGAACAGCCGGATCATCCTTTCCTGGTAGGCGTCCAGTGGCATCCGGAGCAGCTCGCCGGGAAGTATGAACATGCCGACCGCCTCTTCTCCGCTTTTATAAACGCCTGCCGGAAAGTGTAACAGCGGAATTCCCTGCCTGGGATTTGATTCACGGAATTCCGCCGGACTTTCCTATTTTCAGCCGTGATGGAAACTGCTTAAAGCTTGTTTCCGTTGCGGCCGAATTTTTTCTTTTTAAAGCGAAAAAACGGAAATCCCGTAACAGAAGCGGCAGCTTCCGCCCTGCCCTGGTTGTCCCTCTGATAAGCGCGGATTACTTCATCGAGCTGTTTAAACCGCTCTTCTTCCCTTTCATCCGACACGCGCATCAGATACTCCATCTCCTTCATCAGCTTGTCATGTACCAGATAACTGATGTCCTGGCTCAGCTTCTCGCTGTTCTCTTCCATAGCCCGTCCAATAATATGGTTCATCACCTTCTGGAACTGTTCCATTTTCTCTCCGGCCAGCAGCGCCTCCACGCTGTCCTTGTCGAGAGCGGTAAGTCCGGCCGGTTCGCCGTTCTCACCGGCTTGTCCATCCTTTACCTTGCCGTCCGTCTGCTCTCCTCCGGCCTTTTTTTCATTCCCTTTCTGCTCTTTCATGTCCTGTTCTCCTATACCTGTTTCTTTCAATGCGGCAATCACATCCTCTTCCAGGACCTCACTCGGGATAATCACCTTACCGTCCTGAAGAGATTTTGCCAATGCAGTCTTAATTGCTTTTAACTGATATCCCTTTTCCTTCAGCACTTTAACCTGTTTAAAAAGACGGATGTGAAAATCCGTGTAATATCGATGTCCCATCTCGTTTCTGGGGATAGGAAGCTCCAGTTCTTCCTCCCAGTACCGCAGCACATGTGCTTCTACATCCACTTTTTTCGACGCATCTGAAATCAGATAATGTATCTCAGCCATAATAAATCCTCTCCTTTAGTCCACAATATTTCGTAGCTTACTATTACTATATGCCGGGTTCAGAAGGAATATGAGTATCATGTAAAAATTTTAATACCTGTTTTTTCTTATTTATACAGGAAGTATCTGTCTATTACTGGAAATTTTTTCTTTTTATTTGACAATTAACCCGGTGCGATGGTAGAATTTCAGTATAAGCACATTATGCCGTTATCTGTGTAATAGAATAAGCTTAGAGGAAAATTATATGAAAGGTGGCTTGAGGATGGATTATTACAATCTTGCTATTAAACGTGAATCAACGAGGAGTTTTAAGAAAAAACCGGCTTTGGAAAAACAGTTGAAGGAACTTCAGGACTATTTCCCGGAGTGCAGAAAACTGGTACAGGACATTCGGGTGTCCATTGAACTTCTTGGGCCTGAGACCCATTCCATCCTGTCAGGATGCGCCGGATACCACAACTTTATGATCGAGGCTCCCCATTACATCCTGGTATCTTCACCAAAAGAGGATTACTATCTGGAAAACGCCGGATACATCGGCGAGGATCTTGTTATAAAGCTGACCGAGCTGGAACTGGAATCCTGCTGGATTACAATCGGAGACAGCTCCGAGGTTAAAAAGCGCCTGTCCCTCCCGGAAGATATGGAACCGTGTGCACTGATCGCATTCGGCAACGCCACTATCATGCTCCCCTCCTCCAGACTGGACATTAAGAGCATTTCCGACGTTTCAATTAAAAAACGTACCGGCTTCGTCGCGCCGAAACTTTCCGTGGACCACGCCGTTTATACGAAAAACTGGGGCGAAAGCGCAGAGATTTCCTCTCTTCCGCTTAACAACAGCCTGTATCAGGCATTCATCTCCGCCTGCTGCGCTCCTTCCTATTTAAATCTTCAGTCATACCGCTTCATCCTGGATGGGGACATGATACTCCTTGTTACCCTCCCCGATGAACTGACCACACCGGATGATACGCGCCTCAACGCGGGCATCACGATGCTCCACTTCGCCGGCGCCATGGAGAATCACCACCTCTCCGAAACCGGCTGGACTCTCGGAGCGCCGGAAGGTAAATACGAGCTGCCGGAAGGGGCAAGGATTGACGGGTACTACAGCACCCGGTAAAACGACATATTAGCGAAATGCTCATTTTACACACGTTTCGCGGGAAATTAAGAATAAACGCCAGTACCTTCATCACAGGGTACTGGCGTTCCTACAGGAGAATCAATTATAACATGAACGGCGCTCTGCTTATAACCTGGCTACCCCCGTCCTGACCGCCGCCTCCTTCACGGCCTTTGCGACAGTTTCCGCCACCCTGCTGTCAAATGCGGACGGAATGATATTGCAGGCACACAGGTCCTCATCACCAATCAGACCGGCGATCGCCCTGGCCGCGGCAAACTTCATTTCATAGTTGATATCTCTGGCACGCGCGTCCAGTACCCCGCGAAATATCCCTGGAAAAGCGAGTACATTGTTGATCTGGTTCGGATAGTCGCTGCGCCCGGTCCCCATTACCTTCACCCCGGCGGAAACGGCGTCCTCGTAGGTAATCTCCGGAGTGGGATTGGCCATTGCGAACACAATCGGGTCGGGAGCCATTGTTTTTACCATCTCCGGCGTCAATGCGTTTGCGACGGAAACTCCTACAAAGGCGTCCGCTCCCACTACGGCATCGGCAAGCGTACCCTGTTTTCCTTCCGGGTTTGTAACCTCACAGAGCTCCCATTTGTGGCCCTGCGGTTTCTCGCTTCTTTCCTTATGCAGGATTCCGTGCTCATCACAGGCAATCACATTCTTAACTCCGGCAAACATAAGCATCTTAATGATGGCGGTTCCGGCGGCTCCGGGTCCGTTCAGCACCACCTTCATCTCCTCAAGCTTCCGGCCCGTCAGCTTTGCTGCATTTAACATGCCGGCGGTCACTACAATCGCCGTTCCGTGCTGGTCGTCGTGGAAGACCGGGATATCCAGCTCTTCCTCCAGTCTTCTCTCAATTTCAAAACACTTGGGTGAACAGATGTCCTCCAGGTTGATGCCGCCGAAGGTCGGAGCAAGCACGCGTACCGCCTGGATAATCTCCTCCGTGTCCTGGGTTCCCAGGCAGATTGGAAAGGCATCCACATCACCAAACTGTTTAAATAAAATACTTTTTCCCTCCATGACAGGCATGGCGGCCTCCGGGCCGATATTTCCAAGGCCCAGCACGGCAGAGCCGTCGGATACCACCGCCACCAGGTTCCCTTTGGCTGTGTAACGGTAGACATCCTCCTTATTTTCATGGATTTTCCGGCATGGCTCGGCAACCCCCGGCGTATAGGCGATGCAGAGTTCTTCCCTTGTCTTAAGCTCCACCTTGCTGGTCACCTGAATCTTTCCTTTTTTCTCCTCATGCCTTCTTAAAGCTTCTTCATTAAAATTCATTTTCTCACCCTCTTTTCTCCGATAATGCGGTAAGCATGTTGTATAGAAGCTCCAGTCTCGGTTCAATCGTGTTAAGCTGAAGTGATTCTTTCTTCCCGTGAGCCCCGTCTCCTGCCGGTCCGGCCCCGTCTATGACAGCGGAGCCAGCAAAAGCCGCAAAGTTACCGTCGGAGCCTCCGCCTGTCTTTACCCATTTCATATCCATACCGATGAGCGCGGCCTGCTCCTCCATGAGCGCCATCAGGGATTCTGTCTTTTCCGTCTTATTCATCGGCGGTCTGAAGCCGTCTCTCACTATGGTTACGGACGTTCTCGGGTTAACCCTCCGGCTCTCCAGCCTCTTCAGGCTTTCCTCAATCTTCTCATGCTCCCCGATGGTGTCAAAACGGGTGTCGACCACACATGCCGCCAGATCACAGACCACGTTGGATGCCGTTCCTCCAGAAATCACTCCAACATTAACGCTGGTTCCGATCTCATAATTGTTGAGAGCCTGTAACTTAAGAATCAGTTCGGCCAGCTCATAAATGGCGCTTGCCCCATCCTGAGGCGCTATCCCCGCATGAGCCGCGACTCCTTCCACCGTCACCGTGTACCGCGCAAGGCCCTTTCTCTCATTCACATATTCCCCGTTCTTTCGTCCCGGTTCCATCACGATGGTAATATCCGCTTTCTCAGCCAGTTTTTTAATCCATTCCTGAGAGTCCAGGGAAGAAATTTCCTCATCACTGTTGTGAGCCACACAGATGTTTAACCCTGTGCCATCCTCCACCAGATTCTTAACAAGGTACCAGGTGGATAACAGGCCTGCCTTCATATCCATAATGCCCGGTCCATAACCCAGCTCTCCCTCCTCCCGGTAAGGTCTCCGTTCCGGCTCCCCGGCTGGAAATACCGTATCCATATGTCCGAGAAAAAGGACGTCGATTTTCTCCCGCTCTGCATAGCTGCGGATTTCCAGACAGGGCCCCAGGCCCTTTTCGGATTCGATCCGTTTCACCGTAAGGCCGAGTTCTCTATACTTTGCTTCCATGTAATCCGCCATGAGGGATGTTCCGCCCGGCACCCGGCTTCCGCTGTCGATATTAACCAGAGTCTCCAGTTCATTCAGATATTCTCGTAAATTAAAGTTTTTCATTGTCTAATCCTTTCGCGTTATTGCGGGATATCCGCAATGTTTTCTTAAAACATCAGAAACGTTGACAGTAACAGGGCAGCCAGGCCTCCCGCCATCGGAATAGCCGTACGCTTTACAACGTCAACCGGGAACAAGTCCGCGCTGGCGCTTACCGCCACGATAACGGAGGTAATCGGGGAAATGCTTCTGGCAATACCGCTTGCCAGCTGCATCGGCATAACCATCAGAACGGTAGAGATACCGAAGGCGGCCGCTACGGTCGGAGCAAGGGCGGCAAATGCGTAAAAAGGAGCATTTCCGGACCCCATTACAATGGAACATACGGTAATAATCAGGACCATAACAATGGTCATTGGGACGGGACCGAAACCGGTAGCTTTACAGCTCTCAATAATCGTGTCGATCGCTCCGATTGACATAAGACCTTTTGCGAAGGTCTCTCCCGCAATAATCAATGTTACAATTGTAGCAAACTGGCTGCCCATTCCGTTAAAGAACACCTGAATATCCTTTGCAACTGCTTTGCCGTTTCCTCTTTTCGTGATGAACTCAAAAATCAGGGCAATTGTCACGCCGAGCAGCATGGCCGTGATAACGTTCATGGAAATAGAACTGATGACTAATTTACTGAACACAAAAAGGAAAATCAGCGGAAGCAGAGGAAGAATTGCATAAATCTTCGGAACCGCCTTTTTCTCTCTTTTCCCGTCGGCCGCTGCATCCGGAATAAAATTCATCTTCCTGTCAAAATATTTCTGTACCAGATAGTGAAGAACTGCTATCGTCACCACAACCACTCCCGCTACCGGAAGCTGATACTGCACAAAATATAACATCGGCTCCAGGCCTGCCGTCTGAGCCGCCATGTTCGAAGCGCCGGAAGCCGGTCCCAGATCCAGACAGGCCGCGGTACCGATAAGAGCCGTTGCCGACAGGCGGCTGACTCCCAGTTCAACAAGCACCGGGAACAGCGTTGCCATCAGAAGTACACTGAGTCCCGCCGCACTCGGAATAAATATGTTTAAGAACTGTCCGACCACATAACTGAGAGCCAGAACCAGATACGGCTTATTGAGCGCCTTCAGCGGCTTGATACAGATGTCCACCATTGCGGAGCTTGCTCCAATGTGCTCCATGTAAACGGCAAAGCCGCCGACTGCCATGATAATCATACCGGTCCCCGCCGCGTCGGCTGCAAAAACGGTTTTCATATATTCAAAAATATCAAAGAGCCAGAAGCCGGTTGACTTATCAGCCGCCATAATCTCCCCCAAATGGAACACGGAGGCAATGATCATCAGAAAAATTCCTGCCGCAAAAAGCACGGTCTGCGGTTTATACTTTTTGATAACGAAATACCCCACCACAATTGTTACAAGTAAAGCAATTAACACACTAAACATAACACCCTCCTATTTTGTTTCATCATCTGCCTGTTCATTTGTTGCTTTGTTGTTGGCTTACCTATTTACGGTTATATTAAAGACGTCTTTTATATTTCCAATTATATCACGCAAATCATTAATGTAAATGATAATAATTATTTTCGTTAAAAAGGAACAATTAAAACGTCCGTAATTTAGTAATAAATCACAAATTTCTTTTTTATCCAGCTTACCGGTACCCGCGCGAAGTTCCTCTGTTGTAATACCCTTTATTTTTTGTTATACTGTATAACAAATTACAATGTTTGAAAAAGGTGGTGTTTTTGTGAGAATTGCGATACTGGCTACCGCATATCTAAAAGAATATTTAGAAAAAGAAGTTCAGACGCTTGATTTGGACTGTGAGACAGAACTGTTTGTCTATTATAATTATGAACATATTGTGGAGCTGTACCGCAGGCTGGAATCCGGGTTTGACGGCTTTATCACCACCGGCCCCGGCCCGATGCTTTCTATTCAGAAAAGTGTTCCGGACTGCAAGCCCATCAGCTTTTTCCTCTGTTCCGCAGGCAATTACTACAAAACTTTTTTTGAGGTAATTTATAAATATCAGGATTGGAATTTCGAGCACGGATATTTTGATTTTTGTGATTATCTCTGTCCGGGAGAAGAGAGTTCGCTGATACAGTATCTGAGGGAGGGCACCTTCGAGGAATGGCTTCAGCGCAATAACCGGTATATAGGGGAACTGTCCCCGGAGACGGTCCACAAAACCTCGAAGCAGAAGCTGCAAAAGCACATTGAATTGTGGAATTCTAAGAAGATCAAGTATTCCCTGTCACGTATGAGCCCGATCATGCCGGAGATTCTGGAGGCAGGCGTGGAGTGTTACTATATTTCTTTCAGCAGGGAAGATATCCTGGCCGGTTTTCGCCAGTTGACACACGAAATTCTGCTCAGCACACTGACTAACAATCTGGCGGCTTCCATCGATTTGTTTTTGCCGGCCGCGTCCAGGGAGGATCCCGCCTCCTGGGAGCAGTTCCAGAACCGGTATGATCTGCTGGAAAAATTACTGACCGCCTTCAACAAAAAATATCTATACGATTTCATCATCCGGGATACCCGCTACGGTTTCCGAATCTCCACCAACCGAAAGACCGCCGAAAAGGTGACCGACGGCTTCACCTGCTGCCATCTTCGGGATTATATAAAGGAAAACGGGGGATTCGAGCTGGCGATCGGCTACGGCCTTGCCGAAGATTTGAGTCAGGCGGAGGCCAATGCCATAGTCGCAGCAAAGGAATCCCGCATTACCGGGAACCGTGTCAGCTACCTTTTCTCCGAGAGTCAGGGGCTCCTCGGCCTCCTGGGAGAGGAGGGCGCCGGCCTGTCGATCCAGAGCGCCGTCACGCCTTATATGCGCGAACTCGCCGACCGCACGGGCCTCTCGACCCTGACCGTGCAGAAGCTTTGCTCCGCCCTCGCCGTAACCGGTACGGAGGAGGTTACGACACAGGAGCTGTCCCGCGTTCTGCGCATCACGATGCGCAGCGTAAACCGTATTATTACAACCCTCGTAAAATACAACCTTGCCGAAGTTATCTATACCCGTCAGACGAATACAAAAGGACGGCCCAGCAAGGTGTACCGAATTTCTATTAAAACAAATTAATTCTTAAACCGCCCCGGGTCCGACTCTTCAATCTTTAAAAGAAACAAAAATGCCTCTCACTGATGGAGAGGCATTTTTGTTTCATCTCAATTTTCACTGCCGCCCGGATGCAGCTCTCTTACTCAAATCTTTTTATCTTGCGAATAACTGCCTGAACTCCTTCACCTGCGTTCTCCCAATCGGCAGCAAATCTTTCTCATAATATCTCATCTTAAGGCTGTACCCACTGTTATAGGTTGGAATCATCTCAAGCACATAGTCAAGATTCACCAGATAACTTTTATGTATTCTGAAAAACCGGCAGTTTCTCAGCCTGGTTTCATAGTAATTCAGGGATTCATTCTGGAGGTATGCCTTTTTGGCCGTATGGATCTTGCAGGAGCGCTTTTCCGTCTCAATAAAAACGATATCCGCCACATCCAGCACCTGGAAGCTGGCTCCGGCATTCACCATGATTTTATTGATGGCCATCTCCCTTGCCCCTGCTGCCTCGACTCTTCTCTCCTCCAGCCTGCCCATCGTCTTCCTCACCCGGTCCAGGTCAAAGGGTTTCAGAAGGTAATCCGTGGCCCCCAGTTCAAATGCCTTCACCGCATATTCCCTGTATGCGGTGGCAAATATAATCTGAGCCTCCGGCAGCTTGCTTTTTATCATAGACGCCAGCGTCGTCCCATTGGCCCCTCCCAGATCAATATCCACAAAACAGACGTCAAATTCCTCCGTATCAAGAAGCTGCATCAGCCTGTCACTGCTCTCGGCCTCTGTGATTTCCACCCCGGGACTGCACTGTCTGATCAGGTACACCAGCTCGCTTCTGGCAGGGCGTTCATCATCTACTACCGCTATCCTCATCCGTCTTCTCCTTCTGGTTTGGAATGATCATGCGCACAATGGTCCCCGAACCGCCGGAAATAATCTGGAGGCCGGCGCTTTTTCCATAGATCCCGGTCAGCCGCCTCTGGACATTCAGCATTCCGATTCCGTGGCTCTCATTCTGGTGCGGCAGTTCCGTGCTGCTCTCATAAAGCCGGTCCACGATCTCTTTGTCCATTCCGGGCCCATTATCTATCACATCGATCATTGTTGACTTTTCTTCCTTCCTGATGCGGATTGCCACCTGCCCCTTATCCCTTTTCATCGCGCCGTGACGCACTGCATTTTCCACGATTGGCTGCAGTATCAGGTTCGGCACGCGGCAGGTACAGTCTTTCGGCTCAGCTTCGATTTTGATTTTCAGGTGTTCCTCGAACCTGGCCTCCTCCAGCATCAGATAGGCTTTCACATGCTCAAGCTCCGTCTCCAGTGTCACCCTGCTGTCGATATCCTCCAGCATGTTCCGGAAATAGGAGCTTAAGGCCATCAGAAGTTCCCTGGCCTTCTCCGGCTTTTCCCGGCAAAAGCATGAGATTGTATTTAAAGCATTAAAGAGAAAATGAGGGTTAATCTGGGACTGGAGCGCCTTTATTTCCGCTTTTCTCAGATGTTCCTTCTGTTTCTCCATATCCACCAGTTTAAACTGGGTTGCAAAATAATTCGCGATACCTGTTACAAATTCAATATCGGCCCTGTAAGAATAGGCATTCTTTCTGACCATCATGACAAAAGAGAGCACGTCGTCCTCCCCGCGGACAATCGGAGCCGAGAGAATCACATTCTTTTCATACAGCGGATAAAACGCATCCTCGGGCAGAGGCACTTTACTGATCCTGGTGGTCCTGTATGTTGCGGTGGCCGCCAAAAGCCTAGGGTAAGAAGTCTTATTAAGCTCAATATCGTCAAATGCACTGCTTCTGCCCAGAAATTCATATCCCTTTATCACCGCCACCCCGACGCATTTATATTCGGACATGACGATTTCTATAATCTTCTGCATGCTGCTGCGGTTCGTCTCCGCATCCCCCAGGTAAGGGGCGCATCGTTCCGCCGTCCTCAGGGCCAGCGCCACGTTGGCCGCCACCTTCAGATCTTCATTGTTAAAAATCGTCTTGAAAATGCTGAAAAAGATAACCATTCCAAAGGAATTTATGATAACCATGGGCACCAGGACGATTTTTACAATCTCCAGCGCCTCAATAAACGGTCTTGTCAGTATGAGGATCAGAATCATATGAATCGCTTCCGCGACAAATGTGCTCATCAAAAGAAACCAGTTGGAATACTGCCGGTTCTCCCTCCTCGCATATCCAATCCAGGAACCAATGATGCCATGCAGAATTGCCGCCAGGATACAGGCCAGGGTGCTGATACGTTCCGGAAAAATCTGATACCGGTGGATCGAGGCAATAAGGGCCGTGGTCATTCCCGAAACGGGACCTCCCAGAAAACCGGCGGAAAGCACGCCTATGACACGGGCATTGGGAAGAGCTCCCTCCACCTGTATCCCGATATAGTCGGAAATAATGCAGAAAACGCCGAAAATCCCACCCAGGACAAGCTGGTTCCTGACTTTCCTCCTGACATTCCCGCCTCCGTTTCCATTCTCATCGTCCTCATTGAGCAGAAGCTCCTGGACAAACTGGATTTTGGTCAGCATCAGAGCCAGGACAATCAGCAGAGAAATATTCATACAGACACTCATAATAACATCATATACCATAGTGATCCCCCAATTCCTCACCGCCGCAGTGCGCTTCTGCAACTATTTACCTCTGCGCGGCATGTGCATCCTCGCGGAGCGTTTTCAATTCATAGGACGTAATTTCCTATGAATTGAAAAAGGGGCGCCGCGGAATCCTGTGCAGTCCCGCAGCACCCCATCATGCCGGTTTTAGTAACCTCTAAAAAAGCTACGTCACCATTGTAACATTTTTTTTCGCCAATGTCTTCTGTAAAATGACGATCGCCGCGCAGATGGCAATGCCGATAATATCGGTGATGAGTCCGCTGTCGATCAGGAGGTAGGCACCGACAAAACAGAGGATCCGCAGTGCAACGTTTACCTTCTGGAACAGGAAACCTTCCACCGCCACACTGATCAGGAATACGCCGACGGCCGCCGTGATGGCTACCTGGATTCCTCTGGCAATCGGTGTGTCGAGGAGCAGAAGTTCCGTATTATACACAAACATGTAAGGCAGGATAAATCCGGCCAGGGCCAGCTTCACCGACGCCCATCCCGTCTTCATCGGACTGCCTCCCGCTATGCCTGCCGCGGCAAATGCAGCCAGGGCAACCGGCGGCGTCAGGTTTGCAAACATTGCAAAGTAGAAACAGAACATATGGGCCGCGATAGGCGGAATTCCCAGTGTTACAAGGGCCGGGGCCGCAATCGTGGATGTGATGATATAGGAAGGAATGCTCGGAAGCCCCATGCCGAGAATCATACACGTTACCATTGTAAACATCAGGGTGAACATCAGGTTCTGGCCGCCAATCTGGATGATGGTGCTCGCCATGTTGAGGGCGAAACCGGTGATACTGCTCACGCCTACGATAATGCCGACGCAGGCACAGGCAATGGCAACCGATACGGTCGACTTGGCGCTTGCCACCATGGCGTCGATAATGTCATCCAGGCTCATCCTCGTGTTCGGACGCAGCTCTGCGACAACGATTGTGAAAATAATAGTATAGAATGCAGCCATAATTACCGTCTTGCCGCTGAAGAACAGCATGTAAACCAGGAAAATCAGCGGAATCGCCAGATGGCCGTATTCCTTCATAACTTCACCTATCTTGGGAAGCTGATCCTTCGGCGTCCCCTGCATCCCCATTTTCTCAGCGCGCATCTGGATCTGAAGCAGGATTCCAATATAGTAAATGACGGCCGGAATAATTGCTGATACAAGCAGAGTGCTGTATTTAATACCCAGCGTTTCCGCCATGATGAATGCCGCGGCGCCCATAACAGGAGGCATTAACTGACCGCCTACGGAACCGGTCGCAACAATGGCGCCCGAAAACTCATTGTCATATCCCGTTTTCTTCATAAGCGGTATTGTAAACGAACCGGTTGTCACAACTACGGCCACCGCCGCGCCGTTGATCATGCCCAGAAGACCGGATGCCACAACCGCCACTTTGGCTGGGCCGCCTTTACTTCCGCCCGCAAGGGCATTTGCAATATCATTGAAGAATTTGCCCATGCCGCATTTGTTCATAATCTCGCCGAATGCAATAAACAGGAATATGTAGGTTGAGGCCACGTTGACCGAGGAGCCGTAGATACCCTCCGTATTGGCGAAGAAATGGCTCATCAGCTTCTGCCAGGTGTAACCTCTGTGGAGGAAGATTCCCGGAATATCGATTGGAATCAGCCCCTGTTTTGTGCCCATCAGGCTGTATGCAATAAAGATAAGGCCGAGAATCGGAAGCGCCAGGCCGCATACGCGTCTTGTGGCCTCCAGCACCAGGAGCGTAAGCAGGGTTCCAATAATGACGTCCATGGAATTCGGCTTGCCCGCCCGGTTGATAATATTAAAATAATCAAGCCACATATAAAGAGGCACTGCCGCCGAAAGCGCCATCAGGATATAGTCGTACCATGCAATCACCTTGCGGCTGGCTTTTTTTGTTGCCGGATACATGGCAAATGCCAATATCAGAATCATTGACACATGGAGAGAACGGTGTTTCAGCGTCTCAGGCATCCAGAAACCGGATGCAAATACAAGGTGGTACAGTGTCACCGCAATCGCAAAAATCTTATATACCCTCGCAACCATCGGTGATACAAAGGTGCGCGTCTTGCTCTCTTTATCAAACTTTTCAAGGAGTTCCTGCTTTTTTGCATCCGTCAGTTCAGCCTCCGGTTTCCCATCGGCATTTGCCGGTTCCGGACTTGCTAATGCCGCATCCCCGAACGCATCGGCGTCCTTCTCAGAAGCAGGATCCTGTCTTTTCTCTTCCTCGCTCATTTCATATCCTCCTTTCCCTATTCGATACAGAGCACCATCTTCTCATGGTGAGGCATATCCTCGCCCCTGATCAGAAGCCGGCCGTTTAGTCCTATCTCTTTTAATGCCGTCTGTGAATTAATCCAGTTAAACTGGGGAAATTCACTCCCTATATCGTCCATATAAATCAGTCCGTCTTCATACCGGTAGGTGCAGTCCATTTCCGCCGGAATTCCGGCGCCGAAACCCGCCACCGAAATTGTGTTTAAAAGAAAACTCCCGTCTTTTTCTACCTCATAATATTCATTCCATGGGATATGCTCAAAAGAATGCTCCCAGCCGAAGTTCAGTTTGTCTCCGGTCTCCACCGGCACTCTCACGTAAGTCTCTCCCGTCTCCTGGTTCCTGATGACCAGGTACTCCCTCTGCCGCAGTCCGAAGGCGGCGGCAGAGAGAATGACCAGAGCTGATGCGATCAGCAGGAGGGTAAATTTAGTTCTGCGGCGTTTCATATCCGTGATCCTGCCACCATTTTGCAGCGCCGTCGTGGAGTGGGATCTTGACGTCATCGACGCCGAAGCTTATGTCGATGTTCTTATCCGCCGTGTTGTGGGAAGCTTTGATACTTCCGATATCATCAAAAATGCAGTTCATCATGTCATATACCATGTCATCCGAAAGGTCTTTGTTGACGATCATGATATTATAAACAAATACACTCTCAACATCTTCCTCATTGTTATAGGTATCGGCCGGAATGATGCTTGCCGCAAAGAACGGATACTTCTCAACCAGATGGTCTCTGCCCGCCCCGTCGATCGGCACGATTACCATGTCGTAGCTGAATGCCAGCTCGCTGACTGTGGAGTTCGGAAGTCCCGAGGTTACGAATGCAGCGTCACACTGGCCGTTTTTCATCTGGTCAATGGCCTCGCCGTATGATAAATAGTCCACGTCACTGTCTTCATAAGTCATCCCATATGCCTCATAAATCATGCGTGCATTCAGCTCCACACCGGAGTTCGGTGCACCCACGCCGACACGTTTGCCCTTCAGATCTTCCACACTCTTAATCCCGGTTCCTTCCGTTGTTACAAGCTGAACATAGTTCGGCCAGAGACGCATTACTGCGCGGAGGTCGGAATTGGGCGTATCAAAAGCTCCAAAACCTTCATAGGCCTGCATAACGGAATCCTGCATCGCAATAGCCAGTTCGGCCTCCCCGGCGGAAATCAGGTTGATGTTCTCAACGGAAGCGCCCGTTGCCTGTGCCGATGTCTTATATCCCGCGTTGCCCAGAACGGTTGCAAATGCTCCTCCAATCGGATAGTAAATACCGCTGGTAGGACCGGTCGCGATAGTAACAAATTCTTTTGCCCTGTCAATGTCCACAGTAGATGCCTGGCCGCTGTCCCCTTCAGCCCCCTGCGTGGCCACTGTCGGCACCGGCGCGGCGGAACTTCCCGCATCTGATGTCCCCGTGCTGCCCGAGCAGCCCGCAAGCGACGCCGCCATTGCCAGACAAGTAATACATGCAATCACTGATTTCATTTTTTTCCTCATATCCCGTACCCTCTTTCTTAAATGTTCACTGACTTTTTATAATTATTTAATAATTATGAGCTAATTTTACAGTTCCTTAACATCATCGTCAACGGACCTTGTACAAACTGCCCAAAATGGCGCGTGAAGCGCAGAAATCTATGTATAAAATGCAGACAAAAAAAGCCGTTTCCGGCGATTCCGGAACCAGCGGTAAAATCCGGTGCGGACAATGTGTAAAACAGGGCTGGATCATGACGGAATGATTTGCTACAATAAGCGGAGATAATAGTGAAAGGGAGGAAGCTCATATGGACTACCGCAGATTTCAGAACACAATCATAGCAAGGATTGACAAAGGGGAAGAAATCCTCGAGCAAGTAAGAGAAATAGCCTTAAAAGAGAACATAAGACTGGCCGGTGTCACCGCCCTGGGCGCGATCAATGATTTTACAACGGGAGTGTTTAAGACCGGGGAGAAAAAATATTATTCCAATGATTTTAAGGGTGATTATGAGATCGCATCCCTGAACGGGACGATAAATACCATGAACAGCGGATTTTATTCCCACCTCCATATGAGCGCGGGAAATGATAAAGGAGAGGTCTTCGGAGGCCATTTAAACAGAGCGGTCGTAAGCGCGACCTGCGAGATGGTAATTACCGTGATAGACGGAAGCGTGGACAGGGCTTTTGACGAAGAAATCGGTTTAAACTTATTCAAGTTTTAAAAAATAGAGAAAAGGAGACAGAACATGAAGAAGAAATTTGCTTTTATCCTGATGAGCGATGCCTATAACCCGGAGGAACACCAGGCGTGTTTTGAAAAGGGCAGCATGACAAGCTATATTTACACGGTCCGCAGCTTCGACGAGGCCTGCACAAAAATGAAGGAACTCGCAGCGGAGGGCTTTGGAGCGGTGGAACTCTGCGGCGCATTCGGCCCGGAAAAGGCGCAGAAACTGATCGAACTGACGGACAACAAGATAGCGGTCGGTTATGTGGTCCATAACCCGGAACAGGACAGCTTATTCGATGCATTCTTTTCAAAATAAGACTGCGGATAGAACAAACGGACTGCGCTTCTTCCCATAGGGGATGAACAGGCGCAGTCCGTTTTTAATATATAGTGAACTTCTTTATATGGCTCTCTTACATGCTTCTCTTACACGTCTCTCTTAACTTACTTCGCGAGATTGGCAAACTTCGTCAGCTCAGGCCTCCACATCAACTGAATGGTGCCGATTGGGCCGTTTCGCTGTTTCGCAATAATTACTTCCGCAATGTTGGGCATATCCGTGTCTTTATTATAATAATCGTCACGGTACAGGAACATAACGACGTCGGCATCCTGCTCGATGGCTCCCGACTCTCGAAGGTCGGAAAGCATCGGTCTGTGGTCGGGTCTCGTCTCACAGGCACGTGACAACTGGGACAGTGCGATAACCGGGGCATTCATCTCCCTGGCGAGCGCTTTCAGGGATCGGGAAATCTCCGAAATCTCCTGCTGCCTGTTATCTCCGCCCTTGCCGTTACCCGACATCAACTGAAGGTAGTCGATAATAACGACGCTGAGCCCGTATTCCAGCTTCATCTTACGGCACTTCGACCGCAGTTCCATAATAGAAATACCCGGCGTGTCGTCAATAATCAGTTTGGAATTTCCAATGACTCCGATTCCTTCCACCACGGCATCCCAGTCCGAATCGGTCAGCGTACCGGTACGCAGCTTCTGGGAATCCACGTTGGATTCCATTGAGAGCATACGGTTTACAAGCTGTTCCTTGGACATCTCCAGGCTGAATACCATGCAGGGCAGACCTTTTTTGACGGCCACATGATCCACGACATTCAGTACAAACGCCGTTTTACCCATGGACGGACGGGCCGCGATCAGGATAAAATCCGATGGCTGGAAACCGGATGTCCGGTAATCCAGATCAATAAATCCGGTCGGCACACCGGTAACGGTTCCCTGGTTTTTGGATGCCGTCTCAATCTTTTCCAGTACATTCAGGGCCACCTGCCGGATCGGCACGAAATCTCCAGAACCCCTGCTCTGAAGCAGATCAAAGACCGATTTCTCCGTATGGGCCAGGATGTATTCCAGCTTGTCCTTCCCGGCGTAGCAGAGACCTTCTATCTCCTCATTCACCTTGATAAGCCGCCTTAAGACAGCTTTCTCTCTCACGATATTGGCATATGTTTTAACATTGGCGGACGTCGGCACGGTCGTGACAATATCCCGGACAAATTCCAGGCTGCTTACTTCCGGCGGCACATCCTTCTCCTTCAGGCGGTTCTGCAGCGTTACCAGATCGACCGGCTTGCCCTCGTTGAACAATTCCACCATGGACTCAAACATCACGCCATACTGATGCTGGTAAAAATCGGCGCCTGTCACAATCTCAGACGCCGAAATAATTGCCTCTCTGTCCATCAGCATTGAGCCGATGACCGACTGTTCCGCTTCTACGCTGTGGGGGAGTACCCTTTTTATCAGCGCTTCATCCATCTGTAAACCTCCGATTTCCTCTGTGAGCGGTATTCTTAGCTTTCCACTACCTTAACAGCCAGTTTTCCGGTTACATCTTTGTGAAGTTTAACAGGCACTTCGTGGGTTCCAAATGTTTTAAGCGGTTCCGGAAGAACCAGTTTCTTTTTATCAATTTCCATTCCGAGCTGGTCCTGGATTGCCTTTGCGATCTCCTTGGATGAAACGGAACCGAATGCTTTTCCGCCTTCCCCTGCCTTGATGGAAAGTGTAATTGATTTACTTCCAATCTCTGCCGCCAGATCCTTGGCCGCCTGTAGCTGCTCCGCAGCAATCTTGTCGGCGTTGGCCTTCTGCAGTTTTAAGTCGTTAAGGTTCTTTGAAGTTGCTTCAATTCCCAGTTTTTTAGGCAGGATAAAGTTTCTGGCATAGCCGTCGTTCACCTTTACGATCTGTCCCTTTTTCCCTAATGCTTTTACGTCTTCCAATAATACAACTTCCATTTCTATATATCCCCTTTCTCGAGCATTACTGTGATAATCTCTTTTAATTTGTCCTTTGCTTCCTCTATCGTCGCGTCTTTCAACTGGGCGCCTGCTATGGTTCTGTGACCGCCGCCCCCCAGTTTTTCCATCATGATCTGGACATTGATCTCGTCGATGGAACGCGCGCTGAAATAGATGGTATCTCCCAGTTCCGTAAGGACAAAGGAAGCTTTAATCCCTACGATATCGAGCATCTCATTGGCCGCCTGGGCACCGACTACCGTCGGGCTCTCAATGCCTTCGGCCGGGCATTCTGAGATGGCAAAATAGTCTTTAAATATCTCCGCTTTCTGGATGGCCTCGGCTCTCGCCTTATAATCCTCCAGCTTATCGCGGAACAGCTTTCTGACCCTGACCACATCGGCGCCGTTCCTGCGCAGGAACGCTGCCGCCTCAAAGGTTCTGACCCCGGCCTGGTTCATGAAATTATTTGTATCGATTACAATTCCGGCATACATAGCGTCCGCCTCGGCCGGTTTGATCTTAATGCCATCGCCAATATACTGGAGCACTTCCGCAACCATCTCACAGGTGGAGGACGCATACGGCTCTACATAGGACAGCACCGCATTGTCGATAATCTCGCTGCTCTGTCTGTGGTGATCCAGCACTACAATCGTCTTAATCTGTTTCAGCAGTTCTGGCGCTTCCGCAATGCTCGGCCTGTTGACGTCGACAACAACCAGCATCGTATTGGCATCCGCCCAGTCCGAAGCCTCTTCCCCTGTCATCAGCAGATCGTCGGGGTAATCGGGATTATTCTGAAATCTCGCCATCATCGGTTTAACGGAGGAATTGACGCTGTTGACCACAATCCTTGCCTTCTTGTTAAAAGAGGTGGCAATCCTGTAGATACCGATGGCTGCGCCGAATGAATCAATATCGCCGATATGGTGCCCCATAATTAATAATTTGTCTTTTGTATCCATGAGTTCACGCATTGCATGGGCTTTAACACGCGCCTTCACGCGGGTCGTCTTCTCAAGCTGCTGGGATTTGCCGCCGTAATAGCGGATTCTGGCCCCATCCTTGACTACGGCCTGATCGCCGCCGCGCCCCAGAGCCATATCGATGGCAGTTCTGGCATACTCATAGTTTGTAATATAGCTGCTTCCGTTCATACCCATACCGATACTGAGCGTAACAGCCATCTCGTTACCGATGTTTACCGTTTTGACATCTTCCAGAAGATTAAAACGGTTCTCCTGGATCTCTTCCGTATACTGCTGTTTGATAACAAACAGATATTTATCCTTCTCCAGCTTCTTGACAATACCGTCCATATTCGAGATGTATTTATTGATCTTGCGATCGATCAGCGCGGACAGCAGGGAACGTCTTACTTCCTCCACACTTTCCAGCGCCTCCTCGTAGTTGTCCAGATAAATCAGTCCTGCCACGAGCTTCTGGTTATCAATCTCCCTCTTATAAGAGAGCACTTCCGTCTCATCAAACAGGTAAACCGCAAGCAGCAGCTCCTCCGGGATTTCCTGCGTCTGGTTGAGTCTCAGACCTTCGTTTTCATCCATGTAAATCTGTCTGATATCAACACGGTAAAACTTTCCGTCAAATGAAGAATGAATACAGGAATTTCCTTCTATCTCATCCAGCATTTCCTTTGTAATCTCAGGGAACAGCGCCGCCAGATTCTTCCTGCAGCCCTTATCCTCCTGCACAACTTCGGCAAAAGCCTTATTCATCCAAATCAGATGGCCCTCCGCATCGGCTACTGCATATGGCATAGCCATCTCGGAAAGTAACTGTTTCTGGACCCCGGCATATTCTGCCGAGAATTCCACCAGCCCGCCCATGAGCCTCTTTCTCCTGTACAGGAACAGCCATAGGGCAACCACAACATAAAGTAACGTAAATCCGGACATGGCAATACCGGCCTTGGGGCTTATCGCTCCCACAACCAGATTCGCTGCCATCAAAAAGACCGACAATATCAATGGCCATTGCAGGTAAAACCGCAGTTGGCCTTTTATTTTTGTATTTTCTCTCATTCTCTGTCTCCCGTGAAAAAACACCCACCTATTCTCAACATTATAACATAAAGAAATCTGTTAGTCCAGAAATAGATTAGGCCACAGGCGGCGGACGGCGGCCGCAGCCGCTCATTTGCACGGTTTCTGCGTGCTCCGTTTCAACAATTGCGGCAAAAAATAATGTGATTTGTCACCTCTATCTTGACTTAGCGGATGATATGATAAATGATAAGTAAAAAGGAGGAAATCTTTATGAAACTAAGCCATTCATTCAGTGGTTCATTAAGGCAATTTTCATATTGGATTGCGAGTGGAACCGTGGGTTATCCGCTGTTAGAGGGGATTGACTATATAAGTGTTTTCAGGGAAGAGCCATCTCTCCTGGAGTGTGCGTATGCAATTTTCGCAAACAATATTGAAATGGACGATAATGGCACGGTGCTCAATGAAAAGTATGCCGAGCAGCGCGCCGCACAATATATCAGACAGTATTGTGACCCCGCCTATACTGCGACACCCGGGTTTGACGGTTCTGATGAATGTGAGCTGTACTGATTCCATTGCATATTCTTCCGGGTATATCTGCCGTAATATGCAAACAAAAAATTTATCGCGTACAAATGAGGGCTAATGAGTATGATTCTATTAAGCATGATCGACGGGGAAGCAGAGCTCTCCAAATTTCGCCATATCTATGAGCGGTACAAAAATATGATGTATCAGGTTGCTTTTAATGTTGCCAAAAATCAGCATGATGCAGAGGATATCGTTCAACTTTCATTAATCAAACTTATTGACATTTTATACAGAATTGACGAGAATGAAGTTGAAACGCCGCGTTGTAAAAATTTACTGATTACAATAACAAAAAACACCGCAATTGATCACATCAGAAAAGCCAACCATGCACCAATCCCCTTTGAAACGGTTGAAAAAACTGAAACCGGCAGAAGCACAGAGGATCTGTATATCGAGACAGAAGATTACAAAACAGTAATTCAACTCATAAACGAACTGGACGACAAGTATAAAGAAATACTGCGTCTGAGAATTCTTCACCACTTAACTTCCAAAGAAACAGCACAAATCCTGAACATAACCGAATATAACGTCAACACACGTCTTTCCAGAGCGAAAAAAGTACTGGCCGAAAAGTTAAAGGGGTGTAAAAATAATGAATGACGATTTAATGAAAAAGAAAAGTGATTATTTGTTAGAATTAGCCCTGGAGGAGCAGCTTGAATCCGACGAAGAAATGAAGGCTTACAAACTCGATCCGGAAAGCGTCCACACCTTTTCAGACGAACATAACCGCAGGGTCGATGAAATCCAGAAAAGGGCGGAAAAACGGAATTTATCCCCCAAAATATTCCCAAAGAAACGGCTGCAGGCAGTCGTCTGCCTGTGTTTCGCATTAACAATCAGTGTTTTTGCCGTAACCAGGGTAGAGGCGTTTCGTTTACCGTTGATACGGTTTTTCACGGAGGTTAAAGAAAAGTCAACTAAGTTTAACTTTCAGGGGGAGAATAACACCAACTTGACAAAGAACTACCAGGCCTATGAACCGGGATATATTCCTGATGGCTATAGTTCTGCTGAGGTGAGTGAGGGGAAGGGATCATTTTTTATAAAGTATGTGAACAGCACAGGAACTCAGTCTTACATCTTCTACTACTATGGTAATCCTTCGGCCATCGCAATTGATACAGAAGAAGCCGGAGTGAGCAAAGTTTTAATTAATGGAAATGAGTCTTATGTGATTCAAAAAAATGACGAATTAAAAGTTTTGATGAATAAAGATAATCATCAATTTTATATCCATGGTACACTCTCTTTGGATCAAGCCTGTAAAATTATGGAGAGTATAAAGTAAGTTTTAAAATCCGATTTTTTATCTTATCTAAAAACAGGTGGTGAAAGTAGTACTCAACTTTCACCACCTGTTTTTAATTTATTCAAAGATCAATCAAATCAAAACAGCGTATATCAGGTAACTAAGTACCAGGCGCTTCGTGTAAAATGAAAAGAGCCACAGGTATCCATATTTTCATAACTTCGGTGCTCATCGCCTTCACATCTTTCTGATAAATCTTTTGACTTACCATTTTCTCTCCTGTTTATTGTACTGACAAAATAGGCATTATATATCAATATTCTCATATCTTGTTATATTTATAATCTCCTATTCGTATAACTAAGAGAAAACAAAAAGGAGGAATCTGTGTATGAAAAACAAGATTCGAAAAATCATTGTAACTTTAGTTGTGGCTGTTTCTATGGTAACCTGCCTTGCCATGACTGCATTTGCGAACACCCCTCAGCCAAGGTGGTCTCACTGGGCGATGCTGAGCGGCGGCATCGAAGTTCCGTCCGACAATCTGGCGGAATGCACTGTTTTTGCCGATTGCAGCCCCGCGGAGGCCGATAATATCAAAGTGACCTGCGAACTGCAGCAGTACAAGAGCTCTTGGAAAACCATAAAATCCTGGACAGAGTCAGACCCCGACGGCACAACACTTTTGATGCAAAAATCTTATGGGATTGCCAAAAACTACAGCTATCAGTTAAAGGTAACTGCAAAAGCCTATAAAGGCACAAAATTATTAGAAACTGTAACGGAGTATTTTTCCTATGGTTATTATCAATAAACTAATTACAATATTATAAAATATCCACAGGGAGACAGCTAAACATAAAAAATTTGGCTGTCTCCTTTTTCATTGCGGCAGCCTGTATACAATATGTACAAACCATGTTAATTTGGAATAAAAGAACGTGAAGTGTTTTCCGTTATTATAAATCAGAAGGGTAAAATGGAAAGGAGCCGGTGGGTCTATTCCCACCGGCATGAGTATGAAAAAGTCTATGTAAAAGGGTGTGTCCCTGTTTGATTAATACTATACAGGAAATGTGTGACGAAAGTTTGACCAGTGGATAAAGAAAAAATAAAATTGATTAAGACTTTCTGGCAAAAATGTGAAGAACAGTAAAACAGACCCAAGAAGAACCCGGCTTGAATTTATTTATATCATAGGAACACTTTTCTATTTATAAAAAGGGGGAGCCGGCCAGGATTGCTCCTGCCGGCATGAGTATGAAAAAGTCTATGTAATAGGGGGTTTTCCTGTTTGATTAATACTATACAGGAAATATATGGCCAAAGTTTGGCCTGGGGATAAAGAAAGAATAAAAAGAATAAAGACTTTCTAATAGAATTATTGACAAAAGTAAATTACAGTGTTACACTCACCATCAACAGGGAGCTCGTAAGCGGGCTGAGAGGAAGTAATCAAACTTCGACCTATATAACCTGATTTGGGTAATGCCAACGTAGGGATCATACATGACGGATATTAAAAAAATCAAGTCTGGGATCTGTTGGCCCAGGCTTTTTTGTTGCAGAAAAATAGCCGCGATCCCTCCAAAAACAAAAAAAGCAAGGAGGACATGAGTATGAATTACACCACCCAGATGGATGCCGCAAGAAAGGGCATCCTGACCAGAGAAATGAAAAATGTAGCCGAAAAAGAGCATTTTGATCCCCAGGAGCTGATGCGTCTGGTTGCCGAGGGGAAGATAGCCATTCCGGCCAACAAACTCCACACCTGTCTGGAACCGAACGGAATCGGCTCCATGCTGAGAACCAAAATCAACGTAAACCTGGGCACTTCCAGGGACTGCAATGATCTGGATATGGAGCTCACCAAGGTAAATGATGCCGTAGCCATGGGCGCCGAGTCCATTATGGATCTGAGTTCCTTTGGCGATACTGGAAAGTTCCGCCGCAAGCTGACCTCCGAGTGTCCGGCTATTATCGGAACGGTTCCCATTTACGACGCCGTCGTCTACTACCACAAGCCCTTAAAAGAGATTACCTCCGAAGAATGGATTGATATCGTGAAAATGCATGCCAAAGACGGTGTGGATTTCATGACAATCCATATCGGAATTAATAAAAATACGGCAAGCCGGTTCAAAGAGGCAAAGCGCCTGACCAACATCGTATCCAGGGGTGGTTCCATTATTTTTGCCTGGATGGAGATGACCGGACTTGAAAATCCATTTTATGAGCACTTTGACGAAATCCTGGATATCTGTCAGGAATATGACGTGACACTGAGTCTGGGAGACGCCTGCCGCCCCGGCTGTATTACCGACGCTTCCGATATCTCACAAATAGAGGAACTGATTACCCTGGGAGAACTGACCAGAAAAGCCTGGGAAAAGAATGTCCAGATTATCATCGAAGGCCCAGGCCACATGCCTTTAGACCAGATTGCCGCCAACATGAAAATTCAGCAGACCATCTGCCAGGGAGCCCCCTTCTATGTCCTCGGACCGCTCGTGACGGATATCGCGCCTGGCTATGACCACATTACCGCCGCCATCGGAGGCGCTATTGCCGCGGCTTCCGGAGCTTCCTTCCTCTGCTATGTCACCCCTGCGGAGCATCTGAGACTGCCGGATCTCGACGATGTGAAGGAAGGAATCATCGCTTCCCGAATCGCCGCCCATGCCGCCGATATCGCCAAAGGAATCAAAGGCGCCGCCGACTGGGATCACGAGATGAGCGAGGCCAGAAAACGGCTCGACTGGGAGAGAATGTTCGACCTCTCCATTGACCCGGAAAAAGCCAGACGCTACCGCGCCGCAGGCAAGCCGGAAAAAGAGGATACCTGTTCCATGTGCGGTAATTTCTGTGCCGTTAAAAATATGAACCGCATCCTGGATGGGGAAATCGTCAGCATTTATGACGAATAATGAAAAATACCCCTAACGCTTCATTGACATATATTACCCGGTACATACCCCGCATTGATACCCGGATGTTACTGCATCGTGGGCAGAATCTAAAACAGTAAGGAGAATCTAAATGAAAAATCAAACTACCACATTATTCGGAAATAAAGAAACTGCCGCCCCGTCTAATCATACACAGGACAGAGCTGCAAACACGCTGAGCCTGAAAAAGACGGTCCTTGGCGGCATGCTGGTGGCCCTGACCGTGGCGCTGTCCGGCTTCTCCGTTCCCATCGGAGCATCCAGATGTTTCCCGGTTCAGCATTTTATCAATGTCATTGCCGGCGTTTTCCTCGGTCCTTTGTATGGCGTCTGCATGGCCTTCTGCACGTCCCTGATAAGAAATCTGATGGGAACCGGAAGTCTTATGGCTTTTCCGGGCAGTATGGTCGGCGCTTTCCTGGGTGCGTTTCTCTTCCAGAAAACAGGCCGTTTTGTCCTTGCCTACCTCGGTGAAGTAGTCGGAACCGGAATCATCGGCGCCCTTCTCTGCTATCCGATAGCCGTTTTTCTGATGGGAAAAGAGATTGCTCTTTTCTTCTACGTGGTGCCGTTTTTAACCAGTACCGTATGTGGAACCGCCATGGCCGTGGTCCTTTTGGAAATCCTGCGCCGCTCGCCCTTATTTTCCCACCTTCACAGAATGATACAGAACTGATTCCAGCCTCAAAAGAGAAGAGGGACAGAAAATTATGATAAATGAGCCATTCTCAATAAAATCTCCATTTCCGGAAACAAACTCTCTATTCCCGGATGAAATCCTGCTTCTTCCGCGGCTCATCCGGGAGCGGCGGCCTCTGATTCACTGCATTACGAACTATGTGACCGCCTGTGAAGTTGCCAACATTATTTTGGCCGCCGGGGCCGCACCCGTTATGGCGGATCATCCTGATGAGGCCGCCGATGTGACATCCCGCAGTGACTGCCTGCTGCTGAATTTCGGAACTCTGAAGGAGTCATCCGCCGTTTCCATGAGCAGGGCGGGCAAAAAAGCCGGAGAGCTCGGCCTCCCCCTCATCCTGGATCCGGTGGGTATCGGCTCTTCCCCGTACAGGACCTCATCTATCCTGAGCGTACTGAGCCAGGCGAAACCTGCGGTAATACGCGGAAATTCCTCGGAAATCAAACGGTTGTACCTGGAATTGGAGCGCGGGGCTGCTGCGGAGCATAAAAGCCCATCCCTCCAAATACAGGATTCCCCAAGAGGCGTTGACGCCTCACAAAAGGATAACATGACAAAGGCAAACATTTCCGCCCTGACCGAAGCCGCGCGCGGTTTATCGGAATTAACAGGAGCCGTTGTCGTCATGACGGGTGAAACCGATCTTGTAACCTCCGCTGATAAAACCATGCTGATCCACAACGGCTGTCCTATGATGTCGCGCATCACCGGCAGCGGCTGCATGCTGGACGGAATCATTGCCGCCTACGTCTCAACCGCGATACTTTCTGCTGCTTCTGCCACAGAATCCGCCGGAACCGCAATACTTTCCGCCACGGCTCTCGCAGTCTCGGCGGCAGGTCTCTGCGGGGAGCTTGCTTACCGGAAAGTGAAGGAACGCAGTGAGGGAACCGGAAGTTTTCTCCGGTATTTTACAGACAGTGTCAGCCTGCTTGATGAAGAAACACTGAAAAGAGGGATAAAAATTGAAATTCAATAAATCCGCCTGCCTGCTGTATGCAGTGACAGACCGGTCATTTACCGGTGAAAAGACACTGGAACAGATGGTCCGTGAGGCTCTGGCCTCCGGTATCACGATGCTTCAGCTCAGAGAAAAAGACCTGGATGAACGCCATTTTCTGGAGGAGGCGCTGATGATGCGCAAACTCACGAGATATTACGGCGTTCCCCTGATTATTAACGACAATGTGGAAATTGCGCTCCGCTGTCAGGCCGACGGCGTTCATGTCGGACAGGATGATATAAGCGCCGCCGAAGCCCGGTTGGCAATTGGTCCCGACATGATTCTGGGCGTCACCGCCAAGACCGTGGAACAGGCAAAACTGGCCGTAGCGCAGGGAGCCGACTATCTCGGTTCCGGCGCCGTCTTCGGCAGCCGGACAAAAAAAGAGGCTCTTCCGATGACACTCGATACCCTCTCGGCTATCTGTGAAAGCGTCTCTATCCCCGTCGCCGCAATCGGGGGCATCACCGCGTCAAACGTCACAAAGCTTTCGGGTACCGGAATCGCCGGAGCCGCTGTTGTATCGGGTATCTTCGGTCAAAGCGATATCTCTCTGGCCGTCCGCACGCTGAAAGAAAAACTTATAAAGGTGGTTAATCCATGATGCGCGTTCCTTCCATACTTACCATTGCGGGTTCAGACTCCGGCGGCGGGGCCGGTGTCCAGGCAGATATTAAAACCGTCACGGCGCTGGGTCTCTACGCCTCCAGCGTCATTACCGCCGTCACCGCCCAGAATACACTCGGCGTCCAGATGGTCCGTCCGGTTGCCCCTGAGCTTTTGACCGCCCAATTGGACAGTGTGTTTTCGGATCTCATGCCCCAGGCTGTAAAAATAGGAATGCTGGGCACAAAAGACGCCATACTGACCGTAGAAGACAGAATTAAATATTATTCTCCCGACCATATCGTTCTGGATCCCGTCATGGTATCCACCAGCGGAAAAAGACTTTTGGACAAGGAGGCATTAGCCGCATTGTCGGAAAACCTGATCCCCCTGGCATCTTTAGTTACCCCCAACATACCGGAGGCCGAGGTACTTTTGGGCGGTATTACAATCCAAAACAGGGAAGACATGCAAAAGGCCGCCCTCCGGCTTTCCAGGTACTATCGCGTACCCGTCCTGCTGAAAGGCGGCCATTTATCCTCGGGAGCCTGCGATCTTTTATGCATCGGCGAAACGATCCACTGGTATTCCGCTCCCCGTATCGCGAATCCCAACAGCCACGGTACCGGCTGTACGCTCTCTTCTGCCATCGCCTGCGGCCTTGCAGAAGATATGTCCCTGGAACAGAGTGTCGCCCGCGCAAAACACTATCTGTCCGGTGCTCTGAGCGCCGGGCTTGACCTTGGAAACGGAAACGGCCCTTTATACCATGCTTGGAATATAAACAGTGAAAACCGGTAGGCAAAGCTTACCGGTTTTCGTTTACTCGATAAATCGTTTTTTCAATAAAACTGCTTGTTCTGTTTATCGGTCACCCTGGTATACGATTTTTCCGCCGTTAACCGTAAAGAGAATTCCCGACGGAGCCAGACCGCAGACATCCACCCCAAACTTTGCCCTGTCTGCAATCGTTTCAGGGTTAAAGACAACGAGATCCGCATCACAGCCGACAGCCAGCCGCCCCTTGGAATCAAGTCCCATACGCCTGGCCGGAAGCAAGGTCAATTTACTGATTCCGGTCATCAGATCCATCAGTTTCCGATCACGGACAAAATGTCCCAGAAATCTGGCCGGACTTCCCGCCCCTCTCGGATGTCCCAGAATGTGTCCATCCACCGTGGCCTGCATATTGCCGTCACTGCCCACCATCACATAGGGCAGTTGGTACGCCGCTTCCACATCCTCTATGGGCATCGCATTGTGGCATGCCGTCATAATACTTTCCGGCTCTTTTCTAAGACGCTCAAACAGCTCCTCATTGCAGTACTGTCCCGCATATTCCCCTGTCAGAATCTCCAAATCCTCTACGGAAAAATTAAAATTATCAAAAGCCCCCTCGTCAAATACCGCCGACTGAAGGACGGTAGACCAGACGTTGTACGGATACATGTCGCAGGTAATGTCGGCTCCCGACGCCCTGAGCCTTTTGTCCGCCCAGGCCACCTTTCCTTCTCCGTAAACATTGGCGGCAAAGTGTGAGATCTCAAACTTCGCTCCCGTCTTCTCCGACAGGGCAATCACTTCCTCCAGCGTTTCCTCCACCTTCTCCGGATAGCCGTAACGCATATGGACGGAAACGATCCTGTCATTAGCAGCCGCCACCCTGCATAATGCCTCCTCCTCTTCCCAACAGGCGGCCGGATCGTACTCAAGGCCAAAGGACAGGCCGATGGCCCCTTCATCAATCATTTTCTGAAAAAGTGCACACATCTGCTCAATCTGCTCCCGGCCGGCCCGGTCATAGCTTCCCAGTCCCACCTGCCTCCTGAGCGTCACATTGCCCGCCATCATATAGCAGTTGCATGGATATTCGCTCTGCCTGACCGCCTCATAATATTTTGCCGCAGAAGCGGAAGAACTTCCACAGTTTCCCGTAATAATAGTGGTAACCCCTGTTTTTACCGCACACTCCGAAATTTGTCTCGGCAGCATAAGTTCCTGGTAATCGGAAATATCATCTTCATGCGTATGTATATCAATAAATCCGGGAGCGGTCACCAGTCCCCCGGCATCTATCATCACGGCTGCCTCCACCGGCTCTTTGGTAACAGATAGAATCTTTCCCCCTGAAACCGCCAGCGCCCCCACGGCGTCGTATCCACTCTCGGGATCCATAATCCTGGAATTGTAAATACAAAGATCATACATAAGAACTCCTCCTCTCTTTTCCCTGTCAATCTGTTTCCATTATAGTCCCGGCCACGGCAAACTTCAATCTGTAAGGCCGTTATCCTCCCCTGTTATTACAAAAGGCCGGGAACAGTTGTCCCGGCCGGTATATTAACAAGGTGCAATCGGGTTATCAATTAATGATGCAACCCTGAATTCATGAGTATGTCCATCTGCTGTAGTAGTGCATGCTTTAGCAAAATGAACATGTCTTCCGTCTCCTACCGGAATAGCCGGGGAGGACGTTCCTGTAAATTTATGAAAATGTCCGTCGTATGCATCCGTGCGGAAAGTCACTTCGTGAACATGGCTTCTGCCACATGGAATAGCTTCCCCGGAAACAGTCGCAAACCGGTGGTTATGAGCTTCTTCACAGGACTCGGCTATAAATGTGCTGCCAACCACTTCGTGAACATGCTGTTCCCGGCGAATGGGGTAAACAGCGGCTTCCTGGTAGTTGTTACATGAGTCATACATAGTTGAGGTCCCTTTCAGATTGTTTTAATATTAGTATATGGACAAGAACAAAAAGTGTGATAAATGCATATTACACCTGCCCGCAGGCACACATCCGCCCAGTGGGCAGGTTTTTATTGAGTGGCAATGAAAAGTTCGCGAAGCGTGCTTTTCGTTGTTCTCCCGGGAGCTTTCCTGTAATCTAAAAAGGGGTCCGGACTCAACATCCGGACCCTGCCGCCGCTCCTTACAGAGCGCCTTAAATCTTACCGCCGCTGTTATTTAACGGCTTCACACAACAACTCTACACATTTCTCGAGGCCCAAGTCCCCGCTGTTCAGCATCAGATCGTAATTCTCGCGGCTTCCCCACTTCTGGTTCGTATAGTTCTCATAGTGGATACGCCTTCTCTTATCAGTCTGGTACATAAACTCATCAATATATTCTTCAATCTCTCCGTACTCTTCAATGGCCCGCCTCTTCCTGATATCGCGGTCCGCGTAGATGAACACACGCAGTACATCCGGACGGCTCTTCAAAATATAATCGGCACAGCGTCCTATAAAAATACAGGGGCCTCTCTTGGCCGCTTCCTCAATGGCCTTCTTCTGCGCCTGATAAATCTGCTCCGTCAGCGGAAGCTCCGTAATTTTAGGCTCTTTAGGATAGGAAATTCCGTACAGCGTTCCCATGGCAAAATTGTAAAGCAGGCTGTTGGTCAGCCTCTGTTCCCTGTCGGCAATCATATCAACAGGAAAACCGATCTCTTTTGCCGCGGCCTCGATCAGTTCTTTATCGTAGAACTCCATGCCAAGTTTCTTAGCCACCGTCAGTCCAACCTCGCGGCCTCCGCTTCCGTATTCACGGCTGATTGTAATAATCTTTTTTCCCATAATACAGGCCTCCTCCCATATATCTGCAGTTGATACAGCACTGTAATTCCTACTTATATAATACCACAACGGGAGGTAATTTACAATCAACTATAGTCCGCCGCCGGAGGGCTGCATCATAGCAAGGCTACCGGGCATTACGGAGCGTTTCTCCAGGTACGAGGTGAAATTTAATCATACAACAATTGATTAATCCCAAAGGTTTTTATAATATCCGCTATACAGCGCCGCAATGGGATTGTGCCCCAGAACACGGTCCTTTGTAACTAATGTCGTTACCGGAGCCTCGGAATATTTTGTAAACAGGCTGTCGTGGCCCACACAAAGACCGATGATAACGTTCAAATCCGTTTCCGCACGGTTTAAAAGTCTTGCCTGCATAATCGGATTGCACATCGGTTCAAAACTTCCGGGAATGATTTTACTTTCTTCCGGAATTCCTATAGACGCCTTGTCTGTGCTTCCCACCTTGCAGATTACACTGTAATACTCAATATCATTCTTTTTTAAAATCTTTGCGAATGTCTTTGCCTCCTCAATGAGACCGGCGCAGGTGGCAATCCCCACCTTTTTCGCACCAATGGCTTTTATGAACATGACTGTCTCTTCCACCCGTGTTTTCTTCATAAAATTCTCGCCCTCAATGCAGGCGGAACTGCGGGCCATTCTCCCGTCAACGGTGTCGGAATTATAGATATTGACAGCCTCCTCCATGTCTTCTTCAGACACTTTGTTTGTCGTAAGACAAAATGGAGGATACTTTGTTTTGTGATGGCGGCAATTATATAAACCGCAGTCGGTACAGCTCAGTTCATGCCTGATATTCTTTTCATTTTCCATTTTAACTGTTCTTCTCCTTTCCTTCCCGCCTTATTTCTCCGCAGCGGAAGCTCCAATATAGTCAATGTCCAAATCATCCGGGATTGTCACATTCTTCAACCCATAGACCGCATACAAAATGGCTGCAACAATGATCCCGCCCAGGGTCAGAAGAATAGACGGCGTAAGAGAATACAGCAGCGAATATGCCAGTACCAGAGAAATCAGGGATGCTACCACAGCCCATGGTTTATACATACTGGTCGGAAGTTTAAGACTGGACTTTTCAACACTTTTCGGATATTTTTCCACCAGACGGAACAAAGTCGTAATTGTCAGAATTCTGATAATCAGGTTAATCGCCGTGCTGAGACGGGCTATCACGGAAAACTGAACTCCGGTCACAATCGGGAACATGCCGAACAAGTAAAATGCCACAAGCAGTTTCCACGGAACTCCCTTTGAGTTTACGGTGCTTAAAGAGCGTGGGAGCATTCCGTCGTCGCAGGCGACGAGAATCGGCTTTACAACCCAGGAAAGGGTGGAATTTAAAGTAGAAGCCGTCGCGCCTAATGCCGCTCCCACAACAAAAATATAATACATCGGACCCGGAAGGATTTCACGAGCCACAACCGTCAGGTTCTGGTTTGCAACCTGTTCAATCGGAAGCACGCCGCACGCTGTAATCGCGACTGTAATGTAAACAAATGCACATAAAATTGTGGAGAGTACGATAACAGCCGGAATATCCCTTCCCGGATTCTTGGCCTCGCTGCCAAGCTGGGTAATGTTTGCAGCGCCGCTTGTTGCAAAGCCCAGAAGGGCGATGGCGCTGATCAGACCCATTGTACCGTGGTCAAACAGGTTGGTTGTGGTAAAAACATAGTCTAAATCCGTTTTCGGAAGACCCAGAGCCGCAAAGGCCAGAAGGGAACCAATCATCACAACACTGACCAGGGTATTTACGATGGCCGCCTTCTTCGTTCCAACAATATTTACAAGAAACATAACCGTCAGGATTACAGCGGCAACAAAGTTCTGCCCCAGCCCCGTAAGCAGGCTGACCGCATAGGATGCAAATGACAACGCATACATAGACAGATTCACGTTTGTAATGATAAACAGGACAATATACACAAAACCCGCTCGTTTGCCCCAGAGTCTCGATATGTACCGGTAAGGCCCTCCGGAAACCGGCACGGTCCCCCCGAGTATCGCCTGCGGAAAATCAGTAATCAGTGTAATAATCGGGGAAATCATAAATGCCAGCGCCACCCCCGTACCGGTCATGCCGATAGCCGTTCCGGTCATTGTCATGACTCCCGCTCCGATAATCTGACCAATTGCAATTGCCATTAAATTTGAAAAAGTAAGTTCCCGTTTCAGCTTACTCTCCTGTCTCTCTGCCATTGTTTTTCTCCTCCTGCCCCTTTATCTTTTCCGCATAAGGTCTCATAACCTTTACCAGACGCTCCAGCCCCTTCATCAGCACCGATTCGGGACATGCCAGGTTTATTCTTTCAAATCCCCCGCCGCCTTCTCCGAATTCATACCCCGGATCCAGAAACAGATCGCCTTCCTCCACCAGTATCCGCTCCAGCTCCCTGTCTTCTATTCCAAAAGCGCTGAAATCCATCCACTGCAGATACGTCCCTTCCATTTCGGTTAATTTCACTTCCGGAAGATTGGCTTCAATGTACTCTTTTAAAGCGAGCCTGTTACTGTTAATAACCGCAAGCAACTGCTCCAGCCACTCGTCACAGCGGGTATATGCAGCCTCGTAAAGCTGAAATCCCAGTGCATTAAAACGGTTATACTGGCCATGTCTGAGCATCGTCCTGATAAACGTATCACGCAGTTCCCTGTCCGGAATAAAAATCGTGCTTGCCTGCATTCCCGCCGTATTAAAAGTCTTACTCGGTGACATGCAGGTAATGCTGCAGTTCTGAAACTCCTCCGACAGCGATGCAAACGGAATATGGCGGTGGCCCGGCATTATCAGGTCGCAGTGAATCTCATCCGATACAACAAGCACGTGATTTCTGATACAAATTTCTCCGATTTTCCGTATTTCCTCCTCAGTCCAGACACGGCCCACCGGATTGTGGGGATTGCTGAGCAATAACAGTTTGTTGTCAGGGTCACAGGCCTTTTTCTCCAGATCATCAAAGTCAATCTCATAATATCCGCCGTTGTTGATCAGAGTGTTGGTCACCAGCCTGCACTGGTTTCTCTCAATAGCGGCAAAAAAAGGATAGTAGCTCGGCGTCATGACAATCACTCCGTCTCCCGGTTCTGTAAATGCATCGGTCAATATATGAATTGCATTGACAATACCGTGGGTCATCACAAGCCAATCCTTTTCCGTCTCCCAGTTGTATCTTCGCTTCGTCCAGTTGCTTACCGCATCGTAAAATGCATCCGTACCAACCGTATACCCAAGCACTGCCCGATCCATGTAATCCTTCATGCTCTGAATCATTTCCGGCGGATTCTTAAACTCCATGTCTGCTGTGGAAAATGGAACAATATCGTCGCCGACCGTGGGCTTTTCCGCTTTCATGTCCTCCCATTTGGAAGCTCCGATGTTATGCCGGTTTAACACTGTTGTAAAATCATACTGCATCTTATATCCTCCTATTTTTATTAATATGCTTTTATTTTAAATTGCTTAATAATTAAGTACCTTTAATTATTAAGTGTAATATAGCACCGCCCGATAACTTTGTCAATCGTTACAAGGAGGTGCCATTAATTTTAGTGATATTAGACAATTATTACATATTTTTTTGTTTATTATTCCCTAAGTCTTTCTGTCCCAACTGCATACGGCTCTCCTCCACATCCAGAACAAAGCTTTTATTCATCTTTCTCTGAATCGCCATATAGAGCCGGAAGTCTTCCTCGTCAAACTCCTCCAGCTCTTTGTACGTACGCATATAACAGCGGGACTCAAACTGTTCATGATCCTGGAATATCTTCTTCCCTTCCTCCGTCAGAAACAGGTTGTATTCCCGGTTGTTCTTCTCATTTCTCGTCTGTTCGATCCAGCCTTTCTGGCGCAGTTTTTTCACAATCTGAGAGCATGCACTGGTGGTCTTTTTAAGTTTTGCCGCCAGTTCCGAGGCCGTAATTCCCGGCATGCTGCCCGCCAGATGGATAAGCTCCGACTCCGCCTGGTATAACGTAGCGCTCCCATAATCATGAGGAACGGAATCGTATTCCACCATTAACTCAAACGCTTCATCCAAAACTGAAATCATTTCCTGGTACAGTTTATAACGACTATTCATATATTCTCATCCTTTACTTTTAGCTACTTTACTGTTAAGTATATTTATATATTAGCACAGACTCCCGCCATCTACAAGGCAAATCTTGGCGGGAAATGAGGTCCTGGAGCGGTTCCGGCAATATGGTAATATTCCTCTCTAAAGCGGAACCCAAATTCTAAAAATGCCGGAGGTTTGATGTGTTGGCGCAACATCAAATCTCCGGCATGTAACCTGTTTTTTAATTTTTATTCGGCTTTATGAAAGAACTCCGGCTTACGCATTTCTTATTCCGTGTCCTTTCTTATCTTCCGATTCTCCTGATTTCTTTTCTCAGTTTCGGTCCGACCAGAATGGCCAGAATAATCTTAGCGGCATCACCGGGAAGGTAGGGTATCACGCCCACACCGAGACCGGCGGTGAAGCTGATTCCAAGCTGCCCTGCCAGCCATATGGTTCCAAATACATAACATACCATTGTTCCGATAACCATGCCCAGTACATGGATCATGTATTTTCCCTGGAAATGGTCGATCATCCAGCCTGCAATGACTGCCATAAAGATAAAACCAACCAGATAACCGCCCGTAGGACCGGCCAGCTTTCCCACGCCGCCCGTGAAGCCCGAAAACACCGGAAGTCCGGCAAACCCAACCAGCAGATAAACGAGATAGCTTATTGTTCCTGCTTTCATACCCAGCACATATACGGTCAAATAAATAGCCAGATTAGTAAATGAAATCGGCACCGGGCTGATAGGCAGCGGAATTGCAATCGGCCCCAGGATACAGGTCACTGCCGTCATTACTCCAATCAATGCCATCTGCTTTGTTGAGAGAGCGGTTTTCCTCGTCACTCCCTGATTTGCTGTTTTCTCCATGATTATCTGTCCTCTTTCCTGAAATTCATTGTTAATCCAATTTTCCAGCCTACACGGCCGCAAATCCCATAGCCGTCAGCATCTCGATGTCCTCGGCAATCTTATTGCCCGAGGTGGTCAGCATATCGCCTGTAATTGCGGCATTGGCTCCGGCCCTGAACGCCTTCTCACCCGAATGTTCCATCCCGTTCCTGCCTGCTGCCAGCCTGACTTCCGCATCCGGGTTAATGTAGCGGAACATGGCGATGGTTCGCAGTATCTCTTCCTCACTCAGAGGCGGAAGGGACTCAAACGGCGTGCCCTTAATCGGCTGAAGGATGTTGATGGGAATCGAACCTATCTCCATCTCGTACAAACTGAATGCCATATCCAGCCTGTCTTCCCATGTTTCCCCCATACCTATGATTCCGCCCGAACAGACCGTTAAACCGGCGTTTCTGGCCCTTCTAATCACTTCCAGCTTGTCATCATATGTATGTGTGGTACAGATGTTGGGGAAATTCCGCCGCGACGTCTCAATATTCGCATGATAGCGGGATACCCCGGCCTCCTTCAGTCTCCTGAAATCCTCCTGGGAAAGCAGTCCGTGTGATGCGCACAGCTCAATCCTGCAGTTTTCCTTCATGTTTCTGTATGCTTCCAGCGCCTTATCCATCTCTTTGCCGCTCAGAGCCCTGCCCGATGTCACCACCGAATATCTGCCTACCTTTTGTCTCTCATGACGTTTGCAGTCCTCCAGAATCTCGTCCGGTTCCAGAAACGGATACTCTTCAATCCTGGCATTATGGCAGGCCGACTGGGCACAGAACTTGCAGTCCTCGCCGCAGCGGCCGCTCCGGCCGTTGATTATCGAACACAAATCTGCTTTGTCTCCCCGCAGCTCACGCCGTATCTTATCCGCTCCGCCGCAAAGTTCATCGAGGTCCTCCTCCAGAAAAAAAGATAAATCGTCTGTCCGAGTCAGACGTCTTCCATTTATTATTTCAACTGCTAATCTTTCGCTCATTGCAATCCCGCCTTTCGATATTGCCTATTATAAACAGGCTTTGCAAAATTGTCAACCATATTTTTATATATGGTTAACATTAGCAGTTCCTCCGGGTAACAGTTCAGATAGGTCTGCGCATTTCTGCAACCTATGAAAACAATGCCGTGAACGGCCTGATGCTCCTGTCCAGTATTTTGGTCATGCATGCTATCGCAATCCCGTAATTTGTCATAGGAACGTTCTGATCAACCGCCATTCTGAGACGGTATTTCATTTCCCTCTCATTTAACATGCAGCCGCCGCAGTGGATCACCATATGATAACCGGACAGATCCTCCGGGAACTGGGTCCCGGAGGTAAACACAAACTCCGGTTCCCGGCCCGTGTATTCCCGGATCCAGGCAGGCAGCTTCTGTGTACCGATATCGCCGCATTGGCGGTGATGGGTGCAGCCCTCGGAAATCAGAATCCGATCGCCGTCCTCCACCGTTTTAAGCGCCCTCGCTCCCTGGCATGCCTGGTGCAAATCGCCCTTATATCTGGCAAACAGGATGGAAAATGAGGTCATTAAAATATGCTCCGGAACCATTTTATCCACGGCCGCAAAAACCTGGCTGTCCGTGATGACAAGCTTCGGCTGCCTGTTCAGGGAAGAAAGCACCGTTTCCAGTTCGTCCTCCCTGCACATCACCGCCGATGCTCCGGTATCCAATATATCACGGATCACTTGCTGCTGAGGAAGGATCAGCCGTCCTTTCGGGGCCGCCTTATCAATCGGAATCACAAGTACAACGAGATCCGACGGTTTGATCAAATCCGCCACCAGCCTCCGTCCATCCCCTTCCGGGGTTACAAGACCTGCAATCCGCTCTTTGAGCTCGTGAATATGGTAGCCCGTGGCCGCGCTGACCCATATCTCATGCCGCTCTCCGCCCGACTCACCCTTCGCAGCTCCTGTTTCCGGTTCCCCGGTCAAATCCGTCTTATTATATGCAATCAGGTAAGGAATATTTTTTTTGCGGAAAATATGAATCAGCTCTTCTTCCTGCTTTCCCTTACCGGCTGCGGCGTCAACCACCAGAACCGCTATGTCCGTCTTATTCAGTATCTGACGGCTTTTTCCAATCCTCTTTTCGCCCAGCTCACCCTCATCGTCGATTCCCGGAGTGTCGATTATCATAACCGGCCCGAGGGGCAGAAGCTCCATGGATTTGTAAACGGGATCCGTCGTTGTCCCTTTCACTTCCGAGACAATAGCCAAATCCTGCCCCGTTACCGCATTGACCAGACTCGACTTGCCCGCATTCCTCTTCCCGAAAAAACCTATATGTATTCTTTCTCCCGAGGGAGTCTGATTTAAACTCATCCGCACACCTCCCGACTTGTGACGTTAAAAACGGAAATCTCTTTTACCGTGTTCGATTTCATCCAGATTTTTCAGGACGATTTCACGCACTTTTTCCTTAGGTATATTTTTTATCTCCTCAAGAATCAGTTTCTCCCCTATTTCCCGCGTATCCGGAGCCGCATAGTCTTCCAGGTACTCTTTAAGCGTCATCAGCGCATTGGGATGGCAGCAATTCTGTATCTGTCCGCTCTTGCAGAGGCTCATAAACCGGTCCCCGGTTCTGCCCTCGCGGTAACAGGCGGTACAAAAGCTGGGAATAAATCCCTGATCCATCAGCCAGTGGACTACCTGATCCAGAGTCCGGTTATCACTGACGTCAAACTGGGCGGAATTTTCTTCCTCCGGCTCCTCCTCAGCATATCCTCCCACGCTCGTCCTGGAACCGCCGCTGATCTGCGAAACGCCGAGTTTCAGCACTCTCTCCCTGCAGCTTTTGCTCTCCCTGGTGGAAATAATCATTCCGGTGTAGGGCACAGCCACCCTGATACAGGCAACAATCTTTTCAAATGTATCGTCGTCAATTCCATTGTCAAACTGGGCCGGATCAATATCATCGGCCCTCTTGATTCTCGGCACACTGATTGTATGAGGGCCGACTCCCTGAGCCGCCTCCAGATGTTCCGCATGCATCAGAAGCCCTGCAAATTCATACCGGTAAAGTTCCAGCCCGAACAGCACTCCAATGCCCACGTCGTCGATTCCGCCCTCCATGGCCCTGTCCATGGCCTCCGTGTGATAGCAGTAATCGTGTTTCGGTCCTGTCGGATGGAGTTTCTCATAACTCTCCCTGTGATAGGTCTCCTGAAACAGGATATAAGTCCCGATTCCGGCATCCTTAAGTTTCCTGTAATTCTCCACCGTAGTGGCGGCGATATTGACATTCACCCTGCGGATCTCACCGTTTTTATGCTTGATTCCGTAAATGGTCCTGATGCTCTCCAGCACATATTCAATCGGGTTATTAACCGGATCCTCACCCGTTTCCAGCGCCAGCCTCTTATGCCCCATATCCTGAAGCGCAATCACTTCCCTGCGTATCTCATCCTGGGTCAGTTTTTTCCTGGCAATGTGCTTGTTCTTCAGGTGATACGGACAGTAAACACAGCCGTTGATACAGTAATTGGACAAATAAAGGGGGGCGAACATGACGATTCTGTTTCCGTAGAAATCCTGTTTAATCTGTCTCGCCAGCTCGTATACCTCCTCTACCTTCTCCGGTATCCGACAGGCAAGAAGAACTGATGCCTCCCTGTGATCAAGGCCTTTTCTGAGTCTCGCTTTCGCAATAATCCGGTCTACCAGCTCCTCATTATCCTTGTTGGCCTCGGCATAGGCCAGGGTTTCCATGATTTCCTCATGACTGATAAACTCTTCCGCTTTCTTTGATGATGGATTGTACATACATTTTTCCTTTCTTTGGAGTCAGGGAACGGGACCGGACAGCCTGTCGGCAGCCCTGCTTTTACCGCAGGAGCCGGATGCGCCGGCCTTTCTCTTCCTCTTTAGTTTGATTTATAGTCTCCACGGTTGACCGTAACCCTGTATCCAATCGCCTTCATGCTCTTTTTCAAAGAATTCAGGCTCTCGGCGGCTTCGTCTCCCGTACAGATTTTATTGTCATAGAGCAGATATTTTTTCCTGACGTCAAGCGGTGAAAGATTCGGCATCACCACATTGGCTCCGGCCAGAATTCCCATCTCTCTGCCCTGGGGATGGATTGTCCCGAGAGCCGTTGTGGCTGGTAACAGCACCCGCGGCATCATCAGGCGGAGCAGTCCTAAAAGCCATAACGTCATCTCAAATGAGCCTGCCTTTTCGTCTTTAAACGGCGTGTCATGCTGTGGGATAAAAGGTCCGATTCCCACCATCTGCGGCTCTAATTCCTTTATAAACTCCATATCCTTCGCCAGATATTCCGCCGTCTGCCCCGGGGAACCGACCATAAAACCGCAGCCCGTCTGGTAACCGATCCGTTTCAGTTCTCTCAAACATTGGATTCTGTGTTCCAGTGTAAGTTCCCCCGGATGGAGCATCCCGTAGTGGCCGGAGTCGGCCGTCTCATGTCTGAGCAGGTAGCGGTCTGCTCCTGCATTGAAAAATCGCTGGTAGGCGGACGTGCTTTTTTCTCCCAGCGAGAGGGTCACCGCACAGTCCGGAAATTTCTCTTTAATCCGGCTAACTACCGTCTCCACCCAGTCGTCGGTCATCACAGGATCCTCTCCCGCCTGCAGTACGAACGTCCGGAACCCGAGCCGGTATCCGTTTTCACAGCAGGACAGAATTTCTTCCCCGCTCAGCCGGTAACGCTGCGCATTCCTGTTTCCCCTTCTGATTCCGCAATAATAGCAGTCATTTCTGCAATAATTGCTGCATTCGATCAGTCCCCGGATGTAGACGTCCTTCCCGTATTCCCTCTCTCGCACGGCTCTGGCATTTTCAAACAAATACTCTGCCAGTTCCGGCGTCCTTCCGTCAATCAGTCTGATCCACTCCTCCCGGCTCAGCATCCCCGACTCCCGGAGTCTGTCGATCAGCGTTTTCAGTTCAGCCGTTCCCATCCGATTTCTCCTCTTCCTCCCTGTTCCTGGTGACCTTGGAATAAACAGCTTTGGAAGTCACTCCTGGCAGCATTCCAAGCTTACCCGACAGGGCGCTGATCACATCGGACGGAGCGTCAATCACCACACTGATAATATTGATTTCCCTCTTATGATAGGGAATTCCCATACGTCCCACAATATAATTGCCGTATTGGTGGAGCAATTTATTAAGCGCCTCCACCGAGCTCTCTTTTTCTACCATTATCCCAATCAGGGCAACTCTTGAATCCATTTTTCTCCTCTCCTGTATAAGAAAAATTCCGATCCGGAGGGCTTTTTATATTACAGGAACACTCCCCAATAATATAAAAAGCACCCTGAAAAAGGGTGCAAAAATACCGCTGTCTGCTCCTCTTTCACCTCAGAATCTTCTTTGTGTCAGTGCAACATCTGAATTATAAATTATATATCATTGCCGTCATCCTCGCCGGAAGAACGGGTCTCGCGGCTTGGAATATTTTGTTCATCGTATCACAGATGTGGTGGAGCGTCAAGTGTGGCATAAGAGACATATTTTTCAGGTGCGCGGATACTGACGCTTCCTTAATGCTCTTTTGAAAAGCCCTAATACAATTTAAATAGAAAATGCGTTAGTATAGGGGCAACTTAAGGAAGGAGGCGCTAAAAGTGATAGAACTAAAGCGTATACACAAATCATACAAAGGTAAGAGCGTTTTGAAAAATATCAGCCTTACTATCAAAACAGGTGAATTTTTTGTCCTCATCGGATCTAGCGGCTGCGGAAAAACGACTCTGCTTAAAAGCATTAATCGGCTAAATTCCATTGACGAAGGTGATATCCTTATTAATGAAGTAAATGCAAAGGAGATTCCCGGTGAGGAATTGCCGCGTCAGATTGGCTACGTGGTTCAGGAGGGCGGGTTATTCCCCCACATGACCGTGGCGGATAATATCGCGCTGGCGCTTAAAATAGCCGGCGAACCCCGTGACCAAATAGGCGGCAGGGTTGATACCATGATGACTCTGGTGAATTTGGCTCCTGATACCTATCGTAATCAGTACCCCTGTCAGCTATCGGGCGGACAGCGACAGCGGGTAGGTGTAGCCAGAGCCTTCGCCGCCAATCCCCAAATCATACTCATGGATGAGCCGTTTTCGGCCCTTGATCCCATGACAAGGGCCGAACTGCAGGACGAGATCCACCGTCTCCAAAAGCAGTTTCAAAAAACCATCGTTTTAGTGACCCATGACATGGACGAGGCGATTAAGCTTGCGGACCGCATTTGCATTATTGAAAATGGCCAGGTGGCCCAGTGCGACTGCCCGGAAAACATCCTCAAGCATCCCGCCAACGAGTATGTGGAGCGGTTTATTGGCAAAAACCGTCTTTGGGCAAACCCAGAATATCTGAAGGCCTCCGACATCATGCTGCTGCGTCCCTATACCATTTCCAAGGGCCGCACCGTTGTCCAGGCCGTGCAGATTATGCGCCACCACAGCATTGACAGTTTGCTGGTAACTGATAGCAGGGGCTATCTGTTGGGTGTGGTACGGATGCGGGATATCCTAAAACCTAAAGCCTATACCGAGCCGGTAGAAGCCTACATCTCTAATGATTACATTTCCGTATTGGAGGACACCTCACTGAAAAAGCTGATCAGCACCATCGACTATGAGGTTTCCGGCATTCTGCCCGTGGTCTCCCACTCTGGCATGGTATTAGGCTATCTAACCAAGAGCAGTCTTCTTGCCACCATGAGCAAACAATTTGTTCCCGAAGGATCAGAACATGAAAGGATTGGTACCATATGAACGCATTTGTGCAAGTCTTTTTTGACAACCGCGGAGAACTTTTAGAACAGTTTTTGCGGCACTTGAGCATGACCAGTAACGCGGTGTTTATTGCTATTATGGCAGGCGTGCCGGTTGGCATAGCCATTACCAGAAATAAAACTGCCTCTGGCATTGTAATCGGCATCGCCAATATCATGCAGTCCATTCCCTGTATTGCTCTGCTCGCTTTCTCCATTCCCCTTGTGGGCATCGGGGAGAAGGCGGCCATTCTGATGGTTATCGTTTATGCCCTGCTGCCTATCATTAAAAATACTTTTACCGGCATTTCCGGCGTCCCCCCCACAACTCTTGAAGTGGCTCGGGGGCTGGGTCTTTCACACTGGCAGCAGTTGTTTGTGGTAAAGCTGCCTATGGCTGCACCCTATATTATGTCCGGTATACGTATTGCCGCCGTGGCAGCGGTAGGCACCATGACCATTGCTGCCTTTGCAGGAGCGGAGGGTCTGGGCTGGTTTATTAACCTTGGCCTTAACTCAAGTAACATCCCTCTTGTTTTGTTAGGTGCAATCCCCGCCTCTCTGCTGGCGCTGGCTGTAGACTTTCTGCTGGGACGGCTGGAGCACGCTGTCACCTCAGAGGGGCTTTTCTCCTCCGCAGACCAGATTAAAAATGAGCCTGTCACCAAACGCCGTCGTGAGCTATTGATCATCTCCGTCCTCTGCGCCTCTATTGTGCTGGCCCCTCTGGGCACCAACCTGATACGGACCGCCTCTGCGCGGGGGCAAAAGACCATTACCGTAGGTTGTGCCAACTTTACCGAATCCTTAATACTCGGTTACGTCTATTCAGAACTCATTGAGGAGAACACCGACATAAAGGTGCAGCAAAAGTTTGGCCTCAGCAGCGCTTCCTTCTGCTTTAACTCCTTGCAAAGCGGCGAACTTGATATGTTTACGGAGTACACCGGCACGGCCCTGTCCACCCTGCTCAACCAGCCTTTGTCTACCGATCCCGAGGAGGTTTACAACACTGTCGCCACTCTGATGCACAATGAGCACGAGATAGAGACTTCTTATCCCCTTGGCTTTAATAACACCTACGTCATGAGCGTCACACCGGAGACTGCCAAGAAATACGGTCTTGTCACCTTGAGTGATTTGATGAAAATCTCAAATAAGCTGACTCTGGGTTGCACTGTTGAGTTTATCGACCGGGCGGACTGCCTGAGCCTCCTAAAGAGCACCTTTTCCACCGATTTTAGCAGTGTGAAGGGCCTTGATTCCAGTATACGTTACAAGGCAATCGAAGCTGGAGAGGTGGATGTAGTAGATGCATTTTCCACGGACGCGTTACTCTCCAAGCTGGGACTGACCATGTTGGAGGATGATGTACGCTTTTTCCCGCCCTACTACTGCGTCAACTTCACCAGAGAGGATACTCTCTTTGAATACCCCGAGCTTAGTCCCATTTTGTCAAAACTGGATGGCCTGATCAGTGAAAATGAAATGGCTGCTATGAACAGTCAGGTGGATATTGATGGAAAAGATGCCAAAGAAGTGGCCCACGAATTCCTTCTTCGGCACGGTTTGGTGCATTAAACTATGGTTATAAAAATCACAAAAGCTGTGAAAAAATGATCTCTCATTTTTTCACAGCTTCATAACTGATATCCATATTTTATTCAATCCGCTCTCCCAACAGAAAACGAACCGTCATCCGACATCCTTATTCAATAAGAATTAGTCACATGTGTATGGCATAAGAGCGATGTGTCTTGCTCTCTTGATAGCTACTGTAAGAGCCCTCTGATGTTTAGCACAGTTTCCTGTGATTCTTCTCGGAAGGATTTTTCCTCTCTCAGATACGTATCTTTTTAACTTGTTAACGTCTTTATAATCGATTACTCCGTTTTTCTCTCCACAGAATACACAAACTTTTTTTCTTCTGCGCATGCCGCCTCTTCTCATCTTGGAAGCGTCTGCTCTATCACCTTTATTGAATGCCACTTAAGTTACCTCCTTCACAAATCAGATGTCCATATAGTCCTCGTCCGACCGACAGGGGACCGGTTCCCGTCTCTTAGTTAAACGGAAGACCTTCATCTTCTACTCCGTCAGGAATATTCATAAAACCATCACCGATTGCACTGGATGGAGCCGGGCGTTCTGCCGGACGATAACCGCCTTCGCTTCCGCCTGCCGCATTCTTGCTCTCTGCGAATTCCTGATCCTCTACGATTACTTCTGTAGTATATACTTTCTGACCGTCTCTGTTAGTGTAGCTGCCAGTCTGAATCCTTCCGGTTACCGCAACTTTGGTACCCTGGTGGAAATATTTCTCAGCAAACTCTCCTGCTCTGTCAAATGCAACACATGTAATAAAATCTGCTGTCTGTGCGCCGTCGTCTCCACCGCTTCTGCGGCCTCTTCTGTCAACAGCCAGTGTATATCTGGCAATTGCCATAGCGCGTTCGCCCTGGGAGTATCTCACTTCCGGGTCTCTGGTCAGTCTGCCCATAAGAATAACTTTATTCATACGATCACTCTTTCTCTATTTATGCATCCTGTCTTACGCATAAGTATCTGATTACCGGCTCCATAATACGGATGTGTGCCTCAACTTCGTTCGGGCATACGGAATCAGACTCGAAATGGATGAAGTAGTAAAATCCTTCTTTCATCTTCTGAATTTCGTAAGCTAACCTCTTCTTACCCCATTCATCAATGTCTGCAACAGTGCCGCCGAAACGTGTAATGTAACCTGTCACCTTTTCGATTGCTGCTGCTCTCTCTTCATCTTCGAGTTTTGCGCTAAGAACAACTGCTAATTCATATTTGTTCATGCTCTTTTTACCTCCTTGTGGTCTCTGACCCCCTGACTCCAGCAGGGAGTAAGGATATTAGTTAATATATCACGAATATTTATGATACCAGATTTTCCAGGTGTTTGCAAGCACTTTCTTCCTGTTTTTTCACGGTTTTACATATGATTTCCTTAAAATTCCGCCATTTTTGCAATCGGTTATATGCCGTTTCCCCGAATTGCGTCATAACACTGTCCGGACCTGCGTTTTTACTGCATTCCGGCCTGCTCCGGGTTCTTCTTTTTAAGTCCCCTCGTGCTTTTCTCCACCAGGGTCCTCGCCATCATGACCTGATGGCCGCATCCCGTACATTTCAGGCGGAAGTCCGCCCCCACGCGCAGAATTTCCCACTCATGGCTGCCACAGGGGTGCGGTTTTTTCAGTTTGACGACATCGCCTATCTCATATACCATCTATGTCTCTCCCCTTATTCTTGCTTTCTCTATCTCACCGCATCAGTCCAGGCCGGCGGCTTCTCCCAGCACCTTACCGATGCTGTCGCAGATGACGAGATCCGCCTGACTGTCCCTCGATGTCACGGATTTATTAATCAGGACCAGCTTTGAGCCTCTGTAATAATCAATCAGCCCGGCCGCGGGATAGACGGTGAGGGATGTTCCGCCTATTATAAGAACATCCGCCTTTCTGATAAAGTCAACGGAACGCTGGATTACATCGTTGTCCAGGCCTTCCTCATAAAGGACCACATCGGGTTTTATCATACCGCCGCACTCACATTTCGGCACGCCGGATGCCGTTACAACATCGTCAAGGCTGTAGAACCTTCCGCACCGTGTGCAGTAATTGCGGTGGACGGAACCGTGCAGTTCAAGAACCTCACGGCTTCCCGCCGCCTGGTGCAGCCCGTCTATATTCTGGGTTATCACCGCTTTCACTTTCCCCTCCTGCTCCAGCTTTGCCAGAGCCAGGTGGGCTCTGTTCGGCTTCGCATCGGGGAACAGCATTTTGTTCTTATAAAAGCGGTAAAATTCCTCCGGTTTCCTGACGTAGAAAGAATGGCTGATAATCGTCTCAGGCGGATAGTCATACTGCTGGTTATAAAGTCCGTCCGTGCTTCTGAAATCAGGGATACCGCTTTCCGTCGACACTCCTGCCCCGCCGAAAAATACAATATTGCCGCTCTCCTCAATCCACTGTTTTAATACCGCAATCTCATCCATTCTGAAACCTCCCCTTTCCATCCCGGATTTTAAATATATTTCGTAAATTTATACTGCTTACTTATATTTTTTCTTAGGTTATATACGTGCTTCGCTTATATGCGTGCTTTGTTTATATCCGTGCTTTGTTTATATCCGTGCTTTGTTTATATCCGTGCTTTGTCCATATCCGTGCTTTGTCCATATCCGTGCTTTGTCCATATCCGTGCTTTGTCCATAT
>NZ_URHZ01000014.1 GCF_900547735.1 uncultured Clostridium sp. | reverse complement strand
GTCTGCTACGCCGACATTATGTCATATTCACTTCGTGCATATGAGTCTCCGACGGAACTTAGCGCCCGAATTTCTGCGGTGGACGCAGAAATCGGTATGCGCAGTATAATGTCTGCTACGCCGACATTATGTCATATTCACTTCGTGCATATGAGTCTCCGACGGAACTTAGCGCCCGAATTTCTGCGGTGGACGCAGAAATCGGTATGCGCAGTATAATGTCTGCTACGCCGACATTATACCACACTCTTTTCAGTCTGCATATATAAGATTTTCTTACTTCTTAAGGTTTTAAAGGGATTTCCAGGACCGAAAACCGACAGTTTCGTCCAGCCCCCTCACAATCTGCCGGGTACTACAGCTCAATCTCCACCTCATATTTGTCATCGATTAAAACAGAATCACATCCATACTTCGCACACATCTCCCTATTATATGCATTATCCCTGATTAACAAATCGCGGCTGCAGTAAGAGTCATCCAGTCTTCTTTCAATCACATTGGCAAAACCGGCAATCTCAGAGAAATGATTCTCAATATACCTCCGTGACATTACCAGGCAGAAAAACCGGATTTCCTTTAAGTAATCCTCTGCAAAATCCTCTTTCCATGAAAAGGGAATATACACGCCTTCCACAATCAAATTCTGATGATTCTCAACCGCTGTCTTAACCATCTCCCTGACAACAGGCCAGAGATACGTCACAAGTTCCCCATCCTCCTCCGGCGTCAACTCAGTCCTCCCGCTCCTGATTAGTCCCATCTTCAGCAAATCAAGCGACAAATACGGATAACCATACCGCTCCAACAACCTCTGAGCCAAAAACGTCTTCCCCGTATGCGATGCTCCCGCAATCAAAACAACCATAATCTCCCCTCCTGATCATCACCTTTAGTCAATCCTTCATCCAAACATCCCAGCACCTTCAATATCCCTATTTTACCACCTCCAAAACAATATATCCATATATCGCTTTTACCAATACCGTATCACCATACACTAAGTTCCCACTCCCCCAGCCCTATATAGCCAACTTCCTCATATCATACCTTCACATATTACTTCTCCCTATAGCATATCTCCACATATTTTCCTTCCTCTCCCTACTATCCATCACGCTCCCGACATAAAATGAGTCGGCACGCCCCCTCTTTCTCATTTCTCTCACCATTTCATTTCTCACTCTTATTCCTTATCTCTTTTCCCTTCTCTCTTTTTCCTTCTCCCCTCCTCCCCCAGAAAAAAGAGGCCCCGCCGGGATCCGGAATGGGGTGGACAATAACCTTCGCGTTTTGAGTCCCGGCCGCAGCCTGTCCGGGACTCAAAACCCACCTCCTCCCACTAACCACCCCATTCCCCCCATCCTCATTTTTCACAACCATTTCCCTATTGTCTTTTCCTCCGAATTTTTCTATAATTGCATATATGCTTGACGGCTCCGCCGTCGGAAGGAGGCAGTACTATGAGAATTGTTGGGATGATACCTGCAAGGCTTAACTCCACCCGCTTTCCTGGTAAAGTTCTTGCCCTGTTAGGAGACAGGCCCCTGTTCTGGCATGTTTACCATGCGGCAGTTTCAAGCGGTATGTTCGACGCCGTCTACGTTGCATCCGGCCACGAATCAATCCGTGAAGCATGCGGAGAATATCAGATTCCCTGCCTGACGACCGGTGCCGGCCACCAGAATCCCACCTCGCGTATCTGTGAAGCCGCAGGACAGGTGGATGCCGATCTCTATGTTATGATAGGAGCCGACGAACCGCTGCTCACTCCGGCAGATATCAAACTTGTGACGGAAAAAGCGGTGACGGCCACGACAAGCCCGGATGCGGAGGACAGGCCCTTTGTGGTAAATGCCATGGCTGCGATTTCCTCTGCCCCGGAAGTATTTGACTGCGCCAACATAAAAATCGTATGCAGCGGCAGCCAAAAAGGCCTTTACGCCTCCCGCAGCCCCATCCCCTATCCGAAAGGCAGCCTCGATTATCAGTATAAGAAGTTCGTCAGTATCGGCGTTTATACGAAAGAGGCCCTGAACTTTTTTGATTCCACCCGTAAAGGCCTGCTGGAAGAGATAGAGGAGTTTGATTTACTGCGTTTCATGGAACATGGTAAAACCGTTTTATTTGCAGAAATCCCCGGTTCCACGCTTTCCGTCGACACTCCAAAGGATTTGGAGAGGGTCAGGGAACAGTTCGCGGCCAGGGAGAATCATTCATTGTAGTTATTGATAAAAAGGAGTCTCACACAAATGCCAGTTAATCAAAAGAAGATTCCGGAAAACCGGAAACCTAAAAGTAACCGCCGATACCGCGGCATCATTTTCGATTTGGACGGCACTCTGCTCAATACCGCAGAAGGCGTTCTGGAAAGTGTCCGCTACACCACCAGGATGATGGGATATGAAACACCGGATGAGGATGTGATGCAGACCTTTATCGGTCCGCCGATCAAACACTCTCTTATGCAGGTATATGATATCGATGAGGAGGAAGCGGTCCGGGCAACCGAAATTTTCCGGGACCGTTATAAAGACCACGATCTTCTGAAGGCCTCTCCCTACGAGGGCCTGATGAAGCTTCTGGAGGATTTGAAAAAAGAGGGGTATCTCATCGGCGTTGCCACGCTGAAACGGGAGGATTACGCAGTCACTCTTCTTGAGCATTACCACATCAGCGACTACTGCGACTGCATCTGCGGCAGCGATTTTGCCAGCAAAATGCAAAAAACCGATGTGCTGAATAAATGTCTGGACGGACTGAACCTGTCGCCCGGTGAGGCCGTTCTGATCGGAGACACCGCTTCTGACGGCAATGGCGCCAGAAAGGCGGGAACCGATCTGATTGGGGTAACCTATGGCTTCGGCCCCTCCACACCGGACGGCTGGAAAGAGTTTGACCCCGTTTATATAGCCGGTAAACCGGCAGACATTGGATTGTTTCTGGGCTTAGAGCCGGAAACCTGAAGGGAGAAACACTTATGAAAGAAGTAAAATTACTCGACTGTACGCTGCGCGACGGCGGATTTGTCAACGACTGGAATTTCGGACACGCTAACATTGTCAATATATTTGAACGCCTTATCAGCTCGGGTGTGGATACGCTGGAAATTGGTTTTCTGGATGACCGCCGTCCCTTTGACATAAACAGGACGATCATGCCCGACACGAAAAGTGCAGACAAAATTTTCGGAAAGCTCAGTAAGGGCGATGCGATGATCGTCGCCATGATAGACTATGGAACCTGCGGCATCTCAAACATTTCCCGCCGTGAGGAGACTTTTATCGACGGAATCCGGGTGATCTTTAAAAAGCATGTGATGAAAGAGGCAATCGACTACTGCCGTCAGGTTAAAGAGCTGGGGTATGACGTATTTGTACAGGCCGTCTCCATCACCAGCTATTCCGACCGGGAAATGCTCGATCTGATCGATCTGGTAAATGAGCTGGAACCCTATGCCCTTTCCATTGTAGACACTTACGGCCTGCTGCACCAGGAGAACCTGCTGCACTATTTTGAACTTTTAAACCATAATCTGAAAAAGGAAATCGGAATCGGCTATCACTCACATAACAATTTCCAGTTAGCCTATTCCAACAGCATTGATATCCTCCGTGAACCTGCCGACCGCATGGTTCTGGTCGACGCCTCCTTATACGGGATGGGCAAAAGCGCGGGAAATCTTCCGCTGGAGCTGATCTCCATGTACATGAACACCTGCTTCGGAAAGAATTACAATACTGCCCAGATGCTGGAGGCCATTGATATCAATATCATGCCGTTTTTCAGGAAAACCCCATGGGGATATAACCTTTTCTTCTATATCGCCGCCTCCAACAACTGTCATCCAAGCTACGTAAAATTCCTGATGGATAAACAGACCCTGTCCTTAAAGGCCCTGAACGGGATCCTGGACAGCATCGAACCCGAGAAAAAACTGCTCTACGATAAAGAATATATCGAGCAGTTGTACCGCACCTACCAGAGCACGGATTGCAACGACGAGGCCGACATAAACAAATTGACCGAATGCCTGGCGGGCAAACCCGTCCTTCTCCTGGGGCCCGGCAAAAATATGGAACTTCAAAAAGAAAAGGTGCTTTCTTACATTGAAAAAACAAAACCAGTCATTATTTCCGTGAACTATATTCCGGACGGCATTTCCATCAACTATGCGTTTTTGAGCAACTCCAGACGCTACGTCCAGCTCGGCAGCCGACTGCTGGAGCTCTCCGATTCACCGGAAAATGCAGTCAGGGTCATTGCGACATCCAATGTCACCAATGTAAAGGATCGCTTCGATTACACCTTAAACTACAGCTCCCTGATCGATCTGGATGCCGAGATTATTGATAATTCATTCGTCATGCTTTTAAATGTGCTCGTTAAAACAGGCGTACGCCATGCCGCATGTGCCGGTTTCGACGGATACAGCTATCACGGTGACAACTATTTTAACGCAGATATGGATTACCAGATTGCCCGGGAGAAATCACAGGGCATCAACCAGTATGTCAAAGACACCCTGAACCGTTTATCCGGAACCCTGGATGTTGAATTTATTACAGATTCGCTGTATCAGCGTTAATCTGCCAAGGGCAGCCCTGACGTTACTGTTCACTCCGTGTACGGTAATGCCCTAACCCCTGCACACCGCGGGGGCTTTGGCTGCCCTGTTTTACGGGCGGCACCTGGCTGCGCACAGACGTAACTCTCTCCCATTCTCCTCCTCACTTCCTTAAGTCCTATTTCCTTCCATCCTTACCAGCAACCTGCACTATCTTTTTCCTCACCTGATAAGCTATAATCACAACGTAATGCAACGATGGATTTTCGGCCAGAGACATTTAACGAAAAAGGAGAGATTAAAAAATGCGCAAGCAAACAAAATTAATGGCTGTATTATCCGCTGCGGCAATCATGGCTGCGGCTGCACCAATGGCAACAAATTACACAGGTATCCACACATCTTATGCAGCAGCTAAGGGTTGGGTAGAAGAAGACGGCAGCTGGTTCTTCTATGATGAAGACGGCTACAAAGAGACAAACACCTGGAAGAAGAAAGACAGTGACTGGTTCTACCTGGATGAGAACGGCGACCTTGCCGTAAGCCAGAGAATTGACGAGTATTATGTTAACTCCACAGGCCGCATGGTGAAAAACCAGTGGGTATCCGTGGACAATGACGAAGAATACGACAGTCCCGACGCCCCAGGCGGAGCGAACTGGCACTATTTCGGTAAGGACGGCAAAATCGTCACTTCCAAATGGATGACCATAAGCGGCAAGACTTACTACTTCGACGAGGACGGCCAGATGCTGACCGGGCTTGTAGAAATTGACGGAGCTACCTACTATCTTGGAAATGAAAGCGACGGAGCCAGAAAGACAGGCTGGGTACTTTTAGAAGAAATGACTCACGATACAGACGATGAAGGCATCTGGTGCTATTTTGACGAAAACGGAAAAATGATTACAGACCAGATGGATAGAAAAATAAACGGTAACTACTATACATTCGTTGACGGCAAGATGCAGACAGGCTGGGTTAACGTAACCGAAGCCGGATTTATCTCCTCTGCGGCGGCTGCCACAGAAAGCGAAGCAACTCCTGCTCTTTCCTTAAAGGATTTCCGCTACTACGATGAAGCGAGCGACGGAAAAAGAGCAACAGGCTGGTACACAATTGAAGGGGCTCCCGGAATCAACGAGAGCGATAACGAATTTACCTTCTACTTTAAAAACGGCGAAGCTTTCCACGCTGAAAAAGGACTTGAACTTTTCACTATCAACTCCAACAAGTACGCTTTCAACGAAAAGGGTGAAATGCAGACAGGCATTCAGGTTCTGACCGATGGTTCAGGAAAAGAAGTAACATACTATTTTAACGAAAAAGGTGAAATGCAGACAGGAAAACAGACGATTTACGATGAAGACCTCGAAGAAAACCAGACATGGTACTTCCATGCAAAAGGTTCTCTGAAAGGACAGGGATACCACGGAGAACGTGATAATCAGGTTTATTTAAACGGACTTCTCCAGAAAGCCGATCCGGAACTCCGCTACGAGCCGGTAACGGTTGGTGAAAAACGCTACCTGGTTAACACAAGCGGCAACATCCAGAAAGCATCCTCTACTTCCACTTCCTCTGCAAAACCGGAGTTAGGAAAAGGCTTTAAAGATATCAAAGATACAAATGAAACAGTCTGGACAGTTGACAGTTCAGGAATCATCCAGTAATATATTAATATCATCCGTTCATAAATACCGTAGGCCGTTTCGACGGAACCGCGGTATTTTTTTTTATCTGCGCAATGTTTTCCTGGCTTGGCTACGAATCGTATGCGAATGTTTGTCATTGCTTCATATGGCATGAGAAGCACAGAGCACGGCCTGCAGGCGGATGTTGTCAATCGGATGAGGGAATTTACCCGCGGGGCTGTCCGGCATCGTTACGGTATGCTTAAAGGGGGCACAGAGGGTATCCCGGTTCTTAATTCCGGCAGGAAATCCGTACGGGCTGGTAAAAATGCCCCTGACACCTCCATCACAAAGCTTTTATAGAATATTTTTTTGATCGGCTCTTTTTTTGTTCTGCCTCTCATATAATAAAACTGACAGAAAGGCTTACTGCACAAAGTTTTCTTTTATCCATACACAATTTAGGGCAAAAAGCCCGAAATGTTTCTGAAAAAATACAATTTTTCTTGTCACACTTCTTATTTTTTATACGTTTTGTATATAAGTATGGTATTTTATGACCAAATGTTGTAATGTAGATATGGAGTGGATACTATCATATTTATATCGGGTTACAAACTATCACTTAATGACGGGAGATAAAATTATGCGTGAATTGACTGTTTACTATTGTTCCAGATGCGGCCGCTATGGCTTTTACCAGGTTTCAAAAAATGCCATATGCCCCGTGTGCAAAACACCTATGACGGTCTTCCCAATGTCTTATCAAAACTTCATGGATATGGATTACAATATGCGTGACCAACTAATATCGGATCAGATAGCGGGAAATGTAACTCCTCAGACCTCAGTTGTACAGCGAATCACAGAACAAAGTAAAACATCCAATAACCGTTCCGCCATTGCGAAACTGAAAGCCAGAAACGAGGAGCTGGAATACGAAAATGAAGATCTCCACCAGAAGAATGCGGAGCTTGAGAAAACAATAGACTGGATGCACGACATGATCTGGGATTTAACCAGAAAGCTGCACGGCAACTCCAGAGAATAAGCCACAGAATTTTAGAACGTTTTATTCTTACATAATATATGGGTTCGGCTGCTATAAGCCCTGATACACTTCATACACTTTATTCAACCACCAAAGCGGTTAATGAACCACAAACATCAAAAAGGGCAAGGAAAATATCGTCTCTAACTAAAAACGGTTTTTCCTGCCCTTTTTTTACCTGCTTTTCTCATTTACGATGTAACGGCTAACAAGAAGATTCATACTTTCTTTTAACTGAACTACCGTATTGAATAAGGTATCTACTTCTTCTTTTAATTCAAAGTTCTCCTTTTCCAGTAAAGCAATTCGCCTAGCCTCCTCCATGACCATCTTCCTCCTTCATATATGTAAATCAACACATATATTTATAATATAAAACTGTTGAAAAAGAAAGGCCTTATCCACCGCAAATTTCGACAGTGTAATACAATACCTTGTTAAATTTTTAATATTCAAATCCGCCGTGTCTATTAATTTACAATACGATACAACCGATTACTTTTTTGCCAAGACTGCGTACAACATCCAGTTCCTGTTCAATTCCGGAGAACATGGAATTGCCGCGCTGCTCTACGATAACCACTGCATCACAGGAAGCCGCTTTCTTGATGGCAGAGGCATCTTTGCCAAGGTTACCGCCTACTGAGAGCTCTACGCTGCCCAGCAACGCCGCGAGGCCGGTGTGAACCCGCTCCAGCTTCTCATTGTCAACCGTACCCACAAGGATTACGTCCCTGATGCTGTCCTGTACAATATAATTGATGGCATTGGCAGCTACTACCTCGAAAGTTCTGCCGTCTTCCATCTCTCTGGCGGATGTGCCCTCCAGCTTGTCCAGCCATCTGTCAATGAAGGCAAACGCACGCTTTTTATCATTCTTGCTGAAAACTCCAAGAACCATAATACCGTATCTGCGTTTCAACTCTTTCTCGCTCACCAGCTTGTCGCTCATCAGGAAAGCTACACAGAGGAAGAATACCACCATAAATGCACCAAGCACGCCGCCGAGAACCGCATACTTGATCGCACTCTTTAAAACACTTGACTTGCTTAAAAGGCTGTTTTTAGGCTCTTCCAGCTCAGACAGCTCTTTTGTTTTCTCCTTCAAACTGATATCAAGCTGATCGGTATTGGCCGTAAATTCTGTCTGAGTCTTGTCCAGCTCCAAATCTACCGTTACGAACTGGGATTCATCCACAAGGTTGTTCTCATGCTCGCCGATTGCTTTTGTAATGCTTTCCTGGGAGGATGCAATGCTGTCCTTGATATATCCCATCACGTCACTGGCTGTCTTTCTCGTGTCTCCGATTACCGTGATATCCAGCATATTGTTGTCATAATCCGGCTCGATCTTTACCAGCTCTTTCAGATAACGGATTCCCATCTTACTGTTCATCTTTCCCAGAACATAATTGTACATCTCACCGTTCTGTGCGATGGACATATAGGCCTTCAGGATGCTGGTAGCCGTATTCGGGTTCTGATAAACCATGCCCGGCATAATTGAATAATCTGTCGAAATATAGAACGTAGCCGTCTCAACATACTCGTCATATGGATTGATATTCATCAAAATCGACTGTTCTTTATACTCTTTCTGGCTTTCAATATTATCCTGCAGATTCTGGATCTCTTTTTCCAGACGATCCTTTGTGGAGGTATACTGCTCCATGTTCATCTTGTATGTATCCTGATTCTTCTTTACATACTCCTCATCACTGAGCTGATTGATCCCTTTCACCGTTTTAAGGCCGCCAAGTAAAACAGCGAAAATCACGGCGATAATAATGATCGGACGCCACCTGCGAAGCACGGCAAACATCAAATCCTTCAAATCAATTTCCTGTTCATAATTATTGTTCGGTTCCATCGGACAAAACTCCTCCTATTGTAAATGCTTTTCTTATCTTAGCATAAACAGTAAGAATGTGCAATTGGGATTGGGCGGAAAATCCTGTAAAAAACTTTAAGATTTCCTTATGCTGTTGGTTTATGGGCGGGAACTTATTTGTCGCTTTGCCTCAGTTTCTTTCTTTGATTTGTTTCCTTTATCCTGTTACTTCCTATATATAATGCCATCCTTTTATACCGAACAAACTTAGAAGCTTATTACATCATTTAATCACGCTCTACCGAATCGGGTCCATAAGTCTTATACCGCCGTCATCTGGTCCATATAGGCCCTTTTCTGGCTCATATTGCTATGTACATAGATATCCATCGTAATCTTCACGGAAGAATGCCCCAGAATCTCTGAGAGTGACTTACTGTCAAATCCATTCTCTATCCACTGGGATGCAAATGAGTGCCGCAGGGCGTGAATATTGATGTCCGGCAGCCTGAGCTTCCTTAAAAGGTTTTTAAAGCGCCTCTGAACGCCCCTGGGCTCCATACAGCTAAGTCTCCCCGTCAGTAGATAACAGGCGCCGTCGCGCTTCTTTTCTCCCAGTCTGGGGAGCATGAAATCCGGGAGCGGAATATCGCGCTGCGATGTTCCCGTTTTCGGTGTTCCAATGTATAGACGTGTTTTAGCGGCCGTATTCTTCTGCTCTGTATTCCGAATCCGGGAAACCGTACGCCTGATATGAAGCACGCCTTCGTCCAAATCCACATCCTCCCATCTCACGCCGCACAGTTCCCCGACTCTGATCCCGGTGCTGAGTGATAACAAAAGTCCCAGCTCAAAATTCGTCCTGCATCCGGCCAGCCAGCTTAAAAGCTTCCTCCTGTTTTCCTGGCTTAAAAGCCTCATTTCATTTCCTCTGTCCTTGGGAAGAAAAAACTCCAGCGTTTCAGCCGGATAGATTCCCCTTCTCTCTCCCGTGTGGATAATACTTTTCAAAAGAAAAAGTATCAGTCGCAGTGTGTTCGCCGACAGCCCCTGTCTCTGCCTGTCCAGAATAAATTCCGTAAGAACCTCATTGTCCATCTTCTCCATTTCCACAGAACCGAGCGCCGGCCTGATATGTTTCTGGATGAGTGTTGCATAGCAGGCAAACGTACTCGGTTTCACCTGATACCTCATGGAGAGCTTCCACGCCTCGCACAGGTGTGAGATCGTGTGATTTTCTGATGGGTCAATGTGTTTCTTTTCTTCTTGTGTCATAATCCTCTTCTCCTTTGCAAATTCTTATCCAATTACGGATAGGAATATCATAGCAAAGGCTGCTCCCGACCGCATATTCAGATGTCGAATTTTGTCGAAAGGTTATAACGGATTTACTTATCCCTTATTATATTTTTCTAATACATAACTCTCCGGCATTCAATTTTTCCACACTCTGAGACAGCATATGGTTTAAAGAACTTTTCCACCTCACAAAAATAAGGAGCTAAAATAAGCTCCTTATTACCTGAAAGAAAAACTATATCATTTTTAATCAACCGTCTTTACGAATATAAGTGGGCACAATTTTTTGTACTGCAGCCTTTATATCGACCTCGTCACCATTTGCCTCTTCATAAAGTTCGTCCAGCTGTTTCTTAAACAGCTCCTCATCAAAGTCAATCGGTTTACCAATATGGATTTGCTTATTCGGCGTATCCTGGAGTCCTTCTTCGTCCATCAGAAGCTCCTCGTATAACTTTTCTCCGGGACGCAGGCCTGTGAACTCAATCATAATATCTTCATTCGGCACATAGCCGGACAAGCGGATCAGATTCTTCGCTAAATCCAGGATTTTAACAGGCTCTCCCATATCCAAAACAAAGATTTCTCCTCCCTTTGCATAGGAGCCGGCCTGGAGCACCAGAGAAACAGCCTCGGGTATCGTCATAAAATAACGGATAATATCGGGATGCGTTACGGTGACAGGTCCCCCCTCTGCGATTTGCTTCTTAAACAGAGGAATTACCGAACCGTTGCTTCCCAACACATTACCGAACCGGACTGCAACGAAATCCGTCTTAGACTCCTTATTCACCATCTGCACAACCATCTCGCACATTCGTTTGGACGCGCCCATAATGTTGGTTGGATTTACCGCCTTGTCGGTGGAAATCAGTACAAAACGCTCGACGCCACAGCGGCTGGCCGCCTTCGCGGTCTTATATGTACCAAATACATTATTTTTAATGGCCTCATGGGGGCTGTCCTCCATCAACGGCACATGCTTGTGGGCCGCCGCATGGTAAACAATGTTCGGTCTGTAATGTTCAAAAATACTGTTCATTCTGTGTGTATTGCGTACAGAACCAATCAAAACAACCAAATCCAGCTCCGGATAGGTCCGTTTCAGCTCCTGCTGGATGTCATACGCATTATTTTCGTAGATATCCACAATAATAAGCTGCTTTGGGTTATGGCTGGCAATCTGACGGCAAAGTTCACTGCCGATTGAACCGCCACCGCCGGTAACGAGAATCACCTTATTGCTGACATATCCCATAATCTCATCCAGATTAACCTGGATCGGATCACGGCCCAAAAGATCCTCAATCTGCACCTCGCGCAGTTTTGATACACTGACATCGCCATTGAGAAGCTGAAAAATACCGGGAAGAATTTTAAGCTGGCAATTAGTCTCGCGGCAGATTTCCAGTATCTTCTTGATTTCCTTAGCCGGAGCGGACGGAGCCGCTACATAAATCTTGTCGATTTTATATTTTTCGACAAGCTGGGGAATATCATACCGGTTACCGGCAATCGGAACGCCGTTCAGGAATTTCCCAATCTTATTCTTATCATCATCCACAAAACAGGCCACCTTGCCATGGGCATACTGGCTTGTTTCTATCTCCTTCAGGATCACGGAACCGGATGTTCCAGCCCCTACAATCAGGATTCTGCTGCTGCTCGTTTCACCATAGCGCTTAAATAAAGAACGGTAGATGCGGTAAGATAATCTCACCAGTCCCTCACAGCCTGTCAGGATGATAAAACTGATGGCAAAATAGCTTCTGGGGACATTCAACTGCAGCATCGTCATGCCCGCAATCTGGCAAAGGCTCGACAGCGCACAGGCGAATACAATATGACACGCTTCCCTGACTCCGGCAACACTCCACATCGAAGAATACATGCGGAATACATAGAAAATAATCAGAGTTACCAGTGTGTAGGGAACCACATACCCTGCCGCCGCCATTCTGTAATTTTCCGGGATAGTCTGGAGCCGCATATCAAACCGCATCCACAGACCCATGAAACTGCTGAACTGGATTACACATATATCCACCAGAAGCAGAACCACCATCCTGATTTTTTTATCTCTTGGCATCATTTTTTCAAACATTTTATCGTTCCTGCAACTTTTCTAAATTATATTTATCTCTTAGTAACCTGTCACCATAATTACTTCTGGGTATTCACACTCACTTTACTTATCCTGTTCGGCTGTTTCCTGTTTCTCCGAACCCTTGGCTGTTTCTGAAGCATTTTTGCACATTGCCAAACCAACTGCCAAAAGAGCCCACATAACCGGTGTCGCAATCGGAAGATTAATATTAACAAGCGCCTGTGCCCCATAGCAAACCGTTGCTCCTAAAGGAGCCAGGATCCATGGCTGTACTTTAGCATATCTGAACATTCTCGCACAACTGGATACAAGAAAGAGAATGTATGCAATCATAGTAAACGGTCCCATTGTAACAAGATACTGAAAATACTCGTTGTGGGCGCTCTCAAAAAATACGCCGTACGTATCAAGGGAGTCCTGCCTGAATGGCCAGGTAAGAATACCAAAGGTATCCGGTCCAAACCCAAACAGCTTGTGAATAAGCGGCTGCTGCATATAAGATTCCCATCCAATACGCCAGCAGTATCCCCGGTTCGTTCCCCAATTGTCGTTAAAAATCAAATACCTTGACAATGAAGAATATTTCTCCGGATTTGGCCCGAAGTTAGCATCATACAAAACCGCAATTACTGCGGCAACACCAGCCGCGATCAGGCAGAACCATGTAATTCGAAGCCATTTACCGACTTTGTCTTCTTTGTCCTTCATCAGAACACGGTCACCTATATATAATACAGCAACCAAAAGCCACAATGCAATAACAATAACTTCCAGATACTTATGCCTTACCAGTACATCGAAAATACCGCTTAATCCGATTACCTTCTCCGCCATTTTCTTATTAATCTCATCAATCACCTTAATAACCGACATGAACGAAGCTATCACCGTAATATAGCGGATTATGCCTTTTCTTGTTGCAAAAAGTGCAAGAGGAAAAAGTGCAAATACTGCCCCTAATGCCAGATAAGCATTATCACTCTGGCCTGTAATAATAGCAAAAAAACCAATCAGCAGTACAATAAAATACCAGATATTACGAAAGATATTTTTCTCTGTGGTAAAAAGTCCGCATGCCACTCCCAATACCAGTGCAACATAAGCCGTATAGGTATTAATGTTTCCAAGGGTAGACGTAAATGAATCTATTTGTGTTGAGGTAACTCCCGCCTTCCAGTGAAGAAGATCCATCCTGAAATAATCCGTAATTCCGAATAAGCAAACCAGAACTCCGGACAGCAGGAAAAGATCCAGATACCACTTTTTGATCTTTCCAAGTTTCCCGATCATAAACACGCCCAATGCATAAAGAGATATCAGGAATAAGCCACTGAATCTCCCTTCATTCCCCCAAAATGATTCAAATTTGTAATCCGATAACAATGTCGATATTGCCGCCAGGATTAAGAACAGAATCAGGAATTTGTACGCTGCCGGCTGTTTTTTTAAGCTGTCAAAGTGAAAATGACTGAAAAACCGTTTTGTGTTAACTCCGTCATATTCCATCCGGTCTACAAACAAAAATACAAGAGCGACAATCAGGCATATCACAGCCATCGCAACAACCGTTATCCAATAAAACTTGTATTTTGCCTTCAAAATATCAAAATAGTAATTATGATAATAAAGCGGAAATACTGCCAAAACAACAAATGTAAATACCGCTATAATCCCTGCAAAAACATTCCCGGCCACCTCGGCCAGAGCATTCGGTTCCTTCTTTGGTGTAGCTTTCGCCATGTGTTAAATCTCCTTATGTCTTCATAAAGCCCCTGTTTAAAGGCTTTTTACAGTATAGCATCTGTTGATTCTTAAATCAACCTTCCTGAACTCTTTAACTTCGCCGCAAGTTTTAATTTTTTATTAAGGTATTTTCTTTTTCCTCATACATTTTATATATTTTGTGCTTTTTAATTGCTTTATTTTCTTCGCCAGGTATTTTTTAAACTCTTTTACAGCTCATCATTTCCATGTATCCTCCCGAATAAAACCGGATGATCGGGTATATTCATCCGGTTTCATATAAAACAAAATGCTTGTTTCGGGATTTCTTATGAATAGATAAAGCTAATGGCTATGGCTTTTATTATCAGCATGAGCATCTAAAAAACTCTGCATCTGTGCAATCTCATCTTCCTGAACCTCTATGATATTTTTTGCAAATTCAACGACGTCCTCTTCATTCGTATATTTCAAGATTGCTTCGGCCATATCTACCGCCATTTGATGGTGCATAATCATTCCCTCTGCAAAGGCGGTATCGAGATCACTGGTAAGCATATTGTGGTCCATATCATGACCTTTCATCAAGGCATGGTAATCTTTGAGATAGGATTGCTCGTCCTCATAATCAATCTCCTGCTTCTTCTCTATCTCTTTTGCCATTTCCTTCATCTGCTTTATTTCTTCCTGTTGGGCTTCGATAATATCCTCTGCCAGATCCTTGAACTCCTGTTTATCCTTGCCTTTCGCATATTTTAAATAACTTTTGGACATCTCAATCGCCGACTCATGATGCGGTATCATTCCATAAAGAAAATCCAGTGTTGCATTTCCCGTATCCTGAACCTTATCCATTTCTTCCTGCATTTTATTCATGATATCATTCTGTTCGGTTACATAATTATCTGCCGTATCTTTTTTGCTGCATGCGGTCAGTAAAACTGCCGACATTGTCATGGCGATAAGGAAAAATACTATTTTTTTCATGTGTTCCTCCATTAAAGTTATTATTTTCCTATTATGGTTCCCATATTTTATTTTTTTATGTCTATCATCTTATAGCGGATTGCTTTTTTTGCTTTTAAATCTGGTTAAATTATTAAACCCTAACTGTTTACCATAGCTTTCTATACCCTAAGTATAATGACCTCGTAATGCAATTAGAAATTTTCAAAAAATAGTTTAAAAAGAAATAAGGAGAGTGCATTAATTATGAGAAAGCAGACTAAATTAGTTGCAGTTCTTTCTGCAGCAGCTTTACTCGCTATTGGTGCTTTCATGACATCTTTCGCCGCTGGTTTTGAAAAAGATGATTCTGGAATCTGGCACTACTATAATAGCGATGACGAGATGGTAACTGAAGAATGGAAGAAAGACGGTGGAAAGTGGTTTTACCTCGATTATGACGGCGAAAAGACAACAGATGCTTGGGTTGATGACACGAGGCGAAGACGGCGCTATGATCATTAACAACTGGAAAACGACTTACTCTGATGATGATCAGGAGCTCCTGACGAAGACGGCGAAAGCTGGTATAACTTCGGAAGCAAGGATAAAAAGTTTCAGGCGATTCTAAAAAAGTCAATGGTAAAACCTACTGCTTTGACGAAGACGGAAAAATGGAATACGGCTGGTATGGCAAAGATACAAACGTTTACTATTTAGGCGGCGAGGATGAAGGCTGGAGACAGGGTGGGTGATTATGGCTAGGGGTTCCTGATGCTGAGGATGATGATGACCAGAATGCCAGAATGCTTCTTGGACATGAAAGTGATGATACTGATGTTTGTGATGATGAAGGGCGGTATTGTTTCGATTCTGACGGCAAGATGTATACTGGCTCAAAGCAGAAGACGAACAATGGCAAATACTACTACTTCAATGATCAAGGCCAGATGCTGTATGAGTGGATCGACGGTATTAAGTCCCCAATGGGTTCTAATGCTCAGTTAGATACTGACGATAAGAAGGCATCTGCAAGCGAAGTTCGTTATATGAACCAGGTTGAAGAAGGCTGGAGAGCAGATAGCTAATATCAGATCGATGGTGCAGATATTCTTGGTGCTGGAGATGATACAGACTGGTGCTACTTCAAAGATGGTAATGCTAAAAAAGCTGAGTATTCAGATATTACTGGCTTAATGGATGGTACTGATAAGGTTATCAGAGCAAAAATTAAAGTTACAGGAAAGTATTTCTGCTTCAATGAGATTGACCAGATGCAGACAGGTCCGCACTCAATTGTTGATTCTTCTACCAGAAAAATAAACTTATACTACTCTGATGAAAATTGCTATATGAAGACTGGTAAAATTTCTAATGTAGAAGAAGAAAATGATACCTTTACTTACTACTTTGGAACAAATAATGGTCAGGGCGTAACTGGTGAAAAATCTGGATGTTTTGACTGGAATGGTAAGAAGCTTGAAACTGATGATGATCACAAAATTTACAAGGTAGATGACGCTTATTATGTTGTAAACAACAAAGTCAAACTCCAGAAGTCTACAACAAAAGAGTATGAGCTTGAGAATAAAAGCAGTACAGAGTACAAGTTCCAAATTGGTAAGAAAAATCACTAGATCGAAAAGATTTCTGCTAAAGATGGTAAAGCAACCACCTCTGCTACTGAAAAAGATTTCGTATCTTTATAAGCAAACTTACCATATATCGAATTATATGATAGTGTACTTATTACAAATGATGCTAAGAATAATATCACATCTGTTGATACTGATACCTTTAACTCAGATATACTGCTATAGAGAGAAAAGCAGTAACAGCTTCTGAAAACGAAGAATAATTTGTAACTTAATTTTACCAGTATTCTTTGGTGAATTTTGAAATAGGCATCAAACTAATTGAATCTTAGTTCACTGCTTGTTTTTTATAAAGAATATTGACGTAAGACACTATTGTGCAAAACACTTTCCCAACATCTATACGCGAAGAATAAAAAGCAGCTAGTCCTATGCGCTTACTCTTTTCTGTATACTTCATTGCAAAAAAGGATTAGCATCTGATTTGATGGCTGATTTGCTTTGATTTTTTCCACTAACTCTTCCAACAAGCTAAAATTTATAAAACAGTAAGAGACTAGTCAAAAAACGACTAGCCTCTTACTGTTTTATTTCATAAATCCATTCAAACTAACTATTTACAGATTATTTAGCTGCGTTAACTGTAAGGGCGAAATTATCATCCAGAGTGATAACACTATCATACAGTTCGATCTCTGGAACTTTTGCATCTAAAGCATTAAGGGCAACTGTATTTCCATCTTCATCTTTTGCTGACTTAAGTGCATAATTGCTCTTAAATTCAAACTTCATTTCTTTACCATCAAGATTCTCTACTTCGTAAGATTTACTTGTGGATTTCTGAAGTTTACCCTTGTTGTTTACAAGATAGTAAGTATCTTTGTCAGTCTGGTAAATTTTATAATCATCATCGGCCTCAAGTCTCTTACCGTTCCAATACAGATATCCAGATTTCTCACCTGTGATACCCTGACCGTTTTTGCTGTTCTTTGTTTCAAAATAGTAAGTAAAGGAATCATTCTCTTCTTCTACGTTAGAAACTTTACCTGTCTTCATGTAGCCATTCTCATCAAAGAAGTATAATCCGGAAACCATCGAATTTTTGCTGCCCATTGGCTGTAAGCCAGTCTGCATCTGACCAATTTCATTGAAGCAGAAATATTTACCATTAACTTTAATCTTAGCTCTGATAACCTGATCATTGCCATCCATTAAGCCAGTTGTATCATCTTTCTTCTCAGCCTTTTTAGCTTTACCATCTTTGAAGTAATACCAGTCTGTATCATCTCCTGCACCGAGGATATCAGCGCCATCGATCTGATACCAGCCATCAGCTCTCCAGCCTTCTTCTACCTGGTTCATATAACGCACTTCACTAGGTGTTGCATTCTTCTGAGCTGTCTCATCATCAGTATCAAGCTGAGCATTAGAGCCCATAGTTGTCTTAACTCCATTAATCCATTCATACAGCATCTGGCCATGCTCATTAAAGAAGTAATATTTACCGTTTATTTTCTTCTGTTTTGCATCTTTGTACATCTTGCCATCGCTTCCGAAGTAGTACCAGCCTTCTTCGTCGCAAGGATCGTTGTCATTTTCGCTATCATGTTCTACTGCGTCAGCAGCATCTTTTTCATCGTCGTCATCGGCATCAGGTGCTTCTAACCATAACCAGCCAGAAGTTCTTGCTCCGTCATCTTCGCCGCCTAAGTAGTATACATTCTTGCCATCTGCATACCAGCCATACTGCATCTTACCATCTTCATCGAAGTAGTATGTCTTACCATTGATCTTTTTAGATCCGGAAGTGGTTTTCTTACCCTTGCTACCAAAGTAGTACCAGGATTCGCCATCTTCGTCTGGATCATCCATATCATCGTCTGTGTAAGTTTTCTTCCACTCGTTAACCAGCATAGCACCGCTCTCGTTAACATAATACTCATCGTCAACCCAAGCATCTGTAGCCATCTCGCCGTCATCATCAAGATAGAACCACTTTCCACCGTCTTTCTTCCATTCTCCAGTTACCATCTCGTCATCACTATCATAATAGTGCCAGATTCCAGCGTCATCTTTTTCCCAACCAGCGGCGAAAGATGTCATGGAAGCACCCATAGCGAGTAAAGCTGCTGCAGAAAGAACTGCAACTAATTTAGTCTGCTTTCTCATAATTAATGCACTCTCCTTTTTTTCTTTTTGAACTATTTCTCGAAATTTCCTAATTGCATTACGAGGTCATTATACTTCGGATAAGGAAAATTATCAATAGTTTTTTTACAAATTTTCCAACTTTTTGTTACAAAGTGAAATTTTTGCACTTCATGCTACCGATTCATTTTCTGGGAAGTTGACCCTGTCTCCGATACATTCACATTATAATATATCTATTCCGAAATTACCATAACTTTTATCTGTGCATTTCCTTACAGAATTGTTACAAAAAATCGTTTTTAACTCATTATTGTTTTTATATTAATACAATCATAAGAATTGAGGTTTACAATTAAGAATTTCATGCTATAATGTTCATATCTATATGTAAAATGACATTTTTGAACATCTTGCCAGAATGTCGTTTTTTAAATATATGTAATAACCCGCTTAATTTCTACAATTCATTATACCACACATTATCATACATTAAAACGGAGGTTCCACCATGGATCGATATGGATTAATATGCAGAAGCATTTATGAAGATTCTGATGTCACACAGAGAGAGTTATCCTCAATTCTGGGCGTTTCTCTCGGAAGTGTTAATAAACTGGTCAGCGACTGCATCAACGATGGTCTAATTCAGAACCGTTCTGAGCACGGTAAATACAGCTTAACTAAAAAAGGGATGGACTATCTGGAGCAGTACCGTGTGGACGGCGCCGTTATCACTGCGGCCGGATTCGGTTCGCGCTTCGTTCCTCTTTCCTTTGAAACACCCAAGGGACTTCTTGAGGTTTTTGGGGAAAGAATGATTGAACGCCAGATCCGCCAGCTCCATGAGGCGGGAATAACCGACATCACACTAGTAGTCGGTTATTTAAAGGAAAAGTTTGAGTATTTGATTGATAAATATAATGTAAAGCTTTTTTATAACCCTGAGTACACTTCCAAAGGCACCCTTGCTACGGTCTATCAGGCCAGGGAGTTTTTCCGGGGCAGGAATATGTATCTTCTTGTCTCCGACAACTGGATTCGTGACAACATGTTCCACACTTATGAGTGCGGCTCCTGGTATTCAGCCGTTTATATGGAAGGAAACACATCAGAGTGGTGCCTCGGCGCCAACAAAAAAGGGAAGGTTACCTCTGTTGTTGTTGGGGGACAGGACTCCTGGGTTATGTATGGGCCGGCTTTTATGTCCAAGAACTTTTCCGCTTCCTTCATACCGCTGTTGGAGGCCGACTATAACCGGCCCGGAACTGAACAGTGTTACTGGGAACAGGTTTTACTGAACCATATTGATAAGCTTGATTTTTACATGAACTGTCAGCCTGAGGATCAGGTATATGAATTTGAAAACCTGGAAGAGCTTCGTCTGTTTGATCCCAAATACAGAAACCATTCGGACAATGAAGCAATGCGTCTCGTTTCCCAGGTATTCCAGGTGAAGGAATCCGCAATCAGCAACATCCGCTGTCTCAAATCCGGAATGACCAACAAATCCTTCCTGTTTGAAGTTAATAATGAACATTATATCTGCCGCATTCCCGGTCCCGGCACAGAACTGCTTATCAACCGCAAAGAAGAACAGGCCTCCTATCATGCGGTTGAACCTCTTGATATTACTGAACATATTATTTATTTTGATGGTGAAAACGGATATAAGATTGCAAAGTTTTATGAGGGGTCCAGAAATGCTAATGCAAAAAACTGGGATGATATTGCCGCCTGTATGGCCGTTCTGCGCAAACTGCATCAATCCAACCTGAAAGTCGGGCATCGTTTTAACCTCAGAGAACGGATTGATTTTTATGAAGCACTCTGCCATCACCATGAACTGCTGCTTTTTGAAGATTATAACGAAGTCAGAGGCTGGATGAATACGCTGTTAGATCGTGTTGAGAAGTTTGACCGGCCATGCTGCCTCTCCCACATCGACTCAGTTGCCGATAATTTTCTCTTTCTTCCTGACGGTTCCGTCCGCCTGATCGACTGGGAGTATGCAGCCATGCACGATCCTCTGATTGATATTTCAATGTGCAGCATCTATTCCTACTACAATGAAGAAGAACTGGATCGTCTCCTGGAGCTCTACCTCGAGCGTGTCCCATCTCCTGAGGAACGGATCGTCACTTACGCATATGCGGCCCTCGGCGGCTTTCTCTGGTGTCTCTGGGCGGTCTTCAAAAGTCTGGAAGGCGAGGAATTCGGCGAATATACGATTGTCATGTACCATTATGCAAAGCTGTATTACAAGAGAATATCCAGGCTCTTCCCGGCCTAAAACGTTACTGTTCACACCGCATTACGCTGTGAACAATAACACGCTTCGCGATGCACAGAAATGGCAAAGAACGCCATTGATTGTAATGAAAAGTCCGCATCGCGCACTTTTCGTTGCATCGCGCCGCAGAACTCGGGATTTTCACGAAAAGCACGTGAAAACACCTCGCGGAATACATCCCGAGTGAACAGTAACCCTAAAACGCCATTTTTCCCCAATTGTAATAAATTATTTATAACTTCACTAGGTAAATATGGTATAATGTCCACAAAGTGAACATTATACCTCAGAGTGTCGATAAAGTCGCCACTCTGTAGAATTCATGGCATAACGCCCTAAATTCTAGTCACCGCAGGAAGAACTGCCGGTTTCTGCGTCCATCGCAGAAATTCGGGCGCTAAATTCCGTTTTACCAAAGTTACCAAAACCGGGTTAAATCATACAGGAACACCAGATTGGTTTTTCCGAATCCGGCAGAGGTATAATAAATGCAGCAGATACAGTATCTGCCGGGAGCCTTTCCCGCAGATTACCGTATGTTTTACACAGGAGGAGGAGTATTATGATACACAAGAAACGTATCCGGGCGCTGGGGCTTGCCTGTCTGATCGGGCTGATGAGTCTGGCTCCGGCATCAGAAAGTCTGGCCGCCGTTTCCTGGACTAAAAATAACGGTGTATATGTCGGCAGCGACGGCACTACCATTGCCGGAGTCGTAGCCAGAGGTATCGACGTTTCTCACTGGAAACAGGCCATTGACTGGACTGCCGTTGCAAATGACGACATCCAGTTTGTTATGCTCGGAACACGGTATGACAATGCAGTGGATCCTTTTTTTAAGACTAATGCAGATGCAGCAGCGGCAGCGGGCCTTAAAGTTGGAGCGTATATTTATTCTTATGCCACCACTACCGATATGGCGGTTCAAGAGGCTGATTTTGTTCTTGATCTGATCAAGGATTACCCTATTTCCTATCCTGTCGTATTTGATGTGGAAGCTTCGGTTATGAGTACGCTTACGCCGTCCCAGCTCAGTGACATTATCAATGCTTTCTGTAAAAAGGTAAAAGATGCCGGCTATTATCCGATGCTCTATGCCAATGACTACTGGCTTACCAATAAGATTGATATGAGCAAAGTCACATACGACGTATGGGTTGCCCGCTATGAAACAAAACATACATATAATAAGGCCTCCATGTGGCAGGCCACAAACCAGGGAACGATAGCCGGTATTTCCGGCGATGTGGACATTAACTTTGCGTACAAAGATTTTTCCACCGCAATCCCTGCCAAGCAGTGGCGACAGATTAACAACAACTGGTATTATTATTCCGACTATAAGAAACAGACGGGATGGATCAATGACGGCAACGGCTGGTACTACATGAAGGAAGATGGAACGCAGCATAAGGGCTGGCTCCATATTGACGACAAATATTTCTACCTGAACGACAATACGGGTAAGATGATAACCGGATGGCGCAAAGATTCCTCCACCTCCAAATGGTATTATTTTAAATCGGATGGAGCGATGGCCACAGGATGGATACAGGACAATAATAAATGGTTCTACCTGAATAATGACGGAACAATGGTAACCGAATGGCTGAAAGTAGGAAATGACACCTACTATTACCTCAAGAGTGACGGCTCCATGGCCAAGGGATGGTATCAGATTGACAATGCATGGTACTATTTTAATCCTACCGGTGAACTGCTCCGGGGATGGACCGATATTGAAGGGGCCCGTTATCTTCTTGCAAATGACGGTAAGATGTATACCGGCTGGCAGCAGATTGACAATAACTGGTATTATTTCGGAACCGACGGCAAACTGCGCACCGGATGGCAGAAAGTGGACAACGCCTGGTACTATCTGGACAGCAGCGGACGGATGTTGTCGGGCTGGCAGCAGATTGACGGTGAATACTACTATCTGCATGAAGGAAAGATGCTGAGCGGCTGGCTGAGCGACAGCAACGGCAGCAAATATTACATGAGCACCAACTCCGGACGAATGACAAGAGGATGGAGAAAAATAGACGGTTCCTGGTTCTATTTTAATCAGAACGGCCATATGCAGACGGGATGGATTAATCTCTCCGGCAAATATTATTATCTTGATCCGGAAACTGGTAAAATGACAGAGAATGTTTCCCGTGTGATTGATAACGTAAACTACACCTTTGATCAAAATGGTGTGTGTCAGAATGAAACAAACAATATGAGTGGACTCGCAGACAGTTCGTTTAACCTGGATGACCTGAAAAATTCTTCAGGCTCCCAGAATTCCAACCAGACGAACAATTCTCCCCAGTCTCCGGGAGGAACTGCCGGGAATAGCAGTTCTCCATCGGGCAGTTCAGGAAACAGCGGTTCACCATCCGGTTCCTCGGGCAGCTCATCCGGTGGACCGACGGGCAATGTGACGAATGCAGGTTCTTCTTCCGGCAATGGCAGCAATGTAGCTGCACCCGGCAGTTCTTCCTCACCGGGTGGTTCTTCTAGTACAGGAAGTTCCTCCGCACCGGGTGGTTCTTCCAGCTCAGGAAGTTCCTCTGCACCGGGCGGTTCTTCCAATTCAGGAAGTTCCTCTGCACCGGGCGGCTCTTCCAGCTCCGGAAGCTCTTCCGCGCCAGGGGGATCTTCTTCGGGAAGTAACAGCTCGACGCCTCCCGGCAGTTCAGGCTCCTCCGGTTCTTCAGGATCCGGCAGCAGCGGAGGACTCCGGCCCGGCCTGACCACTGGCCCAGGACGATAACGTTCGGCTTCAATCTGCAAAGCGGTCTAACAGTAACACAATACAACAGCAAAGCAGTACACAGTAACACAATACAACAGCAAGGCAGTACACAGTAAAGCAATGTACGGCAAAGTAACATAACAGGCGAAGCAATATACGGCAAAGCAACATAACAGCGAAGCAATATACGGTAACGCAGTACAACACTAATATAAACATATCAGATAACAACGAAAAGCACGCTTCGCGAACTTTTCATTGCCACTCAATAAAAAACAGGACTGTTTCAGTGATTCATCACCGGAAACAGTCCCTGTTTTTAGAATACTATACCTATAAACATTCCCCCTGATATCCAATATATCCTTATATGTCACATATACCAAATACCATATATCACACATCACACATCACATATCACATAACCGAATAACAGGCTAACTCGTTATCTCGTTTATCCACTCCAGCTTTTTATACAGCCTACACCTCAAATATCAAATCCCCATAACTCGGGAAAGGCCAGAGTTCTTTATCCACAATCATCTCCAGCTTATCCGCCGGTATTCTGAGTTCCTTCATTGCCACAGTCACGTTCTCCAGGCAGTAATAGGCCCTCTCTTTACTGTTAGAAATCGCCGTTGCCGCCTTCGCCTCATTTTCAAGGGCAGAAAGCGCCACCTTCATCTCAGACAGAAGAGCCGATGTTTCTAAAATCAGTTCCTTCTGAACGCTGACATCTGCTTCCGGGCAGGCATCCCTGACGGCGGAAAGTGATTTTGCAAGCTGCGTCGTATATTCTACCACGGCAGGAATAATCTGCTTTCCGGCCATGTCGATCATGGTTTTTGCCTCTATATTGATTGTCTTTGCATAGGATTCATACTCTATTTCAGCTCTTGATTCCAGTTCCGCCTTCGTATAAACACTGAAGTGTTCAAACAATTCGACCGCCTTATCGGTAATCAAAGCCGAAACGGAATCAATCCCCGCTCTCAGGTTCGGAAGTCCCCTGCTCTCCGCTTCTTTAACCCACTCCTCGGAGTAGCCGTTTCCGCTGAAAATAATCCTTCTGTGCTCCGCAAACAGGCCTTTAATCATATCATGGACTGCCATATCAAAATCTTCCGCTTTTTCCAGCTGGTCCGCAGCCTCCTTAAAGGCCTCCGCTACTATTGTATTTAAAACAACATTCGGGGAAGATACGGAATCTGAGGAACCTACCATACGGAACTCAAACTTATTGCCCGTAAAGGCAAACGGAGACGTCCTGTTGCGGTCCGTGGCATCCTTAGCAAAATCGGGAAGGGTTGCAACGCCTGTTTTCAGCACACCGCCCTGCTTGGAATGCGCCGCAGAACCGGTACTGCAGAGCTGGTCAATTACATCTTCCAGCTGCTCACCAAGGAAAATGGAAATGATCGCAGGCGGAGCTTCGGCTGCACCCAGACGCTGATCATTGCCCGGCACCGCCGTTGATTCTCTCAACAGATCGGCATGGACGTCCACTGCTTTCATGATGCAGGCCAGAACCAGAAGGAACTGGATATTCTCATGCGGTGTTTCGCCGGGATTCATCATGTTAATTCCGTCGTCGGTGGTCAGGGACCAGTTGTTATGTTTACCGGAACCGTTGATACCCGCAAACGGCTTTTCATGAAGGAGGCAGGTAAGACCATGATGGCCGGCAATCCTCTTTAAGGCCTCCATCATCATCTGGTTATGGTCGACCGCAACATTCACCTGTGTATAAACAGGAGCCAGTTCATGCTGGGCCGGAGCGGCCTCATTGTGCTGTGTCTTGGCACAGACGCCGAGACGCCACATTTCCTCATTCACTTCTTTCATAAAAGCGCCTACACGCGGACGGATGCTTCCAAAATAATGGTCATCCATCTCCTGCCCTTTCGGCGGCATAGCGCCAAACAGAGTCCTGTTTGCGTAAATTAGATCTTTTCTCTGTAAATATTTCTCTTTATCAATCAGAAAATACTCCTGCTCCGGTCCGACATACGGAATAACGCGTTTTGAAGTGGTATTTCCGAACAGACGGATAATCCGCAGGGACTGTTCGTTGATCGCCTGCATGGAACGCAGAAGCGGCGTCTTCTTGTCAAGAGCCTCGCCCCTGTAAGAACAGAAAGCCGTTGGTATGTAGAGGGTCACGCCCCAGGTGTCCTCCCGCAAAAAGGCAGGGGAAGTACAATCCCAGGTTGTATATCCTCTGGCCTCAAAGGTGGAACGGAGTCCCCCCGATGGGAAAGAAGACGCATCCGGTTCTCCCTTAATCAGCTCCTTACCGGAAAATTCCATAATCACGCGGCCTGCCGCATCCGGAACCGAGATAAAGGCATCGTGTTTCTCGGCCGTCACTCCTGTCAGCGGCTGGAACCAGTGGGAATAATGGGTCGCTCCTCTCTCGATCGCCCAGTCCTTCATTGCATGGGCCACTACATCCGCAATGGACGGATCCAGTTCCGTTCCGTCCTCTATGGTCTGCTTCAGTTTTTTATAAACGCTTTTCGGAAGGCGCTCTTTCATTGCAGTATCATTGAAAACGTTTTTTCCGAAAATTTCAGACACATTAATTAAGTCACTCATTGTTTTCTCCCTTACTATGACGAAAAAGTATAATCCGCGGAACTTCCCTCGGGGCGCGGCCTCCGGGAATCTTATCCTGCGGATTTCTCATCAATATCTAAAAACAGAGCCGGCCTGTAAGTAATATTCTTTCGAAATGCCGAAACTTTATTACCTGCAGGCCGGCTCTAAACAATGACAAACAAGTCTCAAAACTCACTTGCCACCGTCATCGGTTAAACTCCGTTTTAAATTACAATCAGGCTTTGCCGACAGAACCGAACAGTTCCATCTTAGTCTTAACTGTTTCCTTGATTGCTGCTGTACCAGGAGCAAGAAGTTTACGCGGGTCAAAGCCCTTGCCTTCCAGATCCTTGCCTGCTTCGATGTATTTACGTGTTGCATCTGCAAAAGCAAGCTGGCACTCTGTGTTAACATTAATCTTGGCTACGCCAAGGGAAATTGCTCTCTTGATCATATCTTCCGGGATACCGGTACCGCCATGGAGAACTAACGGCATTTCACCCGTTTTATTCTTTACGGCTTCCAGTGTCTCAAAGCTGAGTCCCGGCCAGTTTGCCGGATATTTGCCGTGGATATTGCCGATTCCCGCTGCCAGCATATCTACGCCGAGATCTGCAATTGCTTTACATTCATCGGGATCTGCGCACTCGCCCATTCCTACAACGCCGTCTTCTTCACCGCCGATGGAACCAACCTCTGCCTCAAGTGATAAACCTTTCTCAGCACAGATACGAACGAGTTCTTTCGTCTTCTCAACGTTCTCGTCGATTGGATAATGAGAGCCGTCAAACATGATGGAGGAGAAACCTGCCTCAATACATTTCATGCAGCCGTCATAAGTACCATGGTCTAAGTGGATTGCTACCGGAACTGTAATCTTAAGTTCATCGATCATTGCCTTTACCATATCAGCAACAGTCTTGAATCCGGCCATATATTTGCCGGCTCCCTCAGATACGCCCAGGATAACCGGTGAATTCTGTTCCTGTGCGGTCTGTAATACTGCCTTTGTCCATTCCAGGTTGTTGATATTAAACTGCCCAACTGCGTACTGGCCTTCTTTTGCCTTCTGAAGCATGTCCTTTGCGTTTACTAACATATTACGAACCTCCTTGTCGCTTTTCTCACTTACATTCTTTTATTATATACCATATTTATGGTTTTGGGAAGACTGTTAAAAAATTAGCACATTTTTTTCGTAACGATACAACCGAACGTTAATCTGTCACATTTCTTCCATCCGTCTATTTCAGAATGTCAGCCACCGTGCTCTTCATGGTCTCAGATGTGCACTGTATATTATGGCGGATTTCGGCATTTCTAATCTCCTCAATGGCAGCCGGAACCACAACTCCGGAGGCTTTCTCCATCTCGTCAATCAGCTCAAACTCATCCTTACCCTCTTCGCTTCCGAAGATTGCTTCCATAACGCTTCTGGAAAACTTATATGGACTGGCTGTGGAGGCGATTACGGTTTTGGCCGTATCATTTGTTTCTTTTACATACTTTCTATATACGCAGGAAGCGACGCCCGTATGCGTGTCAATCATATAACCGGTCTCATCATAAAGACGTTTAATCTCGGCGGCATTCTCTTCCTGTGTTGCAAATCCTCCGAAGAAATCGCTCATTCTCTCTCTCATATCAGGAGTAACCGTGTATTTTCCGTCTCTTACGAGTTCTTCCATCAGTCCCTTTGTCTTTGCGGCATCACAGCCGGTGGAAAGATAAATCAGTCTCTCCAGGTTGCTGGAAATAAGGATATCCATGGACGGTGATGAGGTCAGAATAAAATCCCTCTTTCTGTCATAGATACCGGTCTGGAAGAAATCATATAAAACTTTATTGTCATTGGACGCGCAGATCAGTCTGCCAACCGGAAGGCCCATCTGTTTCGCAAAGTAAGCGGCCAGAATGTTTCCGAAATTACCGGTCGGTACGGTAATATTGATCTTCTCGCCTTCGGAAATCTCGCCGTTGTCAAGCAGTTTTACATAGGCATAAACATAGTAAACAATCTGCGGTACAAGACGTCCGATATTGATCGAGTTTGCGGAGGAGAGCTGGTATCCCTTAGCTGCCAGTTCCTTTCCAAACTCTTTATCATTAAATATCTTTTTAACGCCGTTCTGGGCGTCATCGAAGTTTCCGTCGATTCCCACAACGCTTGTATTATCGCCTTTCTGTGTAAGCATCTGCAGTTCCTGCACGCGGCTTACGCCATCCTTCGGATAAAATACGATAATCTTCGTCCCTTCCACGTCCGCAAAACCGGCCATGGCCGCCTTACCGGTATCTCCGGAGGTTGCGGTCAGGATTACAATTGTGTTGTCAATTTTATTCTTTCTGGCTGATACCGTCATCAGGCGGGGAAGAATCGAGAGCGCCATATCCTTGAACGCAATTGTGTTCCCGTGGAACAATTCAAGGTAATATGCTCCGTCTGCCTTTACGAGAGGGGCAATCTCTTCTGTGTCAAATTTGCTGTCATAGGCTCGGTTAATACAGTCCTTCAGTTCCTCTTCCGTAAAATCCGAAAGAAATAATTTCATCACCTCATAAGCGACTTCCTGGTAGGTCATCTTTGCCAGTTCTGCAAATGAACGGTCAAATGCAGGAACCTCATCCGGCATAAAAAGACCGCCGTCCTCTGCAAGTCCCTTCAGGATCGCCTGTGATGCCGTAACATTTTTTTCACCGCCGCGGGTACTGCTATAGTAGATTGCCATGATTTTCATCCTCTCTTTATTTAATGATTCAGCCTCTTTATTGTCCTGTCTTTATGTCCTCCGGAATCGGGAAAAAGCCTTGTATCTCCCTATATTCCGAGGGTATCCTGGTTAAGAATTTTACCATACTTTGGTTGTTAGTGCAAGAAGAATCGTGGGGTGGGAAACAGGGGAAAATGAGGACTGTTACTGTTCACACCCCAGCTAAAAGCAGCTGTGCTGCGAACAATAACACGCTTCACGATGCACAGAAACGGCAAAAAAACGCCGTTTCGCGCCGCAACCCTCGGATTTTCTGTGACCTTCGCTACGCTCCACTCACAAAAAACACCTGGCGGACTACTTCCCGTGAACGGTAACTGACGACGCCCTAAATCATGGAATCATTCCGTAATTGCAATACAACGCCTGTATGCAGTATAATAGGAATACTTCTTATAGAAGTTTACTGCAGGAAAGGCAATGGTGTATCTATTATGCAATATGAACATATCGTAACCGGAACATTTTTAAAGAGGCCCAACAGGTTTATCGCCCATGTGATGATTAATGGCAGGGAAGAGGTCTGCCATGTTAAGAATACGGGAAGGCTCCGGGAATTTTTAGTACCCGGGGCGGAGCTTCTTGTGGAGTTTCATCCGGTTGCTGCGGCTCTGGGGAGGAAAACCGCTTACTCTGTCATCGGCGTTTATAAGGAGAATGCGGGGTACAACCACGAACGCCTGCTTATCAATATGGATTCACAGGCGCCGAACCAGGCGGCCGCGGAATGGCTGAATAAAGGAGGGCTCTCCTCAGATATAACGGAAGTAAAAAGAGAGGTTACGTATCATGAATCCCGGTTTGATCTGGCATTCAAAGAAGAGGGATGTCCGTCGTTTATGGAAGTAAAGGGAGTTACGCTGGAACACGACGGCGCCGCCATGTTTCCCGACGCACCGACCGAGCGCGGAGTTAAACATATTATGGAACTCAGGGATGCCGCCATGGAGGGGTATCATGCCTATGTCCTATTCGTCATTCAGATGAAGGGAATTCTTTCTTTTTCACCCAACAGGACCACTCATCCGGAATTCGCGGATGCGCTTAAACTGGCATCAGAATCCGGTGTCCATATTCTTGCCCGCGACTGTATTATAACAAAACAGGAAATGAAAATTGATATGCCGGTGGATGTGATTCTCTAATCCGGCGCAGAAGAATCCCGCTTATGGGATTCTTTCTTTTTTCCATTCAAGTCATTATACCGCGCAAAGAAAGATCGTGCATTTTCCCGTACTATCCCCGTTAGGCGGGCGTCGTCAAACGACTCTGCCGGCTGTTTCTTTGCCTTGTTAAACATCAGGTTAATTTCCATATAAAGTTTACCTGAAAACAGCAATTATTTTTTCTGTGCCAGGCACTTCAGCCCGACTGTTAACATATCTAATAATAAAGCTATCATTCTGTGATGTGAGACCATGTTATATCCCTTAAGTAAAATGTCCATTGGGCAAACCGCTGTAATTTGCTGGCTGTCAGATAATAAATCCATTACCGGAAGACTTCTCGATCTCGGTTTTGAGCCTGGTACCTCAGTTACCTGTATCTTACGAAAGTGCGACGGCGAGCTATCTGCATTTCTTATCAAAGGTGCTGTTATTGCCCTTCGGCGCGAAGACGCCGATCTGATTTTTATCAAAGAAAACGAAACAGAAACGGAGGAACCCCATCTATGAATCATAACAGCCCTTTTACAATAGCCCTGGCCGGAACCCCCAATGTGGGAAAAAGTACTATTTTCAACGCCCTGACAAAAATGCATCAGCACACAGGAAACTGGTCCGGAAAGACAGTTGCCTGCTGCAGCGGACAGTTCCACTATAAAGATATGTCCAGCCTGGTTGTCGACCTGCCCGGAACCTACTCCCTGCGAACCCATTCAGAGGAAGAAGAAATCGCCAGAGAATATATCGTCTCCGGCGGTCCCGATCTGCTGCTGGTTGTCTGCGACGCAACCTGTACCGAGCGCGGCCTGCGTCTTTTAAAGCAAATCCGTGACCTGGAAGATTCCCTGCTGACCCGTGTCATCCTGTGTGTAAACCTCTGTGATGAGGCCGCTAAAAAGGGTATCGAGCTGAATTTTGAACTGCTGTCGGAAAAACTGAACATACCCGTGATTCCCTGCACCGCCAGAGACCGCCATGGGTTAGACCGATTGAAAGAAGAAATATACGGAATCTGTAAAGATAACGGAAGGCTGAAACCTGAGAGCCAGGCTCAACCGGAGAGCGGCGAAATGGACTACCATAGCTCTTCCGCCTTTCAGATGTGCCGCTGCTGCCAACAGAGCTGCGGTGATGAACCGGAAAGTCTGTCCGCATTCTCCTTCCCCTGCGATTCCTGTCCCTGCTGCGGCCTATGTTCATCCGGCGTGTACTCCTACTCCGGTGAGACCGGCGGGAATGGCAAAAGCGCTGATTCGGAAGATGATAACACCGACGGGAACAACGATTCGCACGATAATAACACCGACGGGAACAATGATTCGCACGATGATAATACCGACGGAAACAATGATTCGCACGATGACAACACCGACGGAAACAACGATTCGCACGATGACAACACCGACGGGAACAACGATTCAGGAAATGTTAACCTCAGTGAAAACACCAATTCAGGAAATGACAAAACATGTGAGAACACCAATTCAGAAAATGACAGCATCAGTGGAAGCAGCTGCCCCGACTATCATAGTACCGGCGGGAACGGAACCTCCAAGCGCTCCCTGCGGGAGCTGATTCCCGACTTCTCCCCCGCCTCCCTGGCCGCTCAGGCCGTAACCTATAAAAATCCGGCATACCTGAAGCGCCAGGAACGGATCGACCGCCTGATTACCGGCCGATTTACCGGTTCTCTCATTATGATCGCCCTGCTGCTCGCCATATTCTGGCTCACAATCACCGGCGCCAATTACCCGTCTTCCTTCCTGTGGGATCAGTTCTTCCGCCTGGAAACCTGGCTGGCCGCAGCGCTTACAAGCGCAGGCGCCCCGGAATGGATTATCAGTTCCATGATTTACGGTGTTTTCAGGGTTGTTGCATGGGTTGTATCCGTCATGCTCCCCCCGATGGCTATTTTCTTCCCGCTCTTTACCCTGCTCGAAGACTTGGGCTATCTGCCCAGGGCCGCATTCAACATGGATTGTGCCTTTAAAAAATGTAAAGCCTGCGGTAAGCAATGCCTTACCATGTGCTTAGTCAATGCCCTCCAATGAATCCAGCGCTTTCCATACAATCTCTCACCTAATATATCACTTTCCATTTTCCAAACAGACTCTTCTTAAAATGAGAAAATCTCCGTCCGGCGCTCTCATTTCCCATTTCTATCGCACGCTGATAATAATCTGCCGCTTTTTCCAAGTCCTCCGGCGATTCATTTTTTCTCTCGTAGAGGTAGCCGAGTTCATAAAAGGCATAGCCGTCGCACTCTATTTCGGCCGCCTTCTCAAAAAGCTCCCTGGCCCTCTCCTCGTCGGTCTCGCATCCCTGGCCTTTCATGTACAGAAACGCCAGTTTGGAATAGGACTGCAGGGTTCCCATCTGACGGCATCGGTTCAGCCAGTAGAAGGCCTTCTCATAGTCCGCATCCAGACCGTCCCCGCCCTGAAAATAAAGACCGCCCAGTATCTCCATGCACTCGGCATTTCCGAGCTGCGCGCCCTTCTCATACCAGGTAACCGCCTCTTCCATATCGGGAGTTTGGCAGATTCCGTCCCTGCTCATATTCCCCAGGGCAAGGCTTGCAAAACCGTCCTTCTCCGTCTCGGCCGCCTCCTTAAACAGCTTCTCGGCCGTCTGGAGATCCTGGATATCCGACGTTCTCAGATAGAGGTGGGCAAGGGGCAGGGCCGTCTCTTTCTCTCCTGCCGCATAGGCGCGGCTGTACCAGTAAAACGCCTTTCCATTATCGCGTTCCACCACCTCGTCACGGTAAAAGATATTCCCCAGTTCCGTATAGCTCTCCGGCTCCTGGCTGTTTGCCGCCTGCTCAAAAGCCTCCACCGCTTTTCCTATGTCGCGTTCCGTTCCCCGGCCGTTCAAATACATCCGCCCCAGATGGAGATATGCCTTTAACGCTCCCTGACTGGCCGCCGCCCTGAAATACTGATACGCTGCCTCAGCGTTATCATGATCCAAATGGTAAATCCCCATCCGGTACAGGCCCCAGGCACTGCCCAGCGCGGCGCATCGGTCCGCCCATTCCAGAGCCTTCTCCGCATCCTTCCGTGTGTATTCACCGTTTAAATAGCATTTTCCGACCTTGACCATAGCTGAGACGATACCGCTTTCCGCCGCCTGCTGATACCACTTAAAACAGGTATCCCTCTTCTGCTCCTCATCCGGAAGCAGGTCAAAAATAGTCTCCCCCTCATAGGCCGTAGCGATCTGCAGCGCGGAAAACGGGTCTCCCTGCTCTGCAGACTCAAGCACCTCTTTATAACTTTCCTCCAGTGTATGGAGGGAAGATTTCTTCATTTCTTCATCATAGTGGCCCGCCCTGACCGCTCCGAGTACGCAGCGGAAACTCCCGGCCTCAATGCCTCTCTTATAACATTCGTATGCCTTTTTCTCGTTGAATCCAACGGCGCCCTCTCCCCAGCCGTAGCAGTTTCCCAGGAAAAACCAGCCCTCCGGGTCTCCAGCCCTGGCCGCTTCCTCGAGGTACTCAATGCCCTGGGAGAATAATTCCTCATTGCACTGTTTCCATATCAGTTCAACGCCTTTTTCGCACAATCCTGTCATCAGTATTGCCATATTGATCAGTTCCTCTTTCTCTTTGCATGTATCTTTCTGTGCCTTTATCCATTTTCACGTGCACGGCCCTGCCGCGTTTAAGCTGTATCAGAGCCTGATTCTACAGGCTTATCATACTATTTTTACCCTCCATAGACAACTGTTTTTATCTAATTTCATTTCTCTGTAATTGAAATTTAAGATTCCCGCATAAAATATCCTGACCACATTATAAAGAGGTTGTATATGTATCCATCTTTTTCTGAAGGTTCACTTCTGCCCGGGGCTATCTATCTGCGGCTTTCAAAGGATGATGAAGGTTCCGGGGAAAGTTTAAGCATTGTCAATCAAAGAAAAATGCTTCTCCGCTACGCCAGGGAACACCACCTTACCATTGTCCGCGAATATGTGGATGATAGAGATATAATAGGACTTAATCAGAAAACCTTTTAGCTTCAAGGGTTTTACCGATTAAGTCCTATTTTTATACCCATACCCTATTTACCCAATACCCAAAAATACTTTACCCATGAAAGGAGACGCCGATGGCAAAAGTTATCGCAGTCATGAATGAAAAAGGAGGCGTGGGGAAGTCAGCCACGGCGACTACTCTTGCTTACCTTTTAGCAAAACGAGGTCACAAGACCGCCCTGATTGACTTTGACGGTCAGGGACACGCCAGCATTATCTATGGCGTAAAGAACACCAATAAGTTGGAAGTTACGATCAATACCCTGCTCCGCAAAATCATTGAGGACGAGCCACTGCCGGAACCGGACAGCTACATACTGAAAACCGAGTGTGGGGTGGATGTCATTCCGTCCAACAGCCAGCTTTTCACACTGGAACGTAATCTCTGCAACGTGGATTTCCGGGAACGTATGCTTTCCCGGTACGTTGATACCATCAAGGACAGCTACCAATATATCATTATCGACTGTATGCCCCAAATGGGTACGCCGATGATTAACGTGATGATGTGCGCGGACAGTATCATTGTGCCGACACAGGCGGAACTTCTATCCACGCAGGGATTGACAGAGCTTTTGAAGCATTATCAGACCATCCGCAAGAACAGCAACCACCGTCTGCGTATTGACGGCATCCTGATTACCATGGATTCTCCCAACACCATTCTGTCAGCACAGGTTCATAAGCTGCTGGAACAAGGGTTTGCAGGCAAAGTCCCGATTTTCAAGACGCACATTCCCCGCTCTATCAAAGTGGCGGAGGCCGTGCTGTACCACAAGACAATCTGCGAGTTCCTGCCGGATAACCCAGCGGCGATTGCTTATGAGCGGTTCGCAGACGAATTTTTAGCAATCGAGAGGACAGAGGAAACGGAGGTGTGTGCAGTTGGGTAAACCCAGAATTGATTTATCAGATTTTGATGAAATGCTGAATTTTGAGCCGGAGTCCCCTGCTTCGGTTTCGGCGGACAATTCTGCCACAGTTTCTCAAAATGGCGGCATGACGGAAATGGACTTTGACCAGATGGAGTCCTTTCCAAATCACAAATTCAAACTGTATGAGGGACAGCAGCTTACCGACATGGTGGAGAGTATCCAGCAGTTTGGCATTCTTCTCCCGCTTATCCTCTGGCACACCGAGGACGGCAGGTATATTATCCTCAGCGGCCACAACCGCCGAAACGCAGCCCAGCTTGCGGGACTGACACGAGGCCCTGTCATTATCCGGGAGAACCTGACCCATGACGAGGCCGTGCTGATTGTCACAGAAACCAATCTGCGTCAGCGTTCCTTTGCTGATATGAGCCATTCAGAACGAGCCTATTGTCTTGCAGAGCATTATGAAGCACTCAAATCACAGGGTAAGAGAAATGACCTTTTGGCAGAGATTGAAACCCTCTTAAACCCGCATGGCTGCGAGGAAAATGAGACTTCTGCTGAAGTTCAGCACAGGTTAAAAAGCAGGGATAAAATCAGTCAGGAATATGGACTTTCCAGAGACAAGGTAGCGAAGTATATTCGCCTTGCAAGGCTGGTTACTGGTTTAATGGAACGGGTGGACACTGGCGAAATTGCGTTTCTCGCCGCTTACGATCTCTCCTTTGTGGAGGACACGGCAAAGCAACAGCAGATTGCCGACCTGATGGAGTCTGACAGCTATAAGGTGGATATGAAAAAGGCGGAATTACTCCGCAATTACTACGAAACCAACAAACTGACCGATACCGCTATCGTGCAGATTCTCTCCGGCGAAAAAACGAGGAAGCCAAAGAGCAGTAAACCCCAGCCGGTCAAGGTCAAGTCTGCGGTGATTACCAAGTATTTTACCGCACAGCAGACCGCCAAGGAAATTGAAGAAACCATTGACAAGGCGCTCGCCTTTTACTTTAAAAATCAAGAACGGGAAATGGAGGTGACAGCTTGAGCAAAGCAACCTTTCTTGCCGACTTATACCAGAAATCGGTGCAGGAGTACACAAAATCTCCGGCTGAATGGAAAGGCTTGCTGTCCTGCGTGGCACGTTTCTACAAAAGGTCATTTGATAATGCAGTGTTGATTTACGCACAGAAGCCGAATGCCACGCAGCTCGGCACATGGGATGACTGGCACGATGAACGAATTGGGCGGAGTATCAACAAAGGTGCCAAGAGTATTGCCGTTATTGATATGCAAAACCCCGGAGCCAGTTTGAAAAACCTCTTTGACTTCATGGATACCAACGGCACAGAGGAAAGTTTCAGGAACTTCATGCGGTATCATTGGGAACTGGAAGAACAATACCGCCCCAGCTTAATGCTGCGGTTCCATGATAAATATGCTGTGCCAACCTCCAGCATGGAAGCCTGCCTATATAAATTGGTAAGCAAGCGGGTGGCGCAGATACTCCCCAAGTATATGGAGAACTTCAAGGTGCGGGAGGAAAGTAGCCCCCTCTATGGTATGCCGGAGGAAGCGGTTAAGGCGGAATTTACCCAGCTTATCATAGAAAGCGTTGCCTACACGGTCTTTTCCAAATGCGGCGTATCCACCGAACTGTTTGAGGAAAACAGCTTTGAAAACATCAGCCGGTATCATACACTGGGAATGTTCATGGCGCTGGGGAGCTGTACGGTTTCCCTTGCAAGGCCCATACTCAAGGAAATTCAGCAGGAAATTGAAGCGATTAAAAACGAAAGGAGCCAAATTTATGAGAACAGAACCTTTGATGAATTTCAGTTACAGAGAGGGAGCGGACGGGATGCTGTATCCCGAACTGCAAATCTCCGAGAACCCGGAGACGGACAAAATGCCGGTGGGCAGATACGGGAAGCTCTGGAAGGAGTATATGATGGAGAACCACCCGCACCGTCTGTCGGAACTGGTGGCACAGGGCAAAATCAACGAGACAATCCTGAAAGTGGACGAGGAAGCGGATCGGCGCAAGGAAGAACTGATACAGGAACTTCTGGGCGGACAGCCGATGCCGGATACGGAGGATACAATGGAGAGAGCCGGACACATGAACAGCCTGACGAAACAGGCGGAGGAAATCGTCATGAACGAACTGGTGATGAAAGTCAGGTAGCAAAACAGAATACCGAGCGCAAAGAGCCGCCCACAGATGGTAAAAAGCCGTCTGTGGGCGGCTTTTTCGTTGTCCCTCCCAAAGAGGCACAGGAGGCCGCTCCAAGGAATGGGACACCGGCCGATATTCCCACTTCCCTTCCTGCGGAGGGAAAAGAGGATGCAGTCACGGCTGAAACAACAGAGCAGACCGCACCGGAACAAACTGGCTCTGTGCAGCCGACAGAATCGGATTTTTCCTTTCAGTATCAGCTTTTAAGCCGCCTGCGTTCCGACTGTGATTATTTTTTAGGAGCGGGGCAAAGAAATGAAACGCATTTATGGGCAGGGAGTGTGCAATCGCAGATTTCTAAAATGCGGGAGTTGTACGATGCCGTGCCTGAAAAACCGGAATGGCTGACAGAGCAGGACATAGAACGCTATGAAAAACAAATGGCGGCATTGGAAACAGAAGCCGCCAGCGTGGACACAGCCATAAGCTCTGAACCGGATTCAACGATGCCTGTGCTTGATGAGGAAGAAATCTCCGACCTTGTGGATGTGGTTCTGTGTGCGGACGATGTGACGCCGGATACGGGGGAATGGCTGCGGGAACTTTGTGATTTCTTTCAGGGCGGCCATAAGCAGACCACCAAGGCAAACGCGCTGAAAGCCTTTTATCATAACGTGGACACCGACTACATCACACTGACAGGCGACCATCTGCATATCACCGGCACGGATACCGGGCTTGATTTTGAGACAGAGGGACAGCTATTTTCCTTTGAATATGGAGAACTGGCAGACCATATTGACCGACTGATCCTCCATGGTGTGTATCCGTACAGCGCCGAGGCCAGTATGCTGGATGACTATGAAATTCCAGATGAAGCGGATGAAAGGAACGGCGTACAAGACGAGGAAACGGAAGAAAATCTGGCGGAGATGGAACCGACCTTTACCGGCGGAGAACAGACGGAGGACATCACACCGCCTGCCCAGCCGGAAAACCGTCAAATTACCCTGTTCGATTTTGTACCGCTGTCAGATACCTATGAGGACACGGGCGGCGGAGATAATGACAACCTGATAGACCAGAACACGACCGAGCCGGAGCCGCTCCCGTTCCAAGAAGGCGACCGCATCTATTATCGTGACAGGGTATATGAAGTCCTGAAATTCCTGCATGATGGTCATACGGTGGAAATCGGGGAAGTTTCCCAGCTTCAGAACCTCGCCGGGTTCAAAATCCGGGAGCGTGTGCCGGTATCAGAGATTGCAGACTGCAAGCTGCTGAAGAACAGCTATACAGAGGGCGAAATTGCGGAAATGGTGGTCAATGCCGTTCAGAGCGGCGACAATTCAGAGGAAACCCAAGACACACTGAAAGCCGCCCTGCAAGTAAATCAGGCGAATGATGGTTACGCCGATACGGTCATGCGGGATTTTGATACCCGTACAAGGAACGGCGGATTGAATTACCGCTTTTCCGAGGAACACCATCTTTACGATGGCGGCGCAAAAACCAAGTGCAGGAACAATATTGCTGCTATCCGTCTGCTGAAAGAATTGCAGTCGCAAGGGCGTATAGCGACCGCAGAGGAACAGATTACCCTTGCCCGGTTTGTGGGCTGGGGCGGCCTTGCAAACGCCCTGACGCCGGGGAAACCGGGCTGGGAAAGCGAATACGAGGAAATAAAAAGCCTGCTGACAGAGGAAGAATTTCAGTCGGCACAGGAAAGCACCCTCACGGCCTACTATACCGAGCAGAGTGTCATCCGCCATGTCTACCATGCGCTGGAACGGTTTGGCTTTCGGGGAGGCAACATCTTAGACCCCGCCATGGGAACCGGCAACTTCTATTCCGTGCTGCCGGAGCGCATGGAAAACTCCAAGCTGTACGGTGTGGAGTTGGATACCGTCTCCGGAGCAATCGCAAGGCAGCTCTACCCGGAAGCAGAGATTCAGGTCAAAGGTTTTGAGCAGACCAGCTATCCCGACCACTTTTTCGATGTGGTCATCGGCAACATCCCGTTCAATTCCATCCGGGTGGACGATCCCCGCTATAACCGGCACAACTTCCGTATCCATGATTATTTTCTGGCAAAGTCGCTGGATCAGGTGCGGCCGGGTGGCATTGTGGCCGTCATCACTTCCAAATACACCATGGACAAGGCGAATTCCAAGGTACGCCGGTATCTGGCGCAGCGGGCGGAGCTTTTAGGGGCAATCCGGCTCCCAAACAATGCGTTCAAACAGGTGGCGGGAACAGAGGCCACCACGGACATTCTCTTTCTGCAAAAGCGGGAACGGGAAATCGTGCCGGACGAGGATAACAGCCCATGGATTTCCATAGAGGAAACCGAGGATGGACTCCCGCTCAATACTTACTTTGTCGAACACCCGGAAATGGTACTGGGCGAAATGGTGTTTGACGAGAGTATGTTTGGCAACGAGAAAACCACCGCCTGCCATCCCATCCCCGGCGATGACTTAAACGAGCGGTTGGAACGGGCGGTGTCCTATCTGGAGGGAGAGTACCACGAGGCCACGTCCGAGTATGCCGAAGAAAAAGGCGTGTTAAAGGCTTCCCTGCCCGCCGATCCTGCGGTAAGGAATTTTAGTTTCACCGTAGTGGATGACACCATCTATTTTCAGGAAAATTCCCGGATGTACTTACAGGACATCACTGGCAGAAAAGCGGAACGTATCCGTGGCATGGTGGAGATTACCCATGCTGTCCGAGCCTTGATTGACTTCCAGAACCAGCAGTCGGGGGAGCTGCCCACAGCGGAATATGAAAGTAATCTGCAAGAGCATATCCGCCGCTTAAACACGGTTTATGACCGTTTCGTAAAGGATTACGGTTATCTCAATTCTTATGGCAACGTGATTGCCTTTTCACGGGACTCCAACGCTCCCCTCCTGCGCTCCATTGAAAAAGAGAGCAAGGCAGAAAAAGGCGTGTTTGAGAAGTCCGCCATGTTCCATAAGGCGACCATCAAGCCGAAAACGATGCCCAAGGCGGTGTTTTCCGCAGAGGAAGCCTTGAAGGTATCCTTAAATGTCAAAGGCAGGGTTGATCTTGCCTATATGTCGTGGCTGTATCAGATGCCGGAGGGCAGAAAGGCCACGCCGGAGGAAATCATAGCAGAACTGGGGGACGCCATTTACCAAGACCCGGATGAATATAGTGGGAACCCGCTCTCCGGCTGGCAGACCGCCGGGGAATATTTAAGCGGCTATGTCAAGGATAAGCTGACCACCGCCATGTTAAGGGCGGAGGAAGAACCGGAACGGTTCAGCCGGAATGTGGAGGCGCTAAAGACCGTGCAGCCGGAACCGCTGACCCCGCAGGACATCAGTTTTTCTCTGGGAACGCCATGGATACCGCTGGACGTGTATCAGGACTTCATGTATGAGACATTCAAAACAGCCGATTACAACCAGAGTGGACGGTACGCCGTGGAGCTGGAATTTTCCAAATTCAGCAGCGCCTACTTTATTTCAAGCAAGGGCGTAGAGAAAGACTCCGTGACCGTCAACCAGACCTATGGAACCGGACGAATGAACGCCTATGAGATATTGGAAGCGTCCTTAAATCTCCGCTTTGTGGAGGTAAAGGACAGGGTGGACTATGTGGACGAAAACGGCGAGGATAAAGTCAGATATGTCCTGAACAAAAAAGAAACCATCCTTGCCCGTGAGAAACAGGCGCAGATCAAGTCGGAATTTGAACGCTGGCTGTTTGCCGACCCGGAGCGCGGCGCAAGGCTGACAAAACTCTATAATGATAAATTCAACAATCTCCGTCCCCGTGTCTATGATGGTTCCGACCTTGCATTCCCGGATATGTCGGATGATATAGCCTTGCGAACCCATCAGCGGGATGTAGTCGCCCACGGGCTTTATGGGGACGGCAATCTGCTGATGGCCCATGAGGTAGGCGCCGGAAAGACTTACGCCGCCATCGCCTTAGCCTATGAACTGAAACGGCTGGGCAAGGTGCATAAACCGCTGTTTGCCGTCCCCAACCATCTGGTGGGACAATGGGCGGACGCTTATATGGAACTGTACCCCAACGCCAATATTTTAGTGGCGGAGAAAAAGGACTTTGAAAGGAAGAACCGCCGCCGCTTTGCCGGGAGGATTGCTGCCGGTGATTATGATGCCATCATTATGGCGCACTCCAGCTTTGAACTGATCGGGCTGTCCAGAGAACGCCAGCTTGCGGCTATACAGACAGAACTTGACGCCGTGACTGACGCGATCAGTGAGCAGAAAGCGAAAAGCGATAAGGACTGGTCCCTCAAGCAGATGCAGATATTCCGCAGGAACCTGCAATTCCGCTATGACCACCTATTCAACGCGGAAAAGAAAGATGATGTCATCAACTTTGAGGAACTGGGTGTGGACGCCCTGATTGTGGACGAAGCCCACGCTTATAAGAACAATTTTTCCTACACAAAAATGAGGAACGTGGCTGGTGTCAGCGGTGCAAGCAGCCAGCGGGCAATGGATATGCACCAGAAATGCCAGTACATCAATGAGATCAGCGGCGGCAAGGGAGTGATTTACCTGACAGGAACGCCGGTAAGCAATTCAATGGCGGAACTGTATGTCCTGCAAAAGACCTTGCAGCCGCAGGAACTGGAACGGCGCGATCTTCTGATGTTTGATGAATGGGCGGGAACTTACGGCAAGGTGGTGTCCTCTCTTGAAATCAAGCCGGAGGGCAATGGCTACCAGATGAAGAACCGCTTTGCACAGTTCCATAATCTGCCGGAACTCATGAGTATGTTTGCCATGATTGCGGACATCAAAACGGCGGATATGCTGGACTTGCCCACACCAAAGCTGAAAACAGGCGGGGTACAGGTAGTCAAGACCGCCTGTACCCCGGAGCAGAAACGGATCGTCATGGAACTGGCGGAACGGGCGGAGAATATCCGAAACGGAAACGTGGACAGCAGCGAGGACAATTTCTTAAAGCTGACCCACGAGGCCCGCCTGCTCTCCACTGACCCAAGGGCATTAGACGATTCCCTGCCGGATGACCCTGACACCAAACTCAATGTATGCGCCCGGAACGTGGCACAGATATACCATGATACGGCGGAACAAAAACTGACCCAGCTTATCTTCTGTGACCAAGGCACACCCAAATATGACGGCACATTCAATTTTTACGAAGCGACCAAGACGGCGCTGCTTGCACAGGGCGTAAAACCAGAGGAAATCGCCTTTATCCATGACGCCAAGACAGATGTACAGCGGGAACAGTTATTTGAAAAGGTCAAAAATGGGGAAATCCGTATCCTGATGGGCAGTACCGAGAAGATGGGAACCGGTATGAATGTGCAGAATAAGCTGATTGCCCTCCATCATCTCGATGTACCGTGGCGGCCCGCCGACTTAACCCAGCGGAATGGCCGTATTCTGCGGCAGGGCAACGAGAATGAGGAAATATCCATCTTCAACTACATCACGGAAAATACCTTTGACGCTTACCTGTGGCAGATTTTAGAGCAGAAACAGCGGTATATCAGCCAGATCATGACCGGCCGTTCCGCCCTTAGAACCTGTGAGGATCTGGATGAAACCGTATTGCAGTACGCCGAGTTTAAGGCCCTTGCGACTTCCGACCCTCGCGTGAAAGAAAAGATGGAGGTGGATAACGAGATTAACCGCCTGACGGTCTTGAAATCGGCATGGCAGACCCAGCAGAATGATTTGCGGCTCAATATCACCAAGCATTACCCGGATGAAATAGCGAAAACAACCCGGAAGATTGAGGGCATGACAGCCGACCTTGCCGCCTATACCGAAAAGAAACCGGCGGAATTTCAGATGATAATTGATGGGAAATTCCATGAGGAACGCACCAAGGCGGCGGAGCATTTTATGGTGCGCTCTCGTAAGCTGGGACGTGAAACTGGCGATACCCTTGATATGGGCAGTTATGCCGGTTTTTCTGTTCGTCTGCTCCGCACATGGGGCGGCGGTGTAAATATCCAGCTTTGCGGGAAATGCACCTACCAGACCGATATGGGGGAATCCGAACTGGGAAACATCACCCGTATTGAAAATCTGGCGCAGCGCATAATTGAGCGCAAGGATGAGGAAGAACAAAAACTGGAAAGCCTGAACCGGCAGCTTGCGGCTTCAAAGGCGGAAAGCGAAAAACCGTTTGCAGACGAAGAACGGCTGGCGGAACTGCAACAGAGGAAAGTATCCCTTGACCTTGCGCTGGAATTTAAGGAGGACGGCGATGATGTGATGGCGGAGGATGGCGGTGAGGAAGAAACCACCGTTCAAACGAATAATTCTGCGGCGCAGAGACACCCTCCCACGCTGGAACAGCGGCTTTACCGGAAACTGATGGTGTTTGCCGCTCCCGTGTTGGACGGCAGTGCTTATTACATGAAGCTGAAATCTGACGGTTTTGAGGATTTGGTACTGGAAGCCATTGGCGGAGGTGAGTACAGTATTGCCCACTACTACAATCAAAATGGCGCTGCCATGCGCGACCCGGAGATTACCTTTACGGTTGATACGGAAACAAAGTCTATCCACCCCACCTCGTTCCTTCAGGACGATATGGGGATTTTTTATAAGACAGAAATGGCATCACCGTCAATGGTAAAGGATTTGAAAGAATTTATGAGCCAGTGGTTTACCAACATCAAAAATCAAGGCTTTGAGCCAGACACAGTAAAACTTTACGAACAGGATGAGGAACAAGAATATGAAAGATAGGAGTGATTACTTATGGATCATACGATAACGCCGGAACTGACGGCCGCCTTTACCAGACGGGCGGCCGCGCTCGGCTTTGACATATTACCCGGCACCGATGAAATGCCGTTATGGGCTGAAAAAGCAGGACAAGAAGTATGCCGGTTTGATAAGACGGGCGGTATGCTCTATTTTTCGGACTCATCGCTGATAGAGGAACGGAACCAGCTTAATACCCTTATGAAAAGCATGAAGCAGGCGCATGACCTTTATGCGGATGCCAAACCGCTGAAGGTGGACGGTCTTGACCGGGAGGACGGTTTTCGGCTGATTTCCGAGTTTGGAGCTGCGCTCCTTGCCGCCAAGATGACCAAGGATCATGAAATACGCTTTACCACATGGGAATATACCTATGACCGCGCCGGCGTGATGTGGGGACATTACTATGAAACCAATTACGAGGGTGCCAAGCGTGATTTTGCCCTCCGCGCCGGTCTGATTGACGAGAACCAGCTTTTTACCAAGGAGGAATTGGTGGCGCTCCATGATGCCTGTGTGTTCCGTGGCAGGAACGATGATGAAATCAGCTATGAGGATGATAAAAAATTGCAGGCTGTCATGGAAAAGGTGGAGGAAAATATCCCCGACCTGATTTTTGACCGGGAACAGCCGGAACAGGAGGACAGCCATGGAATACAGCCAGATTAACGCACTTTCCAAACGGGGCGCAAATGATTACGGGTTATGGGAACTCACTATGCCCCGTGAGAAAATCTATGAAATCAGGCAGGCGCCGGAAACGGTGTCCGGTGATTTACGGCAGATTTTTGAGGGAGTTTCCCCTGCGGATGAACAGCCGGAGGGAACCTTCCAGTTTGTCCTCCCCCATGAGGACGGCCTGCGGCTTGTCCCGGTGGACATGGGGACAGAGTTTGCGGACAGGAACCGCCATAACGGAACCTCTGTCCGTGGCCCACGGGAGGAAATCATGGCGGAACTGCGGGAGAACCTGAAAGCACAGGGTTACAGCCTGCGACCCAACGCCGCTTTTGTAGATGTGGATGTGATAGCCACCCTGCAAAAAATCATGGAGCATAACACGGACTTCTATCAGACGGATTTTAAGTACGATATGGAAACGCTGCGGGAGGCTGCCGGGGATCGCGGCGGCTACCGCAATTTTTTCTGGCTCACCCGGAAAAACGGCACATGGTGTTTCCCGGAACGGGATGTTTACATCCAGAATACCTGCGCCGCCAACACATGGACGTACTATGGAGGAAGCAGAGACGAGAACGTAAAAGCCTTCTGGATTGAACTGAAACGTGTGGAAGGCGATGATAAGAAACTCATTGGCGATATTGTGGAAATGGACTACCAGAAGCACCTTGACTATCTCTGCACCCATTCCTTTGCCCCGGCGTATGCGGAGGTGGTGTTCAAAAGCCCGAATGATGTCCGTACCTTTCCTTATCGGGAATATAACGAAAACTGGCAGTCCATCGGCCAGCGGTACGGCACGGTGGAGCGCGTTAAATATTGGGTGGAGAACCAACAGGAATTTGCCTATGCCGTTATCTCCGCCCATGGACTTGTCTGGGACGCCGCAAAGCCCATGGAGGTGGATGAATATATCAAGCGGCTGGAGCATGACCGGCTCCACGATTACGGTTATACTGCCGATGATGTGCGGCGTATCGGCCCATTAGACGCAAGAAAGGCGGTACAGAAAGGACTTTGCTGCTATGCCCTGCATAGGGACGGCACACGGGAACCTGTGACAGACCGGGAAATGCTTCAAAAGCACCTGTCCAATAGTGGATTATTTGGCATGGAAGCGCAGGAAGCCAAGCTGTTGCAGTATTTTAAGCAGGACTGTACTCCGCTGTTCACGCCAGAGGAAACGAGGCTGATCTGTTCCCTTGCCATCCAGACCGGGCAGGAGGCCGGACGGGACAGCGCCGGTCTGCTGGACAGCATTATCCATAAAGCGGAACTGACCATGGGACAGCCGGAAAGCGCAGCTTTGGAACAGGGCATGGGACTTGACCGTGCGGAACAGGAGGAACTATGCAGGGATTCTTAAAGCCTTATCAGGTGGAGCAGATCAAGAAGAAATATCCCGTGGGAACCCGGATTGAACTTGACCACATGGAGGGCGAACGGGATATGCCGGACGGCCTGCGGGGAACGGTGGATCACGTTGACGATCAGGGGCAGCTCCATATGAAATGGGACAACGGGCGTTCCCTCGCCGTGGTTCCAAATGCAGATGATTTCCACATTTTGCAGCCGCAGGAACAGGAAAAGGACAGGCCGCAAACACCGCAGAAGGAAATCCATACCGATTACGAACCCATGAACCTCTATGTGGATTATATCAACGCCAATGTACTGCCAAAAGTCGATTATGAGCGGCTTCAGGCCGACTATGGCACAGAGGAAAAAACCTATGCCAAGTCTGTGCTGAACGCCCTGCACCAAGGGGTGTTAGAGGTGTATGGCACGGAAACCTTTGGCCGGGAGACGGCAGGCGGCTATGTGCTGCTCCCCGGCGTGGTGCAGTCCAAGAATACCGGGGAACTGTGTATCGCCCTGCTGGAACTGGATTTACAGTCCTCCGGCGAGCATTGTGCCACGGACTTCCTGATCCGCTATGGCTGTATCAGTCAGTTTGAACCGGAAATGCCGGACAAAGTGGGTAAGTTTCTCCGGGATACCTATGGGGCTTATGACTATGGCTATACCGCCACGCTGACAGATGACATCCGTGTGGACAAGGACAGACTCCCTCAAGCCATGCGGGAGGTGCTGGAGGATTTTAAGCAGCATGAATTTGTCTCCTGCGATCCGAAAAACGCTGTTGGAAATGTGAACGACCGCCCGGAATGGGAGGAAGATATGGAACGCTGACCGCCCTGCTCTTTTGCAGGGCGCTTTGCTTTAGACCGGAGGTGACGAATACGAGACAACAAGCAAGGGCAATGCCCTTTACCGAGGAACAGATGCGGCAGATTTATAATACCAACCTGATTGATTTTGCCGTCCAGCACGGCTTTGAGATTGAAAAAGGCGACAGGAATACCGTCCATGTCAAACACAGCGGCGGCTTATACCTGTTCAAGCATGGCCGGGGCTATGTCTGCTTTTCAAAGGAGGGCTCCAAGGGAAACATCGTGGATTTTGTACAGGAATATATGGGAGCCAGCGACTTCAAAAGTGCGGCAGAAGTCATCCTGAACTGCCGTGCTTATGAACAGACGGAGCATACTATCCCACCCGTGGAGAAAAAACCGCGCGGCGATTTGGTTCTGCCGGAAAAAGACAGGAGTTTTGACCGCACGATTGCCTATCTGACCCGCACCCGTGGCATTGATAAGGAAATCGTGTATTCCATGATAGAACAGGGCAAGGTGTATGGAGCCAGAACGGAGAAAAGCGGATATAGCTTTCATAACTGTGCTTTTGTAGGCTATGACGAGAATGGGAAACCCCGATACTGCGCCTTGCGCGCCCCCAGCGCCGACAGCCATTTCCGGCAGGATGTTGAGAACTCGGATAAGACCTACGGATTTACGATGGAGGGGCGTTCCAACCGTGTTTATGAGTTTGAGGCCCCCATTGACGCCATGAGCCACGCCACACTCTGCAAGCTGAACGGCATTGACTGGCGGGAAGATCACCGGGTATCGGAGGGATGCCTGTCAGATAAGGCACTCTCCCGCTATTTGCAGCTCCACCCGGAGATTACGGAAATTGTATTCTGCTATGACAATGACGTTGACGGCAAGCTGGCGGACGGCACGCCCCACAACCACGGTCAGGCACAGGCGGAGGTTTCCGCAGGGACATTTACAGATTTGGGCTACAAGTGCTTTATCCAGACCCCGCAGACCAAGGACTTCAATCAGGACTTGCTTACATTCCGGGCAATGCTGCAGGCCGATGACAAACAGCCGGAGAAAGCGGTGGAGCGATGAGGCCGGTATTTGTCTGCCAGCTTTCTGAAGAAAAGCAGGCGGAAATCAGAAAAATGCTGGAAGGGCTGATTCTGCATGGCTGCGGCGGGGATAAAAGCGAGGTGGAACGCTACTATGGCATGAGCTTTGAGGAAGCGGTGCAGAACGGCATGGACTCTAAGATTGTTGATTTGGATTACCTCATGGTATTTTATGCAGAAGAATATAACAGCGGAAAAGCGGATGAGCAGTTCCGTCTTGCAGACGCCGCAGTCATTTCCAGTATCTTAAAAGAAGCGAGAAATCATGATAAGGTTCCTGATTTCGTCTATTTGCAGGGGCGGTGCGGACAGCAGCCCACACAGGAGGACGAATGGGAACGATGAAAGGAGGCCGTACATGAAAGCAGTTTTGATTTGCGGCGGCATAATCGCCGGGCTTGCGGTATTGGTTTTGATTGCCGCCCACGGAAAGCGTGTTTGCAGATATGCCACTATTTTTCTGGATCACTATTGATGTGGCCGGGAACAGACTTTTGCTTTCGCCCTTTAGGGAGCGAAGCGACCAACAGCCCTCACCGCCTACGGTGGGGGCTACTTAGTGCCAAAATCTTAGATTTTGGAGTTAAGGCAGGAATAGGCGGGTTCCACCCGCCAGCAAAACAGCTTACAGGCAAAGCCTGTAACGGGGTTCTCTCCTATATGGGAGGGTTCCGAATGGAACCACTTAGAAAGGGGGCTTGTTATGCCTGAAAAGAGCCTGAAACGCTCCATCAACTTTGCCCCGGATATGCTGGAAGCTCTGGATAAACTGGCGGCGACCAACCACACGACCACATCGGAGCTGGTGCGGCAGTTTGTGGAAAAGGGGCTGAACATTGAGGGGCATAAGCAGGATGTGGATTTTATCGCCAGTATTATCCGGCAGGAATTTACGTCTGTGTACCACATCGAGGACATTAAGGCGGTCATGGAACAGCAGACCAGCCGCCTTGCCAAAATGCTGATGAAGTCCGGCAAGCTGGACGGTGCGGCATTCTTCCTGCTGGTTAAGGTATTGATGAATATGGCCCATGACGGCACGGAGGACGAATTTGACCAGATGTTAAACGAGGCCGTGACGCTGGGGGTGGACTATATGCAGAAAAAGGATTTCCAGATTAACAGCTTTTTGCAGGACACTGACAATCTCCGCAGACTTGCGGACAAATTGTAGGAGGTGCTTATGGAACAAGATATTTATATCTTATTATCATGTGACGCATGGGCAGGACATGACAGTATGCGGATTCAGGGTGTTACGACTGATGAAACCATGCTCCACGCCATGCTTGCGGCAAAAATCAAGGCTGGAGATATGGAGTATGGCGGTTTTTCGGGAGAAGCAGCATACCAGATTTTCAGTCAGGATTTCAAAAAGGAGGAAGTCGATTATAAAAAACTGACATACGGCTTTGTACAGACCTATGAAGATATGCAGATTACGGAGCCGGTCAGCATGGCGCAGTTTCCTGAAGCGTCAAACGCCTATGAGGAACTAACGGGAGTAAAGGCGGCGCAGGCCATGAAACATTGGGGCTTGACAGCCGCAGCCTGAATTTTTCAGAGGTGGAGGTACGCACGGATCATGATTATATCTGTTTTCTGGTGCCGGGTATTTGTGACCGTGACAGATTGGAAGAAAGCGACCAGTATCAGGAGTTGATGGAGGACGAGGACGAAACAGAAGTCAATGTCAGCATCGCAGCTTATTCCGTTGGCACAGGAGAGAGCGAAACACCGGACAAGGACGAGCTGAAACTGATTGAGCAGTACCGGGAAGAAATTGACGAGAAATATGGAATCGACCAGATACTTTCTGACTTTATCAGTTTTGAATTTGAACCGGAGGAAGAATATTAAAGCAGGAGGAAATTGGAATGTCACACGCACAACGCTATACAGAGTTGGCCGCATTGACGGGAAACAGACCGCTGGACTGTTCCTATCATGCGGCCTTTTATCTTTTATCCCATGACCCGGAGATTTACGAGGCCGCCCGGAAGTGCGTCACGGCAGACGGCATTGAGTTTGCCAAAGTCAAACGCCTGACCAAAGGGTTTGACGAGACTTCCCAGCAGATCATTGACATCGCCCATAACCTTTTTTCGTGGACGAGCAAATGTAAGGTGACGCCCTTTGATATATCCCGGCTGGGCTATCCCTATATGGAACTGGCCTGCACCGCCTGCTATATCGCCGCCGGCCAGATGGAAGTGGTAATGGAGCCGGAGACAGGCAATTTGACGCTGGACGATCAGGAGTATCAAAAGACCCAGCGGCTCCATGAGCGGATGGAACGCCTATACGCCAATATGGAGATAACCGGGGCGGAAGAAAACGGGATAGAACGATGAAAGGAGGAACTTGTGATAACAGGAGTGATTAAAAATCAGGCCAGAGGCGGGACGCTGGTTGTGACCCTGCCATGCAGCCTTTACGATTTGCGGGATCATCTGGCAAGCATCGGCATCACATCGGAATGGAGGGAATTGCCCGTGGGCGGCACGGAAGCAGTCAAGGTACAGCTTACGGCGGAGGAACCGATAGGCGGGCTGGTGCTGTCCAAGCTGGAGCAGGGCGATACCCTGACCGGGCTGAATGTGGCCTGTCAGGAGATCCGCCGGAACTGCCCCTATGGGTATGATGAATTTATGGATATGCTTGCCCCCAAAAAGGACGCCATGATGGACAGATTCCATTTTTACCAGCCGTATGTCCCCTACCCGCCCAGTGCGGCCACCGGTGTGGACTATCTGATGGAGGAAACCGACCGATACCGCTTGACCATGGAGAACTATGCCCGTGCGTGTAAGGCCGCAGAGGATGAGGAATACGAAATGCCGGAGGACGATGGATGGGAACGCTGACAGGAGGTGACGGCCTATCTCCATCTTAGTCTATAAGCAGCGTTTCAAAAATCCCAACTATAAAAGTACGGCCAGCAAAAATTATGCCCATATCCGCTATATTGCCACCCGGCCGAGGGTTGCCAAAAACGAGGGCATGAGCCATGGCCTGTTTGGAAAACTCACGCCGGGTACTGTGACCGAGTTTACTGACTGGCGGGATATTGCGAGACTGGTTTACCAGAACTCAAAGAAGCACATTACCATGTACCGCAGCGTGGTTTCCTTTGATGAGGCCACGGCCGGGGAACTGCGGTTGACCGATCAGAAATCATGGCAGAGATACATAGACAACCACATCCTTACCATCGCACAGAAAAACGGGATTGCTCCAAGTGCGCTTCAATGGGCGTGTGCGCTCCATAAGGAGAAAGGCCATCCGCATATTCATGTGGTGTTTTGGGATACGTCCTCACGGGTGAAAAACCCATTTACCCCGCCCGCCATTCCGAACGCAATCCGCAGGCAGATGATAAAAGACACCTTCCCGGACAAAATCCGGGCATATGGGGAAGAAAAAAATGCTGCCGCCGCTGAAATCAGGCGGCTGGGTGATGAACTGGCGGACGATTTTGAAAGCCATATCCGGCAGCTCGAAGCGAAAAAGTATAAACGGCTGCGGGAGGAATACGACGCCGAGGACGAAATTTCCGATACCTTTGACTTTAAGGATACGGTGCTGGAGGAAACGGCAGACCGGGTATTCAAAATCAAGTCTGCCCTGCCGGAGCATGGCCGGATTGCTTATCAGCTTCTGCCGCCTGCGGTCAGGAAACAGGTGGACGCACTGGTGCGGTTCCTGCTGAAGAATTTCCCCGCCCTGCAAAAGCAAAAAGAGGACTATGTGCAGAGCAGGATGAAGATGACGCTTCTCTATGGCGGGAACGAGGATTATCTGGCCTCGATGAAAGAGAAATTCAGCATGGAAGCTGACAAAATCATCGCCAACCGTATTTTAGGCATGGTAAAGACCCTGAACCGGCTGGACGGGGAAATGAAATCTGCCGAGTACCAAGGGCGCCGCCGACAGTTCTATATGGAAAATATGCTGCTGGAAGCACTCTCCATGCTTTCCGATATGACCGGCACGAATGACCGGCAGTTTGAGGATATGCTGAAAGCTGGCGGCGATCTGTCTAAGGAGGCAAAAAAGGAATTGTACCTGAAATATCAGGATAAAGGCTATGAGCATTGACCCCGCCGCTTTCCGGCAGGGAGATTCAGAGCCGGAAAGGAGAACTGTGTACTTAAAACAGCAAAGACAATATTTTAACGGCTGTGGTGTTGCGGAACATAGCGGCGCCACGGCCTATGAATACCCACAAGACCATCCATGCCGGGGCTGCCCGTATCAGTTTCCTGTGAACGTGCCAAGCTGCACCATGGGGAGCAGGCCGCCGGACTGCGCATGGTATTTTTATAAAAAGCTGATGAAACGGAGGAAGTGAATTGAAAACAAGACAGGAATTTTTACAGGACTTCTTTGAACGGCTTCGTAAGGCGGGCTTCCGGGTGGAAACCATGCCGGAGGGCGATCTTGCCGCCGAGGTTTACGCTGGTAAACCGCTCCTGTGCGTCATCACACGGGATGGGGAAATCATTTATGAAGCCTATGACGCCGATAACGCACGGACTTTGGAGCAGACAGCCGGAGAAAGCCGCAGGGAGCTTGACTGTTATGTGCAGCCGCCTTTTGGGGATATGGAGCAGATGGAGCCGGCCAGCCTGACAAACGGCTCTTTTTATAAGGTGTTTGAGAGTGCCGCCGTGGTGCTGCTGTGCCGACAGACGGCCCTCTTTGGCTATGAGTTTGTCACTTGCCAGAAAGCGGCGCCGGGGCATAACCGCCGCCGTTTTTACAGGGAGAAGTATTTCTATGACCCGGTGACGGCACAGGGCAGCTTCATGGAACGCAGCGGCCTTACCCTGCAAAGTCCCCTGCAATTTTCACCGGAGGAATTGCGGCTGTTAGTGTCCTGCTGTGCGCGGACTGTCTGTCTGGACAATGAACTGGATAGCGCCGCAGAAAGCCGGATCAATGCGCTCATGGCAAAGATGGAAAGCTATCTCCCCGCAGAACCGGAACTGTCACCCCGCCAGTGTTTCCAGCACGAGAATGGATAAGGAGTGTAACCTATGAAAAGTAAAACAGAATTTTATCAGGCATATTTTGAAACGATTGAGAAAAAAGGCTTCTCCATCCGGCCGCCGTCCTCCCCCGACTATGTGGCGGACATCTACCACCGGGAAAAGCCTGTCGCCTTTTATTCCAAGCAGGACGCCATCATCAAAAACCCCTTTGTGGAGGTAGACGAGAAACAGATTGCCAGACTTTTGAGCCTTGCAAAGACTACCGCCATTGCCTGCGGCATTTGTGCCGATAAGCCTTACGATGATGCGCTGACAGGAAAGGAACAGGGCGGCGCGGTAAGGATCAACGAGCATAACGGCGTTGTGCTGGCGTGTAAGCACCACCCCATTTTTGAATATGTGCTGTCCACCTACCGCAAGGACACCGAGCATGGGAACGCCGCCATCCAGCGCCGGTATTTTTACAACAAAGAGGCCGCCTTTGAGGATTTTGCCCTCAGAAGCGGCCTTGTGGACGAGAAGAAGCTGTTTTCCGAAACGGAACTGAAAATCCTCCATGCCGGTCTTGTCAAAATGCGTACCGTGGACAACGACTTAAACCAAGATGATATGGACTCGGTGGCGGCACTGATCGACCGGATCGAGGATATTGTGCCGGAGCTTTCTAAAAAAGAACGTGTTTTTGATTTTACCAAGCTGTTCAGCCAGATTGAAAATACGCTGGAACGATAAAAGGCCCCGCCATCTGCGGCGAAGCCTTTACTCCCTGAGCTCAAGGAGTTTGCACGGGGCGACATTCAAAGCCCTTGCAATATTGAACAGTATCTCCATGGAAAACGGCCTGATAATATTTGGGGCTTCAATGGCACTCAAATGAGAACGGCTGACACCCGACTTTTCAGCCAGCATTTCCTGTGTCATCCCTTCCCGTTTCCGGTAAAATGCAATGTTCAACCCCAGTTCAATATAATAGTCTTTGTTTTCAAATGCAATATGATTATTCGGCATCGTAAACCTCCTAACCATATTATTTTACCCGTTGCGATGAAAAGCATAAATTATTTGAGGTAAAGCGATTGCACTACCACATAAAGCAATATATAATATAACGGAAGATGGGAAAAAGAAAACGGCCCCGCATCCTGTCTGCGGAGCCGTCAGTCATTGTCTTTTTCAGAATCGGGCTTGATGACGCCCCGCTCCTGTTCCACCTCATTGATATGCTTCAGCAGTACATACTCAATGTAGTTCGTCAGGGAACGGTGTTCGGCGGTTGCCAAGGCTCCTATTTTGTCAAAGATTTCATCTTCGAGACGCAGGGTAAACACTTTTTTGTTTGTAGCCATAGAATATATCCTCCACTTGATTGGTTTAGATATATTGTATGGTAGTTTTTTAACTTTATATACTGTCACTTGACAGGTAAGTGATAGCATTTTATCCTAAAAAGAAAAAGGAGAGTGAAAGTATGCACCAACCACCACAAGGGGAGTCCATATGGGGAACCATCAACACCTGTACGGAAATCGCCCTCAACATTTACATGATTATTGCCAAGGACGCGAATGGGACTGAACACACCGGCGTTATGGCAAAAAAGGAAACAGCCGAAAAAAACTTGTCGCCCAAGGCGGTCAGTATGGCGGAGCAGGACGGCGACTGGCTCTGCTATGACGAGAACATGAAGGACATCCCTATGTATGAGATCCTTCAGCGTAAGATGGCAGCCTGCAAACGTGCGGAAACAGCCATCATGCAGCAGATGGAGGATATTAAACGGGACGGAAAGGTGTCCCTGTCGGATTACTTTGGAGAGTGCAGGCCGCCGGTTGAGACGCCGCAGGGCGATGTGATAGACACGCTGCCAATCCGCAACGGAATCTGTTTTACTCAGGATAACCATGAGATGCTTTTTGCTGTCCATGAAGCGGTTGCGGATAATTATATGACCCCCACGGCGATGGAGTTCGGCCAGAAGCATGGGGAGTACCTATTCTATGATCTGGCATCCAGCGCAATTCCCCTGAACGAGTTAAAGAATGTATTTGGGGAAGCGGAGGCGCTCATTGTTTCAGAGGACAGCCTGTACGCTACCCTGAATCACCGGTTTCAGGCATATGCGTCCCAGTACAATCATTGTATGCCGGAGGAAAGCCGGATACCGGAGGTAAACGCTCCTGACGCGCTGTTCCTTGCCGTACAGTTAGAGGCCGCCAAGGATATGACAGAGGAAATGGCACAGGGCGGCGATTATGAACCGGATTTCGATGAAGAAACCGGCTATGAAATTGAGCCATGAAGCAAGGGCTTGTGTTGATAACGGTGCTTCTGCTTGGCCTTTGCGGTTGTTCCTTGCAGGATGCTCCCCGGTCAGCAGAGGAAAGCATGGCGGTTGAGGAAAGTATGACGATAGAGGAAACCCGGCATATTTGCTTACCGTCAGGAACAGCGGCGAGGGAGGACTGCGCCCTTTGCGGTTCAAGGAGTATTTGGAGTTATTACAGCAAACTGGACTCCATCGGTGTGCTGAACCTTGCAAGCGGGGACATCAGTGATCTGCGGATTTTTGAATATGAGGATGACGGTACGCTTAAGGATAATTCCGGGTATTCCAGTACAATGATGGTAGGTGACGGTGATGGCCGTTTCGGTCACATGATGGTCATGGGCGGCCGTGGTATCTGTGATTTAAGCCTGTCATGGGAGGAAGGCAAGGAAATTACTTTAGAAGAAATTGCCCCGCTGTACTGTCCGGATTGTATGAGCAAAATTGCAGAGCTGGACAAAAGCTGGGCGGATGAATTTCCTGATGGGAAACGCTGCCCCTATGCTATGATTGATTTTGTCACAGGGGAAATCTATTCCCTGAACGGAATCTGCACCACTTGTTTTATCCGGGATTATTACATGAATTTTGAGTTTGGGGACAGGGAGATTGAAGGCGTTATTGTCTATGCCCCGGAACGGTTCCCAAAAGAATAAGGAAATGCGAGGATAAGGTTGCAGGATAAAGAGATAGAAAAAAGAAATACGCGGAGGTTAAAAATCTATGGGGTGCGGGATGGGCAAGGCCCTCTGACACCGCAACTGCGGATGCAGGGAAAGTGGCTGGCAGACTGCGGTTTTTTACCGGGCGGTCATGTGGAAGTGAACTGTTCGGAGGGGATGCTTGTGATCCGTAGAACAAAGTCCGTCAGCGTTCTGGTTGCCGGGTCCCGTTCCATCACCGCCTTTGACCTCTCCCCTTATATCCCGTCAGACTGCGGCTTGATTATCAGCGGCGGCGCCAAAGGGATTGACACCGTGGCAGAGCGGTATGCTGCCGCACATGGGATAGAAAGCAGGGTGTTCAAGCCGGACTATGCAAGGTTCGGCAAAGCGGCCCCTCTAAAAAGGAATGATGAAATGGTGGAACAGGCGGATATGGTTCTTGCCATATGGGACGGGAAAAGCCGTGGCACAAAGCATACGATTGACTATGCCGCAAAAATCGGGAAAGAAGTCAAGGTAATTACAGTGACAGCAGAATAGCTTAGAAAAAGACATGGCGCATACCTCTTAGTGGGGTGTGCGCCATGTTTTTTCATTTTTGGAGGTGATTTAATGAAACAGGTCTATATCGCAAGCCCCCTGCGCGGGGATTACGATACCAATATCCGAAATGCGGTGGAATATTGCAGGCTGGCGGCGGAAAGCGGTGTTCTGGCTCTGGCTCCCCATATCATTTTCAGCCAGTGGTGTAACGACACCATCCCGGAGCAGCGGGAACAGGGGTTGAAGCTGGGGCTGGAACTGCTGTCCCACTCAGAAGAATTATGGGTGATGGGAAAGCAGATCAGCGAGGGTATGCGCGGCGAAATAGAATTTGCCGCAGCGCATGGCATCCCGACATTCTATATGCGGAACCCGACCGCTCCGCAGTATTACCCAATCAGCCCGGACGGAAACTGCCTGCTATCGGAAAATGACTGTATTCCAAACAGCCGCAGGGAGGATTATGAAAAACAGTGGGTAATTTTACGCCATGAGTCGCTGGCAGCGGAACACCGTACCCCGCTGAACCAGCTATGGCTCTGCACCCACGGTCCCGGCTGCGCTCCTGATTATCATTTCAGCGATACCATTCATCTGCTCCATCCGGTTGACCGGGATCATTTGGCAATCGCAAGGGGCGAAGTGTGGGGCGTTGCAAAGCCGGAAACGCTGGAACGGCTGACGGAACTCTACCCCGCACTGGGGGAGAACCTGACGGCTTTGCAGCCTGTGGCGGAGCCGGACGAGGACATGAGCCGATGAAGAAAAAAGAAAAACTGATTCTAAGCACAGCCCTAATCTGCATTGGCAGTATCTTCAACCTGTTCTTTACGGCGGCGCTCCACGGGCTTTTGTCAAGGGAGTATGACACGCTGACCCTTGTACCTCTGTTCCAGTGCATGACCGGACTGTTTACTAAACGCCAGCAGCTTTTGATGTTTCTTTCCTTTGAGGGATTTATCTGCCTGTGCTGTGTCCTCTTTTGGGTGCAGAACGACCGGCCATATCAGAGCGATTTAATCAAGGTGGCCGGGGATATTTGCACACCGGCTCCGGTCGGCCAGTTCCAGCATGGTTCCTCTCGGTGGCTCAAAGAGGAGGAAAAGGGCAAGACCTTTCGGACACAGGACATTGACCCTGCAAACCCGGTCATCAAAATGCTGTTGGACACAGGATACGATGATCTGCCATTTATGAAAAAAGAAACCGAACATGGGGAAACCGGGCGGGAGGAACAGCGGCAAGGCTCTGTCGAGACGGAGCCGGACAAAGCCGACGCCCTCCCGCCTGTTTCTATAAAAAGCGAATTGAAGGAGGATGAAAATTTTGAAACGGTATCTTATGACGTTGCGGCTCCTGATTTAAGGCAGGAGGGACAGAAACGGGATAACCCCCAAGAGGACCCGCATACAGAGGAAGAAGCGCCTGACCCCAATAAGCTGTTTGACAGCGGTGGAATTGTGGTGGGCATGGAGAAGCATGGGAACCGGGAAACCCTGTACTGCATCGGGGATGACACCCACACCCTGACCATCGGCGCAACCCGGTCAGGAAAAACACGCTGTCTGGTAATCCAGTCCATCTGTTCCCTCGCGCTGGCTGGGGAAAGTCTGGTAATCAGCGACCCCAAGGCAGAGCTGTACGACTACACGGCGGGGTATCTTAAAAAGCTGGGTTATGAGGTAATCTGCCTTGACTTTAAAAACCCGGAGAAAAGCACACGCTACAATCTGCTCCAGCCGGTCATTGACGCGGTAAAGGCAAAGGATATGGAGCGCGCGGAAATGTACGCATGGGACATTACCAACATTCTGGTGGGCGACAACACCTCCAACGAGAAGATTTGGGAAAACGGCGAGAAGTCCACGATTGCGGCGGCTATCCTCTGTGTGGTGGTGGATAACGCCAAGCGCCCGCAGTACCAGAACCTTACCAATGTCTATTGGTTTATTGCGGAGATGAGTAAATCCGTGGGCGGCAAGTCCCCTATGAGCGAGTACATGAAGAAGCTCCCCAACGACCATCCGGCGCGGGCGCTCATGTCGATTGCGGAGGTGGCGCCCAGCCGCACCAAGGGCAGCTTTGACACCTCGGCGCTGACCACGCTCCGGCTGTTCACTTCCCGCTCTGTTTACTCGATCACCCATAAGAGTGATTATAATATCGCGGACATCGGCAGGAAAAAGCAGGCACTGTTCCTGATCCTGCCGGATGAAAAGACCACCTATTACCCAATCGCCAGCCTGATGGTGTCCCAGCTTTATGAACTGCTGGTGCGGCAGTCGGATATGCGCGGCGGCCGTCTGGAACGCCGGGTTAATTTTGTCCTCGATGAGTTCGGCAATTTTACGAAGCTGAACGACTTTACCAACAAACTGACCGTGGCAGGCGGGCGCGGGGTGCGGTTCAACCTGTTCCTGCAATCCTTTGAACAGCTTACACAGAAGTATGATAAGGAAACCGCCGCCATCGTCAAATCCAACTGCCAGACATGGATTTATTTACAGGCGGATGATAAGGAAACCTTGCAGGACGTGTGCGACAAGCTGGGCAAATACACCACCTCGGCTTACCAGCTATCCAGCCAGCACGGGCGGTATGTGAACCCAAGCAGCTCCCACAGTATCAGCCTTGTGGCGCGGGAGCTTCTGACCACGGATGAGATACGGCGGATCTCCCGCCCCTATCAAATCGTAATCAGCAGGGCGCACCCTGCCATGATGACCGCCCCCGATCTGTCCCAGTGGCATTTTAACAAGATGTGCGGGCTGGGCGGCCCGGAGCATAACCGAAAGGTACGGGAGGCCAGAGAAGCGGCGCGGCCTGTCATTTCCCAAAAGACAGGAGAAATACCGCTGTGGAATATCTGGGTGTACTACACCAAGGACTTGCAGCTTAAAGAAGCGCAGCAAAAGTCACAGGCGTTTGCTTCTCAGGCAGGCGCAATGTTTTCATCCCTGAAGGGATACAAAAAAGGAGGTTCAGACAAGAGTGAAGATGACGATTAAAAATGGAATAAGCAAATTGAGGGCGGCGGCCGTAACCGGGTCAGCCGCTCTTTTCATGCTGGGAAGCAGCACCACGGCATATGCGGCTGGTATCTCCGACAGCCAGATTGCCAAAGGCACGGAAAAACTCATTCAGGACGCCACCACATGGCTGATGGTGCTTGCCCCGGTTGTGGCGGGGCTGCTGATCATCTATTTCTGTATCAGGCGTTCCGCTGCTGATGAAATGGATCAGAAAAAATGGAACAGCCGTATTGTGGTGGCGGTAGTGTCCTGCATCGGCGCGGTGCTGGGCAGCGCCACCCTCAATATCATCATCGGCTACTACAAGTAAGCCGGAGCATCAAAACCGTGAGAATCCGCAGGGAAAGCCTGCGGTTTTTCTATATCCAAACAAAATTCAAATCAAAAAGGAGAACAAACACAATGAAAAACATGATGAACAAGGTATCCGCAAAGGTCAATAATCTGGCAGTCCGGGGCTATGTCAAGGGCTTGCAGGCCAAGGACAAAATCAGGGAGACTTTAACGAGTCAGAGCGGTGAAGGCTTCGTGGACACGGCTCTGAAAATCCTTATCAGTGTTGTGGTCGGCGCTCTGCTGCTGGCGGGCTTGTATATGCTCTTTAAGGATACGATCCTCCCCACCCTGACCCAGCGTATCAAAGACCTGTTTGATTACAAGGGTTAATTTCACTCGGCACGGCCGTCCCGCATGGAGCGGGGCGGCCCATTCTTTTACAGGAGGCAGCGCACATGAAAGTAAGTGCAAAAATTACGGCGCAGTTTGAGGACGAGGGCAGGCTGAAAGCCATCGCCACGGTATGCCTTGATGGAAAATTCCTGATTACCGGCATCCGTGTGGCGGACTGCGAAAAGGGGCTGGCGGTGTTCATGCCCAGCCGCAAGCTGAAAACCGGGGATTACAAAGACATCTGTTTCCCCATTACACCAGAGTTTCACAAGCAGATCAAGGACACCGTTCTTTCCGCTTATGAAAAGGCAAAACAGCCGGAGGAAGAAACGCCGCTCCCGGAGCGGGAGCCGGAAGCAGAGCCGCAGGGATAAGGCGTGAGGAAGATAACGCCCGGTGGGAAAAACAGATCCCACCGGGCAGGGAGGTGATTATTTGGAAGTAATCCTTGTGCTGCTGATTGAGGCGGTGTTAAACGGCGCGGTGGCGTTCATCGACAGTATGCTTGCAGACCTTGTTCCCATGACGCTCCATGCCGACCAGTACATGACAGCGGCCAGCGGCGGCAGCATGGTGGACGTTCTGTTTCAAATCCTGCTGGGGTTTGGCGTATCACTGATTATCCTGAAATTCTTAAAAAAGGGATTTGAGTGCTATGTCATGTGGACGGACGGCGACCCGGACAGTGAGCCGACCCAGCTTATCATCCGGTTTGTGCAGGCAATCGCCGTTGCCGTCTGCTTTCCGGTCATGTACGGCTGGCTGGCAGACATTACGGAGAGCCTGACGAACCAGCTTATCACGGCAATCGGGGCATCCACCAATTATGACTGGCAGGCATGGGTAAACGGCCTGTCCTCGGCGGGGCTTGTGACCGCCATTTTCGGGCTGGTGTTTGTCATCTGCTACTTTATCCTCTATTTCCAGTTCCTCATGCGGGGCGTGGAGATTATGATCCTGCGAATTGGCCTGCCCCTCGCCTGCACCGGCCTTTTGGACAATGACAAAGGCGTGTTCAAGACCTACCTGACCAAGTTTTTTCAGTCCACGGTGGCGGTCATGGTGCAGATCAGCCTTTGCAAACTGGGCGTGGGCATGATGATGAATGTGGGGATTAACCTCAATGTCTTTTGGGGGATTGCCTGTCTGGTCCTTGCCATCAAGACGCCGAGGTTCCTGTCCGAATTTATGGTTCCCACCGGCGGCGGTGGCGGTATGGTAAACAATATCTATCACTCTGTCCGTCTGGTCGGCATGGCAAAAAATCTGATGAAGTAAGGAGGTGGCGGCATTGATTACCCTTGACGATATTTCCACGGCCGTCATCGTCCTGATCCGGGCGGGAGCCGTGTTCCGGTTGATCTACTGCATGGTGCGGCTCCAAGGGGCGGAGGAAGAACAGACGCAGTTTAAGAAACGCGCCAAGAACACGGTGCTGTTCTATGTGCTGGCGGAATGTATCTGGCAGATTAAGGACATTGTGTTCTACTATTACGGAGCATAGGAGGCCAAAATGAACGAAATCAACCTGTACATCCCTACCGGGGTAAAAGCGGAAAACGAACTGTTCAACGGCTTCGGCAGACGGGAGCTGTTGCAGAGCGCCATCGGCTCCCTGTCCGGCGGGGCGGTGGCGGCTCTTTTATGGCTATTTGCCGGAAATGTGGCGCTGACCGTTGTGGCGGTGCTGTCCGGCATCTTCGGCAGTGTGATGATGTGTACGAAAGACCAGAACAACCAAAGCGTGGTTGACCAGATCGGCAACATGGCCCGGTTCTGGCGCAGCCAGCAGATTTACCCCTACCGCATGATGGACGAGTGGGGGTTCAAGAAAGGAGACTGACATTTGAAATTTCTTGACCTTTTTGCAGGGATCGGCGGATTCCGTAGAGGTCTCGAAAGAAGCGGGCATACCTGTGCAGGTCATGTCGAAATAGATAAATACGCAAACAAAAGCTATATGGCGATGTATGAGCTGGAACCCTGCCCGTATGGGCTGGACTCTGGCTCTAATTTTTATAAAATGTGCAGCCCGGAGGTGAGGAAAGACTGTGATGGAAGAACGTGCAAAGGCGAATGGTACGCCAAGGACATTAAGCAGCTCAGAGCAGGAGAAATTCCAAAAGCTGAAATCTGGACTTTTGGGTTTCCTTGTACCGACATTAGTATCAGCGGCCGAATGGCAGGACTTCATGGAGCAAGAAGTGGACTCTTTTTTACGGTCGTTAGTCTGCTCAAAGGCACGGCTCCCGAAGATAAGCCCCGATACCTTATCGCCCTGAATGTTAAACATCTTGTGTCAAGCGAAAGAGGCACAGCTTTTACCACCGTTCTCTTTGAACTATGGGAAGCAGGGTATGACTGTGAATGGTGTGTTGTCAATTCCAAAGATTTTGGAGTCCCCCAGCACCGGGAAAGAGTGTACCTTGTTGGACATCTTAGAGACGGATGTGCCGGAAAAGTATTTCCTTTCTGCGGAACAAACCCTGCGCCTGTTAAAAGACTCGTAGACGGAAAGCAGGGCAAGCGGATTTACGACCCGTCCGGCACGTCCATCACCCTGACTGCCAGCGGCGGCGGGTTTGCCGGAAGAACCGGGCTGTATGCCGTATCAGTCAACCGTAATGAGGGCATTACCGGAGAACTGGAACAAGCCCATACCCTGACCGCCAGTGACGGCAGGGGGCTGAACCGCAATCAGGAACAGAATGCCGTGCTGTCGCAGATACCGCCCTGCGCCGCCTTTATCGACCTGTCGAAAGAGCCTAAATTTACAGACAAGGCCAGATGCCTGCGGGCAAGGCAGTATTCCGGTATCGGCAATTTCAAGGGGGAAACCTCTGGTATTTTTCTTTGTCAGGGACACCCGGATTGCGTCAGGGCGGTCATCACCCCTGACCGGCTGAACAAACGGCAGAACGGGCGGCGGTTCAAGGAACCGGGGGAACCCAGCTTTACGCTCACCTGTCAGGATCAGCATGGCATTTTAATCTGCTGTTATGACGAGGGGCTGCCAATCCGGGAAGCGAAAAAGGACGGCTACACCACGGCGAAACATGGAGACGGAATCAACCTTGCCTATCCCAACAGCACGGTCAGCCGTGGGCGCGTGGGGAAGCAGTGCGCCCAAACCCTGCTGACGGGCGGGAGCATGGGCGTTATGCTGTGCTGCCGTATCCGCAGACTGACGCCGAGGGAGTGTTGGCGGCTCCAAGCCTTTGAGGATTTCCTGTTTGACCGTGCGAAGGCGGTGGGAATCAGTGACGCCCAGCTTTATAAGCAGGCGGGAAACGCAGTGACGGTCAACGTGGTCTATGAAATCGGACTGCGGCTGGCGGAGATTGGGGGCGGTGTATGAAGTTTCAGGTAATCTATGCCGATCCCCCATGGGCGTATCAGGTCTATTCTAAAAAAGGACAGGGGCGTAGCGCCGAGAATCACTATCACACCATGGGTAAAGAGGACATCTATGCCCTCGATGTGGCTGGGATTGCGGATGAGAACTGTGTGCTGTTTTTATGGGTGACATTCCCCTGCTTTTTGGAGGGGCTGGAAACCATACGGCGCTGGGGATTTACTTACAAGACACTCGGCTTCTGCTGGGTGAAACGCTGCAAAAAACAGACAGACAAATGGTTTTGGGGGCTGGGCTTTTGGACGAGGGCAAACCCGGAACTTTGTCTGATTGCGACTAAAGGCAGACCGAAACGCGCGTCCAAGGCAATCCACTGTATTGTAGACACACCGGTGGAGCGCCACAGCAAGAAACCGGATGAGGTGCGCCGCCGGATTGAACTACTCATGGGGGACGTTCCCCGTGTGGAACTGTTCGCAAGGCAGAGCTATGACGGCTGGACGTGTTTAGGCGATGAGATCGACGGTCTGGACATCCGGGAATCTATTCAAATCTTAAAGGAAATGGAGGACGGAAATGCTATGGATTGACAACATTGACCTGTTTGTTGCGGCGCTGCTTTTTGCCATGTTTGCAGGGCTGATCTGTGACATGGCGCTGCGCCGGTATCTGAAGCGGGAGGAACTGCCGCGCACCGCACATATCACGATGGCGGTGGCGGCAGTCTTTTTATGCCTGCACGGGTTTTCCATGGAGGCCCTGCGTTCTATCCTGCTGTGCCAAATCCTAATACTGGCGGGAGCTTGTGACGCCGCTACTTATGAGATACCGGACTTTCTGCATCTGCTGATTGCCATGGCGGGGCTGGTGGGGTTTCAAACCCTGCCAGCCCTTTTAGGCTTTGTTCTGGTTCCCTTGCCATTCCTGATTGCCGCCGTCAAAACGGACAAAATTGGCGGCGGCGATGTAAAGCTGATGGCGGCCAGCGGCTTTGCCCTCGGCGTGACAGGCGGTGTCTGGATGATGATATGGGGACTGTTCATGGGGCTTTTATGGAACGCCGCTTTCCGGCGTGAAAAACCGAGCATCCCCCTTGCGCCTTTTCTGGCTTTTGGCTGTTTTATGGCGCTGATGCCTACTTAAATCAATTTGGAGGAAAACGAACATGAAAAAATTACTGCAAAACCGTATTGTGGTGGGACTGATTTGTATTGTCACCGCCCTCATCATCTGCTTTGGGCTGACGCCCATGTTTAACGACGCCTTGAAATCCAAGGTGGAAATCGTGCGTGTCAACACGGAAATCAAAAAAGGCGATGAAATCACGCCGAAAATGCTGACAACCGTGGAAGTGGGCGGCTACAATCTCCCCAGCAATGTCATGTATAAGGCCGAGGACGTGATTGGGAAATATGCCAACACCGATCTTTACAAAGGCGATTATGTGCTGGAAAGCAAGCTGTCTGACACACCCCAGCTTAAAAATGAGTACCTGACCGGGCTGGACGGCACGAACCGGGCGATTTCCGTTACCATCAAGTCCTTTGCGGCCGGTCTTTCCGGCAAGCTGGAGCGCGGCGATATTGTTTCTTTGATTGCCAGTGACGTGGGCGAGGCCAGACAGACGCTGATCCCGGCGGAACTGCAATATTTAGAGATTATCGCAACTACCGCCAGCAGCGGCACGGACAATAATGTGCAGGAGGAACCGGAGGACGGCGAGGACGCGGAGCTTGCGTCTACCATTACTGTCCTTGCAACCCCGGAACAGGCAAGGCTCCTTGCGGAACTGGAACAGACCGGGAAGCTCCACGCCGCCTTAGTCTATCGCGGCGGCAGCGAGAACGCACAGAAATTCCTTGAGGAACAGGCCAAAGTGCTGGAAGAACTCTATCCGGTGGAACCTGTGGAAAGCGAGGGCAAAGGCAATGAAAGCGAGAATACAGACAGCGCACCGGCACCGGCTCCCGGTGAGGACGCCAATGCTGCTGCGGAAACCGGAGAACAGGACTAAGGGAGGGGCGAGACGATGGAACAGGATAAGATTTTAGCGGTCATGGGCAGCCCCGGCAGCGGAAAGACCACCACCGCTGTGAAACTGGCGGCTGCCCTTGCAAGGCGGAAGAAAAATGTCATCGTAGTGTTCTGCGACCCCTTTACGCCGGTCATACCGGTTCTGCTTGCCCCGGACGCCATCCATGACACTTCCCTCGGAGAACTGCTGACCGCACCGGGGCTGACACAGGCGAATATCTTAAATGCCTGTGTCCCTGTGCCGGACAGCGACTATATCAGCCTGCTGGGATACAAAAGCGGGGAAAGCCTGATGCAGTACCCGAAGATTACGAGGGACAAGGCGGTGGAACTGTTCGTTTCCCTGCGGTATCTGGCGGATTATATCATTTTGGACTGCGCCGCCGTATTTGAAGCCGACCCCGCATCCTTTGTGGGGATTGAGATTGCGGATCGGGTGCTGCGGCTGGGGACGGCAAACCTCAAGGGGATTTCTTATTTCCAGACCCATAACCCCATGCTGGAGGACAGCCGCTTTGACAAGGGACGGTTCCAGACCGCCATCGGCTGCTTAAAGGTCGGGCAGGACTGGGAGGCTGTATCCGGGCAGTATGGCGGTGTAGGCCATGTGCTGCCCTATGTGGCGGAGCTGGAACAGCAGGACAATGAGAGGACACTGTTCCAACCGCTGAAAGCGCAGGAGAGCCTTCCATACAATACGGAAATCGACAGGCTGCTCGGCAATCTGTTTGGACTCCAGACGGCGGCCGCTTTCAAAGGTAAGGGTGTGAAAAAAGGAAAAGCGTCCACACAGCCCGCCCCGGCGCAGGCGGCACAACCGGCTAAGGCAAAAGGCGGGTTAAAGCTGCCCTTTACGAAAAAACGGGGTGAGTTTTAATGTTTACAATCCGTCACATAGAACTTGCAGAAGCAAACGCCTATGTGACCGAATACCACCGTCATCACAAGGCCGTGAGGGGACACCGTTTCTCCCTTGCCTGTTATGTGGACGGCCGTCTGTGTGGCGTTGCCATCGTGGGGCGGCCCCGGTCACGCCGGATCGACCAGCACACCACGGTTGAAGTGCTGCGTCTGTGTACGGACGGCACAAAGAACGCCTGCTCCAAGCTGTACGGAGCCTGTGGCCGGGCGGCAAAGTCACTGGGATATGACCGGATGATTACCTATATTTTGGAGAACGAGGACGGCGCAAGCCTGCGGGCAAGCGGCTTTTCCTACTGTTACACCGGCCGGGGCGGGAGCTGGAACCAACCGGGCAGGCCGAGGACGGATCAGGCGCCCACCTGCCCCAAGCAGTTGTACGAAATCATCCTCAATCGAAAGGAGGAACCCGAAATTGCAGGAAGCAATCAACATTCATGATATTGGCTTTATGGGCGGGGAAACCCGCCTGCGACCTTTCCCGGAAGTCCTGAAAGAAGTGCAGGAGCATATTACCAAGCATTATGCGGCTACCCTGAAAGACGACCCGGACGAGAGCCGGGAACTGATTAAAAGCTATATCCAGAAATACCTTGAAACAAACCGGATTGGCGTGGCTGATACCGAGCCGGACGAACTGTGCGAACTAATTTACGGCGAGATGACCGGCTTTTCGTTCCTGACCAAATATCTCTACCGGGATGATGTGGAGGAAATCAACATCAACCAGTGGAAAGACGTCAAAATCACCTATTCCAACGGCGACATTTTGCCGAGCAAAGAGCATTTCAATTCTCCCCAGCACGCCATTGATGTGATCCGCCGTATGCTCCACAAGTCCGGCATGATTTTTGACAGTGCCCAGACCATCGTGGTGGGGCATCTTTCCAACAAAATCCGTATCACAGTCATGGGGGACGGCGTGATTGACAAAGACAAGGGGCTTTCCGCTTCTATCCGTATCGTCAACCCCCGGAAACTCACGAAAGAGCAGTTTGTCGGCTTTGGCACGGCAACCGCTGAAATGCTGGACTTGCTGGCGGCCTGTTACTGCCACGGCGTTTCCATGTGTATCACCGGGGCGACTTCCAGCGGCAAGACCACCCTCATGTCATGGATTTTGGGACAGGTTCCCTATAATAAACGCATTGTCACGCTGGAACAGGGCTGCCGGGAATTTGACCTGACTGTGACAGACGAATCGGGGAATGTGCTGAACAACGTGGTACATCTTGTCACCCGTTTTTCCGATGATCCCAAGCAGAACATTACCCTTGTGAAGCTCTTAGAAACCACGCTGACCATCAACCCGGACTGTGTGGCCGTGGCCGAGATGAAAGGCGCCGAGAGTATGCAGGCCATCAACGCGGCAAATACCGGCCATGCCGTGATTACCACCATCCATGCCAATTCCTGCGCCGATACCTATTACCGCATGGTGACGCTGTGCAAGCAGAGCTATTCCATGGATGACGCCACCCTGATGGGGCTGGCGACCAAGGCTTTCCCTATTGTGGCTTTTGCAAAAAAGCTGGAGGACAACAGCCGCCGCCTGATGGAGATTTGCGAGTATGAATATCTGCCGGATGGGAAACAGCGTATGCGTACCCTGTTCCGGTTCAACATTACAGACAACCAGATGGTGGACGGCAAGCCGAAGATCATCGGCCACTATGAAAAGGTGGAACCGCCATCGGAAAGCCTGCTCAAGCGCCTGCGGGAAAACGGTATGTCCTATACGGCGCAGCAGCGGCTTTTCTGCGCATGAAGGAGGTGTCCAGCATGAGCCTTGTCGCAATGAAACAGCCCTATCTTTTACAGGTCATGTACGATGATGAACCGTTGAATCCCCGTACCGATTATGACAACTTTGGTAAAATGGTGTGCTGGCACAGCCGCTACAATTTAGGGGACGAACATGATTTTGAGGACACGAACGAACTCTTGAAATCGCTGGCGCGGGACAGTGTAGAGCCGGACGCGCTGATTAGCCTTGTACGCTCAGGCAAGGTTGAGGGTGTAAAGTTGGAGTACAACCAATCTGACGGTGGCTGGGCGGTCAGTGAGTACGATGATTATTTTAAGAAATGGTTCACCACCTTTTTTGAGGGAAGCATGGCGGATAACAAGCAGGATATTTTTGAGGATATTTTGAACACGCTGCCAGACCAACTGCTTTATGCACTTGCCAGTGAAAAGAACCTCATATTGCCGCTGAACCTCTACGATCATTCAGGGCTTAGTATGTCAGTATCCTCTTTTATTGGGCGCGCCCAGCACGCTGAATGGGATTCCGGTCAGGTGGGATGGATTTATGCCACCGCCGACAGCATTCGCGCCGAGTATGGAAACTGTTCTGCGGAAAGTGTGGAAAAGGCAAAGGCGCTGTTAAAATCCGAGGTAGAAACCTACAACTATTATCTGTCCGGTCAGTGCTACGGTTTCCGGCTTTACGAAAACGGCGAGGAAATGGATAGCTGCTGGGGCTTTTTAGGCGCGCTTCAGGATGTGTTGAAAGAGATTGTCGGGGAGGTTCTGCCGGAGAGCCACAGGGATATGGTGGATCATCTCCACGAAGTCTCCGATACCGTCACCCGTGCAAAAGGTTATGAGGATTTCATAGAAGATTTGGAGGAAATGGAGGAAGCATGATGAATCGGATTACAATGGAAGAATTAAGCAATATGAGAGGTAAGGAAGGGCTGATTATTCAAGGCTGCGGCGGCGACTTAAAGGAATGGGTTGACGGGATTAACGGTCTTTTGACAGAGGAAGAAATCCTGCTGAATGGGGATATATTCCGTGATATATCTGTATTCGAGAATCAAGGGAGAACCTGTCTGCTGTTCCCTATGGAAGATGTGGAGTTGAATATTGGCAAACTGGCGGTATGGAGAATAAAAACACATGAAAATTTTGCCGGTACATGGTTAAGTGACTATCTGGACAACTATATTGACCGGGAAGAAATGGAGGGAGAAAGGGATTGACAATACTTGTAACGATTGCGTTTTTACTGGCGGTAACGGGCAGCTTTTTGATGCTCTCGTTATCGCCCTTTTCTTTTCTGGAGGGGTTGGCCGCCTATGTGCAGCCGAAAAACCCATCCTTGAAAAGCAGGATTGAGAAAAGCCGGAAGAACAGGCAGCCGAGGGGAATCAAGCTGTTATTTCTGGAAACCAAGGAAACCCTGCGCGTCACAGGAAAATCAGGGATGTTCACGGTGCTGTGCATCCTTTCCATGCTGCTGTTTGTGCTGGGCGTAATGATTGCCCTTACCATGAAGAACGGTTTGCTTGTGCCGGTGCTGGCGGTGGGGTTTGCCCTGCTCCCGTTCTATTATGTGAAATTCACGGCGGGGCGGCACAAAAAACAGATCAACACGGAACTGGAAACGGCGCTCTCCATCATCACTACCAGCTATCTGCGCGGGAAAAACACCATCATCCGTGCCATTGAGGAAAACACCCCCTATCTGAACCCACCTGTGGCCGAGGTGTTCCGAAACTTTTTGCTGCAGGCCAAACTCATCAACTCCAATCTGAAAGAAGCATTGGAGCAGATGAAGCCCTGTATTGATAATGCGGTGTTCCACGAGTGGGTGGACGCGGTGGTGGCGTGTCAGGACGATTATAACTTGAAGTCCACCCTGCCGCCCATCGTGGCAAAACTCAGTGATATGCGCGTGGTGTCTGCGGAGTTGGACTTGCTGCTCTTTGAGCCAGTAAAAGAGTACATCACCATGATCGTGCTGCTGCTGGGCAGTATCCCGCTGATGTATTTTCTCAATGCGGAGTGGTACAAGACACTGATGTTTACGCAGTTCGGCAAGGCACTTCTGGCAGTCTGCGGCGTGGTTCTGTTTATCTCCATCGCCGCCGTTGCCAAACATACCCGGCCGATTGAGTACAAGCGGTAAGGAGGCGGAACGAAAATGCAGAATATGATTTTACTTCTCTTTGCCGCGTTCTTTTCGCTGGGGCTGTATCTGATATTGGCACAGGCGTTCAAGGTTCCCACCTACAAAGCCACCAAAGCGGTGCTGGGAGCCGTCAAAAAGAATAAGAAAGCGGCGAAAAATTCAGACGCCATCATCACGGAGCTGGCGGCAAAGCTGGCAAAGATTCTCCCCATGGACGATTACAAACGGCGCAAGCTGACCGCCACGCTAAAGTCCGCTGAAATCCCCATGACTGCCGAACAATACGCGGCAGAAGCCATGGTAAAGGCGGGGTTGGTATTCCTCTGTGCGGTTCCCTGCCTGCTGGTGGTTCCCATTCTTGCACCGGCGTTTGTGATTATCGGGATTGCGGTCTATTTTAGTGAAAGCACGAAGGCTGATAAGAAGATTACAGCCAGACGGGAGGAAATTGAATATGAACTGCCCCGGTTTGTGGCAACCATCACGCAGGAACTTCAGGCCAGCCGCGATGTGCTTTCCATGCTGGAAACCTATCAGCGGAGCGCCGGGAAAGCCCTGAAAAATGAACTGGCGATTACCGTGGCGGATATGCGAACCGGCAACTTCGAGGGGGCGCTGACACGGTTTGAGGCCAGAGTGTCCAGCGCACAGCTTTCCGATGTGGTGCGGGGGCTGATCGGCGTCCTGCGCGGGGATGACGGCGTAGCATTCTTCCGTATGCTGTCCCATGATATGAAGCAGTTGGAGCTTCAACGCCTGAAAAAGCTGGCGCTGGAGCGGCCGCCCAAAATCCGAAAATACTCATTTATGCTCCTTGCCTGTATGCTGCTCCTGTTTATGGGCGTGATGGGCTATCAGATCCTCGGCACCATGTCGGGGATATTCTAAGGAGGGAGGCTTATGTTTTGTAAGATACTGAAATCCAAGCGGGGCGAGGGATATATTGATGTGGCAATCGGGCTTTTATGCCTGATGCTGGTGGTTGCCCTTGCCGTCAGCTTCCTGCCGGTTTTTACCGCCAAACAGCAGCTTGATATTTTTGCTGCGGAAATTGTCAGGCAGGCTGAAATTGTGGGCGGCACGGACGTGTCCTCCCGCATCAGCGACATGAAAACGGAAACCGGCCTTGACCCGGAAATCCGCTGGGACTGCGATTATTACAGAGGGAAAAAGGTGCAGCTAAACGGTGACATCGAGGTGACACTGACAGAAACCGTGGACATCGGCTTTTTCGTCTTTGGCTCTTTCCCGATTGAGATCAGAGCCAAAGCAACGGGAAAATCCGAAGTCTACTATAAGTGAGGTGGAGCCTATGCGAATCAGAAATGTCCTGCGGAACAAAAAAGGCGAGGCCACCATACTGATGGTTGCCCTGATTTTGGGGCTGCTTCTGCTGATGTGCGCCATGGCAGAGTTTTTCCGGCTTGCAATCATCGTGCAGGGTGTCCGTGACGGACTCCAGCAGTCGGTCATCACGGTGGCAACCACCAATTATGACGAAACCTATAACGGTCTGCGGGAGGGGTATTCCGGGGGCTATGTGCTGTCCGGCGACCGCTGGCAGGAAAACCTTGACTATGATGATGTACTTGCCCGGATGGGTACTCTTTTGGGCGCTGATATGGAAGGCGGCACGCTGACCAAGTGGCAGCCAGAGGGGTATGAATACCGGCTGTCGGAACTTGACGTGGAGATTGTCAACACGCCCCTGACACCGGGAAACACAAACAAGAATTTTGAAGCGGACGCCCGGATCACCATTGAAATCCCGCTGTCCTTTGGCTGGAGCATGGTGCCGCCGCTTAAAATGGAAGTCCGAACACGGGCGGCCTATATGCCCAAATTCTAAGGAGATTCTAAGGTTTTGGGAAAATGTCTGGACGCGCAGGCAGATTCCCCTTATAATGGAGTCGGGTAAAGAATTTGGGTAAATAGGGCTGAACTGTTCATCCAATCAATGAAAGTGAGGCCATACAATGAAAAACGAATATAATAAAAAGAAACGCATTACCATTATCACGCTTTCCGCTTTGGCGGTCTGCCTTGCAGCCGGTCTGTTCTGGTACATGGGTACGCTGGGGAATACCCAGCCGCCTGCGGCACAGACAGAGAGCCAGCCCGAACCGGAGCCGAGCGTTACCGTACCGGAAATCAAACCGGAAAGCACCACGGCGCCAAGCACTTCCACACCGGAAACCACCTCGGAACCGGAAACCACGTCTGAACCAGAGAAAGAAAGCAGCTCCGCAGCGGGAACCGTGGCCGGGGATGTGCAGGCAAAACCCTCAGAGGGCAAGCCGAAATCACCGGCAGAAGCAACGCCCCCGGCAGAGCCGCCCAAGGGTACACCTGAAAGCAGTGCGCCGGTAGAGAACCCGGACGCAAGCGGTCAGTGCCAGCCAGAGCATACGCCCCAGCCGGAGCCGGATCAGCCGCAGGGTGGGGAAACCCGTTCAGACGGCGCGGTATATGTGCCGGGATTTGGCTGGGTTCCGTATGAGGGTGAAAATTCAACTGAAACCGCGCCCAACGCCGGAACGGGTAAGCCTGTTGGCGAAATGTAAAAATGAATAAAACATTTATGAGGGTACAGTCGTATTGGCTGTACCCTCATTTTTTGGAGGTGCAAATTGAAAAAAATCCTTTCAGCATTACTGTGTCTGGCAATGCTTTTTTCTTTGTCCGTACCGGCACTTGCGGACGGAAACCCGAATATAGACGGCGGTGGCGGCGGCATGGGACAGGGAACCAGTCAGAACTCGTGGACGCCGGGGCGTGACGGGGTGCGTGTAACGATTATCAGAGACAGTGACAATACCCCTGTCTCTACCCCCATTGATTTCTCTAATCAGGGAAATGGGGATATTGTCATGCACTTTGGCAGTGTAAGCAAAATTTCATATCGAAGCACTGGACTGACTCCGCATAACGGAAATTATCATTCCATAAAACCGGTCAATACCATGCCCCGCATTATCAGCAGCGGAAGTGGAAACGCCAACATTGAAGCAATCCGCAGTTACTTTTGCCGTGAGGGAACCATGCGGGACATAGCGGCGGCCACTGGGTTTAACTATGATGACTTAATCAGCGGCAGCTACAAAATTCTTTTGGAACCCATTGCCTATTTCAAATACAGCGGCGTGATGTTCGCCATGACCGCTACGGAAGCGGCGCTCTATAATAAACAGGTGGCCGGCGGCCTTAGAAGTAAGATGGTATCGCTGACGCATAAAAATCTCCCCCTTGCCATGTTCCTTGAAACCCCTGATTTGGGATTCCCGGCGTGGGGCGGCTCCACCACGGATAAACAGAATGACGATACCATTATTGCACAACTGGGTTTAGGCATTGTCCGCTTTTCTGAACCAGACCCGGAACCGCCCAAAGAAAGCGATGTGACTTATCGCTGTGACACAGAGGTGGTTACTTCCGTGCTGCTGTCCACCGGCTCGCAGAAAACGCCAGACAATCCGGCTTATGCGACATTCTCCATCAATGGCAGGACATATTCCCACACGGATATTTATATCCCGGAGGGTGGAAGTCAGCTTGCATGGGTGAAATGGCGGACGCCCAAGGAACCGGGTGTCATTACCATCACAATCCGAAGCAACTGCTCCACCAGCACCAATCATATCACAGCGCAGATTGTTGACCTTGACAAGAACCCGCCGCCCGATCCGCAGGCCAATGACCGCAATGACGGCTATTCCATTCCGGCAAAACCGTCCAAACCGAATGTGACGAGCCTGACATGGGGCGAATGGGACTGCTGGTGGCATGAGTATTGGGTATGGCACTCGGATGGGGACGGCGGCGGGTATTATTGCGATCACGGGTGGTGGGAGTATGCGTGGATTCCGTATTCCGCCAGCCTGACAGCCACATTCAAGACCCAGCCTGACGAAAAATCGCCCACCGCATCCGGCAGGCAGATGAAAAGCGGCTATGGGCTGAATGCCAGCGTATCGGCACAGGTGCGATCTACCGCCCCCAGCAGCCATATTACAGGACTCCAGAACGTGGTGGCCTACTTCCCCGAATTTAACTATGCGACTTATTGGCGGTTGCTGAAACGCCTGAACACGGGACTTTCCAGCAGCTTTGAGTTTCAGAAAAACAAATACAGCACCTATGGCCGTCCATCACATTTTTCGCCGGTGTGGTTCCCTGACGGGCGTTACACCACCTATGTAGAGTGTATTGACGCATGGACGCCCGCCGGTATGCTGCAAATTAACCTGACCGATGACCTGACCATCCGGGGTTCACTCTATGATGACTGGCACAGTGCGATACGTTTCCTCACAAACATCATTCTGTAACAACATTTACAGGCGCAAGACTGTGTGATGCTAAAAGAGGAGCATTTCCGAATGAATAATATAACGGAAATGACAACTGATATTCCGATGGGTGGAATGACGGGGTAACGCCCTGAAACGCCCCCTTGATACTCCGACGTGCGCAGCGGTGTGTAATAACTACTGTGTACGAAGCTCGGTGAAGCCGGCAGAGAGCAACCGTAAGCAGATGAAAAACAATGCCTGCACGAAAGCTGTCCAGAGGTGGATGGTGTTGCCTATATGCCGGAGGTCTATAAAATATCTATGGTGAGAATGTGGGAGCGACGCCCACTGACAAAACGTCCGAATGAACGGGTCTATAAGTCAATACGGTAGAAATGCCGTAGCCGCCAACGTGCGGCGTGCGTGAGGTTTAGTAAAATAGTGCCCATGAAAAACCTTGCGGTATTACAGGTACCGCCCAGCGTACAGGCTCAAAGGACAGCCTAAGGATATGTGAAAAGATAGGAATATCGGAACGTAGTAAGGTCAGAACGTGGAACGGATTACACTGTTATGAAGCGTTAGCAAGGAAACCCCACAGGGAATAACTTGCTTTTATCTGACTGAAAGTGGTGGCACAGTACCGATGAAGCCGTAGAAATACGGTGGAGGGATAGCCACCAGTCGAGAATTACACTGAAAAACAGTACAACAAAACAACAAAATCATAGGTTCGAGTAGGAATAAGAAAGGCTATCCCCACGGAAAGTGAGGTACGCCGACTATGAGTGCAAAAGGCAAACAGAAGAAAAAGGCAAAGTTACGCTTTGCCGAATACTACGATTTACAAGATACCCTTGATAAGCTCTATACGGACAGCCAGAACGGTAAATTGTTTCAAAATCTTATGCCGCTTATCTGTGCAGAGGAAAATATTAAATTGGCTTTCCGCACACTAAAGAAAAACAAGGGTAGCAAAACGGCAGGCACAGACAGCAAAACCATTAAAAATCTTGCAAAATTAAGTGATGAACGGCTGATTTACCTCGTACAACGAAAACTGCAATGGTACGAACCGCAACCAGTACGGAGGGTGGAGATTCCAAAGCCTAACGACCCGGCTAAACTGCGGCCGCTTGGAATACCAACAATTATGGACAGGCTGATACAACAATGTGTGCTACAAATTTTAGAGCCTATCTGTGAAGCGAAATTCCACGATAGCAGTCACGGGTTCCGACCAAACCGAAGCACTGAACATGCAATCGCCGAAGCCTATAAGCATATGCAGCTTACCCACTGTTCATTTGTAGTGGATGTTGACATCAAAGGATTTTTCGACAATGTCAGCCATGGCAAGCTGTTAAAGCAGATGTGGACAATGGGAATTCGGGATAAAACCTTGATTTCCGTCATATCAGCAATGCTAAAAGCAGAAGTCGCAGGAATTGGATTCCCTGAAAAGGGCACTCCGCAAGGCGGTATCATTTCACCGCTGTTATCCAATATCGTGCTTAACGAATTGGATTGGTGGATACACAGCCAATGGACAGGAATGCCAACCAAACGACAGTATGCGGTAGGTGTCAGCGCAAACGGTTCGCTTATCCACAGCAGTAGATATGGTTCACTGCGTAATCTCACAAAGCTAAAGGAGTGTCACATTGTTCGGTATGCGGACGATTTTAGAATTTTCTGCAAAACCAGAGGTGATGCGCAAAAGCTGTTCTATGCCACTAAGGATTGGCTTCATCATCGTTTGGGATTGGAAATTAACGAGCAAAAATCTCAAATCGTCAATCTGAAAAAGCGGTACTCCGAATTTCTCGGCTTCAAGATGAAGCTGAACCGCCGTGGCAAAAAGAAAAATGGCGAACCAAAATATATCGTTCAAAGCCACATCACTGAAAAATCAGCAGAGAAAATAGCGCTGAAAGCAAGAGAGCTCATTTACAACATCCAAAATCCTGCGGACAAAAGCGGCCAATTTGCAGCAACGTACGTTTACAATTCATTTGTCATAGGCGTTCACAATTATTATGACATGGCTACACACGTTCAAAAGGATTTTCGGAAAATTGCCTTTCCTATTCAAAAGAGCCTAAAAATTAGACTTCGAGAGAGGTTAAAGACCAAAAAGCAGCTTGAAGAAAAGAAAAGTAACTACACCATTCCTGCACACATTCAAGAGGCATACGGAAAAAGCAAGCAGTTACGCTTTGTCGGCTATGACAAAGTGTTGGTGCCAATCGGATATATTTCTTATAAAAAGCCACTGGCAAAAGTACGAAAAGTGAACAAGTACACACCGGAGGGCAGAGAGTATATTCACAAAGGACTTGAACGGATAGATAAAAACATTTTGCACTATCTGATGAGAAATCCTGTGCGAAACTGTTCCGTTGAGTTTAATGACAACCGCCTGTCATTGTATTGTGCGCAACAAGGAAAATGCGCAGTTAGCGGAGTGTTTCTGGAAAAAGATGATGTCTATTGCCACCATCGAACACCTAAATATTTAGGTGGCAAGGACAACTACAAAAACCTCGTCATCGTTTCAGAAGCTATCCACAAGCTGATACACGCAAACAATCCCGACACCATCTTTAAGCTGTTAAATGGTCTGAACCTGAATGTAAAACAAATTAAGAAGTTGAACCAGTTACGAAAACTTGCCATTGTGCAAAGTTGTTTTGTGATACCAGATGTAATTCCCGATGGAACGCCGTGTGAGGTGAAAGTCTCGTGCACGGTGTGAGGCGGGGGAAAATCCAGTGATAACATCAAAGGATTACCTATCGCCATTCGGCCCTGTAAAGTGAGGAAATGACGATGAATCATTCGGATAAAACGCTTGCAATCCTGCAAGGCTCCCATGACGGCAATGACCTTGCCCCGGAGCATTTGAAGCTGGTGGAATGGGCGGCAAATAACTGTTTGAATGAATGGGGATGGGCGGCGGTTGATGAGCTATACGCCAGCGTTTCGCAGGGAACCTATCGAAAACCCGCCTATCTTGACGTGGAGTTTATGACCCGTGACCATGACGGGTTTGTTTACTTTAAGGATACACAGGTGGAGCATTACTCTAACTTTTGGGCATATACGCTGGACGCCAAGGCAAGCCTGACGAAGCTCCAGCATCAATGCTTGTTTTTGGAGGGGATTGGGGAATTGACTGCTTACCCGTATATGCTATGTGATTATGGGATGAAAGGAAAATTCGGGGAAGCATTTGTTCAGCACGAAAAGGAAAGTCTGGATCAGCATATTGGAGAGGATGGAATATGTTTTTCACTGGTAACGGTCGGCACAGATAAGACACCAGAGAAATTTATGCTGCCCGGCCATGTCTCTCCTGCCATGGTTCAGGATTCTGCGGAGTACAGGGAAATGCTGATGGTTGGGCGCGCCGACAACCCCCGCCAGATAACCATTACCGCTTATTCCTACGGCGGTGCAAAAGAACGGCCTGCCGCCAAGGAAGAATTGGACTACCTGAAATGCTGTATGGATTATTTGAACGACCAAGAACTTCTGAAAGCACAGGAAACGGTATCCTGCGATTTGACGCCAGAGCAGGAAGATGAATTTGAACGCTAATATGGAGGTGAGCCATGGGAAACCGTGCAATCTATCAAATCATTGAAAACGGCGGAAGCCATATCTTTACCGCCCACAACGGCGCAAACGCCCTGTCCCCGCTGCTGCGGCTGGCACAGGCAAAAGAGGTTCAGGCTGGCATGGAGGAACCGCAGAGCCTCGCCTACATTTTTTCTCATTTGGGCGATGACGGACAGTATCATAATCCCCGTCTGCCGGAGGAGGATATGTTCTGCAATCCGGTGAAACCGGCACAGTGCCGCACTTTACAGGAGCGGTATGAGCGGCACAGCGACTATGAAATGCACATCACCCTTGACCTCGACCATGACAACTGCAGCCTGTCCTATAACCCAAACTGCCCATGGTATCGTACCATGGGCAGTTTGTCTATTACCTTAACGGACGGCCTTGCCAACGTGGAAAAACTGTTAGAGCATGGGGAGGAACGAGGTATCACAGATTTCTACAAGCTGCTTGCCATCTATGACAGAAGCACCGGCCTTGACAAACTGCTGGAAAGTGCCCGTGGAGATATGCGGCTTACGGAGTATTTGGATTCCCCGGAGGCTGCGGAGCAGCGGCAGCGATACCGGGATCTGGTGGAACAGCGGACAGAGCCGGAAAACGAAGAAATGGAGGAACAATAACATATGGAGGGACTTTTATTCCCAATCATCATGCTTGCCGTCACCCTTGTGGGTGGCGGCATTTTTCTTTTGGTGTTGAAGCACCAGAAGCGAGGGAACCCAGCCAGCGGGGAAAGCACGGCTATCCGCACGGCGCAGGAGTTTATCAACGTCCGTGATGTCAAGGACAAGTACCTCTACACAAAGGACGGGATGGTGCTGACTTTCCTGCGGGTACATTCCATCAGCATTGACCTATACAGCAAATCAGAAAAGCACAGCCTGATCCGGCAGCTTACCGCCGAACTGTCAGACATCCAGTACCCATTCAAATTTATGGCGGTCAGCCGCCCGGTGGATATTTCGCCGCTGATTGCGGATATGCAGTCCATGCTCAAAGACGCGGGCGATAAGCAAAAGGAGCTGCTCAGGCAGGAGATTTTGCAGATGAGCGGCTATGCCCTGTCCGGCGAGATCGTGGAGCGGCAGTTTTATATCTCCCTATGGGAGAAATACGAGGACGGAGTGGAAAAAGACCTATTCAAACGGGCGGCTCTGCTTGCGGAGAAATTCAGCGGGAATGGGGTTGGCTGCGATGTGCTGACGGAAAAGGAAATCATCCGGCTCTTAAATCTTGTCAACAACCCCTCTTACACCCATCTGGAGGATACCGAATACAGCGCCAGCGTACCCACGCTGAAGGAGGACATTTATGCGTAAACAACAAAACGTGCAGGAGCAGGACGTAACCAACAGCGCCCTGTTGAATGTGATTACCCCGGTTGGGCTGGAATTTCAGAAGAACAGCCTGTCCATCGGGGAGAACATCGGAAAAATCTATGGACTGATCCGTTATCCGCAAAAGGTGGACGCAGAGTGGCTTTCCAAGATTACCAATATCCCGGCCACCATTGTTTCGATTGGCTTTAAGCCAGTGGACAACGCCACGCTGATCAGCGCCATATCCCGCAGTGTGGTACAGCAGCGCGGGTTTGCGGAGGGCGCCAAAGACCCGCTTTCCAGACAGAGGGCGGAAAAGGCCGCCGAGGACGGCGAGAAAATCATCATGCAGATTGACCGGGAGGGGGAAACCGTGGGGCTGATGAGCGTACAGGTCTGCCCTATCGCGGGGGACGATAAGACGTTCAAAAAGGTCTGCCGCCGTGCGGAGAGCATTGTCAGCGTGATGAAGTGCAAAATGCGGGTGATCCCCAATCTGCAAAAAGAATGTTTTCAACACCTCTCCCCCTCATTCCCCGCAAACGGGAAGATTGAAAGTATTTTACAGAAGATTGTGCCGCTGTCCACTTTTGTGGGCGGTTTCCCCTTTGCCAGCAGCGGCTTCAATGATGGAGAAGGGTATTATTTTGCACAGGACTCCAGCGGCGGCCTTGTGATTGTGGATGTATGGAAGCGCGGCGGCGACCGTACCAACAGTAATTTTGTGGTAATGGGGAATTCAGGCGTAGGTAAGTCCACGGCCATCAAGCATATCCTGATGAGCGAGTACATGAAAGGCACAAAAATCCTTGTCGTAGATCCTGAAAGTGAGTACAAAGACCTCTGTTACAACCTCGGCGGCGACTGGATCAACGCCGTGGGCGGCGCGGGCGGCCGTTTCAACCCCCTTCAGGTGCGCCCATCGCCCCGTGACGATGAAAGCGAAAAGGAAGCCGACCGGCTTTACCGTGACGAGGGCTACGGCATGAACGACCTTGCGCTGCACATGAAAAATCTTGAGATTTTTTTCAGCCTATATATCCCGTCCCTGACCGATATGCAGAAAGCCGTGCTGAAGAAATGCCTTGTAGAACTGTACCAGCGGTTCGGCATTACATGGGATACGGATGTGGCAAAACTGAAGCCCACGGATTTTCCCATCTTCTCCGACCTCTACAAGCTGGTAAAGGAAAAAGCGGATACGGAAAAGGACAGGCAGGCTTACGCCGACCTCTCCCTGCTTTTATACGATATTGCGGAGGGTTCCGACAGCTTTATATGGAACGGCCACAGCACCATCGCCACGGACAGCCCTTTTATCTGCCTTGATACCAATGCCTTGCAGGAAACCAGCGACAGCATCAAGCGGACACAGTATTTCAATCTGCTGACCTACTGCTGGGAGCAGATGAGCCGGAACCGTGAAGAACGGGTACTGCTGATCTGCGATGAGGCGTACCTGATGATTGACCAGAAAGTGCCACAGTCTCTTGTCTATCTCCGCAATGTAATGAAACGCGCCAGAAAATACGAGGGTGCGCTGGGGATCATCAGCCACAGCGTCATTGATTTCCTGTCCGAGAGCATTAAGCAGTATGGGCAGGCGCTCCTTGACATTCCCTGCTATAAGCTGCTCATGGGTACGGACGGCCCGAACCTGAAAGAAACGGCCAAGCTCTACGACCTGACCGAAGCGGAGCAGGAACTTCTGCTTGCCAGAAAGCGCGGTCACGCCCTGTTCATGGTGGGGGCAAAGCGGCTCCATATCAGCTTTGAGATTCCGGATTATAAGATGTTTTACATGGGGAAAGCGGGTGGACGCTGATGGCGGTTGACCCGATTACAGCAAAGATACTGGCACAGTTGGCGGCACAGGCCGTAACGGATGAGCAGGCGCGGAAACGCCTGCTCATCATCATTTTGGCACCGGTCATATCTTTGTTGGTGCTGATTGCCTTTATCGTCTATCTGCTCACAAGTCCGCTCTCCCTATTTGCGGAGTGGGCATTCGGCGGGGAGGAACTGGCGGCCATTGAGTCGTTCCAGCAAGGGTATGGCTACAACCAGAACCTCGGTGTTTTTGAGCAGGACTATGTAGACGGCAGCGGACAGTCCTATGAGGGCGTAACATTTACGGACGGCGGCATGGAAGTGACCTACTATAATCAGTTGGATGAGCGTTGGGCGGATACCATGTATGGCACGTCCGGCACCATCGGACAGGCAGGGTGCGGTCCCACTTCCATGGCAATCGTGATTTCCACGCTGACCGGAGAAGCACACGACCCCATAGAATTGTCAAACTGGTCGGTAGCAAACGGACACCGCTGTGAGGGCAACGGCTCTTATCACAGTCTGATACCGGCCGCAGCAAAAGCCTACGGATTGACGGTTCAGAAGAATTTGGACGCACAGGGCATTGTGGACGCCCTATCTTCCGGCAAACTGGTGGTGGTTATTATGAGCAAGGGGCATTTCACAAATGGCGGCCACTTCATTGTCCTGCGGGGCGTGACCAGCGAGGGGAAAATCCTTGTGGCTGACCCTGCCAGCTATCGCAGAAGCGAACAGGAATGGGATTTGTCCATCATCATGGATGAGTCCAACAAGGCCGGAGCAGCCGGAGGCCCTTACTGGGCAATCGGCAAATAACGGCGAAAGGAGACGGATGAAATGATTTTATATCTTGCTTCAACCCAGCATACCAATCTGCTGGACTTTACCGGGTGGTATGCACCGGACAGTGACACGCCTATCAAGAAAATGGTGGGCAGCTTTGTCCTGCAACAATTTGTTGTACACGATATGCGCAATTTCAGCCATTTCACCGATGTAGTGCTTGACCGTCTGGCATTCGGGGACGATGACGCCGGATTTGCCGGGGCGATAGAGGAATTTCTGACCATGTACCATGCCAGAGTGACGGTAATCTGCGAGGGGCTTTCTCCATCTGATCCGCTGTTTCAGGCGCTCCTTGACAGCGGCGTGGGCAATATCGTCTGTGATACAGAAATTGCCGCTATTCAGCAGGAGCTTACCGAATCCTTAAGTGAAACCGGCATGACCCGGTATAACCCCAAGGAACGTCCGCAAAAGAACGGCATAAAATACCGGTTTTCCTGTGAGAACGTGCGTATTGCCATGATTGGCGCACAACCGAGAATGGGAACCACCACGGCCGCCATGGGCTTATGTCACTGGCTTCAGAGCGTAGGGGCGGCAGTCTGTTTTGTGGAGAAAAATGAAAATGGTCATCTGCCCCTGCTTGCCCGAAGCTATGGCATGGAACAGAGTGGGAACGGCTGGATTTATGAAAATGTGCAGTACCGCAGGCAGGGGCAGGAGCCGGAAACGCCGGTAAACTTTATCGTGATGGATATTGGATTTGCGGCCAAGATCTTGCCAGAGGCAGATGTGCTTATCCTTGTCTGTGGGACGAAGCCGCAGGAGCTTCCCTATACCGCCAAGCTGAAACGGACACAGGAGGGCAATCACGCCTGGCTCCTGTGTCCGTTTGTTGTGGAAGAAGCCAGAGAGGATGTGGCAGACGCCTTGCAGGACGATTACCACAAGGTGCTGTTTCTGGACTATCAGCCGGAGCCGACAGACGGCGCGGCTAATGCAAAGCAGTTTAAGATGATGATAACAAAGTATATTGCCGGGGCATAAGGCCCCGGCGTTAGGAGGAATTTTGATGATGACAAAACAAGCCGAGTTAAAGAAACAAGCCTATGAAAGCGTTCTGAAAAGCCGTGCGCTGTCTGTCTTAATCTATCTGATTGACCGTTCCAATAAGGACTTGACCTGTTTTCCCGCCATTCCCACTATGGCAGAGCAGCTTCACATTTCAGTATCGACTGTGAAACGTGCGCTCCATGAGCTGGTACAGGCGGGTTTCATCAAAAAGGACTCCCGTTTCCGCGATAAGAACCGTGGGCAGACCTCAAATCTTTATACCCTTGTGTTGCGGGAGAATACACCGGAACCGCTGGAAAGTAAGGTATCAGACGTTGAACCAAAGCAGGAGGATAAAACGGTGTGTACCGTAGAACATCTTACCTTTGAAAACCTGAAAGCAAGACGGCAGCCGGAGAATGAGATGGTGGTTTCCCCTGTCTGCAAAATGGCGGATACCCCTATGGGACAGAAAGAACCACAGACAAAACCAGAGATTGTGGAGAAAATTTCCGATATAGTACAATCGCCCGTTTGGATTCAAAAAGGGGCATATTCACTTTGTCCGGCGTATAGAAGCAAAGCCCGCAAGCTGGTTCATCTTTCTTTCCAGCAGCGGGCTTTGCCTGTTTTATTTCAGTGGACGGGGGTGGGGTTCAATTTGCAGCCCCCTTGAACTACTCAATCTAACGGTTTAGAAAAGCGTAAAATAAGTATGACAAATGCATGTTCAGGGTTGCTCTAACTTTTCTGCCAGCCATTTCAACAAAACAGTAGCATTATTTTGTGTCGTATCTTTGGCAGCATAAAGGAGAGTTACATTACTACTTTTAAGCAGGAGGTTACAGTCACTCATAAATTGAACAGAAACTGGGTTTTTGTCCAACTCTGACAAATATGCGG
>NZ_URHZ01000013.1 GCF_900547735.1 uncultured Clostridium sp. | reverse complement strand
TAGACGGCGTTTTTTGACGTCTTAGCATCCGCTGTGCGCTTCACAAGCGGGAGCGGGTCCCCGCAGGAATTTTTTTCTCCGGATTCCCCCTCGCCACAACCTGCAAACCGGGACTGAAGACTCATACACGACTTCCCACCACCCCGTCCGCCGTCTTACAGAGGCGTCCTCGCATCTCAATTAAACCTAAAAAGCCTTCTCCAGAATCGCATAAATATCCTCTTCCTTTAAAGGCACCGGATTTAACGGCATCAGCCGGTATTCCATGCCTCCCTTTACAATCTCCGGGAACATCTCCCTCGTCACCTTTACCTCATGCAGTGCCGCAGGCAGTCTCAACTCCCTGATCATGCGGTGGATTGCCTCCACACAGCATCCGGCGGCCTGATGGACCGGCAGGCCCTCCGTTTTCTCTCCCAGGAGAGCGGCGATCCGTGCATACCGTTCCATATTGCCCGGCAGGTTCGCCTCGCAGACAAACGGCAGAAGCAGAGCATTGCCGATACCGTGGGAAACGTGGGCAACTCCGCCCATGGCCTGGGAAATTCCGTGGACCGCCCCCAGTCCGGCGTTCACAAACGACGCGGCGGCCATCACACTTGCAAGGGCCATACCCGACCTGGCCTCCATACAGCCGGGCCGGTATGTTGCGGTCCTGATGTTTTCGGCTATCAGGCGGATGGCGGCAAGGGCCAGCGCATCCGACAGTGGCTCGGCGTTCCTGGAAACATACGCCTCTATGGCGTGTGTCAAAGCGTCCATACCCGTAGACGCCGTTATGACGAGAGGCATATCCTTATGCATCACGGGATCGATTACCGCGGCCAGCGGAATCAGCCATTCGTGGGTAATGGACAGCTTAATTCCCCTCTCCGGATCGGAAATCACGCTGGATGCCGTCACTTCACTGCCGCTTCCCGCCGTTGTGGGAACGCAGACCAGCGGCAGGGGGCGGTTTTCCACCGTGCGGTTTCCGCCGAACAGATACTCCCTTACGGAACCTTCATTGGTACACAGCATGCACATTGCCTTGGCGCTGTCTATGGCGCTGCCTCCGCCCACTGCAACGGCCATTTGGCAGCCGCTCTCCCTCATGACGGCTGCCGCCCTGTCCACCGCGTCCACCGGCGGTTCCGGCTCCGTTTCATCGTAAACCACGGTCTGTATTCCCTTTTCTTTCAGTCCCGCCTCAATTGCGGCAAATCCCTTTGTCTTACCAATTACCCGATCGGTTACCAGCATAACCCTGGAGGCTCCGTAACGGTTTGCCAGATCCGATAAGTCCCCGCTGATTCCCTCCCCAAAAAAGATTTTAACAGGCAGATTAAATGTAAATTCTTTCATCGTGTTCCCTCCGTTCTATTTGGCCGGCAGAAAACGGTTATATCTGAGTTCTCTCAAGTCAAGAGCGCTTTTTCCGCCGGCAATCAGGTTCGCAAGTTCCATGCCTGCTGCCGGGGCAATGCCGAAACCGTGTCCCGAAAAGCCGCAGGCCGTATAGAGTCCCGGCACTTCCTCAATCGGTCCAATCACCGGAATGCCGTCGGAACTCTCATCCTTCCATCCGGCCCAGACGCGCACCACTTTCAGTTCCTTCAGCATGGGGAAATAACGCAGAACGCCGCGGCATATCACGGGCGGGGTCATGCTGGTAGCCATTGTCTCCTTCTGAAAATCAAAGTAATTGCCGAAACCTGCGCCGCCGCCAAAGACAAAGGAACCGTGCTTCGTCTGATGGCCGTAAAAATCAGAGGTGGCCACGCCCAGCATCTCGTCGAACATATAAGGCATCTCCTCTGTCACAAGGCTCTCCAGAAGCTTTTTGCGCATCGGGATATCGATTCCCACCGTATTCAAAATCTCCCTGCTCTCAAACCCGCTTGCAACGATCACCTGCTCCGCCCCATATTCATTGCATTTTGTAACCACTCCGGTTATTTTCCCTCTTTCTTTTTTAAGGGAAACAACTTCTTCCCCGGTAATGAATCTGGCCCCCATCTCCCTGGCCTTTTTATAATATCCCAGTGTGGTCAGAAGAGGATTTGCATGCCCATCCGTCGGACACCAGCTTGAACCAATTACCTCATCGGACATAAAAGGATTAATTTTCCTCGTCTCCTCCCCCGACAGCATAGTCATCTCAAGTCCCAGCGCCCGGCATTTTACAGCCGTTTTTTCCAGTGTGGCCATGTGCTCCTTTGTCTTGGCAAGCCGGAGATTCCCTTTCTGCTTATATTCAATATCAATTCCCAATTCCTCGGAGAGGCCGGGCCAGATATGCTGTACCGCGTACATTGCCATCGGAAGTTCCCTGGGATCTCTGGCCGACTGGCGGACGCCTCCGGCATTGCGGCTGGATCCTCCGTGTCCAATTTCTTTTTTCTCAAGAACAATGGGTTTGATGCCCTGTTTACAGAGATAATAAGCCGCGGAACAGCCCACCAGGCCGCTTCCGACTATTACCACTTGTGCATTATGCTTCATACTCCGCCTCCTGTTCAATTACCTCGTTTCCGTATACGCCCATTTCAGTCGGCCTCACCGGACTCCTCGCCGTATTCATTTCCAGGTCCCTCGGTCTTGCCCCGAGTTCCCGCGCTACAATGGACTGCACCAGTTTGCCGCAGGTCTGTCCCTGGCAGAGTCCCATTCCGGTCCGCAGATACCGTCTGATCTCATTCAATGTGCGCATGCCGTCGTGAACCGCCTGCCGGATTTCACCTTTTGTCACTTCCTCGCACCGGCAGACAATGACGTCGTCATCCGGCTGCGGTATCAATTCCCCTAAATCGATTGAACGATCCATGATAGTTTCCATCCTGCTACACCTCCTCAAATTCCATAAACCGCGCCGTGCCTGCAAATTCCTTTGGAACCAGCATCGTAACCAGGTTCGTATGATCCATCGCCTTTGCGGCCCTGACTTCCGACACCACGGCCCGGCACAGCTTATTACCGTTCCTTCCAAGAGCCGTCCCTACCGCGCCCTTCTCCGGAAGCGGTAAAAATTCATAGGGAATTGTGATAGCGGCATGAACATCGTCATAATCTTCATCAACCAGGAAAATTGCCTGGCCGGAGCAGTTGGCGACACACATTCCGCATCCCACGCATTTGACGTCTTTCCTCACCTCCGGCAGCGATGTGATAGTCTCTCCCACCTTGATGCATCCAATCCGGCAGGCATCCTGGCAGGGATTGCAGGGAATATTCTGCGTGCATTCAATAACCGGATGAATCCCGGAGGTTTTATAGGATGCGCCGGGGAATTCCGTTATTTCAGAGTCATCCACGTATCCCTTCGTCAGCAGACATGGGGAAAGCGGATACCCCTCATCCGTCTCCGTAAGGTCCGTCCGCCCCTTATTGACATGGCTGAACATTCCCTGGCGGAGCTGGTAAAGGGAGCAGTTGGCCTCCTCAAATTTACTGCTCATCCTGTCTTTGTCCAGGTAGCCGCTTCTCTCGGCCGCCGCGAGTCCCGCTATCCTTCCCTGTATCATCGCAGAGCTGGCCTCCTCGATTCCCGCCACATCACCGGCCGCAAAGATACCGGGAATTGAGGTTTCACCGTACTCGTTGCATACCGGGACAATTCCCCCGCTGCCGGGATCATCCACCGTCTCACAGCCCACCATGCGTACGAGCTGGGACATTGGTGACAGGCCCACGGCGATGCAGATTGTATCCACTTCCAGGTGCTTCTCCGTACCCGGCACCGTCTGCCACTTGTCGTCCACTTCCGCTATCACGGCTCCCGTCACGTGGTCGTCACCCTCCGCCTCCACGATCGTGTGGGAAAGATAAAATGGCACTCCCGTTCTGGCCAGTTTTGCCGCATGGACGCCGTAGCCGCCGATTCTCTTTGCCGCATCGATGACGCCCACTACCCTGCATCCCGCCTGGAGAAGCTGGAAGCTGACGACCAGCCCCACGTTGCCGGAACCGACCATCAGAACCCGTTCCCCCGGTTTGACGCCGTGAAGATTCATCATCGTCTGGGCAGCCCCGGCCCCGATGACTCCCGGCAGCGTCCAGCCGCGGAATGTAACCATGTTTTCGGCAGCTCCCGCCGCTACAATAATGTTGTCTCCTTTATAATGAACAATCTGTCCGTCACGCATGACACAGACTTCTTTTTCCCTGTAAAGGCCAATTACGGTGGCGTTTAAAACTACTTCCACCCCCGATTCCTCCGCCTGTGCAAGCAGCTCCTCCCCAATGACGAAACCTCTCGTTTTTGCCTTGTGTTCTTTCGATCCGAAAAACTTGTGGATCTGTTTAAAAAGCTGGCCTCCGGGGCGGGCGTTCTCGTCAAACACGACCACCTGCATGTTCTGTTTGGCCGCCTCGATCGCGGCGGAGAGACCGGCAGGGCCGGCTCCGATTACAATTAATTCATATCTCTTCATAATTTTTACTCCTCCGGTTTCGCTGAGACGCCGTACTGTGTCTGTACTTTCATTCCTTCTTCCAGTGGAGTCACACACGTACGGGTATTCGGTTTTCCGTCCACGATCATGACACAGTCCGTACACCTTCCGATGGCACAGAAGATTCCGCGCGGTTTATGCTTTTTTGACGTATATCTGTGAATTTGAATTCCGGCGGCCTTCAGCGCCATTGCAATGGGCTCGCCCTCATAACCGTTTATTTTTTTGCCGTCAAATTCAAATTCCACCATCCGGCCTTTCTCTATTTTCCCAATGATCGGATGCGTTTCAATTCTCATAGCTGTTCCTCCTGTAGCTTAAAACTGTTCCGTAATTTTTCCATGACAGATGCCGCCGGATGCGGGCAGCGCCCCTGCATCCGGCAGCACGGCCTGTTAAGACTCCGCGCTTTTCTGTTCTTTCTCAGCAGCGCTGTAATTCACAATTGCCTTTCTCTCGGATAATGGAATTTTTATATACCACCACTTCATTACCATCGCGGCAATGATAAGGCCGAAGAACATGGCGGCAAAGATTCCGATAAACAGCCAGTGCTGGCCGCCCATCAGCATTGCGGGGCCTGCCGCCCATACAAAGGTTTCCACCGGGGTGAGAAACGGGGTGGTGAATGCCGTATCGTTCAGCGTCTTGGATTCATTTTCCGGGTCCACAATGCGCAGAAGAAGGAAACCGATTGCAAATACGCCGGTTGCATATCCGTACACAAAGATGGAGCGTTCAAACCAGCTGTCGCGGTTCATGGCCGGCCCCAAGATGCGGAGAATGAACCAGACAATAAAAATACCTAACAGCATCAGAACCAGAAGCGGTCCCGCATATTTTACAATAATCGGTATCTTGATTCCGGCTACGCCGAAAAATACAAGATAGTCGGTGCATGTTCCGCTGATACGCGTATTAACGCGTTTGTCAATATATTTATAGATTCCGCCGTCTGTCCTTCCTCCTGCCACACAGAAGAAAAGCAGAGCCAGAATAAACGCGCAGGCGTAGTTTGGAATATTGACGGCAAAGTAGCTTTTTACCAGCTTGCTGCACAGGTAACCGAGTCCCGTGGGAACCATCAGAAGGCTTAAGTGCCAGCACAGCGGATCCAGCGCAATTGAGGAAACCGTATCTCTTCCCATCTCTTCCTGGTTCTCCCTGCTGACCATGCCTGTTTTTAAATCACCGCTCAGATAGGCAAAGCTTTTTATGTACTGGGTATAGCCCTTTGCCGTCGCCCACTTGATAAAAATCAGTCCGCCGAACACGCCGGCCAGAATGCCGACCGTCGCCGATGTCATCGCAAGATCCGGTGCGTCGGCAAAGCCCAGTTCGGCCATCGTTGTACCGACCGCGGCCGCCGTGCCGTGTCCGCCTAAAAAGCCTGCCGCCAGAAGCAGCCCGAAACCGTAGTTAATGTCCGGCCAGATTTTGGAGATGACCAACACGCCCACCAGCGCGGGAAGCCACCATTGGAGGGCGCTCTGTGCCCCCTTGTACAGGCCGTACCCCACCACGCGTTCCGCTTCTCTCTTTAAAACGCCCTTGTTGATTGTAAATCCGTTAATGCCGATCGCTGCGAAAATCACGATCATCAGAACGCTTGTATAAGAGCCCATGGAATCGGAAAACGGCAGAATATTCAACATTTCCTGGCCCGCAAACAGTCCCAGGAAACCCGCCATCAGGCTGGACGGAATAAAATACTTCTGGATAAACGGCACCTTGGCGCGGATAAGCTGTCCAATCAAGATTAAAAACGATGCCAATGCGAAATCTGTTAAAACTGTGTAAACTGTCATATCTTTTACCCCCTGTAATAGATTTGCCGATGAGTAACGTTACTAAATACTCTTCCTTAAGCCAAAACCCGGCTGCTTGTCCTGCCGATGCCCATGCGTACCGCCTCTTTAGCCAGCTCCTCCCTGAAGTCAGGATGTGCGATGGATATTAAAAGCTCCGCCCTCTCATAGGTGGTCTTTCCCTTTAAATTGACCGCCCCATACTCGGTCACCACGTAATGGACCGCGCTTCTCGGCACCGATACAATGCTGCCTTCCGGAAGTCTCGCCCGGATCAGGGATTCTTTCTTTCCATCCTTTGAAATCCGGACCGACGGCGTACATAAAAAGCTCTGCCCGCCCTTTGAGTGGAAGGCTCCCAGCACATAATCGAGCTGTCCCCCCGTGCCGCCAATATGCTGCCAGCCGGATGACTCGGAGTTGACCTGGCCGAAGAGATCCACCTGCAGGCAGCTGTTGATGGATACCATCCGATCAATGCTCCCGATTACCCCTATGTCATTGACGTAGTCAACCGGAGCCACGCACGTGATGGGATTGTTGTCGATAAACTCGAACAGCTCCCTGCTGCCGCTGGCAAAGGTGTAAACCATTTTTCCTTTATCAATGTTTTTGCTGCCGGTAATTTTGCCGGCCTGATAAAGCTTTAAATAGGCTTCCACAAACATTTCCGTATGGACGCTCAGATCATCCACCTCCGAATCGGCCAGCATGGCTCCAATGGTGTTCGGGATCCCTCCGATTCCGAGCTGCAGCGTGCTGCCGCTTTTTATATGTGGCACGATGTGTTCCGCAATTTTCAGCTCCACATCCGTCGCAGGTTTCGCTTCCAGGTAGTTTAACGGATAGCCCCTGCCCTCCACCACATAATCAATCCGGCTCAGATTAATCACATTCTGCATCCCATGGTTGACCGGCATATCTTTGTTTACTTCCACAATCACTGTTTTTGCTTTTTTTAAAATTCCCCAGTACTCCGCGATTTGCGGCCCGAAATTAAAATTTCCGTAGTCATCCATCGGAGCCACCTGGAACATGGCCACATCAATTCCGCCGTCCACATTTTCGGCAAACAGCTTCGGATTTTCACGGAACTGAACCGGGACAAACCAGCATACTCCCTCCTTGTTCATCTTCCTGTCCAATGCGCTGAAATGAGTATTACAGTAGTGAAAATGCTCCGCCCCGGGATCCGCCTGTAAAATGGCCGGTATGTATCCGTTTCCCCATATCGTGGCATAGACCGTGACATCCGTAAGCTCCTCCGTCCTCAGGGCCAGCGCCTGATCAAGCTCCCGCACAATTCCGCCAAACAGCCCGTAGTGGACGCGGTCTCCCGATTTGACGGCTCTCACCGCCTCCTCTGCCGTCACAAGCTTTTCCCGATAGCGGACGTTAAGCTCGCTCATCTTGTACATTTGAAAACTCCTCCTGCTCTTCATTTTTAAGCGGCTCGGGATTTTCATTTTGCAGTGCCTCAAGAACCACCGCGGTTCCCATGCCGCCCCCGGCGCAGGCTGACGCCAGGCCGTAACGTTTCTTTTCCCGCAGAAGTTCATAGACGAGTGATGTGATAATCCGCGTGCCTGTGGCTCCCACCGGATGCCCCAGTGATATTCCGCTGCCATTTACATTGGTGATATTGCGGTTCAGCTTAAGCTCCTTCTCACAGGCCAGATACTGGGCCGCAAACGCCTCATTGATCTCCACCCGTTCCATATCCTGGAGCGTTAGTCCGGCTTTTCCAAGTGCTTTTGCCACGGCTCCGACAGGCCCGATCCCCATAATGTCGGGCTCCACCCCGGCCGTAGACGTGGAGAGGACGCGGGCCAGAATCGGGAGGCCGAGTTCTCTTGCTTTCTCTTCGGACGCCAGGATAACGCCGGAGGAGGCGTCGTTCATTCCCGACGCATTGCCCGCCGTCACGGTTCCCCCTTCCTTGAAAGAGGCCCGGAGTGAGGACAGCCCTTCCAGGGATGCGTCCCTCTTCGGATATTCATCCTGCTCCACCAGAACCGTCTTCTTTTTCCCCTTTACCTCGATGGGGATAATCTCAGCCTGAAACCGCCCCTCATCGATGGCACGGCACGCCCTCTGCTGGCTGAGCAGGGCCAGTTCATCCTGCTCTTCGCGGGTAATGCCATACCGCTCCGCCAGGTTTTCCGCGGTAATTCCCATGGCAGGCCCGACTCCCAGGTTGGTAAGTGAATCCCACATGGAATCACGGATTTCAAAGTTGCCGAGTTTCTTTCCCCAGCGCGCACCCTCAACAATATGCGGGGCATTGCTCATCAATTCGGTGCCTCCTGCCATGATAAAGTCCGCCTCACCGGCCATAATCTGATAAAACCCCAGCTGCACCGAGGACATCGACGAGGTACAGTTGCGGTGTACCGTAATTCCCGGCACCGTGACCGGAAGTCCGGCCTTCACCGCGGCCACCCTGGCCAGGTTGTTCTCCTTATACGTCTTCTGGTAGTTGCATCCCCAGATCACATCGTCAAGCAGTCCCGCATCCAGGCCGCTCCTCTTAATCAGGGCCTGCATCACCGGGATTGTCAAATCCAGCGCTCCCAGGCTCCTGAAGGCTCCCCCCAACGCTCCGATCGGTGTTCTGCACGCCGACACAATTACTACACTTCTCATTTCTTCCTCCCCTCTCTTATCCCGTTTTCTTTTAATACCGGAATTCCGGCGCCCTCTTCTCGAGAAAAGCGTTCATTCCCTCTTTCTGATCAGGCTCCGCAAACAACGCGGCCCAGTTCTTCCGTTCCCTGTCCGACGTCTTCCCGGAATCCGGCTCCCTCAGGTTTTCTTCTATCGTCTGTTTGGCCGCCGCCAATGCCGCCCCGGATTTGGCGCTTAAACACTCCGCCAGTTTTTCCACCGCATCACAAAAGCAGTCCCGGCTTTCCACCCGGTTCACAAGGCCGATATCCAGAGCCTCTTTCGCCGTGACTTGCTTTCCCAGATAAATCATTTCTTTTGCCTTTGCTTCACCAATAAGCCGCGGCAGACGGAAGGTTCCTCCGGCTCCCGGCATGATTCCCAGCGTAATTTCCGGAAATCCCATCCTTGCATCCGCACAGGCAATCCGGAAGTCACAGGCCAGGGCCAGCTCCATGCCGCCGCCCAGGGCATATCCCTCAATGGCCGCCACCGTGGGGATTTTCATCCGGGCCAGCTTGTCGAATGTGCTGCCGAAAGAGAAATTTAGCGCTTCCCCGGGAGTCAAATCCGCCATCTCCCTGATATCGGCTCCCGAGGCAAAATTTTTCCTGCTCTGTATCACCACAACTTTGATATCCCGGTCTGCCGCCGCACTGTCGAGAGCCGTGTCAAGCTCGTCCACCACCTGCCTTGACAGCGCATTATACGCCTCCGGCCGGTCGATTGACAGCCAGGCGATATGTTTCTTTATTTCCAGCCTGATAAACCGCCCCATTCTCAACTGTCCTCCTCGTTTGCTTCATACCGGTAAAAGCCCTTTCCCGTCTTTCTGCCGTACTCTCCCTTTGCAAAATGCTCCACGATTGCGGCGGACGGTTTATCCGCCGGATTTCCGGTCATCCGGTAACGTTCCATCAGAACGTGGTATTCCAGATCGATTCCCGTCATGTCCAGCAGTTCCAGCGGTCCGAGCGGGTGGTTCAGCCCTTTTCTTACCGCCAGATCGATATCCTCCGCCGATGCGATATCCTGATCCAGCAGATAGCATGCTTCCTTTGTCACGGCGCTGAATATGCGGTTTACCACAAACCCGTAAATTTCTTTTTTCACCAGCACCGGAGTTTTCTTTATCGAAACCGCAAACTCCATCATGGTGTCGATTGTCTCCCCGGACGCATGCGGCCCCTTTACAATCTCAACAAGCTGCATTACCAGAGCCGGATTGAAAAAATGGAAGTTTACAACCTTGTCCGGCCTCTGTACCGCGTCGGCAAACAGGGAGCTCACGATATAGGAGCTGTTGCTTGCATAGATTGTATGCTCCGGCGTATAGCGGTCGATCGCGCTCAAAACCTGTTTTTTAATCTCCAGGATGTCGGGAACCGCCTCGATTACCAAATCGGCTCCCGCGCCCGCGTTCTCCAGGCAGTCGGTAAATACCAGCCGGCTCTGTGCCTCTGCCGCGGCCTCCTGTGCCATTTTTCCTTTTAAAACTCTGGAGGCAAACCAATCGCCCGCGAACTTTTCGGCCTTTTGTAGCATATCCCTGTTTAAATCATAATTCTTGACCCGGTATCCGCACAGAGCGGCCTGCATGGCAATCTGGTTTCCCATCGTGCCGCATCCAATCACAGTTACATTGTTTATCTTCATTTCACACCCCCCTGCTGCTCCCGCTTTTCATTCAACACTTCCACGAATCCCTCTATTCTTGTCTCGACACTTTCCGCGGAGCTCATCGACTGTTCCAGCTCGATATACAGGTAAGGGATTCCCTCCCGTTCCAGCTCCTTTTTATAGACGGGAAAATCAAACTCTTCCGGTTCACAGAATTTCATCATGGCAATCAGAACCCCGTCCGCCTTCGTCTGCCTTACCAGTTCAGTCAGACGGTTTCCCCTGCTCTTTTGCTGTTCACAGAGGAACGGATCGCCCCTCTGTGCCAGAAACCGCGCGGCCATCCTCTGCAGAATGGTTCCCTCCCCTGTTCCGGAAATGCGGAAACTTCTGGACTCCTGGGAAAAATCATCAGCCGCGATACAGATCCCGTTTTTCTCCAGCGCGTTGATAACCGCATCCGGTTCCAGCATCAGACCGGTTGCCACTACCCGGATCCAATTTCCGGCCGGCGGCACAGCTCTTTGACGGAGCTTCTCATTGATAGCGTCCAGAGTCTCACCGTAATCCGTTTTATCCATGAAATAATATGATTTCAGAATCTTGTGCCTGGCGCCGATGCCAATCACGTCCGGGTGTAACGCGGCCAATGTGGTAAACTCCCTCATCTTAGCCCGGCAGGCCTCAAACCTGTTCCAGCTTTTTACGAGTTCCTGTTCTTTGATTGTCCGGCCCGCCAGAAGCTCCAGTTTTTCCCTGATTCTCATCAGTTCGTTTTCCAGATAATCCGCAGAGACGCGGCTCTCAATATTCTGTGGGTACACCATGGGGAAAACGGTAATATGCGGTATGGCCGCTTTCCAGTTCTCGCAGACACACTTGAGGGTGTCGCAAAATGTGGGAATCAGGACGGCCGAGAGCATGTCATACGTTCCGTTCAGGGCCTGGGATATGTTTGCCTTCATGACGGAGCAGCAGAAGGGCTGAAGATACTGCCCCACGCGCGGCGTCTCTTCCCCGCCTCCCCACATTCCGACCGGGAGGAAACCCGCGGCGTCCACAAGCTCATCCGGCGTGTAGACCGGAAAACAGCCCACTGCCTTTCTCCCGCTCCTTTCCATGGCGCACAGAACGGCCTCCTTCGGATGATCGGCCGCCCGGCACAGCTTATTAATCAATTGTTCAAGCTCCCCCATTCTGCACACCTCCTTTCCTTTTCTCCTCTATGGTCTCCGCCAGGGACTGAATCCTGGTCTCAAACTGTGCCAGGGAGAAGGCTCTCGGATCCGTCTGATCGCCGTCAAAAACCACCGCAGCCACTCCGGTTCGTTCCACTACACGGCGCTCCACCTCAAACTGTCTGAAATCCATCAGTTTACAACTTCTGTTCGAATGGAAGATCAGGCCGTCTACCGAAAACTCTTTTACCAGTTCCGACAGGTTGTCCACTCCAAAATCCAGATTCCGGTTAACATAATTCGAACTGTAGGCACGGGCCATTCCGTCTAAGTCCCCGGCTTCATACAGGATGGTCCAGGAATCCGGGTACGTGGACGCCACTAAGTTGATGCCGTATTTCTTGAGTGTCTTATAGGTGGATGAGAGATACGGCCAGCATGCGATTCCATCCCACAAGATCCTGATCTTCTCTTCCTGATCCTTCCACGGCCCCAGTCCGGCCGCCTGTTTCTCCTCCAATTCTTTAACCCACAGTTTAAAAAGTTCCAGTCCCTCTTTCCGGCCCCGCATACAGACAATAACCGCCATATAGTTGAATAAATCAAACCCATTTAAGGGGGACGGTTTCGCCCTGGCCATCAGCGAAGCTTTCTTCCACCAACTGGCCGTCTCCGATGATATTTTCATAATTTCGTGGAATCTGTCATAGTCAAAACTCTTCTTCGTAAGCTGTTCCAGTTTCTGAATGGCATCCGTAAGCTGGCCTTTTATATAACGCACGTTTTGTTCCGTCACCTCATATTCATGGTTGAACGGAAGGTCGAAGATAATCATCGGGATATTCAGTTCCCTTGCAATATTCTCATACCATTTCAGCACTGTATTACATATATTGTTGCAGCAGAAGATCAAATCCGGCAGAGGAATGTCACCCGCCGGGCTGCTGAGTACCTCCATGTAGCCCAGGTTCACCCGGGCATAGGAACAAATATCCACCGAGTATCCGTTGGCCTCAGAGTGTTCAAGCAAATCCAGCGCACATTTCCTGGCTCCGATGGCAGCCGCGTGGTTTTCCGGATAGACTACGGCAATATCCATAGTCTCTAACAGTTCCTGCGGTGATATGGAAGTTGCCCAGGCTACAAGCCGCCCCTGCCGTTTTGCCTCCATCGCGTTTTGATAATGCTGTTCCAAAAGCTGATTCAGCATTTCTTTTGACGTCATACTGTAAACTCCTTTCCCTTTTCTGCTTTACTTAAAAGCAATTTCCGTGCCATTTGTTTCATTTTCGGTGCCGGAATCTACAGTTTTTGATAAATTATTTTGGTTTTCTGCTTTTTATTTGTTTATTCGTCTTAAATACTCCTTAAAATAGAGCCGTATCGGGACATAAAGAAACGTAAAAAATGGATTGTGGGCCTGTTTTGAATAAAATATTCTTAAAAGACATGTGCTAAAAGAAAAAAAGGTAAAAAAATGATGCCGTTTTGCATCTTTGATGCATTTTTGCATAAAGACGCCTAACGGCATACTGGTGATTGAAATTTTTATTCTGTTGGATGGTATCTCTGCTCTGACGGTCCATCTCTCGGTTCCGTTGGCGGACTTTACGGGCGGGAAGGCATCACAGCCGGTATTTTTTCAGCTTACGGACTACTGTGGACTGGTTCACCTTTAAATACTCCGCAATCTGGCGGGTCGTGTGAAATTTCTCTTTGGCCTCTTTTAGAAGCTCTCTCTCCACCTCCTCTACCGCCTCCTCCAGCGATACGCCTTCATAGCTGTTTTTGACCTTCTGCCTCCGGCAGTTCCACGGGATATCCTTGACCTGCAGATACTCGCCGTCGGAAAGCACAAACATGTTCTCTATCACATTCTTTAGCTCCCTTATGTTGCCCGGCCAGGAGTACTTCTGGAATTCATCAATGACCGGATAGGTCAGCTTCTTATTTTCCCCATACTGTCCGTTATAATGGTGGACGAATTTCAGGCAGAAAAGCGGAATCTCATCCTTACGCTCACGGAGGGGAGGTATCCGGATATTTACCACATTGAGACGGTAATAGAGATCTTCGCGGAAGCTTCCGTTCTTAATCATAGCCGGAAGGTCACGGTTCGTTGCGGCGATAATTCTCACGTTCAGGGGGAGCAGCTTCGTTCCCCCGAGGCGCATGATTTCCCGGTTTTCCAGCACCCGCAGCAGTTTAACCTGCAGGCTCAGCGGTATCTCCGCAACCTCGTCGAGAAACAGCACGCCGCCGTCCGCCAGCTCAAAAAGACCTTTTTTACCGCATTTGAGGGCGCCTGTAAAGGCTCCGCTTTCGTATCCGAACAGCTCGGATTCCAGCAGATTTTCCGGGACCGCCCCGCAGTTAACCGCTACATAAGGCTTTGTGGAGCGCAGTCCGTTTTTATGAATGAATTTTGCAACCTCATCCTTGCCCACACCGGACTCCCCGGTAAGCAGAACGTTGGTATTGAAATTCCCCAGTTTTTTGGCCAATCGGAACACATCCTGCATCTCCTGGTTGACGATGACCACATCGTCGGCCGTTTCGCCTCGTTCCTCCTGCTGTTTCAGCCTCTGCATGTAGATCTCTTCCATCTTTTTGGCTGATTCCAGCTTTTCACTGAGGGCGTAAATCTCCGATATATCCCTGGAATTTACGACAATTTTCCTGATATTTTTCTGCTCGTCAAAGATCGGCGTGCCCGTCACGATAATCGATTTCCCGTTTCTGGTCATATGCTGGAGAGAAACGGTTTCTTTCTTCTCCTGCACCATACCCACCACTGACTGTTTCATCCATACGGGATTGACAAGATGCAGGATATTCCGCCCCAAAAGCTCCTCCCGCGTGATGCCCGTATTATGTACATATCCCTGGTTCACGATCTCCACATTCCCCTCGGCATCCGTCACCAGGATTCCGTCAAAGGATGCCTCTATAATCTCCTGTAAATCCTGGAGCACATGCTTTTTGGCGTACTCCTCCATCTCGTTCTGGGACGGTTTTGCTCCCAGAAGCAGCAGAATCAGATAGGTCGGCCCGTCTTTTTCTTCCCCGCAGGCCCACCTGGACACGGTGACAAACACCTGCCGGCCCTGTATCTGATAATGGAACGTCTTTTCTCCGTCCGGCTCGTCCGGCAGAAAAAACGACTTGCCAAGAAAGTGTTTTACCGATTGATGCGAAATTGCATCGTCCTCGGCAGAAAGGATTTCTTTTGCGTAGTCGTTATAGTAAATGATACGGTAATCTTTATCAATTAAAATCGTCCCGGTTAAAACATCGGTATCCGTTTTTGAAGACTTTTGCAATTCCCGGCTCTCGCCTTCACCTGATATAACGTTCATGGGGGCCTCCTTCCCGAACTTTTCTCCCTGTAGCAAAGGCGCTTTCCCCCTCCGGAGCCGAGTGTTTTATCGCCTTTTCGGTTCATTATACCATTTTCGCTTGGTTGTGAGAATATGATTTTTGGTTTGGGGGTGGCTTCTAGTGATATTTTTTTGGGGGGAGTTGGGGGGCACCGTCTGCGAAACAAGTACTTTCGGTGTGGATTCCGGGACTTACTTAGATAAAAGGTTATTAACGTCCTGGATATCGAGTAGTTTTTTTGTTGCGAACCGGACCGCTGGCGCAGCTTCTCTATCAGCTTATATTGTTTTCTTTTCCTCTTCGGTTACTTCATCGGATTCTTTTTCTTTTAAATAATTGACGGATCGTTGCTCAATTTGCCTACCATCCAGGCTCTGGTTCTGCCGGAGCCTTTTTCATTACATAAAAAAAAGCACCGACCCCGTAGCTCTCTGTCTACAAAACCAGTACTTTTAGTGCGCCTTCAGGGACTCGAACCCTGGACAAATAGATTAAGAGTCTACTGCTCTACCAACTGAGCTAAAGGCGCGTATTTATTGTTGTTTTGTCACTTTTTGTGACGCATGAATTATTCTATCTCAATCATCATAAAATGTCAACCTCTTTTTTAAAGATTTTGTAAAAATTATGTCCAAATTATATATTAAATTAAATCTCTCCCATTTTTAGCCCTTGAACCTTACAACTGTAAAGAGGGCAGGAAGTACTCGCCCCGCCCTCTTTACAGTTGCTTTTTATCATTTTTCCGTGTCGTATTTCACTGTTTTTTATTTAGAATACCGGCACAACCGATCCGTCATATTTTTCATTGATAAATTCCTTAACCGTATCCGAAGTCAGCGCTTCGCTCAGAGCCTTTGTTTTCTCCGTGTTCTCGTTTCCTTCTTTGACCGCAAGAATATTGGCATAAGCCTGGGCTGCCAGTGAGTCGGATGCCTCAACGGCCAGAGTATCCTTTGTTTCCAGCCCTGCTTCCAGCGCATAGTTTCCATTGATGCAGGCAATATCCACATCCTGCAGGGAACGGGCCAACTGGGCCGCTTCCAGTTCCTTGATTTCCAGGTTCAGCGGGTTTTCCTTGATGTCGACTGCCGTCGCCGTAAGACCTGCCTCTTCCTTAAGCGTCAGCAGCCCCTGAGCCTCCAGAAGCAGAAGCGCCCTCGCCTCATTGGTGGTGTCGTTGGGAACGGCTACAATCGCGCCTTCCTTTAACGCCTTCAGATCGGTAGTTTTCCCTCCATAGATGCCAAACGGCTCAAAATGCACCTTTACAGCCGACACAAGATGTGTTTTATTTTCCTCATTGAAATTATCCAGGTAGGGCTGATGCTGAAAATAATTGGCATCCAGTTCTCCGTTTTCCAGAGCCGTGTTTGGCAGGACATAATCATTGTATTCCACAACTTCCAAATCATAGCCTTTGGATTTCAATTCTTCCTTTGCGGCATTGAGAATCTCACTGTGGGGCGTTACGCTTGCCCCTACTTTGATGACTGTATCCTTCTCACTTGCGGCGGCCGGCTTTCCGCAGCCGGACAAAGCTGTTGATACTACGCAAATTCCTGCTAATACTGCAATTAATTCCTTTTTCATAATCTTTCTCCTCCTAGAAATCGCTTATTTATTCTAATATTTTTTATTGATGTAGGACTTCTTATTAATTCCCTTTACTTTTACTGTTCCTTCTCTGATGTTCTTTCTCTGCTGCTCTATCTCTGTTGTCCTGACTAGCTGTTCTGTTCCTGCTGTCCTGTCTCTACTGTCCCGTCCCTTCTTCCCTGTCTCTACTGTCCCGTCCCTTCTCCCCTGCCTATCCTGCCCCGCCTAATCACCGGCTCCTCTTATCCACCCGCTGTACAAGCCGAATCCCAAATTCCTGAAATAGCTGGACGATAACAACCAGCAGCGCCACCGTGACGAGCATTGTCCCCGACTGGTAACGGTAATATCCGTAGTTGATGGCGATTGCCCCCAGGCCTCCGCCTCCGGTAAATCCCGCCATGGCCGAATATCCGAGAATGGTGGCAACGGCTATTGTACTTCCCACCAGCAGGGAGGGGCCCGCTTCCGGGATAAGTACCTTGCGTACAATCTGCATTGGTGAGGAACCCATGGCCCTGGCCGCCTCAATCACGCCATAGTTAACCTCTTTCAGCGAAGATTCCACCAGCCGTGCCACAAAGGGCGTAGCCGCAACAATCAACGGCACCACCGTAGCCGTAGAACCTATCGTCGTCCCGGCCACCAGCCGCGTGAACGGCAGAATCGCTACCAGCAGAATCAGAAACGGCACCGAACGCAGTAAGTTAATCACAACGCCCACAATGGCATTTATCTTCCTGTTTCTGCAAATCCCTCCGCTGTCCGTCACATAGAGGAGGACTCCAAGGGGAATTCCAAACAGATAGGCCATAGCGGAAGAAAATAATGTCATATACAGGCTTTCCCCCGTTCCTTTTAATAAAAGCTGAATCATTTCCCGGCTCATGCCCCTGCGCCTCCTTCCTCAAAATAAATATGGTGTTCCTTCAGATACTTTTGTATCTTCTCTACTTTTTCCCTGTCCTCCGGCAGCTCAATCAGCATCTGGCCGTAGGCCTTGCCGCCGATATTTTCCGTGTTGGCCCCAAGAATGCTTACCATTGCATTGCAGCTCAGACTGAGAGCCGAGATAACGGGTTCCGACGCCGACTGGCCGTCAAATGCAATCCGGAGCACATGTTTCCCATCCGTCTCCTCCAGGCCCGTTTTATCCGGAAGAATCAGCCTGCGGGCCGTCTCCGTCTTCGGATTCAGGAAGACATCCCGGACCGTTCCGGTTTCCTCAATGCTCCCGCCGTTCATTACGGCCACTCTGGTGCAAATCTGCTGCACCACCTTCATCTCATGGGTAATTACTACAATTGTGACCCCCAGGCGCTCATTAATCTGTTTCAGCAGTTCCAGAATCGATCTCGTTGTTATGGGATCCAGCGCGCTGGTTGCCTCGTCGCAGAGGAGCACTTCCGGCTCGGTTGCAAGAGCCCTTGCAATTGCCACTCTCTGCTTCTGCCCTCCTGAAAGCTGCGCCGGATAGGCGTTTTCCTTTTCCTCCAAATCCACCAGCTTCAGCAGTTTTCTTGCCCGCTCCCTGCACTGGTTCCGTTTGGCTCCGGCAATCTCCAGAGGATAGCAGACATTGTCTATGACACTTCTCTGCTCCAGAAGGTTGAACTGCTGAAAAATCATTCCAATTTTGCGGCGGTAATTCCGCAGCTCTCCGGCGCTCACCTTTGTCAAATCCACGCCTTCGAAATAAACGCTTCCCTTGGTTGGGACCTCCAGCAGATTGATGCACCGCACCAGTGTGGACTTACCTGCGCCGGAGAATCCGATAATACCGAATATTTCACCTTTTTCTATTTCCAGAGACACATCCCGCACCGCCACAACCTCGCTGCTCCGCGAGGAATATTCTTTGCTGACATGTTCAAACCGTATCACGTTCCATCCCCCCTCTTGCCCTGAGACGTTTTCCATAAAACCGTCTCTCTTCTGATGCATCACAGTATATCACCTCCCTGATTGTTGCGCTAATTCATAAAAAATGCAGCCAGTTATAGGATAGACCTATAGCCGACTGCCTGTACCACAATTTTTTATATTCTACTGCCCTGCGCCTACTGCGGCATCTTATCTCTCTGCCGCAGTACCTTACCCCTTACCGCAGCACCTTATACCCTACTACAGCGCCTTACACCCTACCGCAGCGCCTTACACCCTACCGCACGCCTTATACCCTACCTCAGCGCCTTACACCCTACCGCACGCCTTACACCCTGCCGCAGCGCCTTATCCCCTGCCGCAGCGCCTTATCCCCTACCACAGCGCCTTACACCCTGCCGCAGCGCCTTACACCCTACCGCAGCGCCTTATCCCTGTACTTCGCAATCTTCTCCAGATATTTCTGCCCCAGAGGGCTGATAGCCATCCCTTTCCGCGCCAGATACCCAATCGACATGACCTCATCACTGTCAAGCCGCACCGCACAGAAATCCGTGCCGTTCAATTCCTCGCAGATGATGCCGCAGCAGAGCGTGTAACCGTTCAGCCCCACCATCAGGTTTAAGATTGTAGCCCTGTCATTGACCTTGATCAGGCGCTTGTAATCGTAAGTACTGAGGACTTCCTCCGCAAAATAAAAGGAGTTATAGTTGCCCTGTTCAAATGAGAGGCAGGGATACTCCTCCAGCTCCTGAAGCGTAATCAGCTCCCGTTTTGCCAGCGGATGCCCCTTCCACATATAGACGTAAATGCTGCATTTCAGTATCTCATGGAATCCCAGATCAAACTGATGGAACAGTTTCGTCAGAACCTTGCGGTTAAAATCGTTGATATACAGAATCCCTATCTCACTCTTAAAATTCTTTACATCCTCGATCACCTCATATGTCTTTGTTTCATGAATGGCAAACTCATACTCATCCATTCCAAACTGCTTAACCATCTCCACAAAGGCATTGACGGAAAATGTATAATGCTGCATGGAAACACTGAACTTCTTTTTCGTGCGCTCCTTGGACACATACTTTGTCTCAATCAACTGGTACTGCTCGACCACCTGCCTGGCATAGCCGATAAATTCCTCCCCCTCCGGCGTAACGAAAACGCCGCGGTTCGTCCTTTTGAACAGTTCCACGCCAATCTCGTCTTCCAGCTCCCGGATGGCGGCCGACAGGCTCGGCTGTGAGATAAAAAGCAGCCGTGACGCTTCATTCATCGAATTTGCGCCGGCCACCGTAATCGCGTACTTTAACTGAACCAGAGTCATAAATCAGTTCCTCCTCTTCCCCTTAAAACAATGACATGCTTTTACGCAGAGAAGGTGTCACTCCTCCACTCTTCTCAAGTGATTTCGCAACACCCTCTCCAAAATTTATCTTTATTCAGTTTATTCATTCCAATCGCGGCCGTACCGGCCGGCGCCAGTTGTCAAAGCCTTCATCAAATAGCCTGGTTAATCGCCTTCACGATGGTCGCTTTTGTCTGTACTCCGACTTCTTTCCGGATCACCTGGCCCTTGCCGAATACGATCAGGGTAGGAATTGACATGACTCCGTATTTCATAGCCAGATCTGCGCTCTCGTCTATATTTACTTTACCGACCTTTATCCTGCCGTCATATTCACTGGCCAGCTGTTCGACTACGGGCGCCATCAGTTTGCACGGGCCGCACCAGTCTGCATAAAAATCTACCAGCACCGGTATATTTGATTTTAAAACTTCTGTTTCAAAATTCTCACTCGTAAATCTTGTCTCCATTCGCAGCTCCTCCTACTTCTTCTTTTTTCTGTCAGTGTCTATCACCTTACCCACCTCGTCAAAATGCTTTTTCCACTTCAAAACGGTTTTATTAAGTTCCGTCTTGTCACTGGTCGCCTTCGACAATTCACGGGTAATCCTGGCCTTCATACTCATTCTGCACACCTGCCGTCTGCTGTTTGCTACATTATATGCGGATTCACCGCATACAGATAACCGCAGCTCTTGTGGCGCGCTTCTCTCATTCGTATTCTATCTGACAGCCGTCAGCTTGCAGATTGGTTTTCCCTCTGCCGCAAACTTTGTTTCATATTCGGTCATTACGTTTCCTTCCGCCATCTCACTGTGATGAAGATCGAATGTAGATTCAAGGATCTTCCATCCCGCTTCAGGCACCGATTCCAGGGAGTAATCGAAAAGTCCCCTGTTATCCGTCTTGAATTCCACTCTGCCGTCTCTGCTCAAAATTTTATCGTATACCTCCATAAACTGAGGCGATGTAAGTCTTCTCTTTGCATGTCTGTCCTTGGGCCACGGATCGGAAAAATTCAGGTAAATCCTGGCGACCTCGCCCGGCTCGAAAATTTCAGCCATGTTTTTGGCGTCAACACACATAAAATAAATATTGGATAACTGAAGCTGCTCCCTCTTCTGAAGCGCTTTCAGCATTACGGTCGAATACCGCTCTATGCCGATATAGTTAACCTCAGGGTTTGTCCGGGCCAGCTCCATAATGAATTTGCCCTTGCCCATGCCTACTTCTATGTGAATCGGATTGTGATTCCCAAAAGCCTCATGCCACTTTCCCTTCCGCTCTTCCGGTTTCTGAATTACGTAGGGGCTTTCCTCTATCATCTGCTCTGCGCCCGGTATATGGCGTAGTCTCATACTGTTTCCTCCTGGTGTTCTTTACATCTTTTTTTCCTGTTTTTTTCATTCTTTTTATTTTACTATCTTACCATTTCAGTCATTTTTATGCAAGTTAATCTGTAAATTCTGCTACTGTTCCAATAATTCTAAGATATATATTACATTTTTCCTAATTTTATAAATTTATTTCAAAATATAGGTGCATAAAATTTTCCTATATATTATAATAGGGTTAATTAAGACTTAAGCATTACTGATACAAAGGAGACGGCCTATGAACAATACAGACAATCCAGGCACAAACAGCTGGGATAAGATCCAAAGCGGAGTACGGGATACGGAACGCCTTATCGGGCAGAAAAAATATAACATGGCGATGGTGAAAGCCCGCCAGACACTTGAGTTTATGGTAAAGTGCCTCTGTGACAAATCGGGTGTTATGGAGGGCAATCTCATTGATATGATTGACGCCCTGTACGATGACGGCATTATCAGCAAGACCACCTGCGAACATTACCACAAGATCAGGACCATCGGCAACAAGGCCATCCATGAGGAAGACAACAGCGCCTACAATGCCAATCAGGCCCACCATCTTCTTTCACAGGAGGTATACACCTTCGCCAACGATTACAGCGAGAAACGGCGCAAACCGGCGCAGGCCTCATCTGCAAGACGGCGCAGCGACGAACCCCAGCACAGGCGGTCATCCTCCGGAGGCGGCACAGGCAGCCGGCGCAGGGTACAGTCTTCCGGTCCTTCCTTCGATGCCGGAAGCATTATCAAACCACTTTTGCTGATTGCAATTATTGTAGTTTTAATTTTTATCATCAAGATGATTCACCCGGGAAAAGAAAAAGCCCCGGAAACGACTGCACCGGCTGTCTCGACAGAAATGACGGATCCGGTACCGACCGAAACTGAGACCCCAACCGAAGAACCGACAACAGAGGCTGCAACTGTAAAATACAAAGTCAATGCCGACACGTTAAATGTTCGGGCTACTCCTGCTACAGACGGAAGAATCGTCGTACAGCTGGCCAGGGATGCAGAAGTTGAATATGTGCGTGATCATGATGACAGATGGTGTATTATCAGATACAACGGCCAGGACGCTTACGTTGCAAAGGAATACCTCGCACCTGTCACCCAATAACTGAATGACAGAAGACAGGATTCCATTGGCTGAAATTGATTCTTTATTTTAATCGTACAAGAACCATAGCGGAATTTCCCGATTCTGCTATGGTTTTTTTATTGGTGGCAATGAAAAGTTCGCAAAGCGTGCTTTTCGTTGATGGAAACGGTGGAGAATCCTTTGTTACTGCCGGATTCTTTCCTGCATTTATGCGTATAATAGTTTCAATAACGTGGCACAAGTTTATAATAACCACAGGAGGTGCCTTAAATGGACCGGATTATAGGAAAAATATCTTTAATCGAAAATAAAGCCGTAAAAATTATGGAAGATGCCGCTGCCCGGAAAAAGGATATTGCGGATCAGATCCATAAAGAGACGGAAGAATTTAATCAGACTCTGGAGGCCGAGACCGAGGCGCGGATCGCCGATGTCCGGACTTCCATGGAAGCCGAGATGCAGAAGAAACTGTCCTGCCAGAGAAGCCGGGCGGAACACATGATTCAGAAACTGGAGAACCACTATAAGTGCCAGAGCCAGACCTATGTGGAGCAGCTATTTAAAGAAATGACGGGAGCGTGATTCTTATGAGAGGACTTCTGGCCTACAGCGGGCTGACTACCAAGGTCCGGGCAATGACGGGACAGCTCCTCACCAGGGACCAGTACCGGGCAATGGCCGGACTGGAAAGCGTGCCGGAAGCGGTGGAATTTTTACGCGCCCTTCCGGCCTATGCGGGTGTGTTCCCCGATATGGACAGTGAGGATCTGCACCGCGGGACCATAGAGCGGCTACTGGCCGGTTCCCTGTACAGGGATTACGCCAGGCTGTACCGTTTTTCAAACATAAAGCAGAGGCGTTTTTTTAAACTGTATTTTATGCATTTCGAGATAGATATCATGAAGAGCTGCCTGAGGAATGCGGCGGCCCATCAGCCGGTTCCGGTCGGCCTGTCCCGATACGAGGAGTTTTTCCGTTCCCATTCCAAACTGGACCTGGCAGCCATCGGTACGGCCGCCACAACGGATGAATTCATCGACAGCCTGGAGGGCACGGTTTATTACCCGCTGCTGGCGCGCATCCGCGATTCCGGCGACGGAGGCCACTTTGATTATGAGATGGCGCTGGATCTCTATTACTTCAACGTCACCTGGAAAGCAATTAAAAAGAACATTCCAAAGAGGGAACAGGAGGCTATCCTGCAGGGATTCGGAACAAAACTGGATCTGCTGAACCTTCAGTGGATTTACAGGACCAAGCGGTATTACACCATCCCGGGAGCGGAAGTGAAAAAGCTTCTCATCCCCATCCGTTACCGCCTGCGAAACAGCCAGCTTGAACAGCTGATCGCCGCCGAAAGCATGGATGAATATTTCTCCGCGCTCTCGGAAACATGGTACGGTTCCCAGACCAAACAGGCCGCGCTGGATGAAAAGCCAAACCTGGAAATCCTCTACGACGTGATACTGGCCCACATCCACAGGACTGCGGCCGCCAGGAATCCGTACTCCATTGCCTCGCTCTACTCCTACCTGTATTTCAAAGAGGATGAGCTGAGGAAAATCGTTACGGTTATAGAAGGAATCCGCTATCGCCTCGATGCCGGAGAAATTCTGGATATTATAGAAAAACATGAAACAGGGGGGAATGCGACGTGATAGAAAAAATGAAATTTCTAAGCATAACCGGTCCCAAAGAAGATATTGACCGGGTTGTCAATCAGTATCTCAGCAAATACGAGATTCAGATTGAGAATGCTCTGTCCGAGCTGAAAACCGTAAAAGACCTCCGCCCTTATATTGAAATCAATCCCTACAAAGAGCTCTTTACAAGAGCCTCCCGCCTGGTCGGCTCCCTGAAAACGAGTGGTCCGGCCAAAACCGCGGAAACACCGGCAAAGGGAACTCTGTTGCCGGACAGCAGGGATATTTCCATAGAAAAGGCGTCCGAGACTGTCATCCGGGTAGATAAGGCCCTGGCAGATTTTATGGAGAACAGGACAAAACTGGAAGGGGAACTGGATACGCTGCGGACTTCCCACAATAAAATCCTTCCATTCAGGGAGCTGGATTACGATATCAGATCGATTCTGCATTTCCAGCACATCAGGTTCCGGTTCGGCCGGATCCCGCGGGAATATTATGCAAAATTTGAGAAGGTCGTCTATGAGTCGTTAGATACCATCCTCTACAAATGCCATGAGGATGAAAATTATGTTTCCATCGTCTACTTTGTTCCGGCCGTTATCTCCAAACGAATCGACGCCATTTATACGTCGCTTCACTTTGAACGGTTTATTGTGCCGGACGAATACAACGGAACGCCGGGTGAGGCCATCGACGCCCTGGAAGAAGAGATCCGAAAATCCGAGTCCGAACTCGCGGAAATGAATGAGCAAATCAACCGGATCCTGGAAGACAACCGGCAGGATATCCTGGACGCCTACACAAAGCTCAACTCCTACAACACGAACTTTAACGTGAGGAAACTGGCCGCCTGCACAAACCACGATGTCAACACGTTCTACATCCTCTGCGGATGGATGACGGAACGAGATGCCGAACTGTTCCGGAAGGAGCTGGAGCTGGACGACAAGACATTCTGCCTCGTGGAGGATGATCACAACAACCTGCTCACTCCTCCGCCTACAAAGCTGAAGAATCCGAAACTGTTCCGTCCGTTTGAGATGTTTATCAAGATGTATGGGCTTCCGGCGTACGGAGAACTCGATCCCACGATCCTGATTGCCGTCACCTACTCCTTCCTCTTTGGTTTCATGTTCGGCGACGTAGGGCAGGGACTGCTCCTCCTGTGCGGCGGATACGCGCTCTACCGCGTGAAAAAGATGGATTTGGCCGCCGTTGTTTCCTGCTGCGGATTCTTTTCCACCATATTCGGTTTCCTGTTCGGCAGCGTTTTCGGATTTGAAGATATTCTCCATCCGCTCTGGCTGCGGCCTGCCGCCCAGATGATGAACCTGCCGTTTATTGGAAAGCTCAACACCGTATTTATCGTCGCGGTCGCCCTGGGAATGGGAATTATCGTACTGACCATGATACTGAACATTATTAATTCGATCCGTTTTAAGGATCCGGAAAAATCCTGGTTCGATACCAACGGTCTGGCCGGCCTTGTCTTCTACGGAAGCGTTCTGGCCGTTGTCGTTCTCTTCATGATGGGGAAAACACTTCCCGCCGCCGGCGTGCTGGCCGTCATGTTCGGAATACCGTTAATTATCATTTTCCTGAAGGAACCGCTGGCAGCGCTCGTCAAAAAACAGGCCGGACACATTTCCGAATCCCGCGCCATGTTCTTTGTCCAGGGATTCTTTGAAATGTTTGAGATGCTGCTCAGCTACTTCTCCAACACCCTGTCCTTTGTCCGTGTCGGCGCGTTTGCAGTCAGCCACGCGGCCATGATGGAAGTCGTTATGATGCTGGCCGGAGCCGAATCAGGAGCTCCAAACTGGGCTGTCGTCATTATCGGCAACCTGTTCGTCTGCGCGATGGAGGGACTGATTGTCGGAATCCAGGTACTGAGACTGGAATACTATGAAATCTTCAGCCGTTTCTACAAGGGCAGCGGACGTGAATTCCGCCCTTACGGAAAAGCCTGAGGCCGGTAAAAGAAAGCCTGAACACTGAAAACGGTGCTGGATGCCCTTAAAACGCCCTTCACCGGTAATATAAAAATAATGGAGGATTACTATTATGTCATTAACAGTCAAAATCTTATTAGCCGCCGCACTCATCTTAAGTATTGCCGTACCCTTCGGCGCATTTGCCGCAGGTGAAAAGACAAGGGGCAGGTACAAAAGAGCCCTTGGCGTCAACGTATTACTGTTTTTTGGAACACTCATCACCGCAGCCGTCCTGATGTTCTCCGGCAACGCATATGCCGCTGAGGAAGCCGCCGGGACCGCTGCAGGCGCAGCCGCAGGCATGGGCTACATCGCAGCCGCACTCTCCACCGGACTTTCCGGCATCGGAGGCGGTATCGCCGTTTCCGCCGCTGCCTCCTCCGCATTGGGCGCTATCAGTGAGGATTCCTCCATCTTTGGTAAATCCCTCATCTTCGCCGGCCTTGCCGAAGGTGTCTGCCTCTACGGACTGATCATCTCCTTCATGATCCTGGGTAAATTATAATGAAGATGTACCTGTTAAGCGACAACATCGACACGCTCACTGGAATGCGCCTGGCCGGCGTGGAGGGTGTTGTTGTCCATGAACAGCAGGAAGTAAAAGAGGCGCTTGATAAAGTCCTCGCCGATAAGGAGATCGGCATCGTGCTTTTAACCGAAAAATTCGGGCGCGATTTTCCCGACCTCATCAACCGTGTCAGGCTGGAGCATAATTTCCCGCTCTTTGTGGAGATTCCCGACCGCCACGGAACCGGCCGCAAGCCGGACTTTATCACTGCCTATGTCAATGAGGCCATTGGTCTTAAACTCTAGCGCAGTACTTGGAAAGCAGGTGAACATACTTGACCATAGAAGAAAAACTGGAACATTTTGAATCCCTCTGTTACGGGGATGCCACAGAACGCAGCGACAAGATGCTGGCCGATTATACCGCCTCCTTAAGATCCATTCTGGAGGAACATAAAAGGGATGCCCGCCGTCAGGCCGATATGCAGGTAGCCGCCGAGGCTGAAAAAATCGAACACGACATCAACAAACAGTTGTCCATTGAACAGATTAACATCAAACGCGAATACAGCAAAAAGCAGGAAGAACTTAAGACCATGCTGATCAGCGAGCTGCGCAACCGCCTGGCTCTTTTCATGGATTCCGCCGACTATCAGCGTTTTCTTGAGTCGGAGGTAAAAAGGGCGATGGAATTTGCCCAGAAAGCTCCGATGACCGTCTATCTGGATCCGTCGGACGCCGACAAGCTGAACCGCATCGCACTTCATACCGGGGCGGATATAAAGCTCAGCGATACCACGTTTCTGGGTGGTATCCGCGCCGTTATTCCGTCTAAAAACATCCTGATAGACAATTCATTTAAAACGAAACTGGAAGAGATCTCCGAGAAATTCCAGTTCCGGTTAGGAGGCAGATAAGATGGAACGCACAGGCATTATATACGGTATCAACGGTCCCATCGTTTACCTGAAGGGCGATCCGGGCTTTAAAATGAACGAACTGGTCTATGTTGGGACCGAAAAGCTCGTCGGCGAGGTCATCGGCCTCACCAGCGAAAGGACCACCATCGAAGTATATGAGGAAACATCCGGCATCAAACCGGGCGAGCGCGTCAGCGGAAGCGGTTCTCCCGTATCCGTCATCCTGGCCCCCGGCATCCTCACCAATATTTTCGACGGAATCGAACGCCCTCTGACGGAAATCAAGAAAACCGGCGGCGCCTACATCGACCGCGGCGTCAGCGTGGAATCGCTGGACGGCGGCAGACTGTGGGATACCCGCCTTACGGTAAAAAAAGGCGACACACTGTATCAGGGCTCCATCATCGCCGAAGTTCCGGAGACCAGGGCCATTGTCCACAAAGTCATGCTCCCTCCGGGCGTAGAAGGAACGGTAATAGATGTCGTTCCCGACGGCAAATACACGATACACGACCCGCTTGTCACTCTCAGGCGGCAGGACGGCACGGAGCTGAAGCTCCCGATGGCCCAGAAATGGCCGATCCGTATTCCGCGGCCCGTAGGCAAACGCTATCCGGCATCCCGGCCGCTCATCACCGGCCAGCGTATTCTGGATACCCTGTTTCCCCTTGCAAAAGGCGGTACGGCCTGTATCCCCGGTGGGTTCGGTACGGGAAAAACCATGACCCAGCATCAGATTGCCAAGTGGTCCGATGCGGATATTATCATCTATATCGGCTGCGGAGAGCGCGGCAATGAGATGACCCAGGTGCTGGAAGAGTTCCAGGAACTGACCGACCCCCGTTCCGGCAATCCTCTGATGGACCGGACCACCCTGATCGCCAACACCTCCAACATGCCGGTGGCGGCCCGTGAGGCCAGTCTCTACTCGGGACTTACCCTGGCGGAATATTACCGCGATATGGGCTACCACGTTGCGATTATGGCCGACTCCACGTCCCGCTGGGCCGAGGCGCTTAGAGAGCTGTCCGGCCGTCTGGAAGAGATGCCTGCCGAGGAAGGTTTCCCGGCCTATCTGGCATCCCGCCTTTCCGCCTTCTATGAGAGGGCCGGAATGATGCAGAATTTAAACGGTACGGAGGGTTCCGTCTCCATTATCGGCGCGGTTTCCCCGCAGGGCGGAGATTTCTCCGAACCCGTCACCCAGAACACCAAGCGTTTTGTCCGCTGCTTCTGGGGACTCGATAAAAACCTGGCATACGCCAGACATTTCCCGGCCATCCAGTGGCTGACCAGCTATTCGGAGTATCTGACCGACCTGGCTCCCTGGTACACGGAAAACGTGGATAAGCGGTTTATCGACTACAGGAACCAGCTCGTCTATATCCTGACCCAGGAGAACAGCCTGATGGAAATCGTCAAGCTGATCGGAAGCGACGTCCTGCCGGACGATCAGAAACTGGTGCTGGAAATCGCCAAGGTCATCCGCCTCGGCTTTTTACAGCAGAATGCGTTTCATGCCGAGGACACCTGCGTGCCGATGAAAAAGCAGTTTAAGATGATGGAAATCATCCTCTATCTCTTCAAGCGCTGCCGCGCCCTGATAGGAATGGGAATGCCGATGTCCATCTTAAAACAGGATAATATTTTTGAAAAAATCATATCAATCAAATATGACGTTCCCAACAACCGCCTCGATCTTTTTGACGGATACCGCGAGGCAATCGACAAATTCTACGACGACGTCGTGGAGCGGAACGCTTAAGGAGGGACTTTATTATGGCAATTGAATATTTAGGGCTCAGTTCCATTAACGGACCTCTGGTAATACTGGATGGCGTTGAGAATGCCGCTTACGACGAGATCGTGGAGATGAGCGTCGGCGGGCAGGAACGCAAACTCGGAAAAATCATTGAACTTTATGGCGAAAAAGCCATCATACAGGTATTCGAAGGCACGGAAAATATGGCCCTTCGCAATACCCACACCAGACTGACCGGCCATCCGATGGAGATTATCGTCTCAGAGGAGATGCTGGGCCGCACCTTCAACGGAATCGGCCAGCCCATCGACGGACTCGGTCCCGTACCCGGCAACGTCAGGCTGGATGTCAACGGAAAACCGCTTAACCCGGTTTCCAGGGAATATCCGCGAAACTACATCAGGACCGGAATCTCCGCCATCGACGGCCTGACCACCCTGATCCGCGGACAGAAGCTGCCGATTTTCTCCGGCAACGGACTTCCCCACGACCAGCTTGCCGCACAGATCGTACAGCAGGCCTCCCTCGGAGATGACTCCAAAGAGAAATTTGCCATCGTGTTTGCGGCCATGGGCGTGAAATACGAGGTCGGCGACTATTTCCGCCGGACCTTTGAAGAGAGCGGCGTTTCCGATCACGTCGTCACCTTTATCAACCTTGCCAATGATCCCGTCATGGAACGTCTGATCACACCAAAGATCGCCCTGACCACGGCGGAGTATCTGGCATTTGAAAAGCATATGCATATCCTGGTTATCCTGACGGATATGACGTCGTTTGCAGAGGCCATGCGAGAGGTATCCTCCTCTAAGGGAGAGATCCCGTCGCGTAAAGGTTATCCCGGATATCTGTACAGCGAGCTTGCCTCCATTTACGAGCGCGCAGGCATTGTGGCGGGAATCAGCGGCTCCGTTACGCAAATCCCGATTCTGACCATGCCAAATGATGATATCACCCATCCGATCCCCGATCTGACCGGCTATATCACCGAGGGTCAGATTGTTTTAGACCGCGGGCTTCAGGGACAGTCCATCTACCCTCCCGTCAGCGTCCTCCCGTCCCTCTCCCGACTGATGAAGGACGGCATCGGCGAAGGATTTACCAGGGCCGATCACCAGGACGTTGCCAACCAGCTGTTCTCCTGCTACGCCAAAGTCGGCGATGCAAGAGCCCTGGCTTCGGTTATCGGCGAGGACGAATTGTCGCCGATCGATAAATTGTATCTGAAATTCGGTAAAGAGTTTGAGACCCGGTTTATCGGCCAGGATCCCCATGAAAACAGGACCATACTAAAGACACTGGACATCGGCTGGGAACTTCTGGGCATGCTCCCGAGAACGGAACTCGACCGTATCGACACCAAGGTGCTGGATCAGTACTACAAACCGGCCGACAGCGGACAGTAATAAACGCACTGCAGCTCACAGGAGGTATTAATTATGAATCCAAATACATTCCCCACAAAGGGAAACCTCATACTGGCCAAAAATTCCCTGGCTCTGGCAAGCCAGGGTTATGAGCTGATGGATAAAAAGAGGAACATCCTGATCCGGGAGCTGATGGCCCTGATCGACCAGGCCAAAGACATCCAGTCGGAAATCGACGTCACCTTCCAGACCGCCTATAAGTGTCTGCAGAAGGCCAATATCGAGCTGGGAATCAGCTATGTCCAGGAGGCCGGGGAGTCCATCCCGGTTGAGGACTCCATCGAGATAAAGGCCCGCAGCATTATGGGAACGGAGATTCCCCTTGTGCGTTTTCACAAGGCGGAGGGAGAACCTCCTTCCTATGCGTTCTACAGCACAAAAGAATCCCTGGATCAGGCGCGTGCCGCATTCGAACGGGTAAAAGAGCTGACCATCCGGCTGTCCATGGTGGAAAATTCCGCCTACCGCCTGGCCGCCAGCATTAAGAAGACCCAGAAACGCGCCAACGCATTGAAAAATATTACCATCCCGTCCTACAGCAGTCTCGTCCGTAACATTACGAACTCTCTGGAAGAAAAAGACCGTGAAGAATTTACCCGCCTGAAAGTGATTAAGAGGCGGCGCAACTAAAGAGGAGAAACTCCATATGAACCGTAACACACTTTTAATTGTGGATGATGTAGAGATAAACCGCGCCATCCTCCGGAACCTGTTCGAAAAGGACTACAATATTCTGGAGGCTGAAAACGGGGAACAGGCCCTGCTTCTGCTGCACCAGTACCGTGATTCCATCACCGCCTTACTGCTGGACATTATTATGCCGGTCAAAGACGGTTTTGAGGTTATGGCGGACATGAGCAGAGCCGGCCTTTTAAAAAATATCCCTGTCATAATCATCACCGCAGAAGATTCTATGGAGAGCGAAGTCCGCGCCTTTGATCTCGGCGCGTCGGATATTGTAATGAAGCCGTTTGAACCGCATGTCGTCAAGCGGCGGGTACAGAATGCCATAGAGCTGAACCTTCACAGAGAGCACCTTGAAGATCTTGTAGAGCGCCAGGCCATAAAACTGCGCGAATCACAGGACGTCCTGATGGATGCTCTCTCCTCCGTCGTAGAGCACCGGAATGTCGAATCCGGCCAGCATATTCTGCGCATCCGCATGTTTACCAAGATACTGCTTGAAAATATCATGCGCAGCTATCCCGAGTATTCGCTAAATGAACGCATCATCAATGTAATAGCCAGCGCATCGGCGCTTCACGATATCGGAAAAATATCAATCCCCGACGCCATTTTAAACAAACCGGGTCCTCTCACCGCAGAAGAATTCACAATCATGAAAACCCACTCCGAAAAGGGATGTGAAATTCTGGCGGGGCTCGATCGGATGGATGACAGGGAATACCTGCGCTACGCCTACAGAATCTGCCGCTACCATCATGAGCGCTGGGACGGCCGCGGGTATCCCGACGGGCTGAAGGGAGACAGCATCCCGATCTGCGCCCAGGCGGCCGGCATTGCCGACGCCTACGACGCCCTGACGACCGATCGTGTATACAAAAAGGCATTTACCCCTGAAAAAGCGTATACGATGATTCTGAACGGAGAGTGCGGCGCATTTTCACCCAGACTGTTGGAATGCTTCAAAAGCTCAAGGGAACAGTTTGTAGCCCTGACACACAGCTACGCCGACGGCCACTCCCCTAAAATGGACTTAAAAAAACTGGAAACACCGCCTCAGCTTCAGCAGACGGAGGAACAGGATACCCAGCAGTTCGGCCAGATGAAATATTCCGCCATGCTGCGCTGCCTCGGCGCCACGGTCATGGAAGTTGATCTGAGCTCGGAAATCTACCATCTGGTATATATGGCCAGCGAAGACTTCGACACACTGCGCCACGGTGACAATTACCGTGACTCCCTTCACAACTTCATCGAAAAATCCGTACATCCGGACGACAGGGCCATTGTATCGAGTTCAAGTGCGGAATACATACACGATTTTGTCGACAACGGCCTGCTCAAACGCACCAGAAAATACCGGGTGCTCCACCGCGCCACTGGGACTTACCTCTGGTATGAAGCGGTCATCCTCCGCGTAAATATCCAGTCCCCTCATTCCCACAGAATTCTGATTGTCTGGAAAGAGACGGGCATCGAGGCGCAAAAACCGCCGTGCCAAAAAGACAATTCCAAGGAGATTGACGCCATCCAGAACCTGATGGTCGCCATCAGCCAGTGTGTCAATGACCGCTGGTTCACGATACGTGACGTCAATCAGGGTTTCCTGAATCTGCTGGGGTATACGCGCGAAGAGATCCGCGACCGGTTTCACAGCCGCTACGTTGCCATGATCCATCCCGACGACAGGGAATCGGTAACAACGCGTTTTAAGGAACAGCTCCTGGCCGGACAGTCTATTGAACTGGAATACCGTGTCACGGCAAAGGACGGCCGCATTATCTGGGTTTTGGATAAATGCCGTCTATCCGTCGACGAAGACGGAACAGAGTACTTAAACTGCGTCCTGACCGACATGACCCAGGTAATGCAGGCCCAGGAAGCGCTCCGGCTGACCATGGAACGTCATCAGATTATCCTTGATCAGACCAATGACATTATTTTTGAATGGGACATTACAGGAAACTCTATTAACTATTCGCCCAACTGGGAGAAAAAGTTTGGTTATCAACCGGCTGCCGAGAGTGTGCGCACACAGATTCCGCAGGCCTCCCACTTTTTCCCGGATGATATTCCGAAGTTCCTTGCTCTGCTTAACAATATTGAAACCGGCAGTCCCTATGGCGAGACTGAACTGCGCATCGCCAATTCGGCAGGCCGCTATATCTGGTGCCGTGTGCGCGCGACCGCCCAGTTCGACCGCTCCGGCGCTCCCATTAAAGCGGTCGGAGTGATACTCGATATCGACGCCGAAAAACGCCGGACACAGGAACTGACCGATAAAGCGGAGCGGGATGCGCTGACCGGACTGTATAACAAGAGCGCCGGATGGCGTAAAATACAGTACCTGCTGGATAACCACAGCCAGGAGGAGCGATCGGCCATGATGATCATTGATCTGGATAACTTCAAGCAGATCAATGACTCTTACGGCCACATGTTCGGCGATGCCGTGCTGACGGAGATCTCTTCCCAGCTTCTGCGTCTGTTCCGCTCAAAAGATATTGTGGCCCGGATTGGCGGGGATGAATTTCTCGTGTTCGTCTACAACTTTTCCGACGTACCGGCCATACAGGCGCGCGCCCGGAGAGTCATCGAGGCCTTTCACAACTGCCTCACCGAGGAATTGCAGGATACGCGCCTTTCCTGCAGCATCGGCATCTCCTGTTTCCCGGACGACGGCACAGATTACCAGACGCTGTTCCAGGCCTGCGACCAGGCGCTTTACCATGCCAAACTGCAGGGTAAAGACCGGTTTTCCATGTTTGACAAGTCGGTTGTTACAAACGCATTCCTTCGTAACTCGGGACAGGGCATGACGGCCAGCACCCGGATCGAGTCGGATGACTCCCCAAACCTGGTCACATACGGCATTATCCAGCAGGCATTTAAAATGCTCTATGCCGCCGGAGACCTGGAGGTGGCGATCTATTCCATCCTTGAAATGGTCGGCCGCAAATATAATGTCAGCCGTGTCTATATTTTCGAGGAATTTGGTGACGGCTTCTGCTGCGCCAATACCTTTGAATGGTGCAATGAAGGGATCTCTCCCGAGATCGCCAATCTGCAGCATGTTGTCTATGACTCTTATCTGGACGGAAAGTACAGCGATCTCTTTAATGAAAACGGAGTTTTTTACTGCCCCGATATCTCTGTGCTGCCGCCCGGACTTGGTGAGATGTTAAATGCCCAGGGGATACAGTCCCTGCTGCAGTGCGCAATCCGCAATGACGGCCGTTTCTCGGGCTTTGTGGGCTTTGACGACTGCAGTGAAAAACGGATCTGGACGCAGGCTCAGATCGACGCTCTGACCTTTATTTCAGAGCTTTTATCCACCTTCCTGTTAAAAATGCGCGCCCAGGACCGGGCGGTGACTATGGCTGAAAACCTCCAGATGCTGCTCGATAACCAGAACTCCTGGATCTATGTGATTGATCCGGACACCTATGCGCTCAAATACATCAACGCAAAGACCCGCGCGCTTGCACCCGAGTCGGCGCTGGGCTCTCCCTGCTATGAGGCATTCTTTAATCATAAAGAGCCGTGTAAACGCTGTCCTGCCCGCGATATCCGTACGACGATTAACCGCACGATGGAAGTGTTCAACCCGTTACTCAATGTCTGGTCACTGGCGGACGCCTCCTTTATCCATTGGGAATCAGGGGATGCCTGTCTCCTTTCCTGCCATGACATCACGCCGTATATGGAAGGAAAAAATATAGACAGCGACGTTAAAGAGTCAGAATAGAAAACTCTGCGGTATGTTTTTCACATTCCGGCAGGATAAAAAGAAAGAATCAGATGGGCCAATTGGAGCGGCTTAATACTGCCGCCTCAATTGGCCCACTTTTTTACCGGTGGCGCACCGGCCTGATATATTTCCAAAACTGTTCCGGATTATGATAGAAATAAAATAATCTGCCGGGAGTGTCCGTATCAAAGGAGTATCCGGTGCCATCGAAATCAAACTCCGCCATGGCCTTTTCAATTTTTTCTTCCACACTGCGGTTTTCCTGCTCATAATCGAACGGCCCGTGTTCAAAAACGACATACTCGGCTTCGGGTACATCCGTCAGAATCATCTGAGGCGGCACTTCGCCCTTATAATCGGCGGGAAGACGCGCGCCGAAGCACTCCGTACGCGGAAATCCCCAGTCGCAGAGCCTGCCCTCCGGATCATTCATATACGCCATAATCTGTCCGCTGCCGCTGTTTGCCTCGCTCCCGCCGTCATCACCCAGTTTGCCCTTAATGCTGTCGAGCAGTCCGCAGATCGTCTCGTAGTCCTGCCCCGGAATGCGGCTCTGCTTTTCCCAGAAATCCCAATATCCGTTGCTCTCATAATTCTTAATATACAGAAATTTATGTGCGGGGATAGTAACAAAATACGTTTTAATATCTTCGTCCGGTCTTATCATGCCAATCTCTCCAAATCCTAAAAAGTAGCGGTCGAAAAGGTTGATTTTTGTACGGAGGACAACAGGCCTTGGCTTTTTACGGTATTCGCTCGGCGTCACGCCGTATGTTCCCTTAAAAGCTCTTGTAAAAGCTTCATGTGATGAAAAACCATAGTCAAAAGCAATATCCAAAATGCTTTTCTCACTGTCCCGGATCTCCTTTAACGCAAAGGCCAGTCTTCTGAGCCTCAAATAATCCCGAAACTGCATCCCCGATATTTCTTTAAATTTTCTTGTGGTGTAAAATTCGGAGTACCCCAGCTTTCTGGAAAGGAAACGCAGCGTTAAAGCTTCGTCGTTATAATTCTTAATACACCGGTCAATTTCATCCACGATTATCTGTATCTGCTTCTGCCACTCGTACATTCGTCTGTTCTCCCTGTTTCAACTGCTCTGCGTTTATTATAATGGAACGGGAAAGCTGCCGCTTGATTTTACTTGCTGAGATTCTTTTCTTCCCCGGATATAACGTACATAAAGTACTTCAGGAACTATTATAGACTGTGCTGCTGCCAATCCATACATCATTTTCTAAAACGCCGTAAGTGCTTGGGCATTTTCTATACCATTCTCTTCCCCTCCACGTAAAAAAACGCTTGTGCACTCCCGGAGCTTCAAGTTAATGAATTCCTCCGGACGGGCACAAGCGCCTCTTTCATTTAATTTATCCCTGCTGCTTTTTACATCGAAAGTTCCATACGCTCTATAATGTGATCCTGATAAACCTCATCCAGCTCCACAAAATATCCGCTCCATCCCCAGACCCTGACAATCAGGTTCCTGTAATTTTCGGGATGTTTTTTAGCGTCCAGCATCTTATCGCGGTTGACCGCATTAATCTGCATCTGGTGGCCTCCCATGTCCATGAAGCTCTTTACAAACATGGCAACCTTGCGGATGCTGTCATCGTTACGGAACAGCGTATCATGAAGCTCTATGGTCAGCGGTCCGCCGTTGGCAACCCGTACCAGGTGCGGCTTGGCAAAGGATTTAATGATGGATACCGGACCGTCCAGGCGGGTAAACAGGCTTGGCGAGTAGTTGCAGGCCAGGGATTCTCCTTTCCTTCTTCCGTCGGGAGTCGTCACTTCGTCCTTTGCATGCCAGATATAGTACATGGCCGAACCGGTTCCTGCCCGGAAAATGCCGCCCCTGTCATTCTTTTTCCCTTCCAGGGAATCGGCGAACCAGTCCAGAAGCGTCACGGCGAGACCGTCCACCCGGTCATCGTCATTGCCCATCTTCGGAGCCTCATAGCGGAGCATATTCTGCACCGTCTCATATCCCTTAAAGTCAACGGCAAGCATCTCATTAAGCTCTTTCGCGGTAAATTTCCGCTCTTCAAACACGTATTTCCTGATGACGGCCAGAGAGTCCACTGCGGTGGAGAGGCCGGTGCCGTGGAAGCCGTAATTGTTGTACTTGTTGCCCTTCGACACATCGCGGCCCGTGCTGATGCAGTCCTTCATCATCAGGCTCATAAGCGGCGCAGGTTCCATATAAACATCCTTAACCCCGGCGATCAGTTCGTCCGCCTGAGCCATGATTTTCTCCCTTACAAACTCCATGAATTCCTCAAATGTACTGCATTCCGGCAGTTTTTCCATGCTGGAAATCACCGCATGGGCAAAGGACAGGCCATTGATATTGGGAATATCCATTCCGGTTCCCGGTATAATAAATTCCCAGCAGGCGGCAACCACGTAATTATAAGCGTCCTCCTCCTCATATCCCCAGCGTTTCAGGGCAGGCACAATCACATCGTCATTGGCATACTGCGGAAATCCCAGTCCCTGTTTGGTCAGGCGGGTGCCTTTTTCATACATATCGAGAGGCGTATTCTTATTTACCCTGAGATTGATTTTAGGGTCGATCAGTTTCAGTTCCAGGCTGGCCTGAAGGCAGAGAGCAGAAAGTTCATTATAGCTCTCCGTGCCGTCCGGATTCAATCCTCCAAGAACAATGCTCTGTCCGTTGTCCCCCTGCTGCATCCCTGTATAGAGATCACTGTCCTTATTGCAGGAGATAAAGAATTCCTCCACCAGCTCCAGGGCCTGCTCGCTGTCAATCAGCCCGCTCTCCATATCTTTTTTAAAATAGGGATACATGTACTGGTCAAACCGGCCAAAGGTATTGTGATAGTTAAAACTGCACCACAGGCAGTAATGGATCAGACGGAGAAACTGGAGCGCTTCCCTGAAATTTTCCGCCCCTTTGGAGGGGATTCTTTCAAATACCTTTGCCGCTTCTGTGTTTCCGACGCGCACGGCCTCTTCCCTGTACCTCCCTGCAAATTCTTCAATCAGGTTAAGAACCGTCATCAGCGCATCCAGATATTCTTTTTTATCCTGTGAAAGCTCCGGTTCTCCCAGGGCCTCCCTGATTTCCTCCCGCTTTTTGTCAAAACCGGCGTCAATCAGCATGCTGTATGAGGGGTTAATATTGCACACCTTCCCCTGCTCGTGGATATAATGCTCTTTTTTTATCTCTTCATATTCCCGTTCCGTAAAGATTTCCGGCACTGTGGTTCTCGTGCGGAGCAGGACAATTTTTTCATCGGGATATACGATCGGACGCTCCTCTTTCAGCATAAAGGCCAGTCTTCTCACCGCCCGTTCAAGATCCGGGAGCCCTTCCTCCTCAAAACCGGCTGCAAGGGCCCTCGGGTCTTCCGGAGTGTCGCGGTATTTTTTCTGATCCTTTTCTACGATAAAACGTTCCAGCAATTTTTCTATATATGCTGTCATCTTTTCCTCCTAACTTCATCGGTAACCGCTGTCCGGTCTACATCTTACGGCAGCAGATTCCCGCATTTTCAAAAGCCGATGTCTCAAGGACCGGTTCCCTGTCGACATCAAAATCCGGGGCGTAGGCGCGCCCCACCATGCCATATTTGGCCCCTGCCGTTTTGTGATAGGGTAGAAGTTCCACCATCTCCAGGTTTTCGGCTCCTTTTAAAAGCTCCGCCGTCAGACGGTAGTTTTCCTCTGTATCATTGACCCCGGGAATGACAGGAATCCGGATCCGGAACGGTTTCCCGCTTTTCTTAACCTGTTCAAGATTCTCAAGGATCATCCGGTTGCTCACTCCGGTGTAAATCTTATGTTTCTCATTATCCGCAATCTTGATATCCATGATGATATAATCCAGCTCATCCATGATATTCTTAAAAATATCGTTCCTGCAGTATCCGCTTGTTTCAACCGCACGGTGCATTGTGCGCAGTTCTTTCAGACAATTCAGAAGAAATTCCGGCTGTCCCGTCGGCTCCCCGCCGGAAAAGGTAACCCCTCCGCCCTGCATTTCCAGGTATTCCCGGTCACGCAGCAGCTTTCCGGTCAGCTCTTCCACCGTCATGCGCTCCCCGCAGATCTTTCTAAGCCGCGCCGGGCAGGCTCTGACACAGTCTCCGCAGAGAATACAGCCGTCCGGGTGCTTACAGACCAGGCGGCAGCTCCCGCAGTCCGTACAGCCGTTTGGCGACACCATAAGCTGTGGTTCAAACGACAGCCCCTCCGGGTTGTGGCACCACATGCAGCGCAGAGGACAGCCCTTTAAAAACACGGTGGTTCTGATGCCCGGTCCGTCAAATACCGCAAATTGCTTTATATCAAATATTACGCCCGTTTTTTCCATTCCGTCTTTAAATCTCCAGTTCCATTACCTCATCCGCCTTAAGTCCGCACTTATAACAGTCATTGGCATAGGTTCTCTGAGGCAGCATCACCAGGGAGTGGATCGGATGATTTCCGGCCGGATACGGTGCGTAGTGCCATACGCCGGGATGGATGTAAACCGCGGTCCCGGAAGGCACAAAAAATGCCTCCAGCGTCTCCGCCTGCGGGTACGGGTCCGCGGTCGCGGGTCCAACGCAGATACAGGTGTCTCCATCCAAACTCAGAAAACATTCTCCTGTACCGGAGTGGAACTCCAGCACATCCACGATCATTTTCATCGGCTCCACCGCCGTCACGGACAGTGAAAGTGTCTCATTGCCTCCAAGGGGCATCATATCCCTGTAAAACCGGATCGGTTTCTCGCCGATACAGGGAGAAGACGGAGACAGAAGATTCACGCATCTTCCATAAACGGAAAAATCGCTGTCCAATATATTTTTAACCATCAGTTTTTTCATTTTTAAGCTCCTTTCGCATGGCCCGTCAAATTGTATATGATAAAATCGTTTCCTGCTGGAAATCTTCCCGCACGGTCAGCTCCGCAGAGATGGTTCCGCGTCTCATCACATAAATCCTGTCGCTCATGCCAATCAGTTCCGGCAGTTCGGAGGATATCATAAGAATGGCAACGCCCTTTTTCGCCAGATCGTCGATAATCTGATAAATTTCCGACTTCGCATTGACATCGATACCCCTTGTCGGTTCATCCAGTATCAGCAGGGCCGGATGGCTGGCCAGCCATTTCGCCAGGGCCACCTTCTGCTGGTTCCCGCCGCTCAGCGTGTTGGCAAGCTGATGGCCGGACGTGCATACGATATTCAGTTCCTTTATTTTTTCCTCGGATACTTCGTGCTCCTGTCCCCTCTTTATAAACCCGTTCTTAAACATTTCCGACAGGGAGGCCAGGGTAATATTCTGTTCAATATCCATCCGGAGAACCAGACCTTCAATCTTGCGGTCCTCGGTCAGGTACATCAGTCCCTTTTTAATCATCTCTTTTGGTGCCGGTTTTGTTACCGCCTCGCCCTTATAGACAATCTTACCGCCGTAGAATTTGCGTGCGCCGAAAATACTCTTGGCCACTTCCGTCCTTCCGGCTCCCACCAGTCCTCCGATTCCCACAACCTCGCCTTTTTTCACATAGAGACTCAGAGGTTCGGTGTTCGGAGCGATTTTAAGGTTCTCCACTCTGAGGATTTCCTCGTCCTGCGGCACGTGGGCGCAGGTATACATCTGGTTTAAAGTTCTTCCGACCATCATGCCGATTACCTTGTCATGGCTGAACTCCGCCATATCAATCGTTCCGACATAGCAGCCGTCGCGGAGCACCGTCAGCCTGTCCCCAATCTCTTTTAACTCCTCGAAACGGTGGGAAATATAGATAATACTGATTCCCTGTTTCTTCATATCCCTGATAATTTCAAACAGATGGTCAATCTCAGCCTGCGTCAGGCTGGCCGTCGGCTCATCCATGATAATAATCTTCGAATCATAGGAAATGGCCTTTACAATTTCCACAATCTGCTGCTGCGCCGTGGAAAGGTTGCGCACAAGAATTTGAGGATCAATGTCAAATCCCAGTTTCATCAGCATCTTCCGGCTCTGGGCATACATCTCCTTCTTGTTGCTGAAAATATTTCCCTTGCCCGTGATTTCCCTTCCCAGGAACAGGTTCTCCGCAACGCTCAGGTTCGGGCACAGGTTGAGTTCCTGATGGATAAAGCCGACGCCCATTGCCTCGGCCTGCCTTGGGTTGGAGAAGTTTACATTCTGCCCGAACAGCTCCATTTCCCCTCCGTCCTGGGGAATAATGCCTCCCAGAATTTTCATCAGGGTGGATTTGCCGGCGCCGTTTTCACCAATCAGGATATGCACCTCCGACTCATACATGTCAAAATGCACGTCATCCAGAATCTTTACATCCGTCCCCCGAATCGGTTTTCCGTAGGCGTCAAAAATATATTTTGTTATATGATCCATTCTTAAAATGGTTTTGCTCATCTGATCGACTCCTTACAGCTTTCTGTTCTTGACATTCTCAAAAACAATCGCAGCTAAAATGATGATTCCCATGATTGCGTCATAGAGATAGTAAGCCGCATTCATCAGGTTGATACAGTTACCGATTACCTTGATGGTCATGACGCCGAAGAGCGCGCCCACAACGGAGCCGACTCCGCCGAACAGGCTGGCGCCTCCAAGCACCGCTCCCGTAATGACTTCGAACGTATAATTTCCGCCGCCCATGGTCGGCTGGGCACAGTTAACGTCGATGGAAAGAAGGATTCCCACGAGGCTGGCGAGCACTGCACAGTTTACATAAACCAGCACGTTGATTTTCGCCGTCGCCACGCCGCTCAGACGGCTGGCCGGTTCACTGAGTCCGAATGCCGACAGATTCCTGCCGAATGTGGACATATGTAATATGTAAAAAAATACGAGACAGATTACTGCGGTAATCACTACCGTTGTATTAACTCCAAGCACCTCTGTTTTACCGATTGCCAGAAATCCCTTTGGCAGACGGTTTACCGATTCGCCGTGGCTTACAATTTCTGCTATTCCATAAATGATGTATCCGGTTCCTAGGGTTGTGATAAATGCCGGCACTTTAATGGCCTGCACACAGAAACCATTGATAAGGCCGATGACCACTCCGACTCCCAAAGTGATGAGAATCGCCGGCAGATACGCCATTTCATGAGTCTTTACCAGCATGCCGACGATCGTGGAGCTGAGTCCTATCGTATAGCCGAGCGACAGATCGATGCCGCCGGTCATCAGTACCATCGTCATACCGATACAGGCAATAACCGGAATGGCCGACTGCTTGATAATCAGAAGAAAGTTGTTCACAGAAGCAAATCTGGGAACAAATATGGCAGCCGCGATGCAGAGAATTGCAAAAACAACAACGCTGCCATTCTTCTTCACAAACATCCTCAGCGCCTGTTTATTATTTTCCATAGTTTTTTGTTCTTTACCCATTTTTCTTCCCTTCGCAATAAATATTAGAATACCTTGGCAGCCTCTATCTTCCGGTTACGGCTGTAAATGGATACGGCCACAATCACGATGATAATAAATCCAATCACCAGGTTCTGGTAGAACGGATGAAGTCCGTAAAGGTTCAGGCCGTTCCTCAGGAAACCGATGAGAAGGGCGCCTACGAGAGACAGATAAACCTTGCCTTCCCCGCCTGCCATGTTGACGCCGCCGATAACACAGGCCGCAACGGCATCGAGCTGATAAGTTCCTCCCTGTGTCGGGTGGACCGTATTCATCTGCGCGCTCAGGAGGATCCCCGCCACCGCTGCACAGAAACCGGAAAATGCAAAGACAAAATAGTTGATTTTCGCAGTGCTGATTCCCTGCTGCTTCACAACCATATCATTGCCGCCGAGGGCATAGATGTAAGTTCCCAGGCGGGTCCGTCCCATAATCAGGGCCGACACGATACAGAAGATAAATGTAATATAATTAGAAATTGGCATTCCTAAGAGTGTTCCGTTTCCGATATTGACATATTCTTTCGGGAAGCCGCCCAGGGAGCCGCCTCCATTTAACATAAGGGCAATTCCGCTTGCCACCTGTCCAACCACCAGAGTTGTAATAAAAGCCGGCACTTCCAGTTTTTCAACCATAACGCCGTTAAACCATCCCATCAGGGCGCCCGCCAGTAAACCAGCGGCAATCGAAAGCCATATCGGGCATCCGCCCTTCATCATTAATCCGCTTATCATAGCGCAGCATGCAATAATTCCGCCGACCGACAGGTCGATTCCCTTAACAATGATAACCATGGTCATACCGTAAGACACCAGTGAGACAATGGAACTCTGTCTTATTACATTAAAAATGTTTCTGACTGTAAGATAGTTTGGAATCTGCGACCCAACAATTAAAAAAAGTAAGACTGCACCAATGATAAGCATTGTTTTCTTTGAAATTCTCAGATTTTTATCCTTCACTACTCCCATACCTTTCCTGATTAGTAACAGTTCAGACAGCATGAACTGTTACCCTGATTAATGCAGAGTCCTTGCAAAGTTACGGTTCACTCTGCAACCGCTGCTTTTAAGAAAAGGTGCTGTAAAATTCTTCAGCCTGTTGCTTCCCTGAGAATTTTGCAGCACCTCCTCCACTATCCCGTACTTACTTCTATCCTGTACTTACTTCATTCCTTTATTATTTAAGGTTTTCTGCGGTAACACACTCTGTACCGGAGTCGATGTATTTGTCAACGCTTGCCGCGTCGGTTGTTCCGTCTAATACGCCAACCAGGGTATCTACGGCAATCTTGCCCATATGATCCGGGAACTGTGCCATTGTGCCAAGTACAAGGCCTTCTTCGATCAGTGCTTTTCCATCGTCGGAACCGTCGAAGCTCATGATCTGGATGCCTTCACGTTTTGCATCGTCCATTGCCTGAAGGATACCGTCCAGCATAACGTCGGATGCTGTGAATAAACCGTCTACTTCCGGGTTTGCCTGAAGCATGTTCTCCGTAACCTGTTTTGCCACGTCGTTGCTCCAGTCGCCTGGCTGCTCGCCTACGATTTCGATTCCGTCGCCAAGGCCGTCTTTGAATCCGTTTACACGGGCATCGCCTACGGAGTTTCCGTTAGCGCCTCTGACAATAATAACTTTTCCCTTGTTTCCAAGTTTTTCCGTCAGCTTCTCTGCGCCGAGTTTGGCTGCTGCATAGTTGTCCGTACCTACATATGTAACATATAAATCTTCGTTGCCCTCAGCAATTGTGCTGTCTACAAGGACAACCGGAATACCTGCGTCTTTTGCCTTCTGGAGAGCCGGAACGACTGCATTGGCATCCATTGGGTTAACGATGATGGCATCAACTTTTTTAGCAATTAAATCCTCAATCTGTGTTACCTGTGCGGATACTGCGGTCTCGTCACCGGCCGTAACCAGTGTGAACTTGTGGCCTGCCGCCTCAACATTCGACTTAATCGCATCTGCAATTCCGCTCTGGAATGCATCGTTGGTAACTGTCTTTAAACTGAAAGCAATCTCGTACTGTTTTCCTGCTTCTTTACTCTCTGCTGCTTCCGTCTCGCCGCCGGCTTCTGCCGGAGCCTCTGTCTTTGGCGCCTCTGTCGGTGCCGGTGCCTCTGTCTTAGATGAACACCCTGTCGTAGCCAGTACCATACTTGATACTAATAATGCCGCAACTAATTTCTTCATTTGTTTTCCTCCCATACATTTGTTTTTTGGTGTTCTGCCACACCCAACATTAACGTTCACATTAACGTTAATGTAATTTTATATTATATGCATTGTACAGATTTGTCAAGATATATTTTTGATTTTTAGCAAATTTTATAGGTTTTATTTAGGGAATTTCTTTGATTTGGCGTTTGGAATGGCCGTGACGGCTGGGACTTTCATTGGTAGACTCTCTTTGGTGTTCGTCAAAAGGGCCGGACTTTGCAGTTAAACAAAGTCCGGCCCTTCCATCATCTGCGCCGCTTATATGCGGTACATACGGGTTATTTCAAAAAATTTTTATATCGTCATTCCGGCACAGTAACCGGTTCTCATAGCCTCCAGAATCTTGGAAGCTTTGCGGCAGTCACCCACAACAATCACTTCATCGGCCAGATCATGCCAACTGTCGAAGTGCTCGGAAGTGCCGCGCATACCGGCGGCAACCAGAACGGTGTCGGCCTCTAAAAGCTGTTCCGTACCTTCGGCATCCACGATTTTCACACCGTTCTCCTCCACGGAAAGAACCCTGGCGGAGCAGTAGGAGTGAACCGATTCATTCAGCTTGGTGAGCAGATGGCGCCAGTGAATGTAAGGAGCGTCTTTTGCCAGACCATCCTTCATCTCCACGATGGTGACGTCATGGCCTTCCCAGGCAAGGCCAAGGCCCTCTTCGCATCCTGCCAGGCCGCCGCCGATCACCACGACCTTTTTCCCTATGGAAAGATGTTTCCTGTACAGGTCGGTAATGTGGTGGACAATCGGGCGGTCCAGTCCCGGAATAGGCGGCGTGATAGGTTCGGAACCGCAGGCCGCAATAATTACATCCGGCTTCTCGGCGCGGATCAGTTCCTCGGTCACTTCCGTATCAAGACGGATCTCCAGATTCGGGGTGCGCTGGACTCTTACCACCATGGATTTCAGGAAGTCCACAATGTCATGTTTAAATGAAATCTGTTTTGCGTAGTCCAGATTGGCCGCCAGATGATCGCTCTTTTCACAGAGAATCACCGTATGGCCGCGCCGCGCCGCCGTCATAGCCGCTTCCATGCCTCCCGGGCCTCCGCCTGCTACCAGTACTTTTTTCAGATGTTCCGGTTTTTCCTCTTTGCGGGTGTTCTCATACTCGCGTCCCCACGCAGGATTAACACTGCAGCGGAGTACACCGGAGGAGAACGGAACATGGGGGATAAATCCGGCGCTGATACATGTTTCGCAGCGGATACATTTGCTGATCTCATCGGCTCTGCCCGTACGCGCTTTCACAACCCAGTCGGGATCAGCGATAAACTGACGTCCCACTACTACAAAGTCGGCCTTTCCATCGGCAAGGGTTGCATCCATAAATTCAGGATCGTTAATTCCGCCCACTACGGACACAAGTGAATTTTTCACTACGGCTTTAATTTTTGACGCATTTTCTACGTTGCAGCCTCTTGGATAGAACACAGTCGGGAACATGCGGGCTGCGGAACCCGTATCGTGGAAGGTGGCTGCGGAAACGTGGATAATATCTACCTTTCCGTCCAGCATTTTGGCAAATTCCACCGTCTCGTCAATGGTAATGCCTCCCTCGGTCTCTTCAACGCCGCTTAAGCGGAATTCGATGATCAGGTTCGGACATTTCTGCCGGATGCGGTCTACGATCATCAGTGGAAAACGTGCTTTGTTCTCGATGGAGCCGCCGTATTTGTCGGTCCGGTGGTTATTTAAATCGGACAGGAACTGGCTGATGAGCCAGCCGTGGCCTCCATGGATATTTACCATATCACAGCCTGCAAACTCGGCCATATAGGCAGCCTGCGCATAGGCGTCGGCAATCTCATTCATCATGTCTTCATCCATCTCGATGACCTTATCGCCATAGAGGTTCTCCTCCATGGGGCTCGGCCCGATGACATAACCGCCCTCGGCCAGGAATGCTCCTTTGGCGCGGCAGCCGGAATGGGTCAGCTCAATCGATGCAAGCGCTCCCCACTTATGTACGGTATCCACGGTCTGAATCAGGGACGGAAGAAGATTCTCGTCATCCAGATGCGGCATGGCGGGATGGGCATGATCCGTCAGGCTGTGAACGCCTGCCTCACCCAGAGTGACGATACCGGCGCCTCCTTTGGCGATGGAATTGTACATCTCATAGGCCTCGCGGGTATAGAACGGAACTTCGCCGCTGGCGGACATGGGAGCCGATTCAACACGGTTTTTAATGTAAACATTGCGCACGCGGATGGGCGCAAAAAGATGCGGATAATTGGACATAATGGCCTCCTCTTCTCTTCAGGGTATCAGTCTGAAGCATCATAATCCAGGAGCGGATAAAATCCGCCCCGTCAAATTTTCTGTACTTAAAAATTCGCTTTTTTCTCTGTGCCAATATGTACATACTAACAACTTACCGCATCAAATGTTATTCAATTTTCAAACATTTTATTTCAAAAAATCAACTTTTAGGATATGGACAGACTGCTCCGTCCTTTTCTGTTTCATTCTTCCCTGTTCCCACTTTCTCATCCTGTAAGGACGCGCTGGCCCGGAACGCACCGGGGGACATGCCGCAGGACCTCTTAAAACAGGTGCAGAAATAGCTGTAGCTGTTCAGCCCCACCCGGTAGGCAATCTGCTCAATGGGGATACAGGTATCGGCCAACAGTTCCTTGCTCCGCTGGATCCTGCACTCCGTCAGATACTGGACGAATGTCACGCCGAATTCTTTTCGGAAAATCCGGGCAAAATGCCCCTCGCTGAATCCCATCATATCCGCCAGATAGCCCAGCCTGATATTTTCCATATAGTGGGTATCAATATACTCGGACACCGGGATTTTGAACGAATATTCCTCATCGGCCCCGCGCTCCTCCAGCGCCTGGGTCACCTCATCATAAAACTCCAGGAAACAGCTTCTCGTATCCGCCACAAAGCTGCATGAAAGGATACGTGACATGGCCGTATCGCTCCTGTGCTGCATCCAGTTCTCCGGCACGCCGCACCGCACACAGTAATCTCCGATACGCTGCACCAGACGGAGCATTTCCACCTTTGCTTTCTGCGGCCGCGTCCTTCCTTCCAGAAGGGCGCGCACCATCTCCTGCAGCACGCCTTCCAGCTGCTCCCGGTTGCGCCGGGCAAAAGCAGCCAGCAGTTCGGGGTAATACCGGTTTAAGTCAACCTCCTCCGGCTCCTTCTTTTCCTGTTCCATATTTTCCAGAAGCATTGTGACTTCCTTTCCTGAAAAATAACTCTTATTCAGAGCCAGATCCATCCGGGGATACATCTGGGAATACTGCCCGAGACGGCAGCACTGCTGGCTGATGCAGACCGAAATGGTATAAGCGCTTCTGGTTCTGATCTCTTTCTTTAATGCCTCCGCCACACGTGACAGGTGATCGTAAATCTCCGCTCCCTCCCACTCCGGGCAGCATAAAAAGCAGATCAGCTTGTCAAGGCCTACCAGATTGGCCATAAACCCCTTCAGGCCCATGTGATCCATGCTTTCCCGGAGCATGTTGATAAGGGCGGTCTTTTGAAAAAATTCCTGAGTGATATGCATCTTGCTGCTGAAATTATAGTAGTCATCCACCTGGATCAAAAGAAAACGGTTGGGAAGCGTGTCCAGGCCTACGGTGGCCAGGGCATCCCCCACCTTATCCGGGCGGATATTGTTGTAGATCAGGCTGTAAGACAGCTCGCAGGCCAGTACATGATACAGCGTGATATAACCTTTCCAATAGTCCAGTGACATGGGAATCATTTTTGTTTTATCCACAACATCTACCTACCTTTCCCGGGATAACCGGCTTCTGGGTTACAGTTATTATTATTCAATCTATTTGTTTAAATTTTATCAAATTTTGGATGTGAACACAAGTCCATAGAGAGGCTTATCGGATAGTTGAGATGGGAGGGTTACTGTTCACACCGCATTTCGCTGTGAACAATAACACGCTTCGCGATGCACAGAAACGGCAAAAAGTGCCGTTTCGCGCCGTGTAACTCGGTATTTTTGTGGGTGGAGCATAGCAGGTGGCATTCTCTCCTACGCTCAGATGTCAAAATTATTAAATTATTCGTCAGAATTGTTGAATTACTTTTTCTCTTTGCCCGATTATAATATCAATAAGCTTTTTTCTGTGCCGCAATCAAATTATTCCAATATGCCCTCAGCCAATAAAACTGAGGGCCACGTGAAAGGAGAACTGCTATGAATCCGTATCCACAGCTGTTCCAGCCTCTGCGGCTAGGCCGCACCGTATTAAAAAACCGAATTGAAGCGGCTCCTGTATCGGTGTCTAATCTGACGCCACAGGCTCACTTCACCCCGGACAATATTGCCATATTTGAACGCAAGGCCAAAGGCGGAGCCGCTATCATCAACATGGGTGAGGCCCGCATCGATCTGAAAACCGGTATCTCCCATCTGCTGTGCCTGGCTCTGGACGATCCCGAAGTTATGCCATCCTTAATCCTGGCTACCGATGCCATCAAACGCCATAATGCAATTCCCGCCATTGAGATCCTTCATCCCGGCGGCCGTGCCAACCCGGAATATTATGACGGTCCAATCTGGGCTCCCAGCGATGCCCCCGGACACCTTGGCAAGGATTACACTGCCCTGGACGAGGAGACCATAAACTACATAGTAAAACGTTTTGCCGATGCTGCGGAAATCGCATATCTGGGTGGTGTGGAGATGATTATGGTTCATGGCGGTCACGGATGGCTGCTTCATGAGTTCCTTTCCCCGCTGAATAACCACCGCACCGACAAATTCGGCGGCAGCCTGGAAAACCGGGCCAGAATTTCCCTCATGGTGGTGGACGCAATCCGCAGCCGCTGTCCAGACCTGTTGATCGAGTTTCGTCTCAGCGGCAGCGAACTGGTGGAGGGCGGACTGACCATAGAGGATCAGGTCGAATTCGCCAGGATGCTGGACGGCAAAGTGGATTTAATTCATGTCACGGCCGGAACCTTTCACTACCCCGAAACCAACCAGCACATGGTTCCCAGCATGTTCCATCCATTCGGCGTCAATGTAGAATATGCCGCAGCTATCAAAAAAGCGGTGAAGACTCCGGTGGCCGTCGTAGGCGGACTGGATGATCCGAAACTGATGGAACAGGTACTGGCAGAAGGCAAAGCGGATGTCATCGCCGTGGGGCGTTCCATCCTTGCCGACGCGCAGATGCCGTGTAAGCTGGCAAATGGACGTGACTATGACGTTACCCCGTGTATCCGCTGTAACAACTGTATCAGTGAATCCTTTGTCCCCTACGTAAAATACTCTTCCCGCCTGACCCGCTGCTCGGTCAATCCGGTAGCCGGACGGGAGTACACCGAAAAAGACGTCCGCCCTGCCGTTTCCCCAAAAAAGGTTCTGGTCATCGGCGGCGGTCCCGCAGGCATGGAAGCTGCCATCACTCTGGCTGACCGTGGACACCAGGTTATCCTGGCTGAAAAGTCGGACTGTCTCGGCGGCGCCATCCGTTTTGCCAGACATGTGTCTTTCAAAAACAAGCTGGATCAGTTTATGCAGGTACTGATCCGAAGAGTTGGAGAACGTGGAATTACCGTCAAACTGAACACAGCCATGACCCCGGAACTGGCCAGGCAGATAAAACCCGACGCAATTGTATGTGCCATCGGAGCTTCCCCCATTGTTCCTCCAATTCCCGGTGTAGAGCTGGAACACGTTGTTTCCGCAGTGGGCATGCATGAGCACATGGAAGAAATCGGCCAAAATGTTGTGATTCTGGGCGGCGGCCTGGTTGGCTGTGAGGAAAGCATCGTCCTTGGCGGGCTTGGAAAGAAAGTTACTGTTCTTGAGATGAAACCCGAACTCTGCCGCGATGCTCCTTATCTGCACCATGAGGCAGTGCTCCTGGAAATGGAGCGGCTGGGCGTTGTCACCCATACCGGCACGCGCTGTACGGAAATTCTTCCGGACGGCGTTCATGCGGAACAGGATGGAAAAGAAATTAAAATCACCGCAGATACCGTCATCATTGCGGCCGGCCTGGCTCCCTGTCTGGAGGAGGCGGAATCCTTCCGTTCCTGTGCTCCGGAATTCTGGAAAATCGGCGACTGCAAACAGGCCCGAAATGTCCGTCTTGCCATTCATGAGGGCTATGATGCAGGTTCCTACATCGAATAAAAAATACATATATCCTAATAATCTGGAGACCGTGTTGAAGGTGTAACACGGCAGAAAGGAATGTTATATTATGAATGCAATGATTCCTACAATCGTAATCGTTCTTATCATTTATTTCGCGGCAATGGTCGTTATCGGATGGATGGGCCGCAGCAAGGCCAGTAACTTCGAGGGTTATTTGAGCATGGGCCGTTCCGCCGGCGTTCTGCTTCTGATGGGCGGAGCAATCGGCGGACAGATCGGCAACGGTTTCGTAGTCGGCGGCGCTGCCGAGGGTGCTACCAGCGGTCTGGCCGGCGCTGCCTACGGTATCGCCTGTGCACTCTCCACAGTCGTAGTAGCCCTTTTCCTTAACAACTTTATCTACAACAACGGCTATATGTCAATGACAGACTATACACGTAAACGCTATCAAAATGAAATTCCGGGTACTATCTACGACTTAAGTACCGCAATTTCCTCCATCGGCTTAATCGCCGGACAGATTATGGCCGGCAAGGCCCTGTTCGAAGCACTTGGTCTTCCCGGCAACGTGGGAGCTATCGCTATCGCAGTAGTCGTTCTGCTGTACTCTCAGCTCTCCGGACTTTGGGGTGCTTTTGCCACCTCCGTTATCCAGACCGGCGTTATCCTGGTTGGTCTCGTTTCCACCACGCTTGTCCTGTTCAGCAAGGGCGCTGTCGGTGAAATGAGCGCGGCTGTCCAGGCCGGCACTCTGGCAAGCTCATCGCTGGATTTCAGCGGTCTGTCCGCAGCCGGCTTTGCAGGCATGATGCTGCCTCTGCTCTTAGGTATTGTTACCGATCAGCCGACCTATCAGCGTATCAACTCCGCAAAGAGTGCAAAGATTTCCCGTATTGCCTGTTATTTCTCCTGCCTCGTTATGATTCCGCTGGCTTTGATGCCCGCATTCATCGGTTCCTACGGCTCCTTCAAATACGGCGCCACCGGAAACAGCGCTTTCTTCGATGTTATCCTGATGGAACTTCCCGCTGTCGTATGCGCACTGATTATTGCCGCCGTTCTGGCCGCCTGCATGTCGACTATCGACTGCGGCCTGATCACGATGTCCACCGTATTAACACGCGATATCTGGCAGGGTACGCTTAAGAAAACCCCAACAGAGGCACAGTTAAAGAAAATCACACTGGGAGTCAACATCGGATTTATGTTCACCTCGACCGCACTGGCATTATCCGCCAGCAGCATCCTGGGACTTCTGAACTCCGTATACTCCTTCCTGGCAGCCGCCTGCTTTGTTCCGTTCGTCGGCGGTGTGGCCTGGAAACGAGGCACGGCTATGGGCGCCGTGGCTGCCTCCATCGTGGGCGTTGCCACTGTACTTATAAGCTGGACGGGTATCGTCTTCCCGCTTGGCAATATCATCCCGAGCGGTGTCTTCCCTGTTATTCCTTCCGCCATTGCTTACATTATTGTAAGTCTTTGCACAAAGAATGCAGAGGCTCAGGCTGCATAATCGGGCCTGTAGTTCTCCAATAAACTGAAAATAGCCCAGAACGGCAAAAGGTGCCGATACACTGATAATTGTTAAACCATCCGTGTATCGGCACCTTTTATAATTATATAAATTGAAATTCCATATAAAACTCCCCGCGACTCTCTCTGTCCGCATCCGGAGAGTCAAGCGTCACAGAACCAGGCTCCGTTCTATTTCCAGCGCGCGTGTTCAGCCTGATAAAGCACGCCTTCCTTGGTCAAATTGTCCACCGTTTCATGATCCATACCAAGAAACCGGTGCAAAATCTCATAATTGTCCTCTCCCATCTTGGAAATCCTCCCATAATCAATTGGTGATTCCGACAATCTGAACGGAACTGAAGGATAAGGCGCCTTGCCTACATACGGTACATCCAGCTCTACAAAAGCATTAACTGCTTTCGCATGCCGATCCGTAACAATATCCTTATAATCCTTGACAACGGCAGCCCCTATTTGCAATTTTTCAAGCGCTTGTACAATATCGTAGCCATCCTGTGCGGAAGTCCAGTTGTCAATCAGACTGTTCATTTCCGAGGCATTATCAATACGTCCCTGTATGGTGGAGAATTTTTCATCACCCAGGCGGTCAATTCTTGTAATTTCCCTGAACACTTTCCATAAATGGTCCGGACAGGAAATATGGACAAACCTCCCCTCTTTATCATGATAATAACCGCAGGGAGCCAAATCATTGATTCTTGCCCTGCCTCCTGCCGCTGTATAGAGACTTAACTCCGCAGAAAACATATTCGTCACCGAACTCATCATGTCTACTTCCAGATATTGTCCGACACCGGTCCTGTCACGTTCGTTGACTGCCGCCATAATCGCGCTGCAAAAGCAGAGCGCACCAATGTGATCACTGTTATTGCCTCCGGGATAATAGGGCCGTTCCGCTCCGGATTCAAGCAGTGAGTTAATCAGACCGGATTCACTTTGAATAATGCTGTCGAATGCCACCCTCTTTGAATAAGGGCCGTACTGTCCAAATCCTGAATTGTTCGCCATGATAATCCGGGGGTTGATCCTGTGTATGGTTTCCCAGTCAAATCCCATCTTTTCTATTGTGCCCGCGCGGAAGTTCTGCATAACAATATCCACATGAGGGAGCAATTCCTTCAGTATCTCTTTGGCCCTGTCATTTCTTAAATCCATACTCAGGCTGTATTTATTACTGCTGTAACTGGGATATGCAAGACTCTCGCCGTTGTAAAAGGGCGGATACATCCGGAAATCGTCACCGGTAATCGCCTTTTCTACTTTTATAACGCTGGCTCCCAGGTGGCCTAAAAGATAGGCCGCGTACGGTCCTGCGATATAACGGGTAAAATCAAGCACTACCATACCTTCTAACGCTTTTTGCATATTGTTTTACCCCCTGTTCATCCTACAACGTGCCGTTCTCTCATTTTCGTTATTTCGCTGCTGTTAAGTTTAAGATAATCTGAGAGGATTTCATCCGTGTTCTGTCCGAGTGACGGCGCGCTGTTATAATCCACCGTCATGCCATCAATTCTAAACGGGCTGGCAAAATAGGGGAGCCTGCCAAGTCCCGATACCTCGACCTCCATGATTCCATGCCTGGCCATAAGGTGGGGATCTTTCTTCAAATCATCTATGGTACGTACAATCCCTCCGGATATGCCTGTCTCGGTGAAAAGTTTCACCGCTTCGTCGGATGTATATTTTAAAGACCACATTTCCATTCTTTCAAGGAGCAGCTCTCTGTGTTGTTCACGCACGGCAGGATCTGAAAAACGTGCTTCATTCATAATCGGATCATCCATCAGTTTTACCGCCCGTTCCCATATAGGCTGATCTCCGCAGGAGACCCGCAGCCATCCGTCTTTTGAACGTATAAATCCTTCCGGCGCATTGCCGTCTATCGGCCTTTCCACTCCGTTAAATAAATAGTCGTTGATTGGCAGACTGAACATTGCAACAAGGGATCCGTACATATTGGCTTCCACTTTCTGCCCGTATCCGCTTACCCTTGCCTGATGCACCGCTGCAAGTGTTGCAATTAAGCAGAAATAAGCGCTTGCATACCCCGCAATATTGCCTCCTACATAGTATGGCGTTCCCAGACTGTCATTGATCAGCGATTGGGTCATCCCGCTTTCTGCCTGTATTGTCCCTTCATAAACCGGCCTTCCGCTATACGGACCCTCCGCTCCGAAACCTGTCAGTGAGACACATATCAGCCTCGGGTATGCCTCCTTTAACGCTTCATAGTCCAACCCTAAGCGTTCCATTGTTCCCGGATTAAAACTGTCGATGAGAACATCGGCTTTTTGCAAAAGCATTTTTATCACTTCAATTCCATCCGGACTGTTCAGATCAAGCGCTATGCTTTTTTTATTACGGTTATACGCCGTAAAAACCGGGTTCCCTCCCCTGATAACGGGGGCTGAGGTGCGGACGGTATCGCCTGTTCCGATTTTCTCAACTTTAATAACATCCGCCCCCAGGTCTCCCATCATCATCGTACAATAAGGGCCGGAAACCGCTTCTGTTAAATCAATTACAGTTATGCCGCTTAATGTTTTCATTTTATACCTCATAAAATTTACAGGCTCTGTTATTTTTCTTCTTCTGCTTTTTTTGCCATCTCCGCATTATGCTGCTTCAGCCATGCACTTACGCCATTCTCAAGGATAAAAGCATTCCGCTCCGCGCGCGCTGCCGGATCTGCGCTCTGCTCGATATGAGCTCCGGTCTGGACATTATACTCAAATGCTTTATCAAGCCCTGCAAGCTCATATGCATAATTAATGGCGCGCTTATTCTGTTCCAGCGTAATGGAAGGAACCACCGCGAGGCGTGCCGCCCAAGCTTCCGCTTCCTCCATAAGTTTATCTGCCGGAACAACCTTATTGATGAGGCCCATCTCAAGAGCATCCTGTGACGTCAGCTTTTCATACATGAACATCAAGCGTTTTGCATTTTTCATTCCCGTCAGATACGGAAGCAGCATCATCATATCTGCGGAGAGGCGGTCATTTTCCGTGAGTCCTAAAGCGGTTCCTTCCGCCATTATAGTAAAATCGCCGACAAGGGCCAAATCAAAACCGAATCCGAAGGCCGCGCCGTGCACCGCGCAGATCAGCATTTTCTTTAGGTGGAACATCGTCTTGCTGACTCTCAGAAACCGGTTAAAGTGGACAAGCCATTCCGTAGGAACATGGTTTTTAATTTCCGATGCATGTGCAAAGAGATCCACACCCGAACAAAACGCTGCTCCTTCTCCGCCAAATATAACAACCTTTACATCATCATCCAGTTCTATTTCCTTAAAGGCACTGTCAAGCTCTTCCAGTGTTACATCGCTTATTGCATTTCGTACCTTCGGACGGTTAAGCATCAGTTTTGCAACACTCCCCTTTTTTGTTATGGATAAATGCTGATATTCCTTGTATTGATACATATTAGATATCTCCTTTCGTAAGAGCCAAACTGAGTGGTATTATGCTGTAATTACCTTTACATAAAACAGGATACAATAGAGCAGACAACCAAAAGCGGTACGTTTATGCAGATAAAGGACGGAACGCAGGTGTCCCAAATATGGTCGTGCTGACCGTCCATATTAAATGCGGCCGTAGGCAAAAGCGTCTGATCCGATGCAGGTGATCCGGAATCACCGAGTGCCGCCGCTGCCGAGATCAGCATAATAATTGCAGGAATACTAAAGCCCATTTTAAGGCCCATGGGGACCATGATAACCGCAACAATCGGAACGGTGCCCCAGGATGAACCGATTCCCATAGTAACTACCAGGCCGAGCAGAAGCATAACAAACGAGCCGATTAGCTTGCTTCCACCTAGAAGGGAGACCGTAGCATTAACCAGCCCTAACACATCTCCCACCTCTTTACTGACGGTTGCATAGCCGCACCCGGCCATCAGAACAAATGTTACATAGGCCATTCTCATCATACCCTGAGTAGCTACGTCGTCAAAATCTTTCCATTTAATAACGCGGAAAACCAATAACAAAAATACTGCTACCATGGCTCCGATCTGCAGAGAACCGGTTATTACCTGGAACACTACGGAGGAGAGCGCTGCTGTCAGTGCAAGAATATGCTTTCTTTCAATTTTCGGCATCTCATTTTCGCTGGCTTCAATCTCGCCTTCCTTTGGCGCCGTAACGCCGGGCACTGGTGTATACTCACGCGGTTTACGGTATATTACCATAACAAGTCCTGCGGCGATCAGCATGGCAAAAATAATGGGAATATTTGCACTTGCAACCGTGCCGATTGTCACATCGGTAACACCATTGTTTAACATTTCACCAGCAACGATATCCATGAACTGGTTGCCATATCCCAACGGGATACAGACATAACCAATCTGCAGGCCGCACATGATAATTGTACAGACCTTTCTTCGGTCAATATTAAATCTGTTAAATGCGGGAAGAAGCGGCGGAATTAAAATGGTCGTAAATACTGCGCCAAGTGTAATAATGGTCTCACAGCAGGCAGCCGCAACCAGCATACCGAGCATGAGCAACCAGGATTTTTTACCCATTACTTTAGTAATTCGCGGCCCCAGCACATCGCCAACTCCGGAAAGGGTCAGTGTAACGGCAAGAATTCCAAGGAGCAGGCGGCTGAACATTGATGTTACATTACCGCCCATACCGCTCATAAAAAGCTTTATCGTATCCAGGTAATTCAGTCCCCCCATAAGTCCACAGACAAGTCCGGCAAGAATAATGGATATGTAAACGTTCATTTTCAGCAAACACAGGACAACCATAACAATAACAGAAACGAAAATCGGGTTAGTGATTATATCTACCATTTACCTTCCTCCTTTTTACATTGTACGAATCTTTCTCATCCCATAAGTTTTAGTGATATCCATACCATTTAACAATGTCATCTACCGACTCCCTCATACTGATTACCTGGTTCGCGGAAAATTCCCAATCCGGATACCCAATTGCAATACCGCAAATCAATTTTTTGTTATCCGGAATTTTTAAGTACTTTCGCAATCCCCTTTCGTATTCAATCGGCTGATATGCCACACACGTTCCCAGATCAAATTCCATAGCTGCAATACAAATGTTTTGGGCGATGCAGCCCATATCGAACCGAAAACACTCTGAATCCAGTTCCTTGTCCATATAAAGCACAATGCCCACAGGTGCATCGAAAAAACGGTATCCCCTGCTTCCCCACCAGGTCCTTTTTTCCTTGTCGTCTCTTGCAATATCCATAGCTGAAAATAGCTGTTTTGCTACCTGGATACTTCTCTGACGATAAATGCCTGAGACGCCGGGGAAGGGATTGTCCTCAGGCCCCCCGCTATTTACGCTGTCCATATTATCGTTCCGGATGAATTTCAAAGTTTCCCCGGTAATTACTGCAATCTCCCAGGGTTGTGCATTGACTGCAGATACAGCACGGGCTGCAAGCTGTAATACTTCCTGCAGAATTTCCCTGGGAACCGGTTTATCCAAAAAGCCCCGGATTGCCTTTCTTCCGTTTATCGCATCTTTTACATCCACACGTTCTCCCCCTTTATAAACTTTTGGCTGCAGCCGCATATACATACTGCTTTTTCTTATCGCATCCCTCCTCAATCAAACCATATAATACTCATCAAGCTTGTCCTTCGTTATCTCCCCCTTTTTATCAAAATTTTTATAATTATATCCCGGGGCCTGCTCACATTTCCTTTTAACTCTATTTACCCTGGGTTCAAGTTCTATTTCCGCTCTGATTTATGACCGTTTAATTGATACCTTCCCTCTTCTATATACTGTAAAAAGTTTATTATATCATCTAAATATCTTTTAAATTATTTGATATATAAATATTTGACATGTAAATAGTTGGTATATCAACCTTTTTAAACTCATTATATCTTTTTATTGATTTTTGTCAATTTATTTATATTATTTTCACTTTTTTCTACTTTTTCGACAAAGCGCCGAAAATCTTTTTGTTACTTTTAGACAATGACAAGTCAATAGAAACCCTATAAAATGGAAGAGATAGACAAATAAAGCAACTTTTATTAAATGAAAGGTCTTAAAACATGCGCATTTATGATTGTATTAATTTCCAGCTATCGAACGTTCAAAATTCCGTTCTTTCATACTTCCGCAAAATTCTGTTGCCGTTTGGGGTTACCCCTTCACAGTATTCTGTGTTAAGCTGCTTATGGGAACAGGATTTGCAGCCTCCTTCGCAACTCGCCCAGAAACTGAATCTGGATCCCTCGACTCTGACCGGGTTAATTTCACGCATGGAAGGTAAGAAACTAATCCAGCGGCAATACCGGCAGGAAGATCTGCGTATCATTGTTATCCATATAACGGAGCTTGGAAGCAGTCTGCAGGAGGGCATTACAAAAGCAATTGAAGATGCCAACGACTTTGTATTAGATGGGATTTCGGATGAAGAACACGATGTGTTACTACGATGTTTTGATATAATCCAGAAAAATGTTCAAAAATAGTCATTTAGTTATTTCATACGGCAAAAAACTCCCCGGCTCTTACAAGCCGGGGAGTAACAGTACCATCCTCTGATTCGTATATCAGTATCTGAAAGCTTCATAAATTGAAGCTATTCCACTTTTATGTCAGCAGACGGATTCCGTATATAATTCATTTTGCTGCCTGTCAGTTACTTAACTTTCCTTACCGTCTTCCCTTCCACCAATGCCGTCTTAATCACATGACGGCAAATTTCGTCGCAGTGCCCGGCTTCCTCGCAGTCCGGGTTTATTTTGCATCGCAGGCAGTCCACCGCGGTGATTGACATCTTCGCCTTATACGAGCTTATCGTCGTAAGCGGAAAGGGAATCGCCATCCGGGACTGGATGTGGTCAAAGCCCACCAGGGAATAATCTCCCGGCACGCTTAAGCCGTTCTGGTCAAGCCAGGTCCAGGCCTCCCAGGCCATGCTGTCACTGAATGCAAAGATCGCGGTATAATCCACGCCGTCCTCTTTCATCTGTTTCAGAATATCCGGGATATTGCTCTCCGATACGGATACTTCCCGGATCAAGTCACGGCAGACGGGAATCCCGGCCTCCTCATGGGCCTGGATGTACCCCCTGCACCTCTCTTTTGCACTGGATATGTAGGACGGACCGTTCAGGAACAAAATCCGGCTGTGGCCGTTCTCAATCAGGTACTTTGCCGCCAGATAACCGCCCTGCACGTCGTCGCAGACAACATAATTGGCATCCAGTTTCTCGCTGTGGCGCCCGATCTGGATAAACGGTACGCCGGATTCCATGAGGAATTTGACGTTGTCATCCGTTTCCTGGGTCGGACAGATTATAATCCCGTCCACATTTTTATTGATAGCGGTTTTGATTGCCTCCCGCTCCATCTCACTGTTTTCGTTTGTATTGAGAAGAAATGCACTGTAGCCAAACTGTCTGGCATGGTTCTCAATCTCTTTTGTCATGATCGCAAAATGCGGGTTGGAGATGTCTCCCAGAATCACGGCAATCGTATTGGTATACCCCAGGCGCAGGGAGGATGCGATTGTATTATTAATATATCCCATTTCCTTGGCCGTCTGCTTAATTCTCTGGATTGTCTCCTGTGCTATATCGTCCTTCCCGCGGAGGGCTCTGGATATTGTATTGATGCTGTATCCGGTTTTTTCAGCCAGATCTTTCAAAGTCACGGTTCTTTTTGGTCTTTTCACACGGTCGCCCCCCTTTTACATTAACGTTAATGTAAAGTTACGCTTTTGTCAACCTTTTTACCGCATATTTTTTCAATAAGTGTCGGTATATCTTTCAGGCTTTCCAGCTCAAACTCCGCAAGACTCCTGTCAAAATGAAAGCGGCTGTCAATCAGAGCGGCCACATGCATACCGGCTCTGTGAGCCGCGGTAATGCCCACCGTGGAGTCTTCAATCACAAGGCATTCTTCCGGTTTTACTCCCAGCTTTTCAGCCGTATAGAAATAAATCTCCGGATCCGGTTTGCTCCTTTTAAACATTCCTCCGCTGACCATCAGCTCCAAACGCTCCGCCACATGGTTCATAGTCAGTATTTTTGTTACCTGTTCAATGTTAGTGGATGATGCCACGGCCAGCCTGAGCCCCTTATCCCGAAGCCAGTCCATAACGCCGAGAATCTCCGGCCGGAAAATCTCCTGGTAATCCACGAGATCAAACACCTCATCCCAGCGTCCGCGGTACTGTTCCCTGAGTTCTTCCCATGTTTCCCCATTGGCTACGGCCTTCTCCACCACGATCCAGCAGTCCCTCTTCGTTGTGCCGACCGTACCGTATAAGTCCTCGATCCGGATATCCGGGTTCTTCTCCCTGGCAAACTCATAGATATATTTCAGGTATTCCATCTCGCTGTCGATTATTACTCCGTCCATGTCAAAAATTACTGCTTTTATCATAAATCCTCCTGATTTTTTGCCTTTTGCTGATAGTATACAGGAATCAGGTGGTTTTTTGCAAGGCGTACGGCCCCCTGGAATACGAAAAAATCATTAAAAAAAACATAATTTTTCCTTCACACTGCCTTTTCCTCCCTTTTCCTTTCTGTTATAATCGAGAGAGATTGCAACTGTTCAGCACCTTCATAGTTACGAGGAGAATTACGGGAGGATTTACCCTTGAGTGTCGATCGCTGATTTTATTACAATCTGATGATACATCCTGATGAGTCTTTGAGATAATGAGAAAGGAGCTGCAGGTCCCCTCGTAATGAGCGGTCTCCTGCAATATACAATCATGAAATATTTCCAGAATTTTCTCGGTATCCTGTGCGCCTTCTGTCTGATGATTATTTTTCTAATCACCTCGGTGGAAGCTGTCGCTTACTGGACCCCGGGGTATTATGAAAAAGAATATACCAAGTACAACGTCACCGCAGATGTCAATATGGAGATGGATGATCTGCTCGACGTCACCCACGAAATGATGGCATTCCTGCGCGGAGACCGTGACAATCTTCATGTACCGACAGTCGTAGGCGGCGTGGAGCGCGAATTTTTTAATGAAAGGGAAATTGCCCATATGGTCGATGTACGGAATCTCTTTCTGGCGGCCATCGCCCTGCGGAGGATCTGTGCACTTGTGATTCTCATCTGTGTCGGCGTGCTGTTTTGGACCAGGGCCGATATCAGGCGTCTGATGCCGCGGATGCTTTGTACCGGAACCGCGCTGTTTTTTGCCCTGACCGCCATACTGGCCGGAGTGATATCCACAAATTTCACAAAATATTTTATAGTTTTCCACGAAATCTTTTTCAATAACGACTTATGGATCCTCGATCCTGCCACGGATTTGTTGATAAACATCGTGCCGGAGCCATTTTTTGTGGATACGGCCGCCAGAATCGGTATTCTGTTCGCCCTGGTGACGGCTCTGCTGTTTGCCGTATGCGTCTGGCTCATCCGCCGCACCCCGAAGACCGGGCGGACAAATCACTGAATACTTTCTGCACAAACAGTTACCTGAATTTACAGACTTTTCCACATGCGGACAATTTTTCTTTACATGAAAATGGGAATCCTATATACTGTTAAATAGTAATTACGTTTTTATTACAATTATTAATATATGCGTGTGAGCCTTAGAAACCCGTAAGCAGCGAAAAGAACGCTTCTCGGACTTTTCATTGCCCATCAATAAAAACAAGAACAGGATTTGATTATAGAATGAAACGAAAAATTATAAGCATGTTATTATGCCTGCTTCTGCTGACAGGGCTTTTTCCATCAACCGCCCTGGCTTCCGCAGATTGGCCGGATAATGTCTCGATTGAATCCGATGCGGGTATTATTATGGACGCCCACTCCGGAGCCGTATTATATGGTAAGAATATTCACGACACCTATGCACCGGCCAGTATCACCAAAGTACTGACCGCCCTGATTGTGCTGGAACGCTGTTCCCTGGACGAGACGGTGACCTTTTCACAGAATGCGGTGTATAATGTGGAGTCCAACAGCAGCAGCGCCGGTTATGACACCGGGGACACGGCCAGTGTTAAGGACTGCCTGTACGCGCTTCTTCTGAAGTCTGCCAATGAGTCCGCCAACGCCCTGGCCGAGCATATCTCAGGCACGACCGAAGAGTTTGCAAAGCTGATGAACGAGAAGGCCGAACAGCTCGGATGCCAGGATTCCCATTTTTCCAATCCCAGCGGCCTGAATGATGAAGCTCACTATGTCAGCGCTTACGATATGGCGCTGATTACAAAAGCTGCCTTTGAAAATGCGGAATTTTCCAGGATTGTGGCAACGACCTATTATGAACTGCCTCCCAACAAGAAGAACCCGGAGGGCCAGGGAATTTCCCCAGGTAATAAGATGGTCAAGAAAAATTGGCCGGACCAGTACCGCGCCGATGTCATCGGAGGCAAGACAGGTTATACCTCCATCGCGCTTAATACGCTTGTCATCGGGGCACAGCAGGGGGATACGAAGTTTATCACCGTTATCCTGCACAGCTCGGCAACTCAGTATAGCGATACAAAGGCACTGCTGAATTTCGGTTTTGCCAATTTTAAATCCGTCAAAATTGCAGATTACGACAAGACCTTCTCCACGATAGGGGACGATTTAAAGATATCCGGATTACCGACATCGGAAAAACAGGTTCTGACCATTGATCCCGACAGCCGGATTATCCTGCCCATGACCGCCGACTTTTCCGAGACTACCGTATCTCTGGACTATGTTTTACCCGCCGGCGCGCCGGACGGCTCGATCGCCTGCGTGAATTACCTGCTCGGCGACAGGACCGTTGGACAGGCTTATTTAACGCTGAAAGACGCCGTATCGGAGGCCGGAATAAAGCTGCCCCAGGCGCTGATTGAGGTACAGCCCTCCGCTCTGGCCCCCGCCGCAGAGGATCCGGACGCGGCTCACTCGGGAAGCGAAGGCATAGCGGAGAGCATCTCCGCCAGTTCTCCCCTGGGCAAGGCGGCCGAACCCGAGTCGTCACCGGACGGCTCCGGCGGCAGCAAGTTCAGAATATCATTAAAGATTCCTTCCCTGTTCTGGAAGATACTGGCCGCAATTATCATCATCGGCGGCACCGGAACCTTTGCCGTCTTCACCCTCAAACGGCGCAGGGCGCAGGAAGAAGCCGCACTGCTGGAACGGCGCAGACGCAGGGCCGAAAGACTGAAAGAGACCGGCATCTCAGAGGCTGAATTTGACCTGATGATGCAGGAAAAGAGAACGTTTTCACCCGGCCGGGAGCATGACAGCACTAGGAAAAAGGGACGTAAAGGACGATAGATATGTTACTGTAAAAACAGGCCATCCATATGCATATGGACGGCCTGTTTTTGACTGGCGGAATAGTGAAAGCTTTTTAAGTCCTCCGATACTTCAAAGACACCTTGTAAGTTCCGGTACCATCCCTAAAATCTCCGCCTCGCTCTCCAATGCCTTTTTCTGCAGTTCATCTGCCTTTCGGAGCATTTCCCCCCGGTACGCATCATCCGTAATTGACTGAACATTGATTCTGATGTTGTAGACAGCCCCTAAAATTGCGGCCCGGAGCATTAAAATCCCGACCAGTGCATCAGAAACAGCATTTTTATTTCCCTTCTCAACTGTCTCACGGCAAAGCGGCAGCAAATCAGCGGCACGGGCGGCAGCATTTAATGGCGCCTGGGCGGCGGCTTTTAATCCTTCCTGCAGTGCGTCGTTCCGTTTTTCCCTTTCGTCTTCCGTCCCCTTGGGAAGCGCCAACGCCTTCTTATATTTGCCAAACGAACTGATGTCTCCCTGGATATCGTCCAGGAGCTCTTCACATAAGGGAGCGGCCTGCCGGATTATTTCCATAAACCGCTCCGCCTCACCGGCATACTTTTTATTATGAACGGTTTTTCTGGAAACCATCATTATCAGTGCCGCACCGTATGCCCCGGCCAGGGCAGATACACTTCCTCCCCCGGCTAGCGGTGTCTCGGCACCAATCCCTCCTGCAAAATCACCTACCGTCATATCCTTGAAATCCATTTCGCCCCTCCTTTTCCCGGTAAATCTTCCCTAAAGACTCTGGGCATCTTACAGCAGGTATGTCTCAAATATCTGTTCCGATGTAAAAGGCCCCTGATCCAAGGCCTCCAGATTCAGGTAATCCCTGGCGATCTCTACCAGCATTTCAAGGGTGAGCATCCCCACCTGACAGCCGGTAATGTTTACTCCATACCTGGCGGCCTGTGCCCTGACACACTCCACTACCGTATAGACGGAAGTCTTTTTATAATCGGTAAGATCCATGGATACCTGTACCTGGCGGCGTTTTTCCAGTTCCACCCCAATCGCTTTTACATTGCGGAATCCGCCGCTGCTGTAACGGACGCGTTTTGCGATATCTTTTGCAACCGATAAATCCGCAGTGTTCAGATTAATGTTTAGTGCGATCATAAAATCCCTGGCGCCGATCGCCGTAACTCCGCCGGTCGTATGAATGACAGCAGGGCCATAGTCGGGTTTCCATAACGGATTTTGAAGCTTTTCCTGCATCCCCTCAAATTCTCCTTTGCGGATTTCGGCCAGACTCACTCTGTCCGGAGAGCTGGCGGAGGCCTCATACAAAAAGATCGGAAGATTATATCTGGCGGCGGCACATTTTCCTATCCTGTGGGCCATCTCATTACAATCCTCTAACGTACACCCCCGCAGCGGAGTCAGCGGAATGACATCCACCGCCCCCATACGCGGGTGCTGTCCTTTATGGCATCTCATGTCAATCAGTTTAAGGGCGGTGCCAATGGCCTCAAGCATTGCATCGCAGAGAGCATCGGGTTCGCCAATCACATTGATTCCCAGACGGTTGTGATCGGGATCACCCTGCCACCGGACAATCCGCATATTTTCTCTGTTACTAAAGCAGGTTAAGATTTGTTTAATTATTTCCTGATCACGGCCCTCGCTGAAGTTTGGGGCCATTAAAACAATACGCTCCATTTCTGTCTCCTTTTTTAGCTTAAAATAATCGGCCGAACTGTGTCAATGCCGGAATTCATCAACCCCTGGATTTTTGCGGTGAGTGCCAGAATTTCAGCACAAACTGCATTGCAAAGGCAATCACCATGGCGGCGCAGTAAACCAGACCGACCCTAAGCGCTCCGTATCTGACCACCCAAACCGGTGTCATGGCTGTCAGAATTCCGCCGCCGGTTGCCCATGCCAGCAAAGGTGAACGGGCTGCAAATACCTCAGCGGCTCCTGACTCCATTTTCGGATCACACGTCTTCACCAGGAGCAGGCCGGTTGCCGTAACGCCTGCAAATGCGCCAAACAGCATAATCGAATGTTCAAACCAGTCTTCTCCAAAAACATGGCTTGCAACCCAGGTACAGCACCATACCAGAGCAACGGCCGCAAGTACCTGTTCGATAATTAACGGGGTGGCATATTCTACAATCACGGATACATTGACAGAGGCCACGGCCCCGGCCACCAGAAATTCCAGGGATACGCCCTGAATCCGGCTCATAGAGGGACGGTCCACAATATCCGCCCACTTGGTGCGGTTGAGTATCAACTGGATAAGCAGACCGGCGAGCATGGCCGCGGTAAACCAGGCCATTGTAAAATTAAACCAGATTTTTAACGCCCTGTTTATCACCCAGCCGAAGAAAATGGCAACGGAGAGCAGAGCCATATGAAATGCCAGATTATCGATGACTGACGGATGAATTACACGGTGTGTATCAGCCTCACGTCCGGAACTGTCGGTATAGACTTCCTCATTCTTGTTTTCCAGGCCGACAGAGCTGTTAAGAAATGAGGTCCATCCTCTGCGGGCGCCGATGTTAATCAGCACAATGCCTCCAAGGACACCAAATACCAGACCCACAGTAGCAGAAGTGACCGATAAACTGACGCCGTCTTTCCAGCCCAGTTCCTGGAACACGGCAGCCATGCCTCCGGCCGTACCATGCCCGCCCGACCAGCCCTGTTCTACAATAGTGCCGAACAAAGGATCCACGCCGAACAGAGGAACCAGAACCAGTGCAGTTAAAACAAGTGGAATGCCGTATTGCGTAAAAAACACAAAGTAGGAAAAAACCAGAGACTCACTCGCCCGCTTTATCATTTTACCGCCGCTTTTCTGCCTCTTCCCCATCAGCATGGGTGCATAGATGAGGACTATCAGACGGCTGGACATACCGGACCAGGCGGACATGATTTCTTTTGGTATCACTTTGAGAAAATAAGGCCCAAGAATCAGGCCGATTACGCCTGCGATCAGGGATGCCGGTATATAATACTTTTTAAACAGCGGAACCTTCAGCCTGAGCCAGGATGCAACTAACAACAGAATGCCCAGCAGTGCCATATAGACAAACAGAGCATCCAGTGACGAACCGGATATTTCAGTTAATGGGATCATTATTATTTATTCCTCCCTCCTGTTTTTATTGGCTGCAGCAACTTCATCATACTCTTTATGAAAATAAAAATCAATAATTTGAAATTTAAATTTCACATTTGGCTATTCTGTCAAATTCCCCCCTATACTTTTGTGAGAATTAACTAAAGCAAATTTGCTGCTGCCCCGTAAAGACCTGTTTTAATGTTGATTTTCACAATAGAGTTTGTTATATTGAATTTATTGCCAGTGGTTCAGAGGGTAATATTCCGCGACCGCTCTTACTATGAGGAGGAAACACCTTTGGAAAAAAATATTATCCAGTTGATCGAACAGAACTATTCCACATTTTCAAAAACAAACAAAATACTTTCAGACTTTGTAAAAGCAAATATCCGGACGATTCCATTTATGTCCATCAACGAGATTGCCCGGCAATCCGGAGTCAGCGGTCCCAGTATAACGCGTTTTGTCCGCATGCTCTCTTTTGCCAATTTTTCGGAATTTATTGCCTGCGCCCGGAAGGACGTACAGCAGGATTTAGCGCCATGGGAACGGATTAAGCGCGCAGTGGAAGCTCCGGTTGAAAGCTCCTTAAAATCCATGATAGACGGAAATGTATCTTCCCTGAAACAGATGTACAACGAAACCTTCGAAGCGCATTTTCACTCCGCAGTCGAGGCCATTTCAAAAGCCCGCCGCGTCTACATTATCGGAGCCCGCTCCTCGTTTTCCGTCGCGGTGTATCTGGGCTCGATTCTAAATAATCTGCAGGACAACATTGTTTTGCTGCCACAGGGGGATTTCAGCGCCTTTGCGGACGCCACCTCCGACGACTGCCTGATAGCAATCGGATTTGCACGCTATACAAGGATTACCTGCGAAACGGCTAATTATTTTTATGATAAGGGATGCATTGTGATTGCCATCACGGACAGTTACACTTCCCCAATCGCCCTATCCTCCGAATACGTTCTCTCGGTCACCAGTTCAAGCAGCTACCCGGTCGCAGAGGCAATGTCCATCGCCATGTACCTGACTACCTCCGTCGCAAAAAGCAACCCGGATCGGGCACTGGAACGGATGGAGGAAATGGAAAAGCTCGGGGATTCATTTCACACATATATTTAAGGAGACCGCTTCGTTAATACGGCATAATGCGTATTTCCTGTTTCTGTCACGCCACTGTCGTAATTCTAAAAAACTAAAACGATTCCGTAGGGAACCTGGGAGTTCATCGGCACTTACCAAGGGCTTTTCGAGGTTAGAACCACTATGTACTCCAAAGTGCTCGAGCGTTTCCCGCAGGGACTTTTTCTGCCCGGATTCCCCACCCGCAACAACCTGCAAACCGGGACTGAAGACTCATAGTCCTCCCCTAACCATTCCTTCCCAAGCCGTCCCGGCGGCGTTCTCATTCCTCAGCCAATTCCTCGTTATTTCTTTGACTATTTCCCATTTCTCTGATATAATAGTGTCGGTTTAACGATTTAACGCGGCAAGTCACCCGTTGTATCGGGTTGAAAGAAATACAGGAGGATGAAAGAGTGATGGAAAAGAAAGGAAAATCAGAGGTTTCTGAGACTGTGGAAGAAAGAGCCCAGAAACTTTTGGAGGAGAAGGAAGCGGAAGCGAGAACCCGCTCCTATGACGGAATATTCGGCGGCCTTCTGGTGGTTCTGCTGACGGGCTGGGCAGTTTTTCAGCTCTATGTCAACACGATCGGCGTAATGAACGCCATGAATCTCAGGATGTGGCACTGCATGTTCCTGCTGGTATTTACATTTTTACTGTACCCAACTTATAAAAAAGAGAAAAAGAAGCGTGTGCTGCCTCCCATCTGGGATTTTGTCCTGATCGGACTGACGGCCTTTGCATTCGGTTACATGCTGCTTCATTACACAAAGATCGCACAGAGCGGCGGATATCTCTCAAAACAGGATATCTGGATCGCCGCCATCGGACTTCTGATGGTATTTGAAGCTGCCAGAAGGGCCTGCCCCAGCCTGGCGGTGCTGGGACTTATATTCCTGGCCTATAACTTTTTCGGAGCCTATATCCCGGGAGACTTGGGCCATACGGGATTCTCTTTAAAGCGCGTTCTCAGTCATATGGTCTGGGGCAGCCAGGGAATCTTCGGCGTCGGTATCGGTGTCAGCGCTACCTATATCTTCCTCTTTGTGCTGTTTGGGGCATTTTTGAAATACAGCGGATTCAGCCAGTTTATCAACGACCTCGCGCTGACTCTGGTGGGAAGGAGCCCGGGCGGACCTGCCAAGGTAGCGGTTCTGGCCAGCGCCCTGTTGGGCATGATCAACGGAAGCGCCATTGCCAATGTGGCAACCACCGGAACGATCACAATTCCTCTGATGAAAAAGACCGGTTACAAGAAAGAGTTCGCCGCCGCAGTCGAGGCCGTGGCATCCACCGGCGGACAGTTCGCCCCGCCGATTATGGGCGCGGTCGGATTCGTTATGGCTGAATTTTTAAGCATCAGTTACAGCAAGGTTATGATTGCGGCATGCATTCCCGCATTCCTTTACTATTTATCCCTGCTCTTCTCCGTCCATTTTGAGGCCAGGAAACTGGGACTCAAGGGCCTGGCCCCGGAAAATATTCCGAACGCCATGGAGGTAATTAAAAAGCAGGGCCATCTGGTAATCCCGCTGGTTGTCTTAATTGGTATGATCGTTACAGGATATACGCCGCTCTATGCAGCGGTATTTGCCACCTTTTCCACGGTACTGGCCTCCTGGCTCAGAAAAGACACCAGAATGAGTTTTCGGGATATCATAGATGCCACAGTGGAAGGTTCGAAAGGCGCGGTCAGCGTGGGCGTGTCCTGCGTCGTCATCGGCGTGATTATCGGAACCGTTTCCCTGACGGGACTGGGTCTGACCATCGGATATCTGATTCTGCGCGTGGTGGGTGAAAACCAGCTCTATCTGGGTGGTTTTATGGTTATGATTATGAGCATTATCCTGGGTATGGGCGTACCCGGAGTAGCGGCTTACGTTATCGTAGTGGCAGTGGCAATTCCGGTTCTGATCGAGATTGGTGCAAATCCGGTGGCCGCTCACATGTTCTGCCTGATTTACGCCTGCCTGTCCAATATCACACCGCCGGTAGCCATGAGCTCCTATGTGGCGGCGGGCATTGCCGACTCCAATCAGACAAAGACTTCGCTGATTGCGGTGAAACTGGGACTGACCGGATTTATCCTTCCGTTCTTCTTCCTGGGCAATCCGATCCTGCTGATCGGCGTGACGGACGCCTCATTTATAGCTACGGCCGTGGCGGCGGCTACGGCAACCATCGGCGTCATTGCACTGGCCGCAGCGCTCCAGGGAATGCTCCTGAAAGTCTGCAGCCTGCCGGAACGCGCCATTCTTCTCATCGTTGCATTCTGCGGCATCGACGTCGGAATGATTACCGATGTGGTGGGAGTCGCACTGTTCGCAGCCGTGCTCCTGTTCCAATATTCGGCAGTGAAAAAACAAAAAATGGATCCGGACGCGACAGCCTGTTAGTTTTCGGGCGGGCCGCAAGCGGCCCGTCCGATGTACAGCTTAATTCAGATATTAATAAACAAATTAATATATCATGCAAGAAAATATGTCAAAAAAGAGAGGGACAACGAGATGAAAAAATCAATGAAAAAAGTATTAGCCATGGGTTTATGCTTTGCCATGGGCGCAGCCATGCTGACCGGCTGCAGCTCTTCCAACAGCAGTAAGGAAGAACCCGCAAAGACGGAAGAAGCAAAATCCGGCGAGAGCGCAGCAGCGGGAGAAGAAAAAGCGGCAGATGACAAAAAGGATACCGTAACGATTAACTTTCCAACGGCAGCTACCACAGGCGCCCTTTATCCTCTGGGAGCGGCAATCACCAACCTCTGGAGCACGGAACTTGATTATGTGAAAGCAAGCTCCCAGGCATCCGGCGGCGGTGTTGAGAACTTGAATCTGCTGGCCGATGGAGAGGCTCAGGTGAGTATTGCCATCAGCAGCAACTGCTATGAATCCTACACAGGAACCGGAACATTTGACGGCCGCAAGAACGAAAACTTCCGCGTAATCGCAGGCCTCTACTACAATCCAAACCAGGTAGTCGTGACCGGAGCCTCCGGCATTAACAGCCTGACCGATGTAAAAGGCAAACATTTCGCCAGCGGCGCAGTGGGAAGCTCCACTGAGGGAGAATCCAGAAACCATTTCACCGCAGCCGGACTCACCTACCCGGACGATATCAAAATCGAGAATATCGGCTTCACCGAAGCTGTAGACATGATGAGAAATAAACAGCTTGACGGCGCCTGGATCATGGCGGCTCTCGGCAACTCAGCCGTAACAGAAGCTACCTCCACCGCTGATGCAAAAGTGTTAAATATCGGCGATGATGTGATTGCAGCGCTTCAGGAGCAGTACCCCTGGTATGCTAAATTCACTATCCCGGCAGGCACCTACTCCGGCCAGGATTCCGATATCCAGACCACAGCCATCAAGATGGTTATGTTCACAACAGCCGATTTGGACGAGGATACGGTTTACGATTTGACAAAAACCTTCTGGGAGAACGTAGACAAGCTGGCTGAAAGCAACAGTTCCATGACCGGTTTAAAGGCAGAAGATGCCATCACGGATATTGCAGACCTTCCGCTTCATGACGGCGCTGCAAAATATTACAAAGAGATTGGCGTGCTGAAATAGAATTACAAGAAAATAAAATGCAATCAATATTCAAAAGAGGAGGGTATCTCTCAGGCCATAAACCGGCCGGGGAGATCCCCTCCTCTCTTCATGCCATTTTTTAATTCCAATAATTTATTTCCGTCTCATCCACTCGTCAAACTCCGGTTTCGGCGCCATTGCCGTTAGCCCTCCCTCTGCCGTCGTTGTACGGGCTGCATAGGCATTGGCAAAGTCCAGAAAGTCTTCCATTTGTCCGGCGGACATTTCCGCCAGATCGGTAATGCCGTACCACAGCAGCCGTGAGAGAAATGCCCCGGTAAAGGAGTCACCGGCTCCGGTCGTATCTCTTGCCTCAACCCTGAGTCCGGGACGTGAGACAGACCATTTCTCAGTGTAAGCGGCGGCGCCGTCTTTACCTCGTGTATAGAGGACGCACCGGGTCTTCCCCTGCAGCAGTTCCGGCAGCGCCTCTTCAATTTTCGTCCTGCCCGTAATAAATTCCAGTTCTTCTTCCGAAATCTTGACAATATCCGCCTTCGGCAAAAATTCGAGTACGGTTTCTTTTAATTTCACATCATCATTCCAGAGTGACGGGCGCAGGTTCGGATCAAATGAAATCAGGATCCCATTTTCATCCGCCATGCGGATCAGCTTTCTGTGAGCCTCCTTCATTGGTGACTCCACCAGATCCACACTGCCAAAATGCAGAATTCCGCAGCCATCCAGAACCGCCGGCGTCACATCTTCCGGGGAATAAAACAGATCTGCGCTGTTTTTGCGGTAAAACTGGAAATCACGGTTCCCGTCTTCCGCCAGGGAGACGAATGCCAGAGGTGTCTCTTTGGTACTGTCTCTCTTTATAAATCTTGTGTCTATCCCGGCCGCAGCAAAACTTTCAATCAGGTAGTCTCCAAAAGCGTCGTTTCCTGTCTTTGTCAGGAGTCTGGCCGGAAGTCCCAGACGGCTGACCGCCCCAGCCACATTGGCCGGCGCCCCTCCGGCCGCCCGTTTGAAGGCCGCCACATCTTTTAACCGCTGTCCTCTGCGCTCGGGAATAAAATCGATCAGCGCTTCTCCTATGGCGCAGAGTCCTTTCTGTTCCTCCGTCTCCGGCCGTCCCGGCTCTCTGTCGATTATAAAAGGATTCAGCCGGTACAACCTGACCTTTGCACTGCATCCGCCATCTATCCGAAAACCGCCCCTTTTCCCATATACTCTTGTCGTGAATACCTCTTCTCCGTCATTGACAAATATCTCCAGGGAAGTCGTGTCGGAATAAATCCGCAAATTATCAAGCGCCTTTATCTTCACGCTTCTTTCCGTACGGCCATATCCGCCCTCTTTCAGAGAAAGTGTCAACAATCCGTCCGTGCGGCTGTAGGTGAGTTTTGTTCCTTTTCTCAGTTGTATCGCCGTATCATCACAGGAATTATCATCGCAGGAACCATCCTCGCAGAAATGGAAGCAAATCTCCGCCTCAAATACCAGCTGATCTTCATCCGCTTCGTTCAGCTTCTCCTTGCTCTCATAACAGTGCTCCTCACCGCATAGCATGTTCAGCTCCTCAACCGGCGTCTGGATCAATTTCCCATCCTTCATATGAAGCTCCCTCGGGAGAGTCAGGGCGTGCTGCCACCCGTCCTCCACCGTCGGATTTCCATATTCGGCATCCGGAATTCCCATCCATCCAATCAGAATCCTGCGCCCTTTTTCGTCACAGAAGGTCTGAGGTGCGTAAAAATCGAACCCCCGGTCCACCATCCGAATCTTTTCTTCCTCGATTCCGCAGGTGTTACGCTCAAAATCCCAGTTCAGTGGCATAACCGTACACTGATGCACATTCCGATAGTCGATTCCCCGGGGACCGACTCCCTGGGGACAGTTAATCATACATAACTGTCCGTCCAATTCAAACAAATCCGGGCACTCCCACATATATCCGAACGGCTCTTTTGTCGTAATCCGGTTATCATATTTCCAGTTTTTCAGGTCATCCGATCGATACAGTAAAACGAGCCCGCGGTTCTCCCGGTCCCTGGCTCCGAGAACCATATAATAAGCGCCATTTTTCTTAAATACCTTGGGATCTCTCACATGGCAGCTTACATCCTGCGGATAATCCCGATTTGTAAAAATGAGCTCCTTAGGCCCCGCCTCATCACCGTCCCTGCTGGTGAAATGGAGCGTATTACTGCCTCGGCCGGCCGTGATATAATCGTAATCATCCCGGTCGAACAGTTTGATATTGCCCGTATAAAAGTAATGGATCACCCCGTTCTCAACAAAGGCGGAACCGGAGTATACGCCATGGGCGTCAAAGTCGTTATCGGGAAACAAAAACGGCCCTCTGTCCTCATAGCGGATAAAATCTTTTGTGGTGTAATGTCCCCAGAGCTTTATCTCCCCCGTCGGTTCGAACGGCGTATACTGATAATAAATATGATAAGTACCATCCTTCTCACAGAGGCCGTTCGGGTCATTCAGCCAGCCCGTTTCCGGCATCAGGTGGTATTTAAGCCGCCCCGGAGCATTTTTTACCTTTTCCCTGTAATTCCTGTTGTCTCTGTACCACTGCTCGTAGTCTGACCTATATACTTTCTGATATTTTTCCATTTTAAACCTCTGACTTTTTACTGATTACAGCAATCCGGTCTTCCGGCGCCGCCATATCAAATTCCATTATCTCCAGTTCTACGCCGCCCGCCTCAGGCAGAATCATCATGGTCTGCGGATTGACGCCCTTTTCTCTCAGCAGCGCGAGGTCAAATGATAACAGGCGGTCGCCCCTTTTAACCTTTGCTCCCTGTTCGGTAAACGCCTCAAAACCTTCTCCTTTCATCTGTACCGTATCAATTCCCACGTGAATCAGCACGTCAATTCCTGCTTCTGAAGTGATGCCGACCGCATGCTTTGTCGGAAACAGCAGGCTGATAGTTCCGTCACACGGAGCATAGACCGTGCCTTCGGCCGGATTGACCGCAACGCCGTCTCCCAGCGCTTTTGATGCAAACATCGGATCGTCGGAACCCGTTACCGGTAGTACCGCTCCCTTTACAGGCGCATAAAGTTCCAGGACTTTTTCCGTTCTCTCTTCTGCCTGCCTATCTTTTAACGATTCCCTTTCGGCGGCTTCTTCCTCCGCATCTTCTTCCTTTGCATCCTCTTCCTTTGCATCTTCTTCCTTTGCGTCCTCTTCCTTTGCTTCTTCTCCAGCCATGCCATCTACCACATCCGACTCATTCAGAGCTTTCTTCTGTCCTCCATTCTCCCCGGCGGCCTCTGCCTGCCCCAGGCCATATTTTTTCCAGAAAAACACCGTCAGCAGGAAGGAAACGCCCATGGATAAAATCAGTCCTATTGCAAAATTCAGATAGTGATCCGGTTTCATGGAAATGAATCCCGGAAGACCGGCGGCCCCCAGAGCCTGTGCCAGTGTCTTCGTCCAGGCCAGATAGGCGCTGCCCACTGCCGATCCGGCTATTGCCGCGTAAAATGGATATTTCAGTTTAAGAGTCACACCGAACATGGCCGGTTCCGTAATTCCCAAAAGTGCGGATATACCGGACGCGGAACAGATGGATTTCATTCTTTCGTTCTTTGTCAGCATCAGGACAGCCAGTACGGCGGCGCCCTGAGCCACATTGTTCATACTTGCGGTCGAGAAAATAAAACTTCCGCCCGTATGGACACTGTCGGCAATCAACTGCGTCTCAATCGCGATAAAGCTGTGATGCATACCGGTCAATGTGATTGGCGCATAGGCAAGCCCGAACAAAGCGCCGCCGACCGGTCCCAGTGTATTGTAAAGCCATGTGATGCCTGCTGCCAGAAGGTTTCCGGCCTCGCGGAGCAGCGGCCCCACAAAGATAAAAGTTAAAAATGATGTAACGAGAATAGACAGCAGCGGTGTCGTCAGGTTATCCAGCCAGGACGGTGTAACTCTGTGCAGCCGTTTTTCCAGATTGGCTAGAATCCATGATACCGCCAGTACCGGAAGGACGGTTCCCTGATAGCCGATAGCCGCAATGTCCAGTCCGAACATATTCCAGACCGGTGCGGTTCCCACTCCTATCTGATAGGCGTTCATCAAATCCGGATGAACCATGATCATGCCCATGGCCGCTCCCAGAAACGGATTGCCGCCGAATTTCTTCGTCGCGCTGAATCCTATCAGGACGGGCAGAAAGGTAAACGGTGCGCTGGCAAATGTATTAATCGCCGTTGCCAGTCCCTGCCACTGAGGATACATCTCAATCACCGACTGTCCGTGGAACAGCCCGGAGGTCAGCAGGTTGTTAAGTCCCATCAAAAGACCGCCGGCCACAATGGCGGGAATAATCGGAACAAAAATATCGCTTAACATCTTTACAAAACGCTGGAGCGGATTCCCTTTTTTCTCCGTCTTCCCGTCCGCTTCATCCCCGGTCTCGTTCGCGGTTCCTAACTGTTTCTGGACTTCCTGGCACACCAGATTAACGGTTCCCGAGCCGAATATAATCTGGAACTGTGACTGAGTCAGAAAAACACCTTTGACACCCTCGACACCGCCCAGGGCCTCCTCATCCCTCAGTTCATTATTCCTCAGTTGAAAACGCAGCCTGGTCGCACAATGAGCCACCGATTTGATATTCCCCTTTCCGCCTACATAACGGATTACTTCACTGGCAATCTTCTCATAATTCATAACTATAACCCCTTCTCTGCAACTATTTGTGGTATCGGTTCCATATTTAAATATTAGATCATCCCCGTTCGAAAGTCAATACAGTTTGTGGAACCGATTCCACATTGAGGTGTAGAATTTTCTCTCTTATTTTTGTGCAGTTTATACAATTTTAGTCGCTAAAGCAGCCAATCAAAAAAGTATTCTAAGGATTTTTCTCCTCAGAATACTTTTTTACCCTCCGACTGCACACGGAGCCGGACTTTTTCCGATGCTGATTTCCCTGCCGGCGTCCCCCGTCCGGGGAAGGAGACTCGTCCGAAACATCTTTGCCAGTCTGTCCTCCTGCCGCGGCCCCTTATGTTCCATCCACTCTCACGCTGTTTCCACAGATAAATTCATATCCTACAACCTGTTTCTTTGGAACCGGTTCCCTTTTTATAATTTTTAAAAGCGTCTCCGCACCCAGATATCCCATTGCGTAGGAATCAAACTTAAGGGTCGTCAGTTCCGGACTCAAAAGCTCGCTCTCATCATAGCCGCCAAATCCGGCCACCGACACGTCCTCAGGGATCCGCAGTCCCGCCTGCTGCAGTATACGGTATGCGCCGTAAGCCAGCCGGTCCGTTGCGCAGATAACCGCATCCACAGGACCTGAATTCAAAATTTCTTTCATTGACGCCTGGCCGCTCTCATAGCTGTAATCTCCCGTTACGACCAGCGCTTCGGGCACGCCGCAGGACTTAAGTCCGTCGAGAACCCCTCTCTTCCGCTGTATCCCCACGGCCGCATCCGATTCACCGACGCCAATATAAGCCACCCGCTGCGGATGATTTTTCCCGATGTATTCCCCCATCCGGCGGCCTGCGCTGTAGTCGTCGTCTACGACGGCAATTCCCTCTTCCCATTCCTGCGCGAGGACTACAACAGGAATCCCGCAGTTTGCAATCAGCTCCCTGTGTGCTTTCGTAAGGGTAATTGCACTGAACAGGATTCCGTCCACATTCAGGCTGATCAGCCGCTGAATATTCTTAAGCTCCAGCTCACTGTCGTGATCCGAGTTCTTAATTAACGTCTCGTATCCCTGGTTCCTCAGATAACGGTCGATGCTTGTGATAACACGGCTCGTCACCTTGGAATTCAGCGTGGGAACGACCACGCCGATCACATTGCTTTCCCTGGCGTTCAATCTGGCAAACGTATTGGGCTCATAATTATATTCTTTAATTATTTCCTGGATCCGCTCCCTGGTCTCCTGCTTGACATAACCGCCGTTAAAATAACGGGATACCGTGCTTTTTGTCACGCCCGCCATCTCGGCGATGTCCGCCATCGTAATCTTTCTTGTCATTTCCTCTGCCCTTTCACGCACTTTATCGTCTGATTTTATTTTATCCGGTGTTGACGGGCATGGCAAGGGGAATATGAAAAAGGCGGTAATATATCGTCCCGATATATTACCGCCAACCTATTTCTCTTATTCATCTAAACCGGCATCACTGCTGCCATTCATCTTCCGAATCGTGTTTACACGCACGTTTGGCTTTATTTCTCTCCGTGCGTTTCTTCTTCGCCTCTTCCTTCTTCTTCATGATCAGGGCTGCGCCCTCCTCGCCGGTCAGCTTTGTCGTCTTTACTGCATAGACGCTGCCGTCCTCCGACTTCTTCATGCGGATTTTCCCCTTCATATAGCCATGTTCCGGACAATATGAAAGGCAGAAATAGAACTTCTGGTTTGAAGAAAACCACCTTATTTTTTTCCTGAGGGTGCGGTGGCATTTATAACAGACCATATCCGTTATCCTTCGCTCTTCCAACACCTTCTCTTTTGTATCGTAAGTCCTGGATACAAACTTTGCGTATCCGGGAAATTCCAGATAAATCTCTTCCTCTTCCGTCTCCGGCAGTCTGTAATAATCCACGGAAACGTATTCCACCATGCTGTAGAAATCCATCTCAGCCATAATACGGCCCGTATAGTACGCATCGTCCAGCGCCCTGTGAAACGGCCTGTCCTCCGCAATACCCAGCTCCTCCACAACCGTGTCCAGGGAATCCTTGCGTTTGTCCCCCTTGATAAGACCGTAGATCTTCTGAAGGTCATAATAAAGCAGCGGCATCTTAAAAGGTATGTCCAGCCCGTGGTACACCATATTTCTCTGAAGCTCCGTCAGATCCATGGTACCCCATGTACAGAATTTGTAATCATCTCCGCACCAGGCCAGAAATTCTTCCATGGCTTTTCCGAATTCTTCGCCCTCCATGTTTAGTTCTTCCATGGACATATGGGTTACTTCGGATATCTTAAAGTGCATCTGCCGATATACCCTGGGGCGGATCAGGCGGTGAAATTCCGATATGATCTGCAGGCTCGTATTCAGCTTGACCGCGCCTATCTCTATAATCTCAAACGGCAGCCGGTCCATCGAGCCGTCTTTCCCAAGAGGACTCTGATTCCATTCCAAGTCTAATACAATATACTGTCCCATAACTAAACATTCCAATCATTCATTCGGTATCAAGTCGCACTATATAACTTTACCACATTATGAAACATAAGTCGAGTATTATTAGGTGGTTGAAATTTCCTCCTCTGTCCTTGATTAAAAGCCGTCTCTCACCGCCGAAGAAACGGATGCGATCTTTTTTCTAATCGCCAGAACCGACGACGGCGCAACCGAGAGCTCATCAATTCCCGCGGCTATCAATTGCTCCGTCGCCCCGGGATCGGCGGCCAGCTCTCCGCAGATTCCCGCCCAGATGCCGTTTTTGTGTGCATTTTCACACACAAGCTTTATCATCCGAAAGACCGCAGGATGATACGGATCATAAAATCGGTCGAGTTTGTCGTTCTGCCGATCGATGGCAAGCGTATACTGTGTCAAATCATTTGTTCCGATGCTGAAAAAATCAACTTCCCGGGCCAGTTCATCGCTTATCATCACGGCGGCCGGTGTTTCTATCATAATCCCGTGCTTTATTTTGCCGTACCTCAGATTCTTCTGTGAAAGCTCTTTTTCCGCCTCCTCCACTATCTCCCTGATTTCACGGACTTCCCGCACAGAGGTAATCATCGGATACATTACAGAAAGTGAGCCATACAGACCCGCCCGCAGCAGCGCCCTCATCTGCGTTTTAAAAATCTCTCTGCGCTCCAGGCAGATTCGTATGCCCCGGAAGCCCAGCGCCGGATTTTCTTCCTCCGGCAGTCCGAAATAAGAAATCTTTTTATCGGCCCCTATGTCCATTGTCCGGATAATTACGTCCTGATTCTCCATCCTCTCCAATACATTTTTATAGGTAAGAAACTGTTCCTCCTCCGTCGGATAATCACTGTTTTGTAAATAGAGGAACTCGCTGCGTAAAAGTCCAATTCCCTCTGCATCACTTTTGCAGGCTGAATCCATGTCTTCTTCTCCGGCAATGTTGGTATACAACTTTATCTTTTTTCCATCCTGTGTGACGGTTTCTTTTCCCTTGTAATCTTTCAGAAGGATTTCTTCTTCCTCTTCACGGCTGATCTGCCGCCGTATTGCGGCCACCTGTTCCGGCTCCGGATCAATGCAGACAAGTCCTTTCTCACCGTCGATGGCCGCAAGACATCCATCCCATTCCTCTGAGATTTCCACTCCCATCAGGGCCGGGACTCCCATCGTCCTTGCGAGTATTGCCGTATGGGAATTCAGAGAACCATTTTTTATAATAAAGCCCAGGATTTTATTCTTATCCATCCGAAGTGTTTCACTGGGGGCAAGATCTTCCGAAATTACAATTCTCTGCTCTTCCGGAAAGTCTATTTCCCACTCTCCGTCACCTAACGCCGATATAAGGCGCTCCGATATGTCGCGTATATCAAGGGCTCTTGCCCTCATATAATCCCCTTCCATATCTTCAAATTCGCGCTGCAGCAGACAGGAAACATGAGATACCGCATATTCCGCATTTACACATTCGGCAGTGATTAAGTTCTTTATCTCTCCGGCAAAATCATCATCTTCCATCATCATGAGGTGGGCCTCGAAAATAGCGGCCTCTTCCTCTCCAATTTCTTTTAACGCCTTTTCATACAGGCTGTTCAGATAATCTGCAGCCTTTTTTTGTGCCTTCTCAAACCGCGCCAATTCCAGTGCAATATCATCGACGCTCCGTTTTTTAATATCAGGCCTGTTTTTCCTGTACAGCCAGACTCTTCCTATTGCACTTTTATTTACTACTGCTTTTCCGGTCCTTATTTCCATATGCAATCACTCACTAAATGTTATTTTGGAAATATTCACTGACTTCCGAATAGGCCATATCTTCATCGGCTCCTTCCAATACCACCTGTACCGCCTCACCGCAGTGAATATTCAGTTTCATCATTGCCATCATTTTTTTCATATCAACGCCCTCATTTCCCTTTTTCAGTTCAATGCGGCATTCATATTTTTTTGCCATTTTTGCCAGGGCATTGGCCGGACGGGCATGAATTCCAAGTTTGTCATTTACCTTATAGCTGAACTGCCTCATTCTGCCGTTCCTCCTTCCGGGTCTTATCTTCTAATTTTTTATACTGTCTTACAATTTCTTCCGTCAAATACGCCTCTTCTCTTTCGGATTGGCGGAGGCCGCAGAATTCCCTCACCGCCCTTTCAATTCCAAGTTCACCAATACAGCTCTGTATTATCCGGCGTTCGCTGCCATAGTCTTCGGTGAGCATCAAGCAGGATGCGATTCCCAATGCCAGGTATTCCGGCGTTATGCCATGTTTCACACAGAGGAGTGCCGGGCCCGTAAAACGTTCCTCCCTGCCGAGTTTTTTGGCAGGGTTTGACACAATCCTTCTGATTTGATCTCCGGTCCTGATATCCAGCTTCTCATCCAGCCGCTTTTTCCAGTTCCAATACTCCTCCTGTTCTGATTTTTCTATGCCGTATTCCTTAAAATAGCCTTTCTCCGCTTCCTTAAATGCAGCGATAATGCTCCCCCTGATTTCGGGATCCTGATGGCATTCATCAATCGTTTGATATCCTTTCAATGCTCCCATGCAGGCGGCCATTGTATGCCTCATATTTCCAAGATAGACTTTTCGCACCAGTTTGTCTCCGACACCGTCTGTAAAGGTGATTCCCTTCATGGAACTCTGCGCCCCCAGAAAGGTGTCTCTCTCAATTTCAAGACTGCCGTCCCCGGAGACGCATATTACTTCACATGGCAGCCTCTTTCCGGCACCCCCGTCCGGCATGGCGGCTGAGAGAACCAGCACACGGCTGATTCCCGTTGCCGTATCAAGCAGCCGCTCCGCTCCCGGATTTCCCTCCACCTCCTGAGCAATATACCGGTGAAACTGCCGGGCGGCGTTCAACTGGTTGACACACAGAAGAATATCCAGCTTATTGTTACGTCCGGAACCGGCTTTTAGTTTAAGCGCCTCGCCGATTTTACTGCAGATATCCGGAAAAGCATCTTCATAAACACAGCAGGCCACAACGTCCGTCTCCACTATCATTTCCGCAAGGCAATTCTCAAACACGCATTCAAAACCATAAATATATGTATACGATTCCCTTGATGGGTCTTTCTGTGTCACCACATAATATCCCATGTCCCGGAGTTTTCTCAGCCTGCCCTGATTTTTTCGGTAAAATGAAACACGCCAGCCGGCCTCGCCAAACAGCCGGCCCACCACGCCGAGACCTATGTTTCCGGCTCCTGCAACCAGTATCTTCTTACCGGCCGGTGCATCTAATCCATTTTCACACATACACGGTATGCTCCCATTGCACAGGCCGCTTGAAAGGCCTCGTCTATCTGATCCAATTTATAACAGCACTCGATTACCCGGCTGTAATCCACGCCCTTATTAATCAGTCTCGCCGCCTCCGTAAAGTCACAGTGATCCGCGCCGAATGTTCCGATAATATCGATTTTCCTGTAGTGGATTGTATTTACATCGAGGCTTATTTTCGGGCTGGGATACGCTGCGGCAAACAGCAGTACCCGTCCTCTTTTCGGTTTCAGCATTTCAAACGCCTGATCCGTAGCAGCCTGCGCGCCCACTGCAACCACAACGGCATCCGCTCCTCGGTTGTCCGTCAGGCGCATAACCTCTTTAACCGGATCCGTCTCTTTTGCATCGATTACTTCAAACCCGTATGCCCTGGCCGTCTCCAGCTTTTTGTCGAGAAGCTCGCTGATAATGACACGGCATCCATATTCTCTGGCTGTAACGGCATTAATAATTCCCATCGTCCCCGCGCCGATTACCGCGATTGTCTCGTTTTTTTCAACGTGGAGCTTTCTGAGTCCATATACGACGGAAGCAACAGGTTCTAACAGCCCGCCGACAGCCGGATCCACCGATTGATCGATTTTATAGAGGCCCACCTGTGATTTAACCGCATATTCCGCGCATCCGGCGTTCCCGTAATACCCGTCGTCATTTAAATCATTTGCCGTTTTAATATGGCGGCATTCACCGGTTCTTCCCTCCAAAGACTCCGGGCTGTAAGGATCAAACTCGTAGCCGCAGGCAACCATATCGCCTTCTTTAAATCCCATAACATGGGCGCCTGCCTTAAGGACCTCCCCCGACCACTCATGGCCGAAGACCAGAGGCATCGGACGCGATGTCCGGCTGCCGTTATATACGCCGTATTCCGACGTACAGATATTGCATGCATGTATTTTTACCAGAACGGAATTTTCATCCAGTTCCGGCAGCCTCCTCTGTTCCAGGGTAACCTGCTCTTTTCCCCGGAGGACGGCTGTTTTAGTAAAATCCATAACGTTCTCCTCCCTGTTTTGCGAAACCGCTTTTTTCACAGTTCCCGGCAATTAGATGCGGTTCACACTGCCGAACAGCTTCATGTAATATTCCAGTTTTTCCTTCCACCCTTTTGCACCTTCCGCAAACACCATCTGAAGATTCATGCGGGCCGTTTTCATCTCATCATCGGTTTTCCCTTTGACAATTCTTGTAAAGTCCTTGTCACACGCCTCCTTAATAGCGGCAATTCCGCCCTCATTTAAATCTGTGTTTAAATTAATTTTCGATATTCCGTGCCGGATTGATTTTTGGAGATTGTCATCTCCTGTACCGGAACCGCCATGGAGTACCAGGGGAACCGGAATTTGTTCCGCCAGCACTTTAAGGAGTTCAAAGTCAATCTTCGGTTCGCCTTTATAAACGCCATGGGAAGTTCCTACCGCAACGGCCAGACAGTCCGCGTCCGTCTCTTCTATAAAGGGAAGCGCTTCTTCCAGCCTCGTAAGGCCCGAATCCCTGGTTTCCTCATATTCATTGCCCTGACCGACATGTCCCAGTTCAGCCTCTACGGAAATCCCCACTGCATGGGCAATTTTGGCAATCTCCTTCACCTCGTCCACATTCTGCCTGTAAGGGCAGGTAGAACGGTCAATCATAACGGAGGAGAATCCGGCATGAATTGCATTAACCACCACCTCGTACTCACTGCCGTGGTCCAGATTCAGCGCTGCCGCCACTTCCGGATATCTCTTTTCATAGAATCTCGCGATTTCCGCACATTCATAAATTCCGTGCACCGGATGAACATCCAGGATAACAGGCGATTTAAGTTCCTTTCCTGCCATAAATGCGGCTTCGATTGTTTCTCTGTTAAATACATTGGGGGCTGCAACCGCATATCCGTTTTTCTTTGCATCCTCCAAAAGTATGTGCATTGGTATAATCATGAATCAAATCCTCCTTATCATTTAACCGAATAGTCCGATAATACTTCCAATTAAAGCGGCTGCAAGAATGAGCCATACTATGTTGCTGTATTTCTGACCGCCTTTCGACAGGTAACCGTAGACCAGAAACACCAGTCCGAGGGGCAGGAGGCCCGGTATAATTCCATCCAGAATCTGCTGGACGATAATCGGATTGGCGGCATTCTCCATCTGAAACTGAAGCGGTGTAGACAGCTTCACATAGGATGAGGACAGAGCTCCCATCATGAACATTCCCATAATTCCCGTCGCCTGGATGATGGCGGCAAATTTTCCGGTCTTCATGATGTTCATAATTGCTTCTCGGCCTACCTCATATCCGATTTTCAGCATGTAATATCCCACAATAATCATAATAACCGGATACAGCAGCGGCAGGACGCCTCCCAGGGCATTCCCTGCAAGGGCAAAGGAACAGGCTAACGCCAGGATAGTGGATTTGAGTGTTGAACGGATCAGGGAGTCACCTACTCCGGCCATCGGCCCCATCAGACCGGTTTTAATTCCGGTAATTGCTTCTTCCGGAATGTCCTCTCCCTGGGCCTTGCGCTCTTCCATGGAAAGCACCACGCCGCAGATGATGGAACCGATTGTGGACTCCGTATTATAAAACTGCAGGTGCCTCTGAAGGGCGCTTACATATTCTTCTTTATTATCCGCATACCATTTTTTCAGATGCGGCGCCACCGTCACGCAGAAGTTTAAGGACTGCAGCCTCTCATAAGAGTTGCTCATCTCATTCGTGATATAGAGCCTCATATAGGTGCGGAACAGTTCTTTGTTGCTGAGTCTGGTTATCTCAGGTTTCTTTCCATTTTCTAAAATATTTTCCATCCTATGCCGCCTCCTTTTTCATAGAGTTAAAATAGATAATGAGGGCCAGGCATCCTCCGAATATCGATGCTGCCATTGTATTAATCCCCAGATATTTAACAGCAAAAAATCCAATAAAAAAGTAGGGAAGAAGCAGCTTGTTGCCAATGCATTTTAAAATAATCGCAAAGCCGATTGCCGGCAGCATGCCTCCCGCCACGTTTAAACCACTGGTGAGCCACGTCGGCAGAATTTCCAACAGACGGTAGATAACATCCGCTCCGAAAAACTGAAGTGTAAAAACAGGAACAAACCGCAGTACAAACGCCAGTGCCAAAGGATACCAGGTTCCGCACATATAGATTCCCCTGTCGTTGCCCTCTTCCGCATAGCGGTCCGCTTTATGTACCCAATAAATATTCGTGGTTTTCCGGATCTGTTCCAGGAACACTCCAAGCATTCCAAACGGCATTGCCAGTGTAACAGCCATTTCCGGCTCTAGATTGCCCTGGAGCGCCAGAGGAATTGCAATGCTGCTTGCCAGAATCTCATCCGTCGGGATATTTCCTCCCGGTGCGACGACTCCCAGATAAACAAGATTGATACTTGCTCCAATCAGAAGTCCTTTGGGAACATCACCAAATACCAGACCACAGATTAATCCGATAAAACAGCCCGAACCAAGTGAATGGTATGTGCCGGAACCAACCCGGCACGAGCCTATAAAGTAGCATAATCCGGCAGTTAAGGCCATTATTAAATTCATACTCTCCTCCTCCTATCTCAAACCAAAATCAAACTTCTTCAATATTTTTTCCAGTGATGTGCTGGATTCATCCGGCACCTGCTGAAATACCACGTCCACTCCCGCGTCACTCATTCCCTTCAGCATGGCGGCGTCTTTTGCATCCAGGGTAATCGGTCCGTATACATTAATCCGGCCCGGTCCTGCCCCAAGCCCGCCTATCTGCAATGATCTCATCGGAAATCCCCTCTTGAAACAGTACTCCGCATCCTCCACACATTTAAACAGTACAAGCACCTTTTCCCCGATTTCACCGCTAAAATAATCTGCTGCCTGATCCCGTGTCATAATATCGATGTCCACGCCTACCGGCGCCGACATTTTATAAATATCCCCCAGAAAAGGATCGGTTGCCACTCCATCATTTACTCCAACAATTTTTTTCGCGCCGGTCTGTTTTAACCACTTAACCATTACCTGACCATGAATCATTCTGAAATCAACCCGGATTAATTCAACACCCATTGTCTTCCTCCTCCGCTTTTATGCTTTTTATCACACGTCCGCTGTCTTTCAAAGCTTCTCCGGCACATTCCGCCGTTTCCCACACCGGCCGGCCGCTAAATTCGCCGTATGCTTCCAAAAACATTGGAAGGTTTAATCCCGTCACAATCGTGATATCATATTCCTTGCGGAATTCAGCCATAACATTAAAAGGCGTCCCCCCAAGCAAATCAACCAGGCACAGAAAACTTTCATTCCTGCCCTTCTCAAGTTCGGTCCTCACTGCCTCTTTCAGTTCTTCCGGTGAAGTCTCCGGAAGCAGCGAAAACGGCGTTACGTCCTTAATCTCCCCGACAATCATTTCTGCCGTCCGAATCAGTTCTTCACCAAACCGTCCATGCGTACAGACGAACAATTTACTTTTTCTCTCTCCCACTTCAGCCATCCTTTCCCGTTTTTATTAATCTCTTTAGAACGTTCCAATCATCGATGGCATTATTGTAACAACAGAAGAAACATAAGTCAAAAATTGTCAGATTTTTAACTCTCCGTCAAGTGTGTTGTCTTACAGTGCTTTTTTACGATTTTACATTTTGATTTTATTTTAGAGTGTCTGATTTGCAGATTTGTGTGCCGTTTTTTTATTTCCATGTACACTTTAAGATTTTTAAATTTCTCGGTGAAATGTTTCAGTGTGTACTGTTCCTGATAAAATTTGCACTTTTTTTATTGTTCGCCGTCATTTCTGATACTTTGTTCAATATTCCATTATTTTCCTTCAATAGTGTGTCCTCACACTCTATTGACATTATATTTCTCTTCTGGTATACATAAACGTAACAAGATCTAATAAGGATTTAATTGAGATGCGAGGACGCCTCTGTAAGACGGCGGACGGGGGAGTGGGAGGTTGGAT
>NZ_URHZ01000012.1 GCF_900547735.1 uncultured Clostridium sp. | reverse complement strand
GCGAGTCCCCGTAGGAATTTTTTCTCCTGGATTCCCCCTCACCACTACCAACCGCTGGGACTGAAGACTCATATCCAACCGCCCACTCCCCCGTCCGCCGTCTTACAGAGGCGTCCTCGCATCTCAACTAAATTCTTATATCAATATAACCCGCCCGAAATCCCTACCAATCCAATAAGGCAGGCATTCCGTGCGGGTTATCTACTTCAAAGCAATTGCTTATTTAATTTCTTTATGGAACTCCTGAAGTGATTTCACTTCAATATCCCCGTTCTTTGTAATGGTCTTAAGAGCCTGGACAGTTGCCTTTGCGGCCGCCATGTTGGTGAAATAAGGAATTTTACCTTTAACGGCTGCTTTTCTGATATAGCTGTCATCCCCCATTCCCTTTTTATCGACTGGAGTATTGATAATAATATCAACCTTCTTGTTCGTAATCTTATCAAGGATGTTTGGACGGCCCTCGTCAATCTTGGCAATTTTTTCTGCAGGAAGTCCTGCGGCTGCCATGATATCGTATGTTCTGCCTGTTCCCATCAGCTTGAAGCCGCAGTCATAGAATCCCTTTGCAACCTCAATCAGTTCAGGCTTGTCCATATCGTTGACGCTTAAGAGAACGGTTCCGGAGCTTGGAAGTCTTGTCTGTGTTGCTTCCTGTGCTTTGTAAATCGCCTCGCCCAGGTTTGCGGACATTCCGAGAACTTCTCCTGTGGAACGCATTTCCGGTCCGAGTACCGGGTCAACCTCAGGGAACATCTTGAATGGGAATACCGGCATCTTTACTCCGTAATGAGGAATCTTCTTCTCGGTCAGTGTCGGAACCGGTGAAGGTCTTCCCGTCAGGTGGGAAGTCATAATATCGGTTGCCAGTTTTACCATCTTGATATTGCAGACCTTGGAAACCAGCGGAACGGTTCTGGATGCCCTTGGGTTCGCCTCAAGTACATAAACCTCTCCGTCTTCAATTGCATACTGCATATTCATAAGGCCGACAACGTGCATTTCTTTTGCGATACGGCTTGTGTAGTCGCGGATGGTGTCCACCTGATCTTTTGTCAGGTTTCTGGACGGCAGGATGCAGGCTGAATCTCCGGAATGGATTCCGGCAAGCTCAATGTGCTCCATAACGGCCGGAACGAATACGTCCACTCCGTCGCTGATGGCGTCTGCCTCACACTCTGTTGCGTGGTTCAGGAAACGGTCAATCAGAATCGGACGGTCCGGAGTAACGCCGACGGCTTCCTTCATATAATATGTCATGGCGTCGTCATCGTGTACTACTTCCATTCCGCGTCCGCCGAGAACGTAGGACGGGCGTACCATTACCGGATAACCGATGCGGTTTGCAATCACAAGAGCCTCGTCTACATTGACAGCCATGCCTGACTCAGGCATTGGAATGTTTAACTTGTCCATCATATCGCGGAACAGGTCCCTGTCCTCCGCCATGTCGATTGTCTCCGGTGTGGTTCCGAGAATTGTCACGCCGTATTTCTTTAAGTCGGCTGCCAGGTTGAGCGGTGTCTGTCCGCCGAACTGTGCGATAACGCCCAGAGGTTTTTCTTTGTGGTAGATGCTTAATACATCTTCCAGTGTCAGAGGCTCAAAATAAAGCTTATCGGAGGTATCATAGTCTGTGGATACGGTCTCCGGGTTGCAGTTTACAATGATTGTCTCAAAACCGAGCTCTTTCAGTGCAATTGCAGCATGAACGCAGCAGTAGTCGAATTCGATACCCTGGCCGATACGGTTCGGGCCGCCGCCGAGAATCATAATCTTCTTATTGTCGCTGCATGGACTTTCATCTTTAATATGGTAGCTGGAGTAGTAATAAGCTGAATCTTCCGTTCCGCTTACGTGAACGCCTTCCCAGCCTTCCACGATATCGGCCGCTGTTCTGGCATTTCTGATATCTTCTTCGGAAACTTCCAGGATTTCACTTAAATACTTGTCTGCAAATCCGTCGAGTTTAGCCTGGCGGAGCACTTCCACAGGAGGCACCTGGCCCTTATACTGCATGAGAGCTTCTTCCTCTTCCACCAGTTCTTTCATCTGCTCGATGAAATAGTGTTTAATCTTTGTCAGTTCGAAAAGTTCATCAACGGTCGCGCCCTGTCTCAGAGCCTCATACATGATAAACTGACGCTGGCTGGTCGGTACGTGAAGCATGGACAGAAGTTCTTTTTTGCTCTTCTGGTCTAAATCTTTCACATGGCCGAGGCCGTAGCATCCTCTCTCCAGGCTTCGGATTGCCTTCTGAAGAGCTTCCTTATATGTCTTACCAATACTCATGACTTCGCCTACGGCCTTCATCTGAGTACCTAATTTATCTTCGGAACCTTTGAATTTCTCAAATGCCCAGCGTGCAAATTTGATTACAATGTAGTCGCCGGATGGAACGTATTTATCCAGTGTGCCGTATTTGCCGCATGGAATTTCATCCAGGGTAAGGCCTGTTGCAAGCATGGCCGACACAAGGGCAATCGGGAATCCTGTTGCTTTGGATGCCAGCGCTGAGGAACGTGATGTTCTCGGGTTAATCTCAATTACGATATCGCGGTCTGTCTTCGGGTCATGCGCCCACTGCACGTTCGTTCCGCCGATTACCTCAATCTCCTGAACAATTCTATATGATTTTTCCTGTAAACGTTTCTGGACTTCTTCTGAAATAGTAAGCATTGGTGCGGAGCAGAATGAGTCGCCGGTGTGAACGCCAAGAGGATCAATGTTTTCAATAAAGCAAACGGTAATCATATTGTTTTTGGCATCACGTACAACTTCCAGCTCTAATTCTTCCCAGCCTAAGATCGATTCTTCGACGAGCACCTGGCCAACCATACTGGCCTGAAGGCCTCTCGCACAGACTGTTTTTAATTCTTCTACGTTATATACAAGGCCGCCGCCCTCGCCGCCCATCGTGTAAGCCGGACGAAGAACAACCGGATAGCCTAACTTGTCGGCAATTGCAAGAGCTTCTTCCACCGTATAGGCAACTTCGCTCTTTGCCATCTCAATATTCAGGCTCTCCATTGCATGTTTGAATTCGATACGATCCTCACCACGCTCAATTGCATCAACCTGAACTCCGATTACTTTTACATTATATTTATCAAGAACACCTGCTGCTGCCAGTTCAGAACAAAGGTTAAGACCTGACTGTCCTCCCAGATTCGGAAGTAATGCGTCCGGTCTCTCTTTATCAATGATCTGTGTCAATCTCTCAACATTAAGTGGTTCGATGTAGGTCACATCTGCTGTCTCCGGATCCGTCATGATCGTAGCCGGATTAGAGTTTACCAGTACAATCTCGTAACCAAGGTTTTTTAACGCCTTGCACGCCTGAGTTCCGGAATAGTCGAACTCGCATGCCTGTCCGATAATAATTGGACCGGAACCGATAATCATCACTTTGTGAATGTCGTTTCTCCTCATGTTTTTTCCCTCTCATTGTCTGCAGTTTACATTTTCAGCGATAGGCCGCACGCTCCGCGTACAGGTTACCGTTATCAACAAAGGCCCGTTATCCGGACTCTTTTCAAAAGCCGTTCGGAACCTTTATCTTGTTAAAGGCCCCAGTAAGGCATTATCAAGATTATAATAGAAAAGTTCCGCCTTGTAAACCAAAAAAATGCGTTTTTCTCTTCCCTTTTGACATTTTTTATGATATGCTGGTAAAAATATACTGGGGTATTATTTTAAAAAGCGGAAAGGATTCGTCAATTTTTATGAAAAAAATCGTAGTTATTGACGGCCAGGGCGGCCGGATGGGGAAAACAGTGGTGGAACAGTTGAAGAATACATACCCGGATCTGCCTCTAACCGCCATCGGCACCAACAGTATCGCCACCTCCGCCATGCTGAAAGCAGGAGCCGACCAGGGTGCAACCGGAGAAAATCCCGTGTTTGTCGCCTGCCGGGATGCCGATATCATTATCGGTCCCCTGGGAATCGTCATTGCAGATTCCCTGCTCGGTGAGATTACACCGGCGATGTCCTCCGCTATCGGAAGCAGCCGCGCCCACAAGATCCTGATCCCGGTCAGCCAGCACTGCCACCATACGGTTGTGGGATGCAGCGACATGTCCCTGAGCGGCTACATAAAGCTTGTCTGCGAAGAAGTCGGTAAATGGATATAACGATATAAAATACAAACAAAGAGCCGGAAGGTGCATCATACGATGTAATCTTCCGGCTCTCTCTATTGTCAATTTCTCTATTGTCAATTATCTTGCTGCTCTCTCATGCATTTTCCGTCCGGCCTCTTTATCGGCCAGCACTCTCTCCTTCAGCTCCTCCACACCGGAAAATTTCAGTTCCGGACGGATGAAGTCGGTCAGCCTTACCTCGATCCATTTATCATACAGATCAGCGCTCAGATCATAAATATAAGTCTCCACACCTACCGGGTGCTGCCCCTCAATCGTAGGCTTTCTTCCTATATTCGTAATCCCTTTGTAAAGCTCGCCGTCGATCACCACCTCGGACAGGTAGACTCCAAAGGCGGGCAGATGCTTCTGCTCCCTGGGTTCGATATTGACGGTCGGAAAACCGAGGGTTGAACCAAGATGCCTGCCGTGGATCACACGGCCATGGATCATATAGGTGTATCCGAGAAGTTCATTGGCCTTTTTGATATTGCCTGCGGCCAGTTCCTCTCTGATATAAGTACTGCTTATCTCTCTTTCGCCGTCCAGCACTTTATCCACAACGACCATCTCATAGCCGTATTTGGAGGCCAGCTTCTTTAAGAGTTCCACGTCACCCTGCCGCTGGTATCCAAAGTGGAAATCAGTACCGGTAACAATGGCTTTTGCCTTCATCTGGCCTGCCAGGATATGGGAAATAAATTCCTCCGGCTGCATATGTGCCACATCCTGGTTGAACGGGTACTCAACAAGGTAGTCGATCCCCGCCTGCTGAAGGTTTTCCCTCCGCTCGGCATTCGTCGTGATCATTGTCTGAAGTTTCCCCTTCATCAGAGTCCCGGGAGCCGTTTCAAATGTAAAAACGGCTGTCTTATATCCCTTTTCCCTGAAACGGTACACTTCGCTCAGCAGCTTCTGATGGCCCCTGTGCAGGCCGTCGAATTTGCCCAGCGTGACAACGGTCGGTTCTTCTATATGAAATTCTCTGGTTCCGGTAATGTACTGCATTTCAATCTCCTCCCAGAAAAATCTTCTTTGGTTTCCACTTGTTTTCTTCTTCAACGTATGAATAAATCCCTACAAAACGGCGTCCGCTGTCATAAACACGGATCCGCAGTTCCTGTGCGGCTCCGCCGTCTCCGGCACCGCCGCTGCTTTCTCCAGATTCCACGGTTTCCACGGTTTCTCCATCTTCCTCGGTTTCCGCCGTGTGTTCCGTATCTCCCTGAAGCTTCTGCATCCATTCATCCACAAGCGGTTCCGGAATAAAATCCCGGGAGAAAAAGTTTCCGTTGTGAAGCAGCCTGTCCAGTTCCTCCCCCTCGGAAACGAATTCGGGCAGGGAAGAGAACATCCGATCAACCGGAACGATCTTTTCGTCCAGCCGTCCCGAAGCGGTAAGCGCTTCCACCTCATCGAGGCGTAAGCTTTCTGCAATCTCAAAGCGGTCCACCTTTGTCCTGACCAGCTTCTCCATACAGCCGCCGCATCCGAGCACAGTGCCGATATCATAGCACAGTGTGCGGATATAAGTTCCCTTGGAACAATTTACGCTCATCGTGACCCTCGGAAGATCCATTTTCTCGATTTCCAGACTGTAGATCTCCACCGGCCTAGCTTTTCTCTCCACTTCTTTTCCCTGACGGGCCAGCTCATAGAGTTTTTTGCCGTTTACCTTCAATGCGGAATACATCGGAGGGATCTGCTCGTAATGGCCGATAAAGCCCAGCACGGCCTCCCTGACCTGTTCTTCCGTCAGCTCTGCGGTGCTTCTCTCGCGGAGCACGGTACCGGTCGTATCCTGCGTGTCGGTCTCGGTGCCCAGAAGCATGACGGCGCGGTAAGTTTTTCTCTTATCTGTCATCATATCGCAGAGTTTTGTGCCTTTTCCGAGACATACGGGAAGCACTCCCTCCGCTGCCGGATCGAGTGTTCCCGTATGACCGATTTTTTTCTGTTTTAAAATCCCGCGCAGTTTTGCAACCACGTCATGGGACGTATATCCCGGTTCTTTATAGATGTTAATTATTCCATGGATCATTTGTCTTCATGCTCTTTCATCTGCTGTTCAATATGCTTTGAAAGGTTATTCAGCACATCGTAGGCGCTGCCGCTCATCGTACATCCGGCTGCCCGCACGTGTCCGCCGCCTCCAAAGTAGGATGCAATCCTGCTGACGTCCACATAATCGTTGGAACGCATACTTACCTTATATACATGCGGTTCTTTTTCATAAATAAATACGGCGCACTCGACACCTTCCGTGATTCTGAGCTGGTCGATAATTCCGTCCAGATCATTGCTGTCGGCTCCGTAGAAATCCAGCTCCCTCTGTTTCAGAGCGGTGAAAATGCAGCGGCCGTCCATAAACAGAAAGCTTTCCAGAAGCGCACGGCCCAGAACCTGGTTCTGGACATAAGTTCTGCGGTAGAAACTGTCGTCTATGATTTTAGCGCTGTTCAGTCCCTTATCCACCAATTTTCCGGCAATTTCCATTGTTTTCTTGGAAGTGTTGCTGTATTTAAAAACTCCGGTGTCATGGACAATTCCGGTGTAGAGGCACTCAGCCGTCTCTTTGCTGATCCGATCCTCCGCCAGTAAGCCGAACAAAACCTCGCTGCTGGAGCTGGCTGTGGAAATAATATGGTTCTTTTCTGCAAAACCTGCATTGGTCACATGGTGATCGATGCAGAACGTCTTCCCGGCCGTCTCAAAATACGGAAGGAAAACGCCGAGGCGTTCCATGTCGCTGCTGTCCATCGTGATGCACAGATCATAGGTGCGCCCGTCTTCCAGCTCCGTCTTAATCCGCTCAAAATTTTTCAAATAGGAAAACTTTGCGGCCGGATGGTCCAGAAAAAGTTCCACGGTAAGCTGCGGATAATTTTCCGACAGATAATTATACATTCCAAGACAGGTGCCGACACAGTCGCCGTCCGGATGGAGATGTCCCAGAAGGACAACGCTGTTCACCCCGTCAAGTACTTCATTTAATAAATTACTCATCCTCTATATCATCTCCCGCTTAAATGGTGTCATGGATGTTACAGTTCACAGGTAACGCGGATTACTCTTCGGAATCCTCCTCAGGAGTCTCTTCTCCGATTTCCTCTTCCGTCTGTGTCTCATCACTCAGGCCCGCCGTCACTTCGTTGATCAGCCTTGTCATATTGACACCGTACTCGATGGACTGATCCAGAATAAAGGTGAGCTCCGGAGTGTTGCGCAGATTGATTCTTCTGGCTAACTGGGTGCGGATAAAACCCACCGCGCTCTTCAGGCCCTGGATCGTGTCTTTGCCGGCTTCTTCATTGCCGAGCACACTGATATATGCCTTACAGAACTTCAGATCCGGAGTTACCTCCACCGCAATGACGGTCGTCATCGGATGGATTCTGGGATCCTTTAATTCACGGCTGATAATCTCACTCAGTTCTCTCTGGACTTCGCTGTTGATTCTGGTATTTTTAATGCTGTTTTTGCGCATGTTTCATGCCTCTCTTTCTAACGGTGCTAAACTGCCGGGCGCCGTCATCAGTCAGGCAGAGCTCCCCTTAGCGGGGAACTTCTACCATTGCGTATGCCTCGATTACATCGTCTTCCTGGATGTCGTTAAACTTCTCAAATACAAGACCGCACTCGTATCCTGCGTTGACTTCCTTGACATCATCCTTGAATCTCTTAAGGGATGCCAGCGGGCCGTCAAAGGTCTGCTCGCCGTCGCGGGTAATTCTCACCTTGCAGCCTCTCTGGAACTTACCGTCCAGAATATAGGAACCGGCAATGGTTCCAACGCCGGATGCCTTGAAGGTCTGACGCACTACGGCATGGCCGATGATCTGCTCTTCGTAGATCGGGTCTAACATTCCCTTCATGGCTGCTTCCACGTCTTCGATAGCCTGGTAAATTACGCGGTACAGACGCATATCCACTTTCTCGCGCTCTGCAATGGATTTCGCCGTAGCGTCGGGACGCACGTTGAAACCGATAATGATGGCATTGGATGCCGCCGCCAGGCTGACGTCGGACTCGTTGATCGTACCGACACCGCCGTGGATAACTTTTACCATTACCTCTTCGTTGGACAGTTTGACAAGGCTCTGTTTTACCGCCTCTACCGAACCCTGTACATCCGCTTTTACGATGATAGGAAGTTCTTTGACGTTTCCGGCTTTAATCTGTGAGAACAGATCGTCTAATGATAATTTAGCCTTAGTATCTTCAATTAATTTATTCTTACCCTCGGAAATAAATGTTTCCGCAAAGCTTCTTGCTTCTTTCTCACTAGGAGTTGCAACAAATACTTCTCCGGCCTTCGGCACATCGTTCAGTCCCAGGATCTCGACCGGTGTGGATGGAGTCGCCTCTTTGACGCGGCGTCCCTTGTCATCCATCATTGCACGCACCTTGCCATAGCAGGCGCCTGCCGCAATCGGATCTCCTACATGGAGTGTACCCTTCTGGACAAGAACAGTGGCAACAGGACCCTTGCCCTTGTCAAGTTCTGCCTCGATCACAAGGCCTCTGGCCGTACGATCCGGGTTTGCCTTTAATTCTTTCACCTCGGCGGTAAGCTGGATCATCTCGAGAAGTTCCGGGATACCTTCCTTGGTATGGGCAGATACGGGAACGAAAATAGTACTGCCGCCCCAGTCTTCTGAAACGAGTTCATATTCGATTAATTCCTGTTTTACTTTCTCAATGTTAGCACTTGGCTTATCGATCTTGTTCACTGCAACAATAATTTCAACGCCGGCCGCTTTGGCATGGTTGATCGCCTCGATGGTCTGAGGCATAACGCCGTCGTCTGCAGCAACTACAAGAATTGCGATATCGGTAGATTTAGCGCCTCTCATACGCATAGCCGTGAATGCCTCATGGCCCGGTGTGTCTAAGAACGTAATCGGATGACCATTGATTTCCACCATATAAGCACCAATGTGCTGCGTAATTCCGCCTGCCTCTTTGGCCGTTACATTGGTCTGGCGGATCGCATCCAGAAGGGAAGTTTTACCATGGTCAACGTGACCCATTACGCAGACTACCGGCGGTCTTTCAGCCATATCCGATTCATTCTCTTCTTCCTCTTTCAGCAGTTCTTCGATGACATCGATCTTCACTTCCATCTCACAGAGTACGTTAAATTCCATGGCAATCTCTTCTGCCTGGTTGTAATCCACTTCCTGGTTGATAGTAACAACCTTGCCCTGAAGGAACAGTTTCTTTACAATCGCAGAAGGCTGCAGCTTCATCTTCTCCGCCAGCTCTTTGATCGTCACAACCTCAGGGAGAATAATGGTCTTAACCACCTCCACCTTCGGCTCTTCCTTGCGTGTCAGCGGCGGCAGTACAGGAGCCTTGGTATTCTTTCCGCCCTTGCCCTGTTTTGCGTGTGTTCCGTCATCGTGGTTCTTCTTATCGTATTTATCACTCTTATAAGCGTTCTTATTCTGCTTATTATTCTGTGGTTTCTGTACTACAGGTCCGTCAAATGACGGCTTCGGAGCGCTGGTTCTCTGACCGTCACGGTTGCCCTGGTAGCCTCCGCCCTGACCGTCGCGATTGCCCTGGTAACCTCCGCGGTTGCCCTGATAGCCTCCGCCCTGGCCCTGGTAGCCTCCGGTTCTCTGGCCGTCACGGTTGCCCTGGTAGCCTCCGCCCTGGCCCTGATAGCCTCCGCGATTGCCCTGATAACCACCTCCCTGGCCGTCACGATTGCCCTGGTAGCCTCCGCGGTTGCCCTGATAACCTCCGCCCTGACCGTCGCGGTTGCCCTGGTAACCTCCGGTTCTCTGGCCGTCACGGTTGCCCTGGTAGCCTCCGCCCTGACCGTCGCGGTTGCCCTGGTAGCCTCCGGTTCTCTGGCCGTCGCGGTTGCCCTGGTAGCCTCCGCCCTGACCGTCACGATTTCCCTGATAGCCGCTACGGTTGCCCTGATAGCCTCCGCCCTGGCCCTGATAGCCTCCGGTTCTCTGGCCGTCACGGTTGCCCTGATAGCCTCCGGTTCTCTGACCGTCGCGGTTGCCCTGGTAACCTCCGGTTCCCTGACCGTCACGATTGCCCTGGTAGCCGCTACGGTTGCCCTGATAACCCTGGCCGTCACGGTTGCCCTGGTAGCCTCCGGTTCTCTGGCCGTCGCGGTTTCCCTGATAGCCTCCGCTCTGACCGTCACGATTGCCCTGGTAACCTCCGCGGTTGCCCTGGTAACCCTGGCCGTCACGGTTGCCCTGATAGCCTCCGGTTCTCTGGCCGTCGCGGTTTCCCTGATAGCCTCCGCCCTGACCGTCGCGGTTGCCCTGGTAGCCTCCCGTTCTCTGGCCGTCGCGGTTTCCCTGATAGCCTCCGGTTCTCTGGCCGTCACGGTTTCCCTGATAGCCTCCGGTCCTCTGACCGTCGCGGTTTCCCTGATAGCCTCCCTGGCTGCCCTGCGGTGCAGGTGCTTGGGTCTGCGGAGCCTGAGCTGCTGCCGGGCTTGGATTTGCTGCCGGACTTGGAGCTGCCGCCGGGCTTGGAGCTGCTGCCGGCTGGCTCTGCGGCGCTGCCGGTTTTACTGCTTCTGCAACACTCTGGGCCTGAACCGGTCTGTCTTTCTGCTGTGGTGCGGGACGTCCCGCCGGACGGTTATTATTTCTCATCTGGGTGCTGTTCTGCGGACGGTATACTGCCGCGATTCTCTTCTTCGGCGGTTCAGTCGTTCCTTCCGCCCTGTTAGCCGCGTTTGTCTCTGTTTCTTTTATTTCTGCCTTTACTGGCTCTTTCTTAATTTCTTCCACTCGCTTCGTTTCCGCCTTTCCTGTACCTGGTTTTGAAGTCCCCGTCACCGGCGTTGCCGCCTTATGTGATGCATGCCCTGACGACAGCGTTCTTTTTACTAAAGCTGCCTGTTCATCCGAAATGCTGGATGCGTGGCTTTTGACATCAAATTGATTCTTCTGTAATATTTCTAAAACTTCTTTATTGGTTTTACCCAGTTCTTTCGACAATTCGTTAACTCTCATACTCACTACCTCCGTTCAGCTCAATCTGTTTCACGAGTGCCTTGGAAAAACCTGCATCCAGTACGGCCAGAGATGCGCGCATCTCTTTTCCCATTGCATGCCCCAGCTCTTCTTTTTTTCCGAAAAAGTAAATCGGGACTTTGTAGTAAGTACACATATTCAGGAACATCTTCCTGGTATTGTCGGATGCCTCTTCCGATACGATAACCAGATGAGCCTTTCCGCTTTTTACCGCCTTCTCAGCCATATACTCGCCGCTGGCGGTTTTCCCCGCCTTGGTGGCCAGGCCCAGAAGGTTAAATATCTTTTTATTGTTCTCCAATGCTGTCCATCTCCTTTTCCAATGCTTCATATACTTCCTTTGGAATGGCCATCTTCAGAGAACGCTCCAGTCCTTTATTCTTCACCGCTTTTTTATAGCAGTCCATAGATGGACAGATGTAGGCGCCCCGGCCGTTTTTCCTGCCTGTGGCATCAATTATGATCTGTTCGTCGGTTGTTTTCAGCACCCGGAGCATCTCTTTCTTGTTCTTCATCTCTCCGCATCCGATGCACTGTCTCTGCGGTATCTTCTTTGTACTCAACGTTTCTCACTTCCCAATCTTCTTTTTCTTTTCCCGCTGCGCGTCACATCTTACTGTTCCAGGTAGTTTATTCTTCCTCCCGGACGGCATCCTCCGCCGTCTGAACGGCCTGCTCCGTATCCGCTGCCGTCTCAATGTTTTCGTCTGCAGTTATCTCCTCTGTATAAGCTTCGTCACCGAAACCGTCAAAGTTTTCTTCCGCATATCCCTCAAAGCCCTGCTCATATCCCAGTTCCAGATCGTCTAAAAGTCCGGATTCCCTTGCCTGGGTCTCGCTCTTGATATCGATCTTATAACCGGTCAGTCTTGCAGCCAGTCTTGCGTTCTGTCCCTCTTTACCGATTGCCAGTGAAAGCTGGTAATCAGGAACAATTACCTGTGCCTCTCTTGCATCTTCGTCTGCGGCAACGAAAATAACCTTGGCCGGGCTGAGCGCATTCTCAATCAGGTAGGCAGGATTCTCATCCCAGTTGATAATATCTATCTTCTCTCCGCGAAGTTCGCTTACAATCGCGTTAACCCTTGCTCCGTTAAGACCGACACAGGCGCCAACCGGATCCACATCCTCGTTGTTGGAGTATACCGCAATCTTGGTTCTGGAACCTGCCTCTCTGGCGATTGCTTTAATCTCCACCGTGCCGTCTCTTACCTCCGCCACTTCGGACTCGAAAAGGCGTTTAACAAGATCGGGATGAGTTCTGGAAACCGTGATTCTCGGTCCCTTGTTCGTATCCTTCACCTCCAGGACATACAGCTTAACACGCTCCGTCGGTTTAAATACCTCGCCCTTCACCTGTTCGCTCTCATTTAAAATAGCATCGATCTTCCCAAGGTCAATACAGATATTACGGTTTACATAACGCTGAACAATTCCTGTAACAACATCTTTCTCTTTGCAGTACCAGTCATTGAAAAGCGCTTTTCTCTCTTCTTCACGGATTTTCTGGAGAATCACGTTCTTCGCATTCTGTGTTGCGATTCTTCCGAATTCTTTGGAGTTAATCTGTACATGGACAACATCGCCAAGATCGTATCTGCCGTTCATCATCTTTGCTTCCGCAAGGCTGATCTGCAGCATCGGATCTTCCACGTTCTCAACAACTTCCTTCTCGGCATAAACGGAAAAATCACCGGTTTCCCTGTTGATGGTGACCTTTACATTGTCTGCTTTACCAAAATGGTTTTTACAGGCTGTAAGTAAAGAATTTTCAATTGCCTCCAGAAGAATATCTTTGCTGATATTATTTTCCTTCTCCAGCACGTTTAACGCTTCAATCAACTCTTTATTCATTTTCTTTTATCCTCCTACCGTCTAAAAATCAAAGGCCAGACGTATTAAAGCAATATCCGTCTTTGCGAACACCAGATCATTGCCGTCTTCTAATGTAACTGTAACCGTATCTGCATCATGGGCTTTGAGAACCCCTGTGTATTCTTTCTGTTTGTTAAGCGGTTTGTAGAGCTTTATCTCCACATTTTTTCCTGTATTCCTGACAAAGTCCTTTTCTTTCTTAAGCGGTCTTCCAAGACCGGGGGAGCTGACTTCCAGAATGTAGCTGTCGTCTATGAAGTCTTCCTTATCAAGCCATTCTCCAAGCTTTCTGCTGACAATCTCACAGTCGTCAACGGCGATTCCGCCCTCTTTATCAATATAAGCACGAAGATACCATACTCCGACTTCCCTGACGTATTCCACATCCACAAGTTCAAAATGGTGTTCCTCCAGAAGGGGAAGCAGCCACGATTCTACTTTTTTTTCATATTGCTCTCTTTTTGTCATATTTACACCACCTTTTTAGCAGGTAACCGACTTTTTCTCTGCTGCCCATCTTTCCGCCGCAGCATCCCGAACCGGACTTTGAACAAAGTGAAAGAGTGGACTTCTGTCCACTCTCTCTAGTCAGTTTATTATGTTATCTCGCTAAGTATAACACCTTTCTCTATAAAGTGCAAGGCTTTCTTTTAAAGCGGCCAGAAAGCGGCGCTGGAAGTGAACGGCATCCTCTTTCCGTTATTCCCTGCATCCGGAGGCCTGTTCTTTTAATATCAATTCTTTCATCAGGCTGCATGCAGTCCTTGCCTCCTCCTCAAAAGTACTCCTGCTTTCAGGAAACCCTTCCATACTGATCCCGCCGCGATAACCGATCTTGTTCAGTGCCCGGAAGAATTCCGAATAATAGGGATCCTCTTGTGCACCGGCAGGAAAACCTCTCTTCTCAATCCTGGCAAAGTGGGCATGGACCAGATACTCTTTCCCGTATTGCTCCATGCTTTCTACCGTATCGTTTTCTTTCCTGAGATGATAATAATCCTGCAGGCATTTGATATTCGGGTGAGATACGGCCCGGGCCAGGCCGACTGCATCCTCAAATGTATTGATCATATTCGTCTCTTCCCGGTTATTGGGTTCCAGGGCGACCGTGATGTTGTGTTCTGCCGCCATGTCTCCAATTCTTTTGCACCACTCCACAAGCTGTTCGAATGCCCGTTCCCGGCTGAAACCTGCGGGGCAGTTCTTAGACCATGGACTCCCCAGTACCGCATACCGGCAGCCAAGCTCTTCGGCCATGGGCAATGCCTGCCTGCAGTAACTTTCCACCTTTTTCTCATTCACATTCTCACCTACAAGTTTAAGTTCTTCGGCAAAAAAGTTATTGCAGGAGTACACCGGAAGATTTACATCCTTTAACCGCCTGCACATCTGTGCGAATTCTTTATCCGTTTTCATAACTGCCTGCCCCAGAGGCAGTTCAATATAGTCAAATCCGCATTTTTTTATTGTTTCTGCATATTCTTCCCCTGCCGCTCCCTTTTCCTTCGGCAGAAAATTAACACAGCATCCTACAAGCATACCGCCCTCCGCTCCGCACCTCTGATTTTAATTCTCACCGTATCGGTTAAACCATACTCTCGCTTCAAAAGACTGCTTTTTTGCCGCCGGTACCGTGGAAGCCGGAATGCCGATTGGCATATAAACGGCCACATTCAGCGCTTCGGGAACTCCCAGCAGTTCTGCCATCTTCCTGTCCTCACCGTTGTGGTGGAGCTGGCCCTCTATCCACGTCGTTGCATATCCTTTGGCTGCGGCGGCGATCAGAATGTTTTCCGCGGCGGCGGCAAAGTCCTGGATATGGTACGATTCCCCGCTCGGGGCAACCGTATGCTTTGTCAGTAAAAGGATCGCTGCGGGTGCCGTGGCCGCCCACTCATGTCCGTAAATATCGGCCAGCTTCTTCACTAACTCCGGATCATCCACGGCGATAAATTTGGTTGTCTGCATATTACAGCCCGACGGTGCAAGAAATCCGGCTTCCACCAGTTCCTTTAAATCCTCCCTCGGAATCGGTTCCTGTTTAAAGGTGCTCCTGTAGCTTTTTCTCTCTTTGATTGCCTGTAATGCTTCCATCTTTTTCCCCTTTCCTATAAACTCTCTTTTGTATTTTTCACGCTGTATAAATCGGTTCTTCTGTTTTCCAAAGAAGGAATCTGTTTTCTGATTTGATCCAGATAGTCCAAATCGATCTCCGCATAGGTGATGCCCGGCGCATCCTTGGCCCTGGCCACCACGGTTCCCCACGGATCGGCCACAAGGCTGTTTCCATATGCCACATAGGCCGGTTTCTTTCCAATCTGCCCCGGTGCTACAATATAGCAGCCGTTTTCTATGGCTCTTGCCCTGAGAAGCGGCTCCCAGTGATCCTTTCCGGTCGGCATGGTAAAGCTGGCCGGAACAAAAATCACCTGTGCTCCCTTAAGCGCCATCAGGCGGTAAAGTTCCGGGAAGCGGACATCATAGCAGATCGACATGCCGAATATTCCCAGTTCCGTCTCAACGGTTACAATCTCCTCCCCGGGCTGAACCTTGTCCGATTCATTAAACGGCGTGCCGTCCGCCAGGGTGATGTCAAACATATGGAGTTTACTGTATCTTGCAAGAATTTCACCTTCCGGGGAAATCAGGACGCTGGTGTTGGCGGATCGCTTCTCACCGGGACGCTCCTCTGTTATGCTGCCTCCGTGGATGTAAATTCCATGTTCTTTTGCTTTTCTGCAGAGGACTTCCGTAGTATATCCGGGAATCTGTTCTTTGCCTCCGCCCTCTCCCACGTTACGGCCAATCAGGTTCATGACCTCCGGGAAACAGACCAGCTTCGCACCCATGGATGCCGCCTCATCAATCCAGGCCTCCGCCTTCCTCAGGTTTTCTCCTTTATCATTCTGCGTGTCCATCTGGACCATTGCTATCATGTATTTACGCATCGGTACCTCCTTGCCGTTTTTTCATATTTTTTATCTTATCACTATTCCCTTATTTATGGAATGAAAATTCTATGAAATTTTTGCAAATACGGCAATGCTGTAAAAAACAAAGAAGGGCCGTTTTATTTCTGCCTGATTTACATTAAAGCGGCGGGGCAGATTCACTTACATCCGCCCCGCCGACTATGGTTTTACATGTTATGGTTTTATGTGCTGTTTTCCCGTAACCCGCCAAATATTTTTCTGCGGTTTTACCGTTGTTTCTTCCTATTTAAGAGTATACACATCTTCCCTGCGGTTTTCCAGGGTCAGTATCTGACGGCGCACGCTCTTTAGATAGTCCAGATCGATTTCCGCCGTAATGACACAGGGTTTATCCGATGCCCTGGCAATGATGTTCCCCCACGGGTCCACAATCAGCGATTTGCCGTATGCCTGGAAACGCGGTTTAATCCCGCACTGGGCCGGAGCTATCACATAGCATCCGTTTTCAATCGCCCTTGCCCGCAGCAGGGCGTCCCAATGGTCTTTTCCCGTATTCAGCGTAAAATCGGCCGGCACCATCAGTATCTGCGCCCCACGCAGGGCCATCAGACGGTAAATCTCCCCAAAGCGCATATCGTAACAGATAGAAAGTCCCAGGCAGCCTACCTCCTGCGTATCAACCGTCACAATCTCCGAGCCGGGGCATACGCGGTCGGACTCTTTTACGCAGGGGCCGTCTTTTATATCCACATCAAAAGTATGGATTTTACTGTACTTCGCCGCCAGCTCTCCCTCCGGGCTGATGACCATGGTCGTATTAAAAGGCCTTACATCACCCGGGTTTTTCTCATAGATACTGCCGCAGTGAAGCCAGATATGGTGACGTTTCGCCTGCTCCGCCATAAATTCAAATGTCTCCCCGCCGGGAATATCTTCCGCACTCTCCGCTCCATCATTTCCCGAATAATTCATCTGTTCCGGCATTGTCACCAGCCCGGCCCCGCGAAAGACGGCCTCCTCTATCAACCCGGCCGCTGCTTTAAGGTTTTCCTTCTTATTGTCTTTGCTGTCCATCTGGATTGCCGCTGCTATAAATCTGTTTGTCATATCTTCTCCTTTCCACTATCTTTTCCACTATCCCGCTGTATTTTGCATCAGGATGTTTTCCTCTTTCCGCCGAATAAAATCTGCCCGCCTGCCAGGCAGACCAGGAAAAAGATAACCGAAACCAAAACCACCGCCCGCGGATTTGTCACTACGGCCAATGAACCGACCAGCATGTATGGAATCTGCCACGCGTAGCCCCAGGTGCTGGAAGCGGAAATGCACTGTGCCGCCACCGTCTCATTTTTAGGATCCACGACCTTGACGAGCATCAGCCCTGTTGCAAGAACACCGCAGACCTGGCCGTAAAGGCCGACCGCCGTTTCAAACCAGTTTTCTCTCAGCCATATCCTGCCCAGCCCCACGCTGAGAATTACGTTTAATGCAATAATCACAACGGAAATGAGAACCAGCGGCACGGCATAGGTTACAAATACCTGCAGCGAGGTGGTCGCAATCGCCGCAGCGATCATATACTCCAGTGCCGTACCCGTAATACGGTTCATCGTAGGCTTGTCTATCAACTTTTTGAGAGAAGTCTTATTTATGATCACTCCGAAGAGCATGCTGGTTACCAGCACCGCGCCCACCAGAGGAAAATTGCTCATTACCGGGCTCAATGATACGAGGAACTTTCTGATCAGTGTTCCGGCGACCACCACAAGACCTACAATACAGATTTGAAATGCCAGAGGATCGATGACGGAGCTGCTGGTAACGCCGGAGCCGATGGTATCCCTCTTTTCCGCCTCCACATACCCGGTCCGCTCGCTGGCCGGCATGGAGGAAAAGGCCATCTGCACATGGGTGTAACCCTTTTTAGCCCCATAGTTAATCAGAATCATGCCTCCGATGACGCCCGACAGAATCCCTATCGTGGCAAATGTGACGCCCACGCTGACCGCATCATTCCAGAAACCGGCCTCCTGTATGATAACGCCCACGGTGGCGGCATTGCCATGCCCGCCGTAAAATCCCCAGACCGGCATAAAACCGAATACCAGGGGTAAATCTTTTATAAATTTTCCACAGATAAAGGTAATTCCGAGTCCCACCAGAAGCTGTGTCTGGTGCAGCGTTCCCGCCAGAAATGTGGTAGCCATGACATCCCTGTTTACTTTTCCCAGTTCCAGCCCCAGGAACTGGGTGGCGCAGACAACGATAACCAGGACTCCCGCCCATTGTGAAAGACTGTCCGTGAACGGTATTGAAACTGGAGAAACCTTCCCCAGTGCCTGCGGACCGAGAAGCATTCCCAGAAATCCGGCTATCAACGCACTGGGAATAAAATATTTCTGCAATATTTTGATTCTGTTTCGAAGTCCAAACGAAATCAGAAGCAATAAACTTACAAATGCGAAATCCTGCAGTACATCCGTCAACTTCATATAAATCCCCCTTCTTCTATATGTGTTTTCCACGTTCCCCAAATGTAACTTTAAAAATATACCTTTTATCTCCCCATATCCCGGCCGGGCGGCAGGCGGCATCCATCACGTATTTTCGTAATACCCCGAATATGTCTCCATCAGCGATTTCAGTCCCATCATATTATGCACCACCGGCGGATTACACATCAATTCCCTGGCCGACAGTGTGGACCCGTCGCGTTTCAGGGCCTCCATCACCCCGATCATTCCCTGGGCCGCAGCCAGCATCGTGGAAATCGGGAAAAGACCGATCCTGTAATTCAGGGACTTTATCGTTTCAATGGGAACGCCTCCGCAGAATCCCTTTTCATTGAGGTTTACCAGCAGTTTTGCCTTCGCCTCCCGGGACACCTGTTCCAACTCCTCCATGGACTTGATTCCATCCACATATACGTAATCCGCGCCGCAGTCCGCCGCCGCATTGATGCGTTTCACCGCCTCCTCAATTCCCATTCCATAAAGATTTGCCACCGTACGGAAAATGATTACAAAGTCACCGGAAACGGCATCCCGGAGAGCCCTCAGTTTTGCCTCCATCTCATCCCAGGGTACAATCTCATTGGAGTCCGGCTTAAGGGACGGCAGGATTTTATCATCGATTTGAATGCCGCTGGCTCCCAGCTGCTCATACATTCTGCCCGTGTCGGCCGAGTGGATCGCATTGCCGAAACCGTTATCCGCATCCGCCAGCAGGGGAACGTTGACCGTTGCCACGATATGACGGATCGCCTCGCCGAATTCATTCAGGTTTAAAAATCCGATGTCGGGACGCCCCATCCGGCAGACCGCCAGGCCGCCGCCGGAAAGAAACAGCGCCCGGAACCCGGCCTCCTCCGCAATCTTTGCGCTGAGACAGTCGTAAACACCCGGAAGCGGAATAAACGCCTCCTCATCCAGCAGTTTTCTTAGTCTTTTCTTTTGGTCCATTTGCATAAAAATACCCCCTTTAATCTATATAAATATTGCATTATTTACAATTCAATGGTAACATTGTGGTGAATTATTTTCCAATATCTATACGATTATGCCAGTTATAACACTTTATGTTATAACATTCGGGAGGAGGAATTTCCCAATGATTGATCGAAGACAATGCAGCTATGTACTGACAATTGCAGAATGCCGCAGTTTTTCCAGGGCCGCGGAACAGCTCTATATCGCGCAGCCTTCTTTAAGCCGCTACATCAAAAATCTGGAAGCCGAGCTGGAAGTACGCCTATTTGACCGCGAAAAAATCCCACTGGAGCTGACTCCGGCAGGAGAATCCTTTATCCGCTATATCAGAAAATTCCAGGCTCTGGAAAATGAGATGAAAAAAGAGCTGTCTGCCTTTGGTTACAGTTCCCCCAACGAACTGCGCATCGGCTCCCTGACCTTTCTTGCCTCCTATATCCTGCCTGTCGTCATCCCCGTCTTTGTGGAATCCTTTCCGCAGGCCGAGGTGAATATCAGGGAATACCGTTCGAATCAGTTAAAAAACTCCCTGCTTTCCCACGACGTGGATTTATTCATCACGAATCTTCCGCCCAGCCATCCCGAGCTTGACTTTTGCACCATCGCCAAAGACCGCGTTCTTCTGATTACACGCCGCACCCGCAGTCTGGAACAGAAATATGATTTGTCGGACAATTCTGCCCGGCATCCGTATGAAGCTGCATTGGAGGATTTGAAGGACTCCACCTTTGTTCTTCTGCGTCCCTGGCAGAACATGCACACCATTGCCAAAAACATCTTTGCCGAACAGCATTTTTTCCCGGAAAAAGTAATTGAAGCGCCCAGCATTACATCCGCAATCAGTCTCACCAGCCGGAAAGAGCACTTTACCTTTGTCTGCGAATCCGCCCTGCGGTACACCATCCCGGATATGCCGCTGGCCTATTTTAACGTTGGAAGTGAAAGTCCAATGGCCTCCATCACCATTGCATTCTGCAGGAGAAATGAAAATACGCTGATCCCGGAATTCTGCCGTTTTGCCCGGCAGATTTTCTGCGGGGACTGATAAAAGATATTGCATTTGCCGGTTCGGCCGGAAAAAGGCAGTTATACCATGTCTGAGATGATATAACTGCCTTATTGTATGTTTTCTATTCGTTCTATTCATTCCCGCGCTGCTTAATGAGGCTCCTCTTCCAGATTCCCGATTTAATATATAAATACCCGAACGGTACCGAGGAAAACGGCGCAATGGCGCAGGCGATGTAAATTCCTTCAAGGCCCCAAAGCTTCTCGAAGGAAACAGCCAGAATCACCCGGAAGATAATGCAGTTCGTGAAGCTGGACATCATCGCGAATGTGGAATGGCCCGCGCCGATCATCATCGCGTGATAAATCAGGAAGATCGCATAGAATACCTGACCGAAAATCTCAATCCGCATATTCAGCACCGCATTGGCGATGACCACCTGATCATCGGTGAAGATTCCAGCCAGCCAGGGCCCTCCGATTTCCACCAGGACGATTGTCGCGAGGCTCACCACCAGGGCCATCTTCATAGCTGTATACATAACCTCCTTCGCCCTGTCGTAGAGGCGGGCGCCCAGGTTCTGTGCAATTACGGAGACGGCTCCCGTAGACATGGCGCTGAGCAGAAGCTGGCACATATCTTTAATCTTGATCGCCACTCCGTTTCCGGCAGAGATGTCAGTTCCGTAGCGGTTAATCAGAAAGGTCACCACCAGCCAGGAGAACCCGGCTATCGTCATCTGCACTGCGCTGGGAATTCCGACCTTCAGCGTCTCCTTCAGCATCCCCATTCTGATTTTCAGGAAATCAAATGTAAAGCGGATCAGCTCTTTTTCCCTCACAATAGCCGCCAGACTGAGCACGGCGCTGAGTATCTGGGCGATCACCGTAGCAAGTGCCGCGCCTGCCACTCCCATGTTAAAGGACCCGACAAAAATCACATCCAGTACGGCATTCAGCACCGTCGTTGCAATGACAATCCGCATCGGTGTCCTGCTGTCGCCCACGGCGCGCAGCAGAGAGGAAAATGCATTGTATATGTAGACGAAAAACATTCCCGCGGAACAGATTCTCAGATAAACCAGCGCCTCGTCGTAGGCAGGCGCCTGGAGGAGCCTCAAGATTTCCCCGGACATGGCATACAGAATCAGAGAGAATGCAATGCCCAGTACGGCCGAGAGGGATACGAGCGTCCCGGTCGCCTCCTCCCTGCTCTTACTATCTTTACCTCCATAAAACTGCCCAATCAGCACGCTTCCGCCGGTGGTGATTCCGATGGCAATCTTCGTGATGATCACCAGTATCTGACTGGAATTGTTGATGGCGGAGATGGCCGAAGGCCCCGCAAAACGGCCAGCAATCACCATATCTACCATATTATAGAGGGCCTGCAGGAGGCTGGATGCAATTAACGGCAGCGTGAATGCCACAATCTGCCTCACAATGTTTCCCTGTGTAAAGTCCTGTTTCCTGTCTGTTTTCTCCGGCATGCTGCCCGATTTCTTCTCCGTCACTGCCACGTAACGCCTCTTTTCCCGGCTCCGGCCGTATCTTTACAGAGCCGCGTAAGAACCGGCCTGTATTTCTGGTAATTATTTTACTACACACGGGAGGCAACGGCAACCAAAAATCATCATGATTCCCCCTTTATGGCCTCACGTCCCTGCAAAATCCACATATCTTAAACTAAAGCCAGTATATTTTAGAGGTGTTACATGATTCCAAAACTGGAAGTTTCAGGCCTTTGTTATTCCTATCATTCGATGGATGGGGAAACTCAGGCTCTTTCTAATATATCGTTTACCGTAAACACCGGAGAGTTTATTGCCATTGTCGGACCGTCCGGCTGCGGCAAGTCCACTCTCCTGTCCCTTTTCAGCGGGCTCCTCAAACCGGATGAGGGAAAAATTCTCATAGACGGGACCCCACTCTCCGAGAGCAAGGTGAGGATCGGCTATATGCTTCAGAAGGATCACCTGTTTGAATGGCGCACGATTCTCTCCAATGCCTCTCTTGGATTGGAAATCCAGCACAAAATGGACGAACGCCATAAAAATAATCTTCAGGAACTGATGACTTCCTATGGACTCGGCAGTTTTGAAAACGCCCGGCCGTCCGAACTGTCGGGCGGAATGCGGCAGCGTGCCGCCCTCATACGGACCCTGGCCTTAGAGCCAGATATTCTTCTCCTCGATGAGCCTTTTTCTGCACTGGATTATCAGACACGCCTTTCCGTCTGCGATGATATCAGTACAATTATCAGGGGAAGAGGTAAGACAGCCATCCTGATCACCCATGATCTGTCGGAGGCCGTCAGTGTTGCCGACCGCATTGTCATTCTCTCAAAGCGGCCCGGCAGGATTAAAGGAATTCTCCCAACCCCGTTTTCCACTCCGGATTTAAGTCCTCTTGAACGGAGAAACGATCCGGAATTCTCAGGTTATTTCAATGAGGTCTGGAAGATTCTTCAAAATTAACAATTCTTTTCCCTATCAGGAGGTGTCTCATGGAATTACATGAAACCCTGGCCCAGCAGGAATTTATCGCAAGGCAGAAACGCCGCCGCAGATTTGTCTCAGTCTGCCGCATTCTGCTTCTTTTTATTTTATTGGCACTCTGGGAAGTCTGTGCCAGACTGGGTATTATCAACGACTTCATCTTCAGCTCTCCGTCCCGAATCGTACTCTGTTTTATCAGCATGGTGAAGGACGGCAGTATTTTTTTACACACCGGTGTCACGATTATGGAAACGCTGATTAGTTTCTTTCTCGTTGTCGCCATCGGACTGCTTGGGGCAATCCTCTTGTGGTCCAGCAAAAGCCTCTCCGACATTCTGGAGCCGTATCTCGTCATGCTCAACAGTCTGCCTAAGTCGGCCCTGGCCCCGATTCTCATCGTTTGGCTGGGAAATAACATTAAGACAATTATCGTTGCCGCCGTATCGGTGGCCGTATTCGGAGCCATTATGACGCTTCATAACGGTTTCAGCCACACGGATCCGGATCAGATCAAGCTGATTTACTCCCTGGGCGGAAAGCGGAAGGATGTCCTCACAAAAGTCCTGCTGCCCGGATCGGTTCCGCTGATTATCAGCAATATGAAGGTCAATGTGGGACTCTGCCTGGTGGGCGTTATTATCGGCGAATTCCTCGCCGCCAACAAAGGACTCGGATATCTGATTATCTATGGTTCCCAGGTCTTTAAGATGGATCTTGTTGTGATGAGCATTGTGATTCTCTGTATTACGTCGGCAGTGCTTTATCAGGGGATTACGTTACTGGAGAAGAAGATGAAATAGAATCATAAAAACAGGATGCCGCCTGCAGAGCACTCATTCCACTTCTGCAAACGGCATCCCGTTTTCTTTTCTGCAACACCTGATAGTCCAAAAATTCCAAATTACGCTTCTCCGTCCCCGCCGCCGTTCTTCACAGAATCCCCTGCCGGAACACCCATATTGTGATACAGTTCCTCGTAAAGCGCATTCACATCAATCGGCTTCGGTACAAAACCGTTCATGCCCGCCGCCATCGCCGTTTCCCGGTCCTCCCGGAAGGCGTTTGCAGTCATTGCAATGATCGGGACGGCTGCGGCATCCGGTCGTGACAGTGCGCGGATGGCGGCCGTAGCCTCCAGTCCGTTCATCTCCGGCATCTGGATATCCATAAGAATCGCCCTGATCTCTCCCCGGGCGCTTTGTTTAAACAATTCTAATGCCTCCCGCCCATTCTCAGCGCGGATGACAACCGCCCCCTGCATGCGGAGCAGTTCGATGGCGATTTCCGCGTTGAGATCATTGTCCTCCGCAAGGAGGATTTTTACACCGTCAAATCTGTTCTCTCTGCACTTTGTCTCCTGGACAGACTTTTTCTCCATCTGTCCCTTAGGAAGTGTTACGGTAAAATAGAACTCACTGCCTTTTCCCACTTCGCTTGTAAGGAAAAGCTCTCCGCCCATCAGATGGACGATATTCCTGCTTATGGCCAGGCCGAGTCCGGTTCCCTGGCTCTTTGAATAGTTGGAACCAAGCTGCTCAAAGCTCTCAAAAATGCGGCGCTGTTCGTCCTGAGCAATTCCGATTCCCGTATCGCTCACCAGAATTCTATATGAAACAACAGCCTCCGTGGAGGATTCCTCCGAAACCTGGAGAAGCACCCGGCCTCCGGCCCGGGTAAACTTAAATGCATTAGAAAGCAGATTGAGTATCACCTGCCTCAGGCGCAGTTCGTCCCCCACCACTACATCATGGTCGACACTTTCTTTAAGGCCAAACTCCAGCGACCGGTTCGCAGCATCCTGCTGCAGCATATTTTCAATATCACTCAGCATTTCATGCATTGAAAAGTTTTCGGCTGCAAGCGTCATCTTTCCGTTTTCAATACGGCTCATATCCAGAATATCATTGATCAGGCTCAGCAGATACTTGGACGATGTTTTAATCTTCTCCAGGTTCTTCGATACCTTTTCGGGCAGTCCTTCCGTCATTGCGGTCAGGTCGGTCAGCCCGACAATCGCATTCATCGGGGTCCTGATTTCATGGCTCATGCGGGACAGAAATTCACTTTTGGCCCGGTTGTCGGCCTCGGCCTTTTCAAGTTCTCCCCGCATGGCAGCGGCGTGCAGACGGGATCTGCTTATGATTATAACAACGATCAGAAGGAGGATAAGCCCCGTAGCCACAACCGTCACCGCCAGGGATGGATTGGCATAGACAATACTGGTAAGCGTCATATGTGATTCCCCAATGGAAACCATGTTGCGGCTGCCGATGGAGGCATAATCATCGCTGCTGATATTGTTGATTGCTTTATTAATGATTGAGAAAAGCTCCGGCTGTACAGGACTTTTCATTGCAAAGCTGGTTTCCCGGTGATCATTGATTAGATTTACCTGCATCAGATTGGTAAAATTATTTTTCTGTATAATGCTTTCCAGATGCGCGGACACACCGTAAAAGAAGTCCACCTTGCCGCGGTTGACATCCGAAAGCGCCTCTGCAATATCGGAATAGTAGATTTCCTCATCTACCGTGATATTGTCCGGCATGTCTTCCCCTTCCAGTACGGCTCCGACCAGTCCCTGTGCCGGATAACTGGATTCCTTATTCCTAACCAGGATAGAATTCAGCTCTACGAAGGGTGTTGTCAGCGCCAGATCCTGTCCCACGGCGTCTTCATCGGAACCAAGATAAAAACCAAGCAGTTCAGCCTCACCGCTCTGCATCTTTTCGAGCATCTGCGCATAGCTGTCACAATACACATAGGAAAACTCCAGACCGGAATACTCGGAAATTTTCTGAAGCAGATCCGGCACGTAGCCATTGTGGCCGTCCCCATTATTTAGGCAGAACAGAGGATGCCAGTCATTGGGAACCGCTACCGTCACAGGTCCCCGCTGTTTAATATATTCCTTCTCTCTTGTATTAAGCAGCGCATTCATGTTGGCAGCCGCAGGAAAATTGGTTTCGTATAATTTCCTTGCAAAGTTGGGATCCGCCTCGTAAATCTTCTCCAGCGCCATATTAAGGCCGTCAAGCACCTCCTCAGCATCCGGCTGTGTCACTATATAGTGAGGCTGCGAATCAAATGTGGCCGCGACATAAAAGATATCTCCCGAGTCCGCGCTGTTGCCCAGAAGCAAATCCACCTCGCCGTTTTCCAGATAGTAGTTCAGGCCCATGTGTTCTCTCAACTGGTCATTATTATAATATTTAATCGTACAGTCGATGTTATTAAGCTCCAGATATATCTTGAGACGCCTTATATTCTCGGCCGCCCTTTCAAATACACCGATTGTTTTTCCGTTAAACGAGTTCAGATCAAAGCTCTTAATACTGTCATCGTCTCTTCTGGCCAGAAGGATCAGTTTCGTATAGCCGCAGTTATATTCGGGATAGGCACATAATTCCTCCAGACCTTCCAGATAATACTGACCGCCCATGAGGTCAAATTCCCCGTCCTGAAAACGTTTCAGTATTTCTTCATTCTTCACATCAATGTATTCATATTTCCATCCTGTGTATTTGGCAATTTCATCGAGGACATCAACCACCAGCCCGTATCTTTGTCCATCCTCCGAAATCATGGTATAACCTTCCGTTGTGGGAAATGCGACGCGAAGTACCTTCGACTCCGGCGCTTCATCGGCCGCGCATGGAAATGACACTGCCAGCATAAGCAGCGTCACAAGTAAAACCATAATACATTTTTTTATCTTACGGCCGTGTATTTGCCTCATATAAACTCCTTCACCGGTACCGGATGGGATAATCCGCCGCCGTTAATAAAACCGTTCCGGTTCTTTTCCCGCCGGCTTCGCCTGTTCCAACTGAACACGGTCAGCGGACATTGACTTCTGATGGATATGGTCCGGGTTCCCCGAACGCCTAAAACCCGTCCAGTTGTTCCAGTTCCATTCTCATATGCTCCACTTTCCGGTATTCCTCACAAACAGTCTGATAAAATATTTTATAATCCTCTCTGGGTTCTCCGGCACGCAGAGGCTCCACCATGGCGGAAATCACCTCATAAATGGACTGTAATCCCAAATTTCCCGCCAGTCCCTTTATCGTATGCGCCGCCTCAAAGGCGGCGGCCAGATCTTCCTTGTCCAAAGCGGCTCCCAGGCCGTCCAGGTTCTGATCCTGAGGCAGTCTTTTCAGTATCTTCAGATAAAATTTCTCATTTCCCATGAAACGCGCCATTGTCCTGTCATAATCCACACCATAAGCTCCAAGTATTTCTCTGAAACTCTGCATCGGTTTAACCTTCCTCTCTGAAAATAAGATGGTAAAGCGTCTGATACAGCCGGTCCGAATCAATCGGCTTCGCCAGGTGGGCATCCATACCGGCCGCCTTGCTCTTTTCTATATCGTCATCGAACGCGTTGGCCGTCATTGCAACAATCGGAATTGTTGAGGCGTCCGTATTGCTTAGGTGCCTGATACTCGTCGTCGCCGTCAGACCGTCCATGAGCGGCATCCTGATATCCATCAGAATCGCATCATAATATCCGGTAGACGATTTACTGAACAGTTCCAGCGCCCTGAGTCCGTTTTCCGCCGTATCCACGGTAAATCCCTTGCTCTCAAGCAGCATCACGGCAACCTCGGTGTTAATGGCATTATCTTCCGCCAGCAGCAGACGTCTTCCGGAAAAATCGTAGGCGGCCGCGTCCATCTGCGGCTTTCTCTCTTCCTTCTCTCCAAGCGCTTTGGAAAAAGCCGAAACCAGAGCGGATTTAAACATCGGTTTGCTCATCAGAAGGTTAACTCCGGCCAGTTTTGCTTCATGCTCTATGGAAATCCAGTCATAGGCGGTCATAATAATAATCGTAACCTCCGGCCCTACGATAGCCCTGATATGTCTGGCAGTCTCGATTCCGTCCATTCCCGGCATTTTCCAGTCTATCAGAATCATATCAAAGTATTTGCCCTCATCCCAGAGGCCCTGCACCCGCTCGACGGCTTTGCGGCCGCTGTCCACCCATTCTGCGGTGACTCCCATCTCACGCAGAGTGACAACCGCGCTCTCGCATACTACCACATCGTCATCTACGACCAGTGTTTTCAGGTGGGAAAAATTGTAATTCTGCTTTTTCTGACAATGGAGCAGCTTCTCTTCTTCGGTAATTCCAAGCTTTACGTCCACCGTAAATTCCGTTCCGATTCCTTTGATGGAACGCACCGTAATTTTACCGTCCATCAGGTCCACAATACTCTTCGAGATTGCAAGTCCCAGCCCGGTGCCCCCGTACAGGGCCGTGGTGCCAATGGATTCCTGGGAAAACGGTTCGAAAATGCGTGGGAGGAATTCCTCACTCATGCCCACACCCGTATCATTTACAATAAACCGCAGGGCAGCGGTATTTTTCGTTCTTTGGCGCTGTGATGCCGAGAAGGTGACTTTTCCTCCCTCACCGGTAAATTTGATGGCATTGCTCAGGATATTCAAAAGCACCTGCTGCAGCTTCATCGCATCACCGACATAATAGTCATCCAGCACAGGATCCACGATACACTCATACTCCACTCCCTTTGCGGATGCCTGGGAATAGCAGATGGAATTAAGCCCCACGATGAACTCTTCCGTGGGAATCTTTTCATTCTTTAAGAGCATTTTACCGCTTTCGATCCGGCTCATATCCAGAATATCATTGATTAACGACAGAAGGAACCTTGATGAAATTCCTATCTTTGAGATACAGTCGGCAATCTGTTCATCATCGCCGACAGCCTGGGCGGCAATGGTACTCATACCGATGATTGCATTCATCGGCGTCCTGATCTCATGGCTCATCCTGGAAAGGAAATCCGATTTTGCGGCGTTCGCCTGCTCGGCAGCCACCAGGGCGGCGGCCAGCTCTTCCTTCTGGCGCTGCTCCTTCTGCACCACATCGGTCACATCGCTGCGCGCCACACAGACCCTGCCGAGTTCCTTCTCGATATAGAAGACCTGGAAACGTTTTACTCTCTTCTTTCCCTCCTCGTCCATCATCTCAATGACAAATGAGTATACAGGCTCCTCAGACAGTCTCTTTTCCATATAATCAAAATCCATCTTTTCCAGATATTCGCGTCTCGTCGCATCATCCATAAAACGGTCTGCAAGCAGTCTGGCCTCGGCCCGGAACTCCCCCTCCGCTGCTCCTGCCTTCTGGCTGCTCTCGTCAAAAGAGATGAGACGGTGGGTATCACGCCGGATGTTGACCTCCGTAAGGAGTTCATAATCAAGCCGGGTAATCTTTTTAAGCAGTTCCTCCTGAATCTTGTGGGCCGTGTTATCCGTTGTATAGAAAAAGGCAATGACATCGTCTTTCTCCGGCTCCCGGTATAAACGAAAGTTTGTACTGCTCCAGAACACGCCTTCGTCACCGCGTCTTCTCAGAAATTCAAAATGGTGATCCGTCTTTCCCGATGCATACTCCGCCAGCACCTTTTCACGTGCCAGTGAGCTGCGGATGAGCTCTCCGTATGCCGGATCCACCGCGGCCTCAGACAGATGTTCCACCAGTTCATCATAAGTGCTTCCCACATCGGCAACCGCCATCTGAGGCGTGCAAATGTAACTCTCCATTTGATTGAGGGTGACATTGAGGCGGCCCTGGGCGCTTCCCTCCTCGGAAGAAAGTTCCACAAAATAGGCCAGCTCCTGCTCGTAAAGTTCATCATTTCTCTCCTGCAGGCATCTTTCATCCGTAATATCGAGAAGTACACTGAAAAGCTGTCCCTCATCCTTCTCCTGGAAAAGCTGGGCTTTAAGCGAAAACCACTTAACTGCCCCGTCCTTGCAGATGACACGGCTCTCGCTTCGGACCGTGTTGCCGTACTGCAATTGCATCCTGATTTTCTGCAGCATAAGCGGCATGTCGTCGGGATGAATGACGGCCGACATCTTATTACCCAAAGCGGTAAATTCTTCCCTGGTGTAGCCAAGGAATTCAAACAGGCCGTTGTTGGCGTCAATCACGGAAAGCTCCTCGTCATAACGGCACCGGAAAACGGCTCCCGGGATATTATTATAGAGATGGACCAGCTCATCCCTCATCTTTTTCTCTTCCGTGATATCAATGCAGACTGAGACAATTGCGGAACGTCCGTCCTCCGCCATAAGCCTCCTGCCTGTATCATGGACCCATATGTACGTGCCGTCTTTCTTGCGCATCCTGTATTCTACGATATATTCATCGCCCTCCAGGAGCTGTGCATTCACGGTCTCATCCACCGATTTCCTATCATCGGGATGCATACAGTTGGAAATCTTGCCCTCTATATCACTGACAAATTCCGTCTTATTCTCATATCCCAAATAATCCAGCATCTGCCGGTTGATAAAATAGAACGGAAATCCGTCTTCGACATATCCTCCCATCATACCGCCGGCTACGGAATCGTTTAAAAGTTCCTGCCTCTGTCTGCTGATGTGTTCCATCACAAGTGACAGGGGATAATGCTCCCCGCCTCTCTGGCTGCTGCCGGGTTCCGCCACATGGAAACTTTTAATCTTCCAGTTCCCGTCTTCCAAAGCAAGCGTAAAGAACGTACGCAGATGCCAGATATACTGCCTGTTTTTCAGCGTCATTTCCATAGAGAGATGGGTCACTTCCGCCGTAATGCTCTGTTCATGGATCACTCTCATATCACAGGAGAACGGTTCCGTAATCTCACTGATATCCTGGTTTATATAGGCGGTCATCTCCGCCTTGCCGCAGGCAAATTCATCCTCTCCGGTGCCCACAAAGTCAATATCATCAGAGAGAACACCGACTGCCGTTTCCCTGTCACGCTGTTCGAACCAGGCCCGGCAGAATGCCTGGGCCGTATCTTTCGCTGTCGTATAATACTTCATTTATTTTATTCCTTCCACAGGTAACATCCACCTTTACAATTCGCTTTTGCACGGTACAATGCCAAATCCACCCGTTTTATTACATCCTCAAGCGGCTCCTCCACGTTCCAGATTACGATTCCCACGGAAGCTGTCACCGTAATTTTCTCTGCAAAACGTTTTTCGGCAAGCGCCCGGCAGATTTCCCTTCCCTTTTTCATCGCGGCATCATCCGATTTCATCTGTTTCATGATAGCCACAAATTCATCGCCCCCATATCTGGCCAGAATATCGGTTTTTCTGGTATGGGCCCGGAGAAGCTCCCCGAACTCCTGGATCAGGCGGTCGCCTTCCATATGACCGAGCGTGTCGTTAACCTCCTTCAAATTGTCGAGGTCAAAGAGATAGAATGCAAATGGGGCATCCTCCTTCTGAAGAGAAGCGGTGGCCGCCTCCCATCCCCGGCGGTTCAGGACATTGGTCATGGGGTCGCGGTACGCCTCCTCCTTCAAATCCTGCTCCCGCTTCGGGAATGTGGCCAGCCTGATAACATGATTGATTCTCTTTCTAAGACTTTCGGGTGCATGGGGTTTGACCGCATAATCGTCGGCTCCCATTGCTATCGCCTGTTTTTCCGTCTGCATATCCGGCGGACCGGTGACAATGACCGGAATGTTCCATACCGATTTATCCCTTTTGACGGAGTGAAGCACTGACATACCGCCTGCTCCGGTCAGAGAAACGCTCAAAAGAACCGCATCCAGGCAATCCGCATATCCGGCAATGAGTTCCAGTGCGGAAGCATCATCCACAGCCTCCAGAACTTCATAATATTCCGAAAAATTATCGACGATCTGTCTTCTGTATTCCGCGTCTTCATCGGCTGCTAAGAGTACCTGCTTCCTGTGCCCGGCCTGCCTCTCCATTTTCTGCAGTTCCCCGCGGTCATTTCCCCGTTTTTCTTCTATTTCCACGGTTTCCTGTTTCTTCAGCAGTTCTTCAAATTCCGTGCCCGGCATCGGCTTTGCAAAGTAATAACCCTGCACATAGTCACAGCCCGTTTCCAGCAGGCGGTTTAACTGTTCCTTGGTCTCTACTCCCTCGGCTACAACGCCCAGGTGCATCCAGCGGGCCAGCTCCATGATGAATTGAAGCACTCCCTGGCTGATCGGTTTTGCCGTCTCACTCTGAATGAATTTCATATCCAGCTTCAGGATATCGATCGGCATCTGGTTCAGCATATTCAGTGAGGAATATCCGCTGCCGAAATCGTCCATCTCGATGATAAATCCCAGTTTTCGCAGACGGCCGACCGTTTCAATAATCTGGCCCGGGTTTTCCGTATAGGCGCTCTCCGTAATCTCCAGATGGAGGCGTGAGGGCGGCAGACCATATTTATGTACAATCTTGCTCAGTGTGTCCGCTATATCTGCATTATAAATATCGGCACGTGAGACATTGACGGAAACCGGTATCTGCGGATAACCTTTCCTGTCCCACTCCTTCAGATAAGAACACGTCTTATCCCAGACAAACTGATCGAGTTTTGTGATAAATCCGTTTTTCTCGAAAAGCGGGATAAACTCGGCCGGAGACTGAAATCCCCACTCGGGATGTTTCCAGCGTATCAGCGCTTCGGCACCGGCCAGCCTTTCATCCCGGATTCTGTATTTGGGCTGCAGGTAAATCAGGAACTGTTCCTCTTTCAGGGCGGATTCCATGCTGTCGATGATAGCCTGCTGCCGCAGCAGTTCATCACGGAGCTTGTCGTCATAAGCGGCAAAATACTTTCTGTACTGTCCTTTGATGCTGCGCGCCGCAAGAAGGGCGCGGTCAGACATCTGTTCTATCGAAATGCTGCGGTTTTCAATGGAAAAAATCCCCCATTTCATCACAACATTTTTTGCATTGGGGAGGGCATTGATCACTTCATTGGCACGGATAAACATATCATCTTCATATTTATCCCTGTGTTCCAGCAGGCAGGCAAACTGGTCCGCACTCAGACGGCCGCAGGTCCCACCGTCACCCGTGAGCTGCCGGTACAAATCCGCCACTCCGCACAGGAGCTGGTCGCCGGCGGCCACACCGAAAACGTCGTTAATCAGCTTAAAATTTTCAATATCCGAGCATAGGATATCGTACTTCTGCCCCGGATTCTGGTTGAGAATTTCCCTCACCCGCTGATAAAAAAATTCCTTGCTGTAAAGGCCGGTCAGCCGGTCATACTGGAACTGATTGATCATCGCCGCCGTTTCCCGGAGGTGGATGATGCTGGCCACTCTGTGCCGGATAATCTGGGGTTTGTATGGTTTCGCCACAAAATCGGTCGCACCGTGGGACAGGGCCGCAACCTCGTCGGCCTCACTGTCGCTCTGCGTTGTTACGATGACAGGGATAGATGCAAGAGCCGGATCTGCTTTTGCAATAGAAAGGAACGTATATCCATCCATGATCGGCATGGTAATATCAAGCAGGATCAGTGAAACATCGTCCCTGTGCTCCTCCAGCACAGCGAGCGCAGCCTGTCCGTTCTCCGCTTCCAGAACTCTGTATTCCGAGGACAGCATTTCACTTAGCATCATACGGTTTATTTCATTATCTTCCACAACCAGAATTACTTTTTTTGAAAGCATCTTCCTGTCTCCTTTTCTTTCCCCGCCATTCTGAAAAAATATTGTTACGGCTTGCGCCAGAATGTTTTATTTACATTTTACCACAACAAAAGAAACCTATATACAATTTTTTTACTATGTCCACATAGGCACCAATGTTAGTGTAGCACAGAAAGGCCGAAGTTTCAATTATTTCCGGGCTTTTAAGGGATTTACCGAGGTCAAAAAGTTCCTGTTCACCGACAGTATTCCGTGAGGTGTTTTTTGTGAGTGGAGCGTAGCGAAAGCCACAGACAGCGGGCCCCCTTGGGTTAAACCCGAGGGTTGCGGCGCGAAACGACGTATTTTACCGTTTCTGCCGCAGAAAAAAAGAAAGTCTGAACCTTGAAGCGGAAATATCACTTCATAGTTCAGACTTTACCAATATTTCATTTGTTTAGTTTGCGGCAGCTCTTTTGTCTGCCATAACCTTTTTAATGAGAGGGAAGCAGAATGAGATCAGGCTGGCAATCAGCAGCACCAGACAGATTGGCCTGGTCAAAAATGATTCCACCGCCGCCATACCTGTACCGGTCTTAATAAGCGTACGCACAAGACCGCGCTCTGCAATCGGTCCAAGAATATATCCCAGAACCACTGCCGAAAGGTCGATCTTCATCCATTTCAGGAAGTAACCTAAAATTCCGCAGAAAAGCATTATGTAAACCTGAGAGTATGTATTATTACAGGAGAAGGCTCCTAAAACAGTCAGTACAAGGATGCCGCTTGTGAGATAATTCTGTGGAATCCGGTTGACCTTGGCAAACTGCTTGGCAAAGGTAACACCAATAATCACCATCAGGAAAGCAGCCGTCAGAATTCCGAAAATAAATGGATAGGTGATATGCGCCTTGGTTGTAAAAAGATCATTCCCCGGCGTCATTCCGTGAAGCATCAGCGCACCCATCAATACGGCCGAAACGGCATTCCCCGGTATTCCGAGCGTCATCATCGGTATCAGGGAACCGCCGATGACTCCGTTGTTGGCGCTCTCCGGCCCGGCAATTCCTTCCCGGTGCCCCGTGCCGAAAAGCTCGGGAGTCTTTGAAATACGCTTTGCTTCGTTATATCCCATAAAGGCTGCGATACTGCCTCCTGCCGCCGGAATCATGCCGATAATGACGCCTACGATTCCGCACCAGAGATAGGTGAGCGGATAATAACACAAATCCTTCAGTTTCAAACGGTATTTATTGACCATCGAAAGGGAACTGTCCACATTCACGGTCCCGCTCCTGTCCGCCACCATGGATAAAACCTGGGAAATCGAATACAGGCCGACCAGGGTCGGAACCGTCGGAAGTCCGGTAATCAGTTCCATCTGGCCAAACGAAAATCGTGCGAATCCAAACTGCGGATCCATTCCGAAACAGCCGAGCAGAAGGCCGATACATCCGCCAATCAGGCCTTTCATCAGGTTCTTGGAAAGGGAGGCGATAATCGTCAGTCCGAAAATCGCCAGACACACATTCTCCTGCGTGCTGAACCTCAATGAAAATTCAGCCAGGGAGGGAGCAATGGTAAGAAGAGCAATCACACCGATTACCGTCCCCCAGAATGAGGCGGTCGCCGATTCGATTAACGCCTCCGTCGCATGCCCTTTCAGCGCCATTGGATGTCCGTCCCATCCGGTTGCCGCCGCACTGGGCGTACCCGGTGTATTGACCAGTACGGCTGAAATTGAACCGCCGTAAGTTGCGCCGACGTAAACACCGGCCAGTAAGATAAGCCCCGTTGCCGGCTCCATTCCATAAGAGACCGGAATTAATACGGCGATACCGATTGTGGCAGACAGCCCCGGCATCGCCCCAAAGGCAATGCCAAGGATTGTTCCGGCCAGCACGGCCAGCAGATTCACCGGGGAAAGTGCGGTTATAAGACCCAGCATCATATTTTCCATTGTATATCTCCTCTCTAAATCAAAAGGCCGGCCGGAAGCGGTATGCTGAGAAACATTTTAAATGCAATAAATACGACGATATCAACGCCCAATGCAACCGCAATATAAAGCCATTTTTGCTGTTTGTCTGTGTGCCAGTAGGAATAGGCCGCAACAAAGACAAACGTCATTGTGAAGTAACCGATAATACTTGCAAGAAAAATGTAAGCGAATGCCGCAGCCACGGTAATTACGACGGAACGAAACTGTTCTTTTGTAAGCGCTGCGGAAACATCCAAGGCGATTTCTTTCTTTTCCTTATAAACTGTGATTCCAAGCTGGACAGCCGTGAGCACGAATCCTATCCCGCAGACAAAATAGGGATACATCCGGACTTTTTCGTTATGGCCGCCGTTTAAGATAAAGAATGCGGCAAACAAGGCCAAAATAAACAGAAGGCCGATTTTTTCTTTTTTGTACAAGGCAGTCTTCCTCCCCTCTCCCAATAAACATGTAACTCCATATGTTCATTATTCCATACCGGCAAGAATTTCTTTATACGTTGTCATTACTTCTCCTGCAAGTACGTCAAAATCCTCATGGTTATAATATTTGATTGGAAATCCCATATCCTTTGCCTCGGCCAGGAACTCTTCATCGGCGCAGACCTTGCCTATCACATCCGACCAATAGGCAATCACTTCCGGAGCCGTACCGGCTTTCATGACATAGCCGCGGTTTGTGGTAAATGTGACATTATATCCTTTTTCCATAAGAGTCGGCATATCCGGAAGTTCCTCGAAACGCTCCGTTCCGGCAGTACAGAGAATAATCACCTGATCATTCTGCATCATCGGCAGCGCTTCGGAGTAAGAAACGGAAATTGCATTGATATGTCCTCCGAGTAAATCCGTTTTCGCATCCGCACCGCCGTCGTAAGCTACAATGTTCAGGTCAATATCTGCCTCTTTATTGAGCAGGTAAGGAGTAAAGTAGGCGTCGTTCATAGTTCCTGAACAGCCGATTGTGATATTTCCCGGGTGCTCTTTTGCATAAGCGATAAACTCTTCCAGAGTTTCATAAAGACCGTTATTTTTCGGCACTGCGATGACACGCTGATCCTGCATAATCAGGGCTACCCGTGTAAAATCTTCCATATAGTCGTAACTCAGGACTTTATCCGGAGTGGAAACGTAACTGGTAGAAGGATTCATCGCGCACATATAGGTGCCGTCGGCCTTATATTTCAGCATCTCCGCCGGTCCGATTGTGCCGCTTCCTCCCGCTACGTTATTGATGACAATATCGGCCGTCGTATACTTGGCTGCATACTTTGCCAGAAGACGCGCACCCAGGTCCACCGCTCCGCCGGCCGCATAAGGTACAATCATGGTAAGAGTTTTAGGAGGAGTATATTCGGTCTGCTCCATAGTTTTAGAAGCGGCCGGTTCCGAAGTATTCCGGCTGGTGCCGCATGCGGTTAAACTGACAGTCATAGCAAAGGTCAACACGAGTGCAATCATCTTCTTCATAATATTTTTCTCCTTTATGCATTATAAACATCGTCAATCATCTCAAACTCTTTATTGATCAGTGCCTTTTCCACCCAGGCGCGGTTTATCGTACCATTTTTAGTGGATTCCAGCTTAGAGGAATCACTTATCATATACTTTTTCGCCTCTTCCAAAATCTCAGGACCGTCCTGACGGGGAATCACAATAACGCCGTCCGGGTCCGCCAGAATAATATCACCGGGATTCACGCTGATCTCCCCACAACTGATTGGAACATTGTTTTCTCCCGGTCCTTCCTTGTAAGGCCCTCCCGGTGTTGTTCCGGTAGCATATACCGGGAAATCCCATTTTCCGATTTCATCAATATCTCGAATCGGACCGTCCAGAACAATTCCTGCTACTTTTTTTGTAAACATCAGGTACGCCATCATAATCTCGCCCATAAGGGCGCGTGTCGTGTCACCCTCATTTGAAACTACCAGAAAATCTCCCTCTTTACAGTAATTGAGTGCTGCATGAAGTGCCAGATTATCCCCCGCTCTCAGCTTTACCGTGTAAGCCGGGCCGGCTGCAATCTGCTCTTTTGGACTGCTCACAAGATGAATTCTCGGATTCATTGCACAGTTACGTCCCATAACATCTCCCACATTAGAAGCGGGAATGTGTTTAAATTCCTCAATCAGGCGTGCATCCGGCATCTTTCTCTGTAAATAAATACGTTTTCCAACAGACATACTAAATCTCCTCCTTATTTTCTCAGATTACATCTCACACTCAAATGGGACCTTATATTTTCCGCTTATTTCTTTCAGTTCCTTCAGTACGGCATCGGGAATACTGATTCCATTTTCTTCGGCAGCTGCCGCTTTGCGAATTTCGATTTCCCCGGGTACAAAAATCTCTTTACAGCCTGCTGCACGGGGAGAACTTTTTATTGAGTCAAGTAAATCATCCACCCGGTATTTAAACTGTTCAATGTCCATAATACCTCCCACATTGAAAGCTCCTAAGAAAAATCCCGAATCCTGTTTTTTACCGCTGAAATCATAAAACGACCCCATTGTCTTTCCATTACAGGCTCCGCTGAGGCAACTGCACATAATCTCAATAATGAGTCCAATTCCATAACCCTTGGCGCCTCCGAACGGAAGCATACAATTGGCTTTATGCGGGTCTGTTGCAGGGCGGCCCTCCGCATCGATTGCCCAGCCTTCCGGTATGGCTCGTCCCTCCTTTGCCGCCAGGGTAACTTTTCCTCTGGCTACAATGCTGGTAGCCATATCCAAAGTCATTGTCGGATGCCGGCCGGCCGGAATTGATACGGCAAGCGGATTGGTCCCAAGTACCGGCTCAATTCCGCCAATTGCGGCAAGGGCTGCCGGGCCGTTCGCCATTGCAATCCCTATCATATTATTCCGTGCCGCATAATCGGTAAAGAACTCTGCCATGCCAAAGTGATTCCCACCACGGACAGCCGCAAAACAGGCGCCGCTCTTTCCTGCATGTTCCACACACATTTTCATGGCGGTCATAGCAGACGGAACCCCCAATGCATTATTACCATCAATCAGCAGCATAGAAGAAGTATCCCTCAGGACAACCGGTTCTGCCCCTGCATCAACCAATCCCGTTTCCAGACGGTAAGCATAGGTTTTCAAACGGGTCAATCCATGGGAAGAAATTCCCCGGCTGTCTGCATCTACCAGACTTTCCGCAAATAAATCACTTTTCTCCGGAGAAAGGCCTGCCCTCTGCATAATATTGCTTGTATATTTTTTAAGTTTATGTATACTATACATTTTCATCGTACCTTTCATTGAATTGTAAGTCTCAATAAACGAGCCTTTTTTAACCATTTATTAGTCAAATATTCTCAAAAAGTTCAATGCGCGTATTGATTTTTTGTATATATTCATAGTATCATGGATATTGAACAAATAAAATCAGTTTTTATTTGAAAACTTAACAAGTAAATGCTTGTTATCTATTATACAATGATAAATGGAGCTTTCGTATCGGAACTTACTATGGAAGGAATTTTAATATGCATAATCGTCGGTTAGAATGCTTTTTAGTGACAGCAGAAGAAATGAATTTTTCCAGGGCGGCACAACGTTTATATATCAGCCAGCAGGCCTTAAGCGACAGCATCCAGAAGCTGGAGCAGGAATACGGGATTAGCCTGTTTGAACGTAAACCGCGGCTTCGTTTAACTGTAGCAGGCGAACATATGCTGTTTTATGCAAAACAGGTTTCAGATGCGGAAAGGGACCTGGAAAATATTTTAGCAGACATTTCAAATAAAACGGTTGGACAAATTGTCCTTGGTATATCGCAGCTTCGCGCCCGTGTCCTGATTCCAGGCATTATGCGGACATACCATGCACTTTACCCCAATGTCCGCTTCATTTTGAAAAATGCAAACAGTATCCAAATGACCAGTTTTTTACTGAATCGAGATATTGATATCTATATTGGAATCGGTTATTCTACAACGCCTTCCGTTGTCTATGAGGAACTTGCAAAGGAACGCCAGATCTGCATTTTTAATAAAGAAATTGCCGGGACATATCTGTCTTCAGAGCAAATACAATACCTGGAGGAATGCCGGACGCATGGAATATCCCTTCAGGAATTTGCCGGGATGGCGGAATTTCCCTATGTACTTCCTTCTGCGGAAAACCGGATACGGAAAAACATCGATCATTTCTTTTATGAAAATAAGATTCATCCAAATGTTTTATTTGAAAGCAATAGTAATAATCTAATCGCTTTACTCAGCCGGCAGGGAGAGGCTGTCGGCATCATCTCCGAAATCGGTGTGCCGGACACTTTGAAGAATGATACCGATTTGTTCTGCCTGCCGATTACAAACGAGGTATTAAATTCTTCCACCGGATTCGCTTATCTGCGTGAAAGGAAGCTCCCGCAGTTCGAGAGGGACTTTCTCAGCATAGCCAGGCGGGAAATCTGCGCAAGGTATAATTTATAGTATTTCCATCGGCGATTTGTACAAAAAGTGATAGTCATGAGTTGAAAACCTTTCCCTCATGACTATCACTTTTTATATGTGAAAACGTTTCTCTATCGTCTTCTTTTATTTGTTTAAACGCCCATCAGTTTCTGCTCCACCAGTTATTCCAGGGATTATTTCCGCTCGGCGTGCTCTCCTGTGTGGGTTTCTGGGTCGGTCTCTGCCAGGAGGGCGTGCTCTCCGTCGGCTTTTGTGTCGGCTTCTGCCAGGACGGTGTACTCTCCTGCGTCGGTTTCTGTGTTGGTTTTTGCCAGGACGGCGTACTTTCCTGCGTCGGCCTGCTCTCCCAGGACGGCGTGCTCTCCGTTGGGCGTGTCGCCTGGGTTGGCCATACATCCCAGGATGGTTTGCTGCCCTGGGTCGGCCACACATCCCAGGACGGTTTACTCTCCTGGGTCGGACGTGTCGCCTGCGTCGGCCATACGTCCCAGGACGGCCGGCTCTCCCGGCCCGCCGTGGATTCCGCTGCGCCTCCCGACTCGTTCTGACCGTCATCCTCGCCGGTTCCCGGAGGCAGAATAATCGAACTCATGTCACCGTGCAGCGTGCATCTCGGCGGCAATGTGTACTGGGTATCATCCGTCGTTCCCTCGCCCAGGGGGACGACAAGAAATACGCCGGTGACAATCTCAGGGCAGAATTCGGTAGCGGACTGCCCGGATTCGGTACAGACTTCTGAAATCACATGCCGGTCACAGAGCACGGTCGGCTGCGTTCCCTCTGCAAAATACTCGGTATACACGGCATTTCCCCTCGGATCGTTTGTACAGACCCCGGGAATCGCCAGTTTTCCTGATTTGCGGCAGATCTGCACCTTCACGATGCCCTCCGGCACCGTAAAACCAGGATCCTGCAGTCCCTCATGGACGCGGTCCATGATCTTTTTCCATATATCTTTATGGTAGGAAGTTCCTCCGCTCACGGCCTGGTTTCCGTCGTTTCCGCTCCAGATTCCCGCCGTATACCAGGGTGTAAAACCGGTAAACCATAAATCTTTGCTGGCGGTCGTGGTTCCGCTTTTCCCGGCGCATGTCATATTAGACAGCCTGGATCTCCCGCCGGTGGGATTTACCGGGGAGGTTGCAAATTTCGGCCCGCCCGACATGGCCTCCCGCAACGCGTCCGTCAGCAGGAAGGCGGTCTGCGGTTTCAGGACCTCATGTCTCTCCGGTTCATTTTCAATCAGGACTTTTCCGTCATGATCCACAATTTTCGTAAAGAAAACGGGTTTTGTATACACGCCTCCCGCCGCGATGGCCGCATAGGCTCCCGTCAGCTCCAGATTCGACACGCCGGCCGTAATTCCGCCCAGAGCGGTGGACGCGTTGTAGTCTTTATCAGACATGGACGTTATCCCGAATTTTTCCGCATATTTTACTCCCAGTTCCGGGGAAATCGTTTCCATCATACAGCGGACGGCAACGATATTCATGGAATAGACAATTCCTTCCCTGATGTTGGAGTATCCCAGAAACCGGCTGTACCAGTTCCGGAATGATTTCTTCCCGACGGAGTAAGGCGCGTCATAATAGGTGGTCCCAAGCGTTGCTCCCATGCTGTCGAGCGCGGGTGCGAATGAAGAAATCACTTTAAACGTGGAGCCTGGCTGGCGGAGCGTATCCGACGCGCGGTTCAGTGTCCTGCTGGCCGTTTTCTCCCCGCGTCCGCCGTTTATGGCCTTCACTTCGCCGGTGCGCTGATCCATTAATACGAAGGAGACCTGCGGCTGGATCACCGCCTGCAGACGCTCCCCCGTTATCTCGTCTCCTTCTTTCACAACCGATGCCTTAAACCGATCCACATCGGCCTGCACTTCCTCCGCAGTGTTGTACAGTCCGGTATAGTTGTCCTTCAGTTCGTTTTTGTGATATGCCTTAATATCCTGATCCGAATAATTTTCCGCGCTGCCGTCCGCATGACGGACGGAAAGACGGTAATCGGCCGACAGAAATGCCGTTTTGTAATTTTCCGGATTATTAATTTCCTCATCTACGATTGCCTGAATCGAAGGATCCTGGGTCGTATAAATCGAAAGGCCGCCTCCATAGAGCATCTTGCGGGCAATGGCCTCCGAATATCCGAGCCTGTCCATCAAGGCCTCCGTCACCTGATCAATCACCTCATCGGTAAAATAGCTGTACGGCGTAGCCGATGCCCTGGCCGTTACATCCACATTCTGAATCCGCGCGTACACATCGTCCGCCAGCGCCTCCTCTTTTTCCTCCTGGCTGATCAGGCCCTGCTCCTCCATCTTACCGAGAATAATCTTACGGCGTTTCTCATTCTCCTCCGCGCCGGTAAGAGGATTCAGTTTGGACGGGTTCTTCGTAATTCCCGCTAAAACAGCGCACTCCGAAAGGGTCAGTTCCGACACATCCTTATCAAAATATCTTCTGGCAGCCACCTTGACGCCCAGGGTGTTGGAGCCCAGGTTGATGGTATTCAGGTAATTTGTCATGATGGTCTTCTTGTCCACCATCTTATTCAGCTTGACGGCCAGATACTGTTCCTGTATTTTCCGTTCCAGACGTTCCTCAAAGGTTGATTCCATGCCTCCCTGGAACACCGCATTTTTAATGAGCTGCTGGGTGATGGTGCTGCCTCCCCCGGCGGATGAATTGCCGGTAAGAACTCCTTTTACCGCTCTCATAATCGCCCGGATGTCGACTCCGCTGTTCTTCCAGAACCGCTCATCCTCAATGGCGATAAACGCATTGACGAGGTGATCGGGAAATTCCTCATAGGCAGCCTCCTCCCGGTTCGTCCCCTCCATCACCAGTTTTTCCACCTCATTTCCCGCGCTGTCGTAGATCATGGTGGCAAATCCCTCCGGACGGAGGCTCAGCGCCGTTATGTCGGGCGCCTTGTCGATAATGCGCTTCAGGAAATATCCTCCGGCCACGGATACCGTAATCAGACAGAGCAGGAATATGATGAGAATGGCTGTCCAGACTTTTTTCCTTCTTTTTTTCCGCTTGATTCGGGATGTATTTTCATCTGCAGATGCCCTTTTACGGCGAGGTTCAGAGGCGCGGCTTTTGGCTGCTCCCTGTGACGCAGGCTCCGGGGCCGCGCCGCTGGAAGCCCCGTTGTCCGGTTTTTCATTTTTAGGTTCCTGGTTTTTATATTTATCTGAACTTTGTTTTCTGTAATCCATCACTGCCTCCAAACGGTCCGGCCTGTACAGCCGCTTTCGGTAAAAATCTCTTTTTGATCAGTATTCCCCTTTCTGCCCGTTTTAAGGCATAAAAATAGCCGGATATTGCTATCCGGCATAATTCTTTTTGATTGGCGCCTGTGACCTGTGCGCAAAACGTCAAAACCGTATTTCTTTGAGCATCTGCTGCATCTGAATTATTCCCTTTTTCTGCGATACGGTGATTGCCTCAAGTATCGGCAATAATTCCGGACAGCCGGGATAGCGCAGCATGTTTTCACACATCAGGACCGCCCCTTTATGGTGCGGTATCATTTCCCTCATAAAGCACACGTTGATATTATTGTCCACTCCCGCCGATTTCATTTCCCGGAACATATTCTGCAGAATGCGCTCATTATCTCTCCGGTAGCTTTGAAGCTCTGCCGGCTTATTGACAAGCGTACAGCAGCAGGGATATACCTTTTTCATATTCTCTATGCCTTTTTTCTGTTCGGCTATGATATTCAGCGCCATATTTTGAAGTGGAATATAGGTTGTGTAACGCAGAAGATTTTCAGACATTTTAATCGCCGCCCGGTGGTGCGGCATCATCTGTACAATAAAATTTCCCGATATGCTTCCAGCCTGAGGAGCAGACGTCATCTGCTCCATCATTTCATTCAGGATACTGTAATAGCAATCCAGATAGGCTTTCGTGTTAATACTTAAATCACTGTAAACTGCCATCTTTCTATCAATTCCTTTCGCTCCGCTCAGACGCAAAACGTTTTGGAGTTATTTTCAATCTTTGCTCTTAGTATCCTATGACCGGAAAAAGTATATTGTGAGTTGTCCTAATCCGCCTTCAATCCGCAGTTGTGGATCCGTCCGCAGCATAGTAAAAGCCGTCTCTCTCTTCTATCTCAACACCATAGGTTTCCCTTGCCCGCTCCGGGGAAACCTTTCCTTCCCTGACATCCCTCAACACAGCCTCCCGATTCCGCTCTCCGGCCGGTCCGAATCCACCGGCTCCCGGAGTCCGGACCACGATGACATCGCCGCAGTTTACCTGGATTCCCGTACTCTTCGACGGGAGACGGACCGGCTCCTGCCCTTTCTTGATCAGATACTGGGCGCCGCCGTAACCGGCTTCTCCGCCCTCAATTCCCCAGGGAGCAATCTTCTGCCTGTCTCCAAGACCCGTGAAAGACAAATCGTCGCAGACCGCCTCAAAGACTCTCTCAATCCCCAGTCCTCCGCGGTATTTTCCCGGGCCGCCGCTGTCTGTCCGTAGGGAGTAGCGCCGGACCAGCACCAGGGGAAACTCCATCTCCAACGCCTCGATCGGCAGGTTGGAGGTATTGGTCATGTGAACCTGCACCCCGCTCAGGCCGTCCCCGTGGCGGTGAGCCCCGGAGCCTCCCGCAATGGTCTCAAGATAGACGTAGTAATGCTCCTTGTCCTCCGGATCGTTTCCGCTGAAGGTTGCCGATGTGCAGGAACTGTTACAGCCGGCCATGGCCCGTTCCGGAACCGCCGGAGCCAGCGCTCCGAAGATTACATCCGCCACTCTCATGGCCGTATCGATCCGCTCTCCGACCGGCGCGGGGCTGATTGAATTAACAATAAGGCCCGGTTCCGCATAGACTTCCAGAGCGCGGCAGATTCCGGCGTTCGACGGAATTTCCGGATCGATCAGCGCCTTTAAAGTATAGAAAACCGTCGCCAGGAGTCCGTTAAAGGTCAGATTAATCGGCCCGTTCACCTGCTCATGAGTCCCGCTAAAATCAAGGGAAAGCTGATCCTTTTCCACCGTAATCCGCACACAGATGCAGATCGGTTCCGGGCATGCCTCGCCCGCATCATCCATGTAATCCTCGAATTCATAAACTCCATCCGGCAAACGGCTGATCCCGGCCCGCAGGCGGCGCTCCGCATAGTCCTGAAGCTCATACATACTGTCCACCAACAGTGTCTTATATCGGGAATACGCCTCCGTAAGTCTTCTGACCCCTATCTTATTTGCCGCTATCTGCGCCTGCAGATCCCCGAATCTTTCGTGGGGGATCCGGCTGTTGCCCATAATGAACTCAATAATCTCATTTTGTACTTCTCCCGCACGGCAGACATGGGACAGGGGAATCTTAAGCCCCTCCTGGAACAGGCTGACCGCATCTCCGGGAGTGGATCCCGGAACCTTCCCTCCCACATCACTGTGGTGGGCGCAGTTGGCCGTCCAGCCGATGATTTCGCCGTCCGCAAAGACGGGAGCCGCGACCGTGATATCGGGCAGGTGCGTTCCGCCGCCGTTGTACGGGTCATTTCCGATAAACATATCTCCCGGACGGATCGTTTCTTTCGGATATTTCTTATAGACTGATTTGACGATTTCCAGCAGGGAACCCAGGTGCATGGCGACATGTTCCGCCTGAGCCACCATGTTGCCCTCCGGGTCAAACATCGCCGTGGAAATATCTCTCCGCTCCTTGATATTGGTAGAATAGGCGCTCTTGATCAGCGCAACGCCCACCTCCTCGGCAATGGAGAGCAGCAGATTTCCCACAATTTCAACTGTTACCGCATCCACTTTACGCTTCATATGCTCCGCCTCCCGTGTCTCTTGCCCTGATATTGCGATATCCGTCCGTGTAAGCGCTCCATCCCGGAGGAATCACACAGGTCGAATCCATCTGCTCAATTATCGCCGGCCCTTCAATCGTACATCCCGGCATAATCTGATTCCGGTCATATACCCGGGTCGCTGTATAGTCCTCCTCTCCGTCGAAAAGGACAAACCGTTCCGCTGCAGGCTCCGGCGCTTTCGCCCCTTCCGCCTCCGGTTCTTCTTTCAAATCCGGCTTCTCGATCAGTCCGATCGCACCCAGCCTGTAATTGACCATCTGGATCTCCGTCTCCTCATTATGATACCCGTAGGAACTTTCATGCTCCAGATGGAACGCCGCAATCATGCGCTCCATTGCTCTCTGATCGAAGGGAAGGGATATGGGGATCGGTATCTCATAGTTCTGCCGGTTATAGCGGCATTCCACCACCGCCTCAAACATCCTCTTTTCCGCCGCGATTCCCTCCTTGTCCAGCAGGGCGTTTCCTTCCTTGAGCAGACTCTCAAAGATCTCATTCACCCGGCTGAGGTTTTCGGTCCTGGCAAGCATAATATGGGAACGGCTCAAATCAAAGCGGGTATCCGCCATCAGAAGTCCCAGCGCGCACAGGGTTCCGGGGGATGGAGGCATCAGCACGTTCCGGATGCCCATTTCCCTAGCAACCTCGCAGGCATGGAGTGGACCGGCTCCACCAAACGCCATCAGGGTAAATTCCCTCACATCATAACCGCGCTCTACCGAAACCACCCGGATCGCCCTCATCATATTTGAGTTTACCACGGATATAATGCCCGCGGCCGCTTCCTTAAGCGACAGTCCGGACGGTTCGCAGATATGTTTTTTTATCGCTTGTTCGGCCAGTGACAGACTGACCTCCATGCTCCCTCCCAGGATTCTCTGCTGGTTCAGTTTCCCCAGTACAATATTCGCGTCCGTCACGCAGGGATATTCCCCTCCCCGTATATAGCAGGCCGGTCCCGGAGTCGCGCCTGCGCTTCTCGGCCCCACCTTCAATGCTCCGCCCTCGTCGATCCGGGCGATGGATCCGCCCCCGGCTCCCAGGGTGATGATATCAATCATGGGAATCCGGGCCGGATACCCCTCTACGAGCCTCTCGTTGGAGAGTTTTGCCTTTCCATTCTCGATCAGGCTGACGTCGATGCTGGTGCCGCCCATATCAAAAGTAATAATCTTATCTTCTCCGCACTGTTTTCCAATGAATACGGCGCCGATTACCCCGGCGGACGGCCCTGATACGGCCGTCTTGATTGGGCAGTCCACCGTTTCCGAGATGGAAATAATGGAGCCGTTGGACTGGGTCACATAGGGCGACGCTTTAATACCGGCATCCCGGATGGATTTTTCAAAATTGTGGACATAGGTTTCCATCACCGGTCCGAGATAAGAATTTAACACCGTTGTGCTCATACGTGAATATTCGCGGAACTCGGAAATCAGCTTGTTGGATGCCGTCACGTAACACTCCGGATACTCCTCCCTCACAATCTCCTCAATTCGATTTTCGTGAACCGGATTTAAAAATGAGAACAGCGTGCAAACGGCGATCGATTTGACTCCCTGCTTTTTCAAGTACCTGACTGCGCGCCGCACTCCCTCCTCATTCAGGGGAACCTTCACGGACCCGTCATGGACGATACGCTCGGACACCTCGCATTTTAATCCTTCTGGTATCAGGCTCTCCGGCTTTTCTTTCAGCAGGTTATAAAGGGAGGGACGCTTCTGCCAGCCAATCTCCATCAGATCTTTAAAACCTTCCGTTGTGATAAGACCCATTTTCGCGCCCTTTTTCTCAATCAGCGCGTTGGTTGCAACCGTTGTCCCATGCGCCAGGTAGGTCACGTCCTCTGCCGAGATACCTTCCCCCTCCAGTATGGACCGAATTCCTTCCACGATCGCCCTGGACGGATCCTCGGGTGTGGAACTGCGCTTAAAATTTTCAAGCTTTCCCGTCCCGGCGTCGAACAGAGAAAAATCGGTAAACGTGCCCCCTACGTCAACTCCTATCATATATCCCATCTTGGTACCTCCCGCCTGTCGCGCAGACTATTTTAAAGCCTGCACTTTATTATACAGATCCTTTGTCTCCCAGTATCCGTCCGCCTCCAGCTCCGGAGCCAGCGGGGCCATCGCATCAATAAAGGACTGTTTGTCAAATTCCACAAAGCTTCCTCCCTCTGATTCGATTACCTTCTTGTCCTCTTCCCACTGCTCTCTTACATAATCGCTGAACCATACTTCCACCTCGGCCGCGCATTCCTCTATTACCCGTTTCTGTTCGTCACTCAGCTTGTTCCAGGTCTGCATATTCAGTGTGAAACATTCCAGGGGATAGGCGTAATCCACCAGGGATATGTAGGGAGCCGACTGATGCAGCTTCAGGGCATTGATGGATTCATAGGAACACTCTCCCGCGTCTACTACGCCCTGCATCATGGCGAGCGGATACTCCGCCCAGGATGTGATCGTCGGAACGGCTCCCAGCGTGCTGAAGTTCTTTTCCCAGATTGGGATATTCGGGATGCGGAATTTCACGCCCTTCAGGCTGGCCGCATCGGTCAGAGGTTTTTTACCGAAAATAGCCCTCGGATTCTTCTGGAATTTGTAGGCAACCACATGGATTCCGTTCTTCTCCAGCGTGTCAAATGCCGGTTTTGCAAGATCCGACTCCAGATAATTGTACAGATGTTCCTTGCTCTCAAAGGCGAAGGCCATACTCATTATGTTGAGATCCTTGGCAATATTGGCATAGGTGTCAAAGGAGTTAAACATTCCCTGCTGTAAATCCACCTGCATATTTTCCAGCATGGCTGTCTCATTACCCAACTGCTCACCCGGATAATATTCAATCTTCACCTGCCCCTTCAGACGTTCATTCACCAGATCAGCGATTTTCTGACCCGCCATTCCGGCCGGCTGCGTCGGCCCGGAGGAAGCTCCTACCTTGATAACAAGTTCTTTCCCCGAAGCAGCCTCCCCCGCTGCCTCCTCTTTTTCAGATTCCGCCGCACCCGGGGACTCCTCCCCCGACTGCTCCGCTTCGGGAGCCTTTGTTGCTGCCGGCTGGCTTGGCAGACATCCTGCCAGTGCCATAGATGACAATACCGTAATTAATGCTGTGCTCCATAATTTTCTCATATGTAATACCTCCCTTATTTTTTCTATCGGCTACTGCCGCCGCTGTTTTTATGTAACGTTCCCCATTCAATCTATACTGCCACCTTCATCAGTTTCGGTATGCAGAGCACAATATCCGGAATGAATGTAATAAGCAGCAGGGTGATGACCAGTGGAATTAAAAATGGAATCGTTTGTTTTAACGCTTTATCAAAAGAAACGCCCGCCGTCTTTGCCGCGATAAACAGGGCCGGAGCCATAGGCGGCGTAATCAGGCCAATCGTCAGGTTCAGGACAGCCACAACTCCGATATGAACCAGGCTGAGCCCCAGCGCATTGGCCAGGTTGATGAGAAGCGGAGCCATCATAATCAGTACCGACATACTTCCCATGAAACAGCCCATCAACAGCAGGATCAGGTTCAGCAGAAGCATCACGATATAGGCGTTTGGGATCATCAGTAACAGGGAAGAAAGCTGATCCATCAGGCCGCTGGTGATAATCATCCAGTTAAACACCGCTCCCGTCGCACACAGGAACATGGTCATGGCAGTGGTGGAAAGTGTATTTTTCAGGATGATCCAGGCCGTTTTAAACGACATCTTCTTATAGCAGAACGCCAGAATCACCACATAGACGCACCCGACTACTCCGCACTCCGTAGGTGTAAAAATACCCGTCATGATTCCGCCGATGAGAATGGCGGGCGCTCCGAGAGCGGGAAGTCCCCTCCAGAGCGAGTGAAGAAACTCCTTTGCTGTCGCTTTCCGGTACAGAGGCGCCTTCACATGAAGATATTTTACGGCAACATAGGTATATATCATCATGGATACTCCCATTAAGATGCCGGGAAGCACACCTGCCAGAAAAAGGGACAGCGTAGAACACTGGGCGATGAATCCCCAGACCACAAAGTTAATGCTGGGCGGAATAATCGGCCCGATACTGGATGACGCGGCGGTTACGGCCACGGAAAAGTTCTCGTCATAACCCGCGTCCCGCATGGCCTTGACCTCGATGGCCCCCAGGCCTCCCGCATCCGCCATGGCAGAGCCGGACATTCCGGCAAAAATCATGCTGGCCAGAATATTTGCATGTCCCAGACCTCCGGGAATATGTCCTATCCCCTTTTTCGCCACGTCGAATATCCTGTCGCTGAAACCTATCTCATTCATGGCACAGCCGACAAACATAAACGCCGGAACGGCCAGGAGCGAATAGTCGGCAAAGGAGTTGGCCGTCTTCTGGGCAAACATTACAAAGCTTTCGTGGTGCCTGACGGCAAACAGCAGGCTGGACCCGAGCATTGCAAACGGAATCGGTACCTCCAGCAAAATTAAAACCACAAACAAGATAAAAACCGCCCATACAAATGCTGTGCTACTCAATCAGACCACCCTCCTCCTCGCGGATTTCTTTCAGATAGATATCCTTTGGCATAACCAGAAACTCTACCGTGTCATAAGCCGAAAATAAAACCAGCAGTATCCCCATCACAATAATCGGCAGCGCGTAGTAATATGCTCTGGTAATCGACAGTCCTCCCACCGGCATGGTGTTTTTCTGAATCCGGAACAGTCCGATTCCGCCATACACGAAAACTGCCGATGTGACAAGAACGATAAGGTTTGACAGGTGTCTAATCCCGATCTGGATAAAACTGGGCATAAATTTTAAAAAATAGATAATACTTGCGTGTCCCTTTTCCCAATAAACAACGGCCGCGCCCAGCGAGGAGTACCAGACCATCAAAGCAATAACCGTCTCCTCAATCCCATAGATTGGGCTGTTGAACAAATAGCGCAGCATTACCTGGATAAATAGAATCGTAATAAAGATAAAGGAACAAACCGCTCCGGCCGCCCTTGCGGCCATCGCCGCCCCATCTAACAATTTCCGGCATTTCACTAATCCGTCCGGCGGATTAAAGGCTCTTTCCATCCGGCTTCCTCCTCTCCTGTATATCGTAAAATCCATTGCAGGGATCTGCGGTCCGCTTCTTCCGGCTCCGCAAAATACCGCCGATCCGCAATCTCCATCGTGAGAAAGCCGGAATATCCCCTGCACACGATACCGCCGAGCATCCGTCTCAGGGGAATCGTCCCGTCACCCAGAGCCAAATGGCCGCCCGGAGTTCCGTCGGCGATATGGATATGACGGAGATTTTCTCCCAAAACATCAAAATATTCCTCAATCTCTTCTCCCGCAACCTGCACCTGCACCGTATCGGCCATTGCCTTTAACGCAGGCGACGAAATCTCCCGGCACATCCGGTTTAAGTCCTCCGCGCAGTTAATCAAGTTGGAACTGGCCGGGGTCAGATGCTCCAGCAGGATGGTAACCCCTTCTCGTTCCGCCTGCTCCGCAATCTCCCCGATTGCCTCGGCAGACCGTTTCCACGTCTCGGCCTTCGGCTCGTCCAGATATCCCCATCCGGGTGTCAGAAGCATGCGCCCCGTCCCCAATTCCCCGCACAGCCTGACGGCTTTTAAGTAGTAATCCGCGCTCCTTCTTCTGAGTGTGCTCTCCCTCGCAGCTATATTGACCGGATAGGTAACCTGCTCAGGGGTAAAACAAATTAAATTTAACCCCCTCTCCCTTATCTTCCTTCTGATCCGGGCCGCCTCCCCCGCGCCGCAGTCCGGCACGTAGAAGTGGGGAGATGCTCCCCAAAGCTCGATATTGCGGATGCCCAGCCCGGACATCTTATCCAGAAAATAATCGAAGCTGTGACGGATATAATGACAGTTCATCCCCGCTAACCTATTCATCACTTCCAGCACGCCGCACCTCCTCCCTTATCTCCTGTTCCTTTTATGTTCCTTTTATGTTTCTTCCTGCATCATATAGTTGATTTCCAAATTTTCCACGATATCTCTCCCGCTATCCTTTCCGCTGCATAGACTTCTTATAAAAGGTGCATTAATTCTTTCGTATTCTGATACAGGGCATCATATATCCTGCAGTACGGCTTATAAATCTCATGTTTTACGCCGTCCGGAACCAGCACTCTGCCAATCCGGATCACCTCACCCAGCTCATCAAAGTCCCGAAACCGCCCGGCTCCCAGCGCCGCCATCAGCGCATCGCCATAGGCCGCGCCGGTGGTCACCTCCGCAATGTGGATCGTCACTCCGCAGATATCGGAAATCATCTGCATCCAGGGAATATTCTTCGCCCCGCCGCCCACGGCCATCACCTTCTTAATCGGCAGACCGTTCTCCCTCAGTGCATTCAGATGCTGTCCCACCGAATAACCGATACTCTCCAGCGCAGAACGGTACATGTGCCGCCGGTCATGGGTGAGCTTAAGTCCAAAAAGAACGCCTCTGGCATTCGGGTCGTTGATCGGAGTCCTCTCTCCGGCAAAGTACGGAAGAGTAATCAGTCCGTCCGATCCGGGGGGAATCTCCTCAATTCCATCCAGCATAATCTCATACGCGTTCCGCCCTGTCCGCTTCTCTTCGGTAACCGCATCCTGAAACAGAACATCGCGGTACCATCCGGTCAGAGTCCCAGCCGTATTGGTTCCGCCCGCCACGCTGAACGTGCCCGGAATCAGATAATTATTTCCCCGCACACGGTCATCCATGATCAGGTGATCCGAGCAATAGTACAGAAACAATGTGGAACCAAACTGCAGCATCATATCACCCGGATTCAGGACCCCCGTGCTGACCGCCTCCGCCGCCGAATCGCCCGTTCCCGTAATAACAGGCGTTCCTTCCTTAAGCCCCGTCGCTGCCGCCGCCCGGGCCGTCACCGTCCCGGCCGCCGCGTGGACCGGCTGCGCGCGTGCAATCTGATCCGGCCTGCAGAACCTCCTGCATTCTTCTTCATTGACACGTCCATCCATGTGGTATAACGGGCGGAATGAGGCCTGGGCCAAAAACTGATCTACTACATAGTTTCCCGTCAGCCTGGCCGTGATGAAGGAAGAACCGGTCAAAAACTTATACGTTTTTTTATATATCTCCGGCTCATTATGTTTGATCCATAAAATCTTCGCCGCCACGTCGCCGGAACAGACAGGCCGTCCGAACAGCTCCTTTACACGCTTCTCCCCATAGTATCCGGTCAGGTCCGCTATCTCCTGCTGGGAACGGGAATCAATCCCGTATAAAATTGCTTTCCGCAGGGGTCTGCAGGATTCGTCTACGGGAAGACAATCGGCCCCCAGTGTACTGGCTCCAACACAGGCAATCGCCCCGCTGTCAATTCCGGCCATCCGGATCAGCTCTCTTGATACCTCGCAGAATTCCTTCCACCAGACATTCTCCGCGTCATGCTCATAGTAGTTGGGTTTTGGATTTTCTATCTCATGGGCGACGTGGTATTCCGCAATAATCCCGCAGTCCGGCCCGATGATAACGCCCTTTGTGCCCGATGTGCCGATGTCAATCCCCATATAGCAGGAAACCGGATGCTCCATACAGCTCCTCCTCTCCTCTTTGCATCGCACGTAATGCCCTACAGCGTCTTCCTGTATTCAATCACAGACTCCATAAACGCTTTTACCCGTCCTGCATCCACGTAGTTTTCAAAACGCCCCTCCGCCTTAAATGCGGTTCCCACACAAGCGCCGTCCGCCGTCTTCAGCTTGTCCGTGATGTTTTCACGGTTACATCCCGTGTTACAGAATACGGGAATATCTCCGGCCGCCTTCTTCACATCCTGCAGGATCTCCCCGTCGGTTTCCGAACCGGCGCTGCTTCCCGAAACACAGAGTCCGTCCGGGAAACAATGGAAGATCATGGACTTTGTAATCTGGGAAATATCACGCTGCGCAATATAGACATCCGATTCCGGATTCACCTTGAACAGCATTTTCAAATGTTCCAGTCCCAGTTGTCTCTTCCTTCTCATCACATTGGCGACATCGGTATCGGTAATTCCGCTCTCCCCAATATAGGCCCCGGTAAAGGTATTTCTCACAAACCGGGCATCCACCGCTGCCGCCAGCTCAATGGTCGCCATCGGATTGAGCACCACGTTCACTCCATAAGGAACACGTATCTCGTCCCGCAATTCCCCAATAATTCTTCCCATCGCCGCAACGGTCACGTAATCCGCTTTATGCTGGTAAGGCAGGCTGAATTCATTGGCGAATAAAATCCCGTCCACCCCTCCGTCCTGCAGCGCGCGCAGCTCCTCCTTTGCAATTTCGGTTACCCTCTCCATACTGTCATTCTGTCCGTACTTCGGGTCGCCCGGCAGTGCCCTCAAATGCAGTAATGCTATGATCGGCTTTTGCACGCCAAACATCTGTTCCAGCCACATCACCATGCCTCCTTCGTTGTTTTTTGTTCTTTTTCCAATTATGTAAAATCCTCTTATTTGTTATGTATTGTATTATAACTTTGCATACTATATTTGTCAACGGTATTTCATGAAAACAAGGATATAATTTTAGAGTTTCTTTTCATCTCATACTTTTTCTATTAAAAATCTAACGATTGTATCACTATATCACCTTTTATTTCTTTATTATCATTGTGTTCTTATTCATCCCCCTGCTTTCTATCATGCCGGAGCGTTTTCTGTTGCTTTTTCTTTTCTTATCATGTATTATAAAGTTATTCCAAAAGCTGGGAATTATATTACTTAAAGAATGGAGCGTTCTTATGGAGTTGAAAAATGACAATATCCTTCCCCTCTATCTTCAATTGACCGAGCAGCTTCGAAAGGATATAGAGAGCGGAGTATACAAACGCGGGCAGAAGATCCCCACGGAATTGGAATTGTGTGATTTATACAAGGTGAGCCGTATCACGGTACGGAAAGCTTTAAAAGAACTGGAAAAGGAAAATCTGCTGGTGCGTGAGCGCGGAAAGGGAACTTTCATCTCCATGGTCATGCTGCGCCGTGACATCGCCCATAACACCAGCTTCACAAAGATCTGCCAGGCAACCAACCAGACGCCCGGTGCTAAGACCATCAAGTCTGTGATCGAAGAGGCCACGGAGGAAGATCAGGAGGCCTTAAAGCTTCCGCCCGGATCCAGGGTAATTGTTTTGGAACGTATCCGGTATGCGAACTCAGTCCCGGTGGCCATCGAGTTTTCACGTTTTCCCGAGCGTTTTTCCTTCCTGCTCGATGAAGATTTAAACAATGCCTCCCTGCTCTCTATCCTGTCGGAAAAATACGGCATAAAATTCACCAACAGCAGCTATAAGGTAATCAAACTTGTGTACGCCACCTACGAACAGGCCAAATACCTGTCCCTCTCCCCCGGCTACCCGCTTATTTCGATTGCCAGCCTTTCCAACGATGCGGACGGGACGCCCTCCCACCGGTCACTGCAGTTGATCGTGGGAGATAAATTTGAGCTGTACATTTAACAGGCTCCGGTTGGAGTGGAGATTCCTTTTCGTTCCCCTTTTTCCTTTCATCGTCACTTACCGGGGTATCGGCGCCTTCAAACCATGTTAAGAATAAGCGCGGAAGTTCAAGATATAATTGATAGACTTTCTTTTCCTCTGTCCCTATACTTATATCATACTTGATTTGGAGGTGAAATTTATGAACTTAGGAACCAGTTTATTTAACGCAAGAAAACGGTCCGGACTGTCCCAGGAGGAAGTAGCGGAAAAATTGGGAGTCAGCAGGCAGACCATTTCCAAATGGGAAACGGACGAGACTCTGCCCGACATCCGGCAGTCCAAGAGACTTGCGGTCCTGTATCATTTATCTTTGGACGAACTGATTGAATTTGACGCAGATTTGAAAGAGATCGAACGGGTCATTGAAGACACCGGCGAAGAGATTCACAAAAAAGTGGACTGGACAAAGGCCTGGGGTAAAAAATACCCGGTTCTGCTTACCTATCAGCAGCAGGTTACAATAAAGGACTATTCTACCCCGCTCAGGGAAATGCTGAATCGTCTGAAGGAAGAATACGGATACAGCGAGTTGGACGCGGGCCTGGTTTTAAAAGATATCCTGGCTCACATCTGGAATTATAAAGAATGAATTTAGAACTGTTATAATGAAAACGCAGTTACGGTGCGTAAAACGGCCCCGGCATATGACAGTTTTTGTCTTATGCCGGGGCATCTGTGCAAAATGGCGGAAACGGATTCTGCGTTAGCCGATTATGATAGAAAACTCAGTCGTTTTCCGTCATCCCTTCTTTCATCTTCTTCATCACTTCCTCGGAAATAAAGTCGGTCATGTACTGCTTTTCTCCCGTCTTCTTCTCCTCAAAATCCTGGCGGATCTGCTCATTCATCCGGCCTATCTCCTCCTCAAATTCCCTGGCCGACATCAGGCGGCATCCCTGGCCGCGTATGATAATCTGTTCCAGGCGGTCCGAGGTAGCCACCGTCACATGATATTTTCCGGCATTTTCATGGGCAAATTTCTCGATATACTGGTCCGCCGTCTCGGCCTCCTTTGTATAAACGACATGGATGTTGTGGTAATCCAGGAATTCCGTGGCATGCCCCTGCACACGGTATGCATCGAAGACGGCGATCACCTGGCACTTTTTGGCGCCCTGGTAATTGCACAGGATGTCCAGAAGTTTTCCCCTGGCGCTGTCCATATTCCGGTCGGCCAGCTCCCGCAGTTCCTCCCACGCAAAAATGATATTGTATCCGTCCACCAGCAGGTACTCTTCCCTGGCCTCCGCTTTTCCATGGGGCCGTATTGCGGAAGTCCCGGACGACGAGGTTCCTGCTGGTGCTGATGCCCCGGACGACGAGCTGCCGCAGCCTCCCCAGCGTCGTCTGGATACACCGGATTTATCACGTTTATTGGCATTATACGTGCGGGCAAGGATCGCATCTATCTCATCCGTTCCTATCCACATTTCTTCCGTCTCCGTACCGGCTTTTCCCCTCTTTCCCGCTCTTTTTCCACCGGACTGCGGCTGTTCCCCATTGTTCTCCACAATTTCGGGGGGAAGGCAGCTTTCCAGATGCATATAATCCTCCACCTCATCCCAGTTTACAACGAATCCGGCGCCGTGGGCGCAGAAAACGGAACCGGACGGGTTGTCCGTATCGCCGTCCGCGTCATAACCGATGGCCTCAATCACTTCCTCCTCATTGTGACAGGGAGCGTATCCCTTAAGCGCACAGCTAAGGCGTCCCCGTCCGCCGGTATAGGCCGTCACCTCCTGCTGGTATCCGTCCATGCAGGCCACCGGGGCATTTCCGGTAAGGACCGCATACTCTCCCTCCAGCGCCGGAGGTTCAAATGTTCCATGCATCCGTTCCACATCCGTCATCGCCCGGCCCAGCAATTTTTCAGGCACCTCCAGCCGGAAATCGTAAATCGGCTCCAGAAGGACCGAATCGGCCTGCATCAGTCCGTGGCGCACGGCCCGGTAAACCGCCTGCCTGAAATCCCCGCCCTCCGTGTGTTTCAGATGGGCGCGCCCCGACATCAGCGTAATCCTCATATCCGTTATCGGAGAACCGGTCAGCACTCCCTTATGCTCTTTTTCTTCCAGGTGGGTCAACACCAGTCTCTGCCAGTTCCGGTCCAGCACATCCTCACTGCAGGCCGCCGCAAAGGACAGGCCGCTTCCCGGTTCATCCGGTTCCATTAACAAATGGACCTCGGCGTAGTGGCGGAGCGGTTCAAAATGTCCCACTCCCTCCACCGTATTCTGAATCGTCTCCTTGTATACAATGCTTCGTCCGCCAAACTCAATCCGTACTCCAAACCGTTCGGCAATCAGGCTCTTTAAGATCTCCATCTGGATTTCCCCCATAATCTGGGCATGGATCTCTTTCTGTTCTTCCTGCCAGGTGATATGAAGCTCCGGCTCCTCCTCTTCGAGCTGTAAAAGTTTCGGCAGCATGACGGCGGCGTCCACCTCCTCCGGAAGCTGTATTCTGTATGTGAGGACGGGTTCCAGAATCGGCATGGCCGAAGCCGCTTCTATCCCGATTCCTCTTCCGGGCGAAGTCTTTGCAGGTCCCGTCACCGCACAGACCGTTCCTGCATCCGCCTCTTTTACCGCCTCAAATTTATCACCCGAATAGACGCGGATCTGATTGACTTTTTCCTCGTCTATTAAATCTTTTACCTGCAGACGGCCTCCCGTAATCTTCATATAGGTCAGCCTGTTTCCCTGGTTATCCCTGGCAATTTTAAATACCTTGGCGCCAAACTGTGAGGGATATTCCGGCATAAGCATGTAATCTTCCATGCCTTTTAGAAATTCTTCTATTCCATCCAGTTTGAGCGCCGATCCGAAAAAGCACGGAAATACTTCCCGCGCCCGGATCATTTCCGCCACATCCGCCGGAGCTATCTGCCCGCTCTCCAGATACTGCTCAAGCGCCGTCTCGCTGCATGTGGCCAGATTTTCATAAAAGCTCTCCGTTCCCTGTTCACTGAAATCCGCAATGTTCCCGTCCAGCTTCTTTTTCAGTTCCAGGGAAATATCCTCTTTTCTTACGTCCGCAAGGTCCATCTTGTTGACAAAAAGAAAAGTAGGAATTCCATATCTTGCAAGGAGCCGCCAGAGCGTCTGCGTGTGGCCCTGCACCCCCGCCGTGCCGCTGATTACAAGAATCGCATAGTCCAGCACCTGTAGGGTTCGCTCCATCTCGGCCGAAAAATCCACATGCCCCGGGGTGTCTAAAAGTGTAACCTGCATCTCTCCCCACCGCAGCATGGCCTGTTTGGAAAATATGGTGATTCCCCTCTTCTTTTCCAGCTCATAGGTATCCAGGAAAGCGTCGCCCTTATCCACTCTTCCCAGCTTTCGGACGGCTCCGCCCGTGTACAGCATTGCTTCCGATAATGTAGTTTTTCCCGCATCCACATGAGCCAGAATGCCGACCGCCAGTTTCTTCATCTGCCTTACTCTCCCTTGTCCGTTCCTTCTAACTGTTTTTCTTCTTTTGACAGTTTATCACGGAACGGGCGGATTGTAAAACGCGATTATCCATTTTGTATTTCCATATTCAGTAAGACGGAAAATCGGTTGTAAAACTCTTTTTCAAACAGTTCCGTCACGTCTTTGCTATTATATTCTTTCCACAACTCATCATCACTCATAGCAGAAGACAAAGGACAGTTTTCTTTCAGGAATGTTTCACTCAGTTCCTGTCCCACATCACGACTTCCGGCTTTCATAAATCCGGCGTAAGCTTCTGCCGTATCATTCAGGCCTTTGGCTGCCGCTTCTCTTCCTGCTTCCCCCAGAACTTCGATTGCCTGCTGCACCAGATAATATCCGAGTTTGATGCACAGCATATTAAAACCGCTCCGATGCGTTCCCTCATCGTAGCTGAAATCAGCCGGAAACCGGTAGTCCGGATCAAATTCGGCAAACGCCTCTTTCCTCTCCTCCCGATTCATATTAGCCGGTCTTAAATATACCGCAAAACAGCAGTAGTCATCTCCCTCCTGTGTCAACGTTTTCGCCAAATCGATCTGAGCCTTTTTCGCATAACTTCCAAACATCGCATGGTGAAATTCTTCACAGTAAACGCGGCCAAGTTCCCGTTCCCCGGTATCTTTCCAGAGCTGGGCAATGGGACAAACCAGGGTGTCGGACAGTCTCTCCTGTGGATTTAACCGGATTTTTCTTCTTTTGAACCTGGGATCGCCGGGAAGATCGTAATAGGTGAACAAATTTTCCAGGTTGATTTTCAATCCGCAGCTCTCATGACGTAGCCTGAGTTTTTCCCCTCTGTCTCTTCCAAAGCGGCGAACGGCTTCACGTACGGCCGCTTCCCCCTCCACGGGATCCGCATCTGCCAAAGTTTTGGCAAGCTTGATATATAGAATGCTCCAACAATCCTGGAGATTACCGATTTGTTTTTCCATCTTTTCTTCCATTACATTTTCCTCCTGTAATGAGCCATTCTTTTTGTTTCAGCCCTCTTTTTAACCCAAATTTTTATTCCTGCCTTTTTAACGTATCCAAAGCATATTGGCAAAGCACGGCAGCCCCATATCCTATCGCCTCATCGGGAAAAACATTGGCTCCGCTATGAAGTCCTATCCCTGTCTCCGGTTTCTGCTGATCGCGCGTTCCGATCAGGAACTGACCGCCCCTGTTTTTGCACTGCTCCAAAAGGCAGGAAAAATCATCTGAGCCCATGGATGGAACCGAAAGCCGTACAACCGAATTTTTTCCCAGAATTTTCTCAGAAGCAGCGGCAAAGCGCTCCGACAACTCCGGATCATTAATCAGAGGAGGCATCCCTCTTTCAAACTCTACGAGACAGCTTGCCCGCATGCTTTTACAGCAGCCGTCCGCCATGCGGGGAACAGCCGCCTTTAACCTGGCCCGAATCTCCGGATTGAGCGTACGCAGCGTTCCATATAACTCCGCGCATTCCGGAATGATGTTGGGCGCCGTCCCCGCGGCTATCTGTCCGAATGTTAGAACGGCGGACTCACATGGGCTGATTTCACGGCTGATTAGTGTCTGCATCTGTGTCAAAAGAACTCCCGCCGCTATGATTGGGTCAATGCAATCCTCCGGATGGGCCCCATGTCCCCCTTTCCCCTTTATTTCTATCCTTACCACATCACAACCGGCATTATTAATGCCTGAGATAACCCCCATCTTTCCCAGCGGAACGGATGGGCTGCAGTGAAGTCCGATCAACTGGTCGGCAGGATGTTTTTTCAGTACCCCGGCGGCAAGCATTTCCGCCGCTCCGTCACACGTCTCTTCCGCCGGCTGAAAAATGAGAAGGAGTGTCCCGCATAATCTGTCCTTTACTTCATTTAACACCCTGGCCGTCAAAAGCAGCGCTGCCGTGTGGATATCATGTCCACAGGCATGGGAGATACCGCTGCGTTCTGAGGCAAATGTGCTTTTCGTATTCTCTTCAATCGGTAATGCGTCAATATCTTCTCTGATTGCCAGTGTTTCTCCGGGAACCCTACCCAGGACTCTGGCAACAACTCCTGTTTTTAAGGAATACTCCAGTATCTCTACTCCGGCCTGCTGAAGATACCTGCGGATTGTTTCCGTGGTTTTCTCTTCCTGATGCCCCAGTTCAGGAAAACGGTGAAGCTCATGACGCAGCCTCACAATTTCTCCATAATATTGATCCAATAACCGCCCTATCATTGTTCATGCTCCTTTCTTCCTCCCCTACCGGCCTCATATAAGGTGCATCTATGCCGCCATTTACAGCAGCGGGATTAAAACCCGGTCATGATCTCGATTATTTTTTTATCCGTTTCATGCATCCCTTCGCGGCCCAGAATTCCAATATTGTGTATTGTGTTTTCGGCTCCGGCTCCTACAAGCCCCTCACCTTCATAAAACTGCCGTCCATTTTGATACATTTCAAATCCGAAAATTCCTGCATCGACAGCCGTGGCAATCTTCGCCGCACAGCTTGATTTTGCCCCGTCACAAACAATGCCGCTTGTTATGGCGAGTGCATTTATCACCGTATGTTCTATAGCTGCCAGTTCTTTTGTCAGAAGAAAGGCAATCCCGGCTCCGGCTCCTACTCCCGCACTCACGGCTCCGCAATAGGCGGACAGCCGTCCGATGCCTGATTTTAAATGCAGCGTGATGAGATTTGAAACCACAAGCGCTCTGAGACATTCTTCTTCCTCCGCGCCCAGTTCTGCGGCATATTCAATGACCGGAATACTTGCCGTAATTCCCTGATTTCCGCTTCCGGAATTAATAACAACGGGAAGCTCACAGCCGTTCATCCTTGCATCAGAAGCGGCGGCCGCCCTGGCTCTGGCCCTTGTTCTGACATCTTTTCCGCACGTTTCAATCAGCAGTTTTCCGATAGCCGCTCCGTAACGGCCGGACATCCCTTCCTCTGCAATGGCCTGATTGCAGCTAATCTGACGTCCCAGTATTTCCCTGACGTCATCCGCCGTTACGGAACAGGCAAAATCATAAATACCATTCACCGTAAGAAGAGAATAATCCCCCTGTCCCGCCGATTCTGCCAAGAGGCGGCTTGTCTCCCTGAGCGTCCCCCCTGCTATAGTCTCACCGTCTTTTTCTGCAGAAATAATATTTGTATGTTCATCCACAATACGCACCTTTGCACTGTGGTTTTTCCGCCAAACCGTCACGGCAATATCCAGAATATGTTCTGTGTAAGAGGGATGCACGTCGATTACATCCTTTTCCAAAAACTTCTTAATTTCCCTTATGCCTGAATCCGCCGCCAAAGAAAGAACCTCCAGTTTTCTATCCGCTTCTCCAACTATGATTCCGGCGGCGGCCGCCGCCTCAATCCCTTTCTGCCCGCCGGTTCCAGGTATTGCCGCGCTTTTTACATTCTTTATAATATTCCCGCTTACCTCAATCAGAACTTTTTCAGGCATCCCTCCAAGAATCTCTCTTGCCTTTGCCGCGCAGTATGCGACGGCGATGGGTTCCGTGCAGCCCATCGCCGGAACCAGTTCATGCTCCATAATTCTCAGATATGCACCGTACCGCAAATCATCTCTTCTCATCTCTGCACCACTAAGTCTTTCACTACCTCCGTACCGGCCGGCTCTATTACAACATCCTCGCCGGTAAGCACCGTATTACAGGCCAGGCATACTTTTCCGTTTACTTTGACCGCACAGCGGCCGCAAATTCCCTGACCGCAGACGCTGTGCATATAAAAACTTAAAGTTCCGTCAAACTCGCTGCCGATATATTCCAGAAGTCCCATAACCGTCATTCTGTCCTCCGGCCGCACCTCCACATGGAATTCATCATAATAAGCGCTCGCATCTGTTTCCGGATTAAAACGGTATACTTTTATATTCATCTACTTTTCCTCCATGTTTGCCATTCCAAGTTCTTCCTCCAAAATGAAGGTTTCATAGTTCACTTTTTCTGCCGGGCGGAGCGGTATTCTTGTTACAACCGGCTTCCTCGTGGTAAGAATATCCTGTCCCTCTTCCAGACGGCTCATGATTCTTACCTGCCATTTTTCATTGTCAATATACTCATAGTCCGTTCTCAGATGGAGGCCCCTGCTCTCTTTTCTCATACGGGCCATTTTTGCCGCCACTCTGGTACAGAGCAGTGTATTCTCCGTCTGCAGAAGTCTTAACAGTTCACGGTTATACAGTAAAGTCTTACTTGGCAGATATACCTCTTCCAGGGTCTGTTCTAATTTTTCAAATGTCTCTATTCCTTCCTTAAGATGTTCTTCATCACGCCAAAGTCCCAGGGCCGTATCCGAAGTGCTCTCCATTTCCCGGATTACACTGTTGATTCTTATCTCTCCGGTTCCCGATAATTTTCTGTCCAGTCCTTCCAATACGGCTTTGACCGATTCTTCTGAACTCTCCGTCTTTTCCTCAGTCAAAGCCGCCTCTCCGGCCACTTCACCGGCCTTATATCCCTGAACCAGCATTTCAGTCACAGCGTCCGCCACACGGTTGGCTCCAAACACCCCGCCGGCACATTCCCCTGCTGCCAGTAGTCCAGGTACACCGGTTCTCATATTTTCATCCACCAGAATACCTCCCACACTATATTCGCTGGATAATCCCACCTCGATTCTTCGTTTCTCTTTAATAATCCTCTTATATTCAAGAATATCATTTCCATGATATTTTCCTCTGGGATAAAAACCGTCAAAATGATCCATCAGCGCTTCAAACATCTTATCGATCTCCTCATCCGTAAACCGGTGGAAATCAAAATAAATTCCTCCATTGTCGGTTCCGCGCCCCTCCCTGATGGCCTTGCCATAGTAGTAAATATGTACCAGCTTGCACATTTCACTTGTTTTTTCCATTTCCCGGAGCTGTTCCGGTATTTCGATCTTTCTGCCGTCCCGATCCACCGGATCGTAATCAAAGGCATCACGGAAGGTACAGATGACCGGCAGGATCGACCCCCGCATCTCATTGGGTTCTACCGCGGTGATGAGAAACAACATAAACTCCATATCCGCCAGAGCCGCTCCGGCTCTGTAGGCCATGGCATGACCGTCCCCGGTCATATCGGAGTTTGTATTTTTCAAAGAATAGGGCTGATATCCCCCCGTTCCTAAGACTACTTCTTTTGCTTCAAACTGAATCAGACAGCCGCGGTAGAGATCCAGGCCGACGGCGCCTGTTACACGTTCCTTATTTTTCAGCAGTTCGATGATTGCCACGTCCTCATACATGTGAACCGAGCCGGTCTTTTCGAGACCCTTCAACAGGGAAGTTCCCATTCCTCTTCCCGTAACATCCCAGTTTCCGGGACGGTAAAATTTAAACCGCTGGCCTGCCTCCTCTCCCCACTGTTTTACTTTGTACACAATTTCCGGACTTTCTTCTACAAACTGCTCAACCATATTCTGGTCGCTCAGATTAAAGCCGTCATTACAGATGGAACGGAACAAATCTTCTTTCGTGAAACCCGGATCTGCCTCGGCAATTTTAAATTTGTGATAAGCGCTGGCTCCATCCATTCCATAGGAACCTCCTATCATAATCGTATTTCCGCTGTTTCCGATCTTCCCTTTTGATACAAGTGTAACGTCCGCTCCTTTGCCGGCGGCGGCGACGGCCGCAGTACAGGCCGCCCCTCCGCCTCCGATCACAAGCACATCCGTATTTATTTTTGTCTTTACATTCATAATTCTTCTCCCCTTTAATTTGGCAAGATTTTCATTTTGCCACGCTCATAATAATTTTTCAGATAAGGTTAAAATCCTGATCCTGATATGAAAGAAGAACGGCCGCCATCTCCTCCCCATATGTTTTACCAAATTCCTGCAATACGCTGCGTGAGATCCGCTCTCCCTGCTCTCCAAGGATGGCTGTTACAATTTCCCGGAACGTCTTATAGCAATGTCCGCAATGATAATCGAATGTTTTCTGGTATTCCGTACGTTTGTTAAACACCTGGCCTTCCCTAAAATCCGCCCCTCTTGATATCTGCAGACAATAGCCGCTTTCATGCATACTCTGAGGAACCTCGTATGTGAGTAATGGATTAAATCCCCTGACAATCGATTGATCTACGTGCCTGCAGTAAAGCGTTCCGCATTTCTTTAGTCCCATTTCTTTAAACTGCGCGGCCCAGGGGCACATATAAACCTTCTCAACATGATCCGGAGACCAGGCCGTCGTCTCTCCCGCATTCGCGCAGCCTTCCCGTTTGACCGTCTCGGTATTTTTCCATTCCCCATACTCACGGTATGTAGTAAAATTCAATCCTTTTCCGTCTCTCACCGCCCTTTGGGCCATCCGCGAACCACGCTGTTCCGCATAGCGCTGTGTACTCATAACAAATATGGCCTCTCCCCTGTCGGGACACTCCTGCATCAGCCGTCCATAAAACCGGCCCACCAGCCATGCATGATGTTTTTCTGTGAACTCTTTCATTCTTCTTTTCTCCTGTGCACCTGTCATTACGGTCCGCCGGGGACCGTTTCACGAATTGAACCTTCAGGCTGCTGTTTCTTCATCGAGTTCCGGATAGAAATCAACGTCCCCGTTTTCTTCCTCCGGCATTTTATATAAATTCATACTGATTGTGATGAGCATGGATACCGCCAGCAGCATACAGTAAAAATTTGTCTTAATCACTGCCAGAGGAGAAGAAATACCTCCATAACTCATTGCCAGAAGTACCGCTGTTCCTATTGGCGAAAGTCCTGGTACAACACAGGCAAATACATCTAAAATTGATGCAAAGCGCTTATTACAGATATTATATTTTCTGGCAATCGGTTTCAGGACCGGGGTACAAATCAGGATACAGACCGTATTGTTTCCAATAAAGAAATCAATGACGCTGATAATCAATCCCATCAGGTACTGCGCCGTCTTACGGCTTTTAATTTTCGCATTGGCAAGATTGGTAAGACATCTGATTCCTCCCCGATCTTCCACAAGCCCCATAATGCCTTTCACAAGAATGCCAATCATGGCCGTTTCCAACATTCCGAACGAGCCGGCAGCAATCGCCTGCGTAAACGTGATTAATGTCAGGCTCCCCGACATGATTCCAATGACGCCTGCCAGGATTGTTCCGCACATCAGCACGACGATTATATCAAGTCCTGCCATTGCAAGTACAAGGACCGCCAGATACGGAATGACTTTACTCAGTTCATACGTGTAGGATGCATCCACATTTCCGGTACTCTTTGTCATAACGGCATAAAGCACCATCGTGGCAATTGCCGCCGGAAGAGCAATTTTAAAGTTCATCCGGAATTTGTCTTTCATCGCACATCCGGCTCCTCTTGTCGCAACAATGGTAGTGTCGGAAATGAACGACAGATTATCACCAAACATGGAACCGCCAAGTACAGCCGAAAGGGTAAATGCCATATCAATGCCCGCACTTTCCGCCAGACCGACGGCGATTGGCCCGATGGCCGCTACGGTGCCCATGCAGGTTCCCATAGCCGTCGATATCACCGCTGAAATCAGAAACAGGCCCGCAACAAGAAACTGATGGGGAATCAGCGCCAGACCCAGACTTGCCGTCGCATCCACGGCGCCCATTGCCTTGGCTGTGGAGGAAAATGCCCCGGACATCAGTAGCACCAGAGTCATGACCATGATACCCGGGCTCGCGGCCGCTTCGGCGAACCGGTTTACCTTATCCCCGAGTTTCCTCTTACCCATCAGCAGGGCGATTACGACACCTAAAAGTAAGGCAAAGTTTCTTGGAACCTGCTTAAACGGATCCGGTGTTCCCATAATTGTAAAAAGAATTCCGCTTCCCATATACACTACAAGAAAAACAACCAACGGCGTAAATGATAAAAATCCAATGTCTTTGTCCTGAACTGCGTTTTGATTTTGTTTATTACGTTTCTCCATACTTCCTCCTTAAATTTGTATTTTTTACACAACCTCTCCCGTAAAACATCCTGAACCTTGCCATCCCGGATCTGGCCCCCCTTTACCAGCCTGTCATAATCGGCATCCTTTTGCTTACACTCCTATATAAAGCAAACACTGTGCCAATTTTTATCTCTGTACGGGCCGCCTCTGTAATGTCTACCCTTGATTTTTCTTTTTCCCTTATGCAGAGCCTGATATATCTTCCCTTATTGACAGTATTTTCCAGACAGTACTATCAAATTATTATCTCATCCGAATGAACAAGCCGGAATTTCAGGATGTTTTTTCACCCCTTTTTATTAAAAAAATGGTTTAATTGGGCATATAACCAATTAAACCATTTTAATTAAGCCAATTTATATTTTTTCGCTGCCCTTCTCAATGGAATGAATTCCTTTTGAAGTAATCTGAGTACCACCACGCCCTTTATGAATCGATACATACTCCTTCTCTTGCAGCCGTTCCAGATAAACCCGGATTTCCGCCTCGGTGAGTGGAATCCCTTTCATCTGCAGATTATCTGCAAGCTTCTTCCGCCCTGTCTTTTCACCCTTCAGTCTGAATCCGTATAATTCAGTCAGTATCTCGTTTTCTGCCGAAATTTCAGAATGAGCCTGAAGCCGGACCGCCGGTTTTTCGCTCAGCATATATTCTGGAAAATCCTCGACTCGGATTGTATCGTGTTCGACTATCGAAAGATAGGAAATACAGTTTTGAAATTCCCTGACATTACCCGGCCAGGAGTAATTAAGCATAAATTTCATAGCATCTTCATGTATGTTTTTCCTGATATGGTTCTTTCTAAAAAACCATGGGAGCATGTCATAAATATCATTTGCCCGGTTCCTGAGAGGAACCGTCTGTAAAATCAGCGTATTCAGACGGTAATACAAATCCAGCCGAAACCGTTTTTCTTTCACAAAAGATAAGAGATCCTGATTGGTAGCCGATATGATCCGCACGTCCACGGGGATTACCTGGCTGCCGCCCACACGGACCACTTCCTGTTCCTGAAGAACCCTGAGAATCTTTGCCTGAAGATTCAGGGAGACATCTCCAATCTCATCCATAAAAAGTGTGCCGCCGCTGGCCATCTCAAATATTCCCGGCTTTCCTTTTCTGCTTGCTCCGGTAAATGCGCCCTCATGGTAACCGAATAATTCACTTTCCAAAAGAGAGTCTGTGAGAGATGCACAATTGAAGGCAATGAACGGTTCCTCTTTCCTTCCCGATGCCTGATGAATAGCCTGGGCGAGCAGTTCTTTTCCTGTGCCGCTCTCCCCCTGGATCAGGATCGGAAAATCTGTTTCAGCAAACTTTCCCGCCTTTTCCTTCATTCTTCTCATTGCTTCGCTGGAACCGATGATATCATCGAAATTATATTTCAACTCCGCTTTTCTGACTCTTTCACTGCCATAGCGCGCATAGAGATTCCTCATCTCCTCAAAACTTTTCAGAATCAGAGCACTGCTCCCCTCCATCTTATCTGAAAAAAAGTTCCAGGTCATCAGGTATTTTTTACCATTAATCATGACCGGCACATTGGACAAATCCGCTTTCACCCGTCCCTTTGGTATTCCCATTTCCGGTATCAAATCGCAGATATCACGATGGACCAGATAGATATACGGCTCGTTGAAGAGTTCCTGCGCGGCGGAATTCAGAAGGCTTACCTTCTTCTCATCATCCAAAATCAGAACCGCCTCGCTGAATCCCTCCACAAACTGCTGTTCGCTGAATCCAAAATCATGGCCGTACCTGGTCAGTTCCGTTATTCCACGGTTAATCGAAATGACCTTACGGCCATACGTAAATATTTTTTCGATAGCCGCGGGGTTCAGGCAATCGAGCCGGCTGAATACCTCTATCAGGGTTAAGGGATCCAGACACCGTTCGCCAATATCAATCACCCGCTCTATGTGTCTGGGAATAATCGGGAATTCGTTCGGTGTAATCGCCAGCTTTATGTCGGAATAGTTCTCCGTACATCCCGGATAATAGGGAAACAGTTCAATATTTTTCATATCCAGAGCATACAAAAGCGCCACCGTTTCGAGAGCCAGTTCCTGTGTGTTGTTTATTACAATCGCCTTTTTCTCTCCGGCAGCCGCCTTCAGTCTGTCATACATACTTCTCTGGATTGTCAGATGGAGTACGATAATCTCCGTATCGTTCATCAGCATCGGAGCCACCTGTTTGGCCATCTCCTCACTGATTGCAATGACAAGATCACAGCGGATGCGGCAGGCGCTTTCCTGATTAATCAGCATCATGCCGATATCCGCATATTCGCCTAACAGTTCCTCTAATTGCTCCTTGATGTATTCAGATACCCGCCTTCTGGTGCAGGCAATGATTACCTTTTTCTTCATCTGCCTTACTCCCCCTGTCCGTTCCGTAATAAACTGTTTTTCTTCTTTTGACAGTTTATCACGGAACGGGCGGATTGTAAAACACGGTGATGCAGGTTTTATTTTCCATCCAGGAATTTATTGTCTTTCAGGTACCGCCAGGCCTCCTCCTGCGCTCCTATTCCCATCACATCGACCTGGCGCTTCATCTCCGCCATTGCCTTATCACTGATTCTGCCCTCCAGCTTTCCCAGTACTTCTTTCAGTTCCGGATAACGTTCCAGTACCTCCCGGCGCACAAAATTACATGCCGCTCCGGTTTGATTAAATTTATATCCCAGCGGTTTTGATATATCGATATGAAGCTCCGACATCATACGTGAAACTGCCGCCTCATAGACACTTTCCGTCCCCTTATTATTCTTATTTGCAGACTCTGCCGAAAAAAGGGAAAGCGCAGCCCCCATATCTCCCACAAACATATCAATATGGCCTTCTTTAAACGCATCAAAACAGCCGGATATCCCAGCCAGCCCAAAGGACATCTTCACCTCAATATCGGTATTTGACTCAATCAGCTCTTTATACATATTTCCCAGAATAACAGCCTCTGTATTATTGCCCGCCCCCACGGTTACTGCTTTTTTCTCCGTCTCCCGGCAGGCGTCAAATGTAAATGCGAGCAGCGTTTCTGCCGTCGTGCAAAATAGATGTTCCAATCCCATACCTTTCCTCCTGTTCCCATCCCCTTGAACTACACCGGACTAAATTACACCGTTTTCTTTTTTGGACTTATATTGTAGCACCGTGCGTCTAAATAGAGTGTAAGCGTATTATATTTGGGATAAAGATTTCATTAAGATTGTCAGATTTCAAAAATACACTGATTCTTATAGACATACTGCTTCTAAATAAACCGGGGGCCGCTCGGCGCGTGAGGGCGCATCCTGCCCGGAGGTTTTTTCATATCATAGGAAACTCCTATGATATGAAAAAAGAGAGTCCAATAAACGGACTCTCCTTTGACTATAGACAAATTTCTTTTTCTTTGTAACGGGATTTCTTCCTTCGGTGCATTTATCTTATTTTCCTTCTTTCATCACCCGGATAATCTCTTTCCATCCTTCCGGCTTTTTCTCCACATAGCGTGCCGCAAAGTCGAACGCTTCCATATCTTTCATTCTCTTCTTAGCCGCCTCGGTCATCGCCGGGCTGAATCCGCACTCCTCCAGCATGGCAACAGAACCTTTCAGTTCTGCCGCGCGGCGGTGGCAGTGGATTGCCGTCCCCGTGACCAGCCTGTCCAGATGGGATGTGAACGGAATATTGTCCATGGATTTGGAGATTGAGGAAATCACCTCATCCGATACATCGTAGGCATCGGCCGCCTGGAGCATTTCTATCATCAGGGAAGCAATTCCCTTCATGTAAATACTTCTCACCAGCTTGATCGCCGACGCGGCCCCCGCTTTCTCCCCTGCGGTCGTAATCTTCATTCCCAGAGGGCTCATAAGTTCCTGAAACAGCGCGGCTCCGTTTCCGCTGGCCGTGATGGGAACCTGGTGTTTGTCTTTGGGAAGAGATCCAAGCATGGCGGCATCCACAAATTTTACGCCCGTATTTTTGACGGCATCCCAAATCCTTTCTTTTACGGAAGGGGTGGACGCGCTGACATCGGCATAGATTTTCCCCCCGCCAAGCACGCCCTCTATCTCTTCGCAGACATCCATTGCAAAGGAAGACGGAACCGCGCCGAATATCACATCGGCTTCGGCGGCAACTTCTTTTGCCGTATTAAAAAGCGTCACTCCGGCCTCGGCGGCGCGGCCCGTCACCATCTTGCCCATCACCGGATCTTTTGCCATCTTGTCAAATGCAATAATCCCCGTCACGCCTTCCCCTTTAAGTCCCAGGGAAATATTATAAGCGGCTTCACCAAAGCCGATAAATCCAATTTTCATCTTTGTATTCTCCATTCCGCCGCCCTTCCGGCGGCATAAGTTGATTCAGATTACGAACTATACTCAAATTATTATTGAAACCATAGGTACTTTACGGCTCATAAATCCCGTCGATTATTTCAAATTCTTTTGCTTCCAGGGATTTTTTCACCCAGTCGCGTTTCGATGTCCCGTTTTTCGCCGCTGCCAGTTTTGTCTCATCCGCAGCCTGGAATTTTTTAGCATCCTCTAAAATCTGAGGAGCGTCTTTTCTTGGAATGACGATGATTCCATCCGGATCAGCCAGGATGATGTCTCCCGGATTGACACTGATTTCGCCGCAGGCAACCGGCACATTGACCTCGCCCGGTCCTTCCTTGTAAGGGCCTCCCGGGGTCGTTCCCGTCGCATAAACCGGAAAATCCCACTGGCCAATCTCATCGATATCACGGATCGGGCCGTCCAGAATAATTCCGGCCGCTTTTTTCGTATGGTAAAGCAGGGCCATCATAATCTCTCCCATCAGCGCCCTGGTATTGTCGCCCTCATTGGATACGACCAGCACGTCGCCCTCCTGCGTCATATCAATGGCGGCATGGAGCGCCAGGTTATCTCCGCTCCTCGCTTTGACCGTCAGCGCCGGGCCTGCCATCATCTGGGACTTCGGGCTGCTTACCAGGCGGATTCTGGGATTCATCGCACAGCTTCTCCCCATCACATCTGCCACATTGGAGGCCGGAATCTCCTTAAACTGCATCATTACATCGTGATCCGGCATCTGCCTCTTCAAATAAATTCGTTTACCAACTGCCATTTTCTGCACCATACCTTTCTTTGTATTATCTGAAATTCTCCGCATAAACTCTGCTGTCTGAATCGTGTCGTTTTCCGCTCCTCATCCTCCGCGTCACTGCCGGTGGAGTTGGTGTTTTTCTGTATAGATGGATCATAGCACAGCAGAGTGCACAAATTCAAACAAGGTTTTTTTATGTTTCTGACAAATTATTATTGTCATCCTTTTAAATGTTCTGTTCTGTGTTATACTTAAAGAAATAAACGGATTTGAAGAAAAACTTGAAGAAAAGGAGCGGGAGCAATGAATCTGATAAGCCTCTACTATTTTACGGAGCTGGCCCGGGAACTTCATATGACGAATACGGCCCAAAAACTCTATATCTCGCAGCAGAACCTGAGCCAGCACATCCAGCGGCTGGAACAGTACTACGGGGTGGAACTTTTTTACCGCAAGCCGAAGCTGTCCCTGACCTACGCGGGTGAGCAGCTCCTTCAGGCGGCAGGACGGATACTGTCGGAAGAAAATGACTTAAAGAACCGGCTCAGCGATATTTCCCAACTGGGAGCGGGCCACTTAAAGCTCGGGATTCCTTCCTACCGCGGGGAGATCTGCCTGCCGTCCATCCTGCCGCGTTTCCACGAGCTGTGGCCCCACGTATCAATCCAGCTTGTGGACGCCTCCTCGGAAGTCATGGAACAGATGGTGTTTGAGGGTGAACTGGATCTCTATATCGGTATTAAATATACGGAGGATTTACGTCTTGAAATCCTTCCTCTTCTGGATGACAACCTGTTTCTCGTCGCCTCCGACTCCCTGATGGAAAAATATCTGGGTGAGGAATGCGGGAACGTCAAGCTCGAATCCGCAGAGGGGGCGAAACTGGACGCATTTAAGGAGTTCCCATTTCTATTGCCCAAGCCTCCGATGCGCCTTCGCAAGATGATTGACCAGTGTTTCCTGGACGCCGGTTTTGCACCCAGGGTTTTTCTGGAATCCAGCACAACGGAACTTCTGATCTCCCTCTTTCCCCACGATTACGGCGCCTTTTTCTGCACGCAGATGCGTCTTCCTCTCCTGAATGAGAAAGCGCCGGGAGCCAACACCTTCCCTCTGGCCCTGAACGGCGAACCCGTGAGACACCGCCTGGTGCTCGCCTACCACAGGGAACGTTTTCTTCCTCAGTATATGAAGGACTTTATCTCCATCACCCGGGACGTCTTTGCCGATCTGGCCGCCGTCCGGCTGGAAAAAAGCTGACTTAGCAATCGCCTGCACGGAGTGCTTTTTATTTCATAGGAACACTTTCCTATGAAACAAAAAGTCCTCCCGTGACGAAAACCACGGGAGGACTTTTTTAAAGGGGCGCGGGCCGGACATAATGGCAATTATTGTCCGGCCCGCTGGGGTTCTATTTTGATTTGATATGGCTTATTTAAAAAATATAATAATTAGAATGGTCCGTATCCGATATGGGTTGCATAAATCAGGAAGATGAATGCAACAATCCACCACATGAAGAATACCGGAAGCAGGTATTTCACCCACTTGCTGTAAGGAACCTTGCACATTGCAAGGGCTGCCAGAATCTCTCCACCTGTCGGCGCCAGAACGTTTGTAAAGGAATCGCCAAGCTGGAATGCGAGAACTGCCGTCTGACGTGTAACGCCCAGCATATCTGCCAGAGGAGCCATAAGAGGCATGGTAATTGCCGCCTGGCCGGAACCGGAAGGAACGATTACGTTGAAAATATCCTGTACTACGAACATACCGCAGGCCATCAGGGATGCCGGAAGCGAATCGAGAACGCTGGCCAGAGCATGGATGATTGTATCCATGATGGATGCATCCTGAAGGATGATAATCGCTGCATTGGCAAGGCCAATCATGATACATGGAAACAGCATGTTTCCAAATCCCTTTTCAAAACCGTCACAGATTTCGCCCGGTTTCAATCCGCCTACAATACCGCCTAAAACGCCGATTGCAAGGAAAATGGCTGCCAGTTCATCGATATAGTAACCTTTTACAATAACACCGTGTACGGTGAAGACAATACCTGCCACGAAAATGATAAGAACCAGTTTATGGCGTGTCGTCATCTTCGGAATGTTATCCATGTCAATCACATGCTCGTGGGCATGAGCCCTATCGAACTCATATACGGAGCTGGACTGCGGATTTTTCTTTACTTTTGCCGCATGCCACATAACATAGATAATGCTGACACCCAGAAGCGCTACAAAAAGCGCACCTCTTAACTCAATACCTGAAAACATCGGAAGACCTGCGATACTCTGGGCTACACCGACTGTAAATGCATTGGTCATGGCTCCGCCGTAACCAGCCGCAGCCGCACAGAAGATAATGCCGACCGCCGTCAAAGAGTCAAATCCCATGGTAAGGCAGCATGCCAGTACCAGTGGAACAAAGGCCAGGAATTCCTCAAAGTTACCTGCGAAACAGGAACCGCATCCGAATACGATCATACAGATCGGAATCATCAGAAGCTCCTTACCCCTCGTCTTCTTAACCACGTTGGCCATACCTGCATTAATCGCTCCGGTTGCGTCCAGAACGGCAAATGTACCGCCGATGATTAAAAGGAAGAAGATAACGTAAGCCGCGTTCTGCATTCCCAGTGTCACAGACATCAGAAGGCTGAAAAGGCTGACCGGGTTTTGATCAATATAGTGGAAGCTGTTTGGATCAACAATTTCTCTCTCACTCACCGCGTCGAATACACGCTCATATGTACCTGCCGGAACGATATAAGAAGCCAGAGCGCAAAGTAAAATGATGATTACCAGAAAGAACATCGGGTTAATCGCTTTGAGTTTCGTCTCCTTCTTTTCCGCAGACACCTCCGTGGTGTTTAATTTGTTTTCTTCCATACTGCTCTCCTTTCTCATACGAAGTATAAAGCTTTTTGTTTCCCCTTTTTACTGCTTTGCCGGCATCCGTAAAACGGCCGGACAATTGCTTTTATTTTAAATCTTTTAAAATACTGCATAAAAACTGGTATGTCTTTCTGGTGGAAGAGATACTCACCATCTCGGACGGTGAATGGAAATTCCAGCAGTCCGGTCCCAGAGCAATGGCATCGAGGGTCGGCCTTGCCTCAAAGAAGCATCCAACCTCAAGCCCTGCATGCACGGTCAGAATAGACGGTTCGGAATCGTAAAGTTTCCGGTAAACCTCCACCGCCGTCTCACGAAGCGGTGACTGAGCCCTGAAATGCCAGCTTGCATATTCAACTTCCGTCTTGCATTCGGCTCCCACAAGAGCTGCCAGGCGCTCTATCTTCTTGTAAATATAGTACTTCAGGCTGTCCTGGGCCGAGCGTATTTCAAATACCATCCTGAACTTCTTATCGTCCATGTGAAGTTCCCCAAGGTTATCCGATGTATCCACCAGTCCGGTCAGAACTTCGTTCATCTGGCAGATGCCGTCCGGAGCCAGTAAAAGCAGGGTGACGATCTGATCCGGAGCAACCTGGGTTTTGGCCGCAGGCGCCTCGCCGACCGTAATCTTAAGTGACGCAGAGGTCTCCTGAAGCTCTCCTCTGAATACATTTTCCAGTTCCTTTGCAAGCTCTTCCAGTTTTGGATAATCGGAAACCGCCAGGCTGAGATCCGCTTTGGCCTCCCTTGGAATGGCCAGACGGTACGTTCCGCCCTTAATTGCGGAAATTCCATATGTAAAGCGCCTCTGCGCCTCCGCCAAGAATCTGCCGAGAAGGGAATTGGCATTCCCATGGCCTCTGTGGATATCCTCCCCCGAATGTCCGCCCTTCAGGCCGGATATCATAACATTGTAGGTCTTCCAATCTTCCTTAAGTTCCTCCGGCTGAACCGGCAGGCTGACTTCCGCGTCCATGCCGCCGCAGCTTCCGCTTAAAATTTCCCTGTCGCAGGCATGATCCAGATTAATCAGATATTCCGCCTTCATCCAGGACATATCGAAACTCTCGGCTCCGGTAAAATCCGACTCTTCCGCAACGGTAAATAAAACTTCCAGCGCCGGATGCTCAAGTTCCCGCTCCTCCAGAACCGCCATTGCATAGGAAACTCCGATTCCGTCATCCGCTCCCAGCGTCGTCTGTCCGCCCGTTGAGATGATATCCCCGTCAATCACCCAGGAGACAGGGTCTTTTGTAAAATCGTGGGCGCTCTTATCATTCTTCTCACATACCATATCGATATGTGCCTGAAGCATAACGGCAGGGGCGTCCTCATATCCCGGAGTGGCCGGTTTTCTTATGAAAACGTTATTGACCGAATCCTGCTTCGCATCGAGTCCCAGCTCCAATGCCCAGTTCAGAATATAGTCACTGAGTGCTTTCTCCCCGCCGCTCGGATGAGGAATCTGGCAAATCTGGTAAAAATGATAAAAAACCCGCTCATTAAGCAACTCTTCTTTACTGCATCCCATAGAAATTCCTTCCTTAACTTTCTTGCAATCCCCGTAACTGTCCAGTGAATTTACAGTCCCCGAAATTCGGGATACCGTCTCCTGAACAGCTGTTAAACCCAACCTTTAATCACGTTTTATAATCAATGTTTACTTTATAATCATGATTATAAATGCATATTTGCTATCTGTCAATACCATTTTCTTAACAAAAATTTTATATTTTAATAGACTATTTTTATATTTTATTTCTTTTTGTTTATTTTTTATAATACTTTTCCAAAACGATTCAAAATACTTCATTATTTTTCTCTTTATTCAGAATTCTGATTTGATTTTTTAAGTCTTTTCAACCGTTTTTTCTACATATTTGTGCTACGAACAGGGAAATACCGTCATAAAAATAACGAAAAGCATGCTTCGCGAACTTTTCATTGCCGCTCAATAACGGAACACCCCGGAAAGACTTTCTCCTTTCCGGGGTGTTCACCATTCTTTTATTCGGTTGTTCTTCTTTATATGTCTTCCATTACTTCTATGTGTAAAACTCATTTTATTCCTTGCCGCCCATGTCCAGAATATACTCAAATATCTTCCGGAATTTCTCCTCATGTTCTTCGATATTCAGGTTCTCTCCCTGCAGGCTGGCTTCATATATAAAATTCTGATGAAGGGCAATGATTAAATCCAGCGTGATATCGGCCTTTTCTTCCCGTATATATCCCTCCTGGACCATGCTCTCCATCGTTACCTCGTCGCGCTCGCGCATACTTCCTTCCATCAGCATCTTTTTCATCCGTTCGCTCAGTCCCTCCAGTTCAGACGGAAACAGTTCCTGATAATATACCTGGATTACGGAGGCCAGCTTATTGCTGTATCTTCCAAAAAACATATTATGGAAGATCTCAGGGTAACGGAATGCAACCCGGTTAAAGCATTTGTAAATCGTCCTGTATCTGTCGATGGAACTCATGTCCGGTTTCAGGGCCTTCCCGAGTGTGACGATATATTCGCGCAGGTAACATACGGAGCCGAAGAGCGCCAGATGTTCCAAATCGTTGAAGTAATTATAGATAGTGGCGCTGTTATAGCCTGCCTCCGTCGCTATCTTTCTTATAGAAAGTTTCTCTACCCCTTCCGCACGAATCAGTTTCTCCGTAGCCTCAATGAAATAAATCATCATCCGCTTTCTCTTTAATGTTAAGTTCATTTCATCATTGGCATTCTCAATCTCTGTCATAGACAATCAACTCCCTTCCTGTCAAGCCGGCCGTTCCACAGTTAAGAGTGAACCGGCATCCGAGTAGTTACTTTTGCTGCCGCTGAAAATTCCGTCTGAAAATAAAGTTATAAAGTATTGACAAAATAAAATGCGGAGCATATAATGAGTTTTGTAATCATGATTATATTTTAATCAAGGTTCCAACCCAACTACAGTATATCACGTTTCTACTTTATAATCAATCGTCATATTCAATTTATGGATATGTGTCTTTATGTTAGTGTTATTGTTTACACACCGATACAATTATTTCCCCCTACAGATGGAGGTATGACAATGTCAAAAATCCGTAATTCCGGCACCCTCCTGGTTTTTCTAGGTGCTGTTTTCTGGAGCCTGAATGCTCCGCTTGTGAAATTCCTTACGGCAGATTCCCTGCTGATTTGCGGCCTTCGTTCCATTATTGCCGGAATTACCCTGATGCCCTTCATCAGATGGAAACGGTTAAACTGGACCCCCTGGATGGCCGTTTACATCAGCTCCTACTGTGCGCTCTGCATCAGCATTATCATCGCGCTGTCCAAAACATCGGCGGCCATTGCGGTCGGGATGCAGTATACGGCAACAATCTGGCTGTTCCTTGCCAACTTTGTGATAACGAGGAAGTTTAATAAGAAGGCATTCTGGCCCGTATGCGTTATTTTCGCCGGCGTTGTCTTCTTCATGTGCTCCGGCACGGACAAGAGCAGCAGCTCCGGCAACACGATAGCCCTGTTGGAAGGCATCTTCTTTGCCTGTATGAGTGTCGGCGCCAAGAAGTCTGCCGGAACCAACCCGATTGGGCTGACTGCCATTGCCAATCTTTTCACCGGTATCTTTGTCTTTGTGGCCTTTCCCTCCACTGCCGGTTACATAGGAACGCTGGCATCGACCGACTGGATTGTCCTCCTGATTCTCGGAATCATTCAGATTGGAGCCGGTTATGCGTTCTACAACCTGGGAATCCAGATGATTTCCGCGCAGAAGGCATCCGTAATCGCCCTGTGGGAGATGATTCTCGGACCGGTCTGGGTCGCTCTGTTCCTGAAAGAGTATCCCTCCCCCATTGTTCTAGCCGGTTTTGTCATCATTCTCTCCGGAATGATTCTCGACACGAAAATCAACGTGCCGGATGCCAGGGAAACCGTGTTGTAGCGCCGGCCTGTAAACTTGCCACCAGGCCCCGCCATCGCACACCTAAAGCTGTACCACAAATTATAAATTGCCAATCTACAGTGAAATGCCCCGGAACTACTGTTTCAAGTTCCGGGGCATTTCGTCTGTTCTTCTCCTGGATTCGCAGCGTCTGCCGTGAACTCCTGTTTTAATTTTAGAACCTCATATCATGCACTATCTGCGTCTCTGTATCCACTTCACCGTTTCCACCGCCGGTATAATCAGAAAGGCCAGCAGCAGCGCCGTGACATATTCCATCAGGGAAATGTGCTCGAATCCAAAGGCATCCGCCAGGAACGGCACATAAATAACAATGGTCGTAAGAACCAGTGAAAATAACATGGCTCCCCACAGCGCTTTGTTGTGTCCCTTCAGAGTGAAAACGGATTTTCTCTGGGAACGCATATTAAAGGAATGGAAAATCTCCGTCATGGACATGGTCAGGAAAGCCATTGTGATTCCGTCGGCGCTGGGCGCAATCTCCCAGACTCCCGCCTCTATCCGATGGCCGATAAAGTAAGCCGCAAGCGTCAGGATAGAAACCAGGATTCCCTGATAGATTACGTCGGTTCCCAGGCCTCCGGAGAAAACGCCGTCCTTTGCTTCCCTCGGCTTTCTCCTCATGATATCTTCTTCCGCCTCTTCCATTCCCAGAGCCAGCGCCGGGAAACAGTCCGTGATCAGGTTAATCCACAGCAGGTGCACCGGTTTCAGGATAACAAAACCAAGCAGGGTGGCCACAAAGACACTCAGTACCTCGCTTAAGTTGGACGCCAGCAGGAACTGGATTGCCTTACGGATGTTGTCGTAAATTCTCCTTCCCTCGCTCACCGCCGAAACAATGGTTGCAAAGTTGTCGTCGGCCAGGACCATATCGGCCACATTCTTCGTCACATCGGTTCCCGTGATGCCCATTCCCACGCCTATATCTGCGTTTTTAATCGATGGGGCGTCGTTGACTCCGTCTCCGGTCATCGCAGTAACCATGCCCTTTGCCTGCCAGCCCTGCACGATGCGCACCTTATGCTCCGGCTGGACCCTGGCATAAACAGAATAATTCTCAATCCTGTTCCGGAACTCCTCCTCATCCATATCGTCCAGCTCGGCTCCGGTCACGGCCTGATCCGCCGAATCGATTATCCCCAGCTCCATTGCAATGGCGGCCGCCGTATCGCGGTGATCGCCGGTAATCATAACCGGCCTGATTCCGGCCTGGCGGCATTCCTGAATCGCCGCCTTTACCTCCGGCCTCACCGGGTCAATCATTCCGGTAAGCCCGACAAACGCAAGGCCGCTTTCCAAAGCTGCAGGTGAGATATCCTCCGGTTTTTCTTCTGTTTCCTTCAGCGCTCCGGCCAGCACCCTGAGCGCCCTGTCGGCCATCCTCTTATTCTCAGACTCGATCCGCTCCCTGTCTTTTTCCGTCATCGGACGGACTGCGCCGTTCTCCCATATCGAGGTACAGCGTTTCAGTACCTCATCCGGCGCGCCCTTTGTATACTGGATAAAACCGCCCTCCGCTTTTTGATGGACGGTGGACATCATTTTTCGCATGGAATCAAAGGGAGCCTCCGCCACTCTGGGAAGGCGTTTTTTCAACTCATTTTTAGAAATTCCCAGGGATGAGGCGTAATTGACGAGAGCAGCCTCCGTTGGTTCACCGACCGCCTCCTCTCCTTCCCCGGCCTCCGCGTCGTTGCAGAGTGCCATGGTTTCTGCCAGGAGCTCCCTGTCATTTCCCGAAAATTCGGTCACCGTCATTTTATTCTGGGTCAGGGTGCCCGTTTTATCCGAGCAGACCACCTGGGCACAGCCAAGTGTCTCTACCGCCGTCAGTTTTCTGATAATGGCCTTTTTCTTCGACATATTGGTGACGCCGATGGCAAGCACAATGGTAACCACGGTGGCAAGGCCTTCGGGAATCGCTGCCACGGCAAGGCTGACCGCCACCATAAATGTATCAATCAGGACCTCCGCATGAAAGTCTCCTGCTCTGGCAACGCTGAAAATGAAGATAAAAACGCAGATTCCCAAAACCAGGATACTGAGCGTCTTGCTGAGCTGTGTCAGTTTCTTCTGAAGCGGAGTCTGGCTTTCTTTGGCCTTTGCGAGGGCATCGGCGATTTTTCCCATTTCCGTATCCATGCCCGTCGCCGTCACAAGGGCCGTGCCCCTGCCGTAGACAACCGTACCTCCCATATAGACCATATTTTTCCGGTCACCCAGCGGGATATCCTTCGCTTTCCCGCTCCTTACGCCGTCCGCCGCCCCTGGCACCTCACTTTGTTTTTCCACCGGCACGGATTCACCGGTCAGCGCCGCTTCCTCCACCTTCATGGAGGCGCATTCCAGAATACGCCCGTCGGCTGGAACCGCGTCTCCGGCCTCCAGCAGGATTACATCCCCTACAACCAGCTCATCACTCTTGATACTCTGTATTTTTCCGTCCCTGTAAACCTTCGAGACGGCGGCCGACATTTTCTGCAATGCTTCGATGGCCTTCTCCGCCTTGCTCTCCTGGTAAACGCCCAGGACGGCATTGATGGCGACCACGGCCAGAATTATAATCACATCCGCAAATGACTCCCCCGCATAAAAAGCGGTAATTCCCGACACCAGAGCCGCCGCCAGAAGTACAATAATCATCGGATCCTTTAACTGCTTTGCAAAACGCGTGAGAAGAGGCTCCTTCTCCGGCTCCTTAAGCTTATTCGGGCCGTTGCGTTCCAGCCGCTCTTTTGCATCGCCGCCCGCAAGGCCCTGAAGGGTGCTTTCCGTTTCCTTCACCGCCGCTTCGGCATGTTCCATGTAATATTTCATCGTTGACATAGGCTCCTACCTTTCTATCTGCACTACACACGCCCGGAAATCCATATGAACAGGCATAAAATCCCCATTATGGATATTATGCCGTCTTTTCCCTCTGAATATAAGCAATTCCTGTAAAATGAAAAAATGAATCCCGCCAGAGGGATGCTCCGCCTGCGGCGGGCCTCTTTAGCGGCATAATTCCCTGTGAATGAACAAAGAGTTCCGCTCGCGGAACTCTTGCGCTGCCGCGCGGTTGCTTCTGCAACCATTTACCTCTGCGCGGCCGCATAGCGGTATATTACATCTTCGCGCGAGTGCGCATCCTGCCCGGAGGGCTTTTAATATCATAGGAGCACTTTCCTATGATATTAAAAAGACCCATATGCAGTATTAGTTTACTGCATATGAGTCTCGTCATCTAAGGCAAACCAGGCGTAAACGCCATGTATGTTGACTTGCCGCACAAGCTGTTCATTTCCTGTGTCTGACTACTCCCTCATATCAAGGAATCTCTCCTGTACGGAGCTATCTGGATCGGCCGTGCCGTCGTGCCGTTTCTTATGCGATCAGTCTAGCAGGGGTTCCATCCGCTGTCAAGAGAAACGGCCATTCTTTTCTCTTATCAGTTTATTCTTTACGGTTTATTTTCGCAGGGCCCGGCCCGGAGCGTGTTTGATTATTGCTTTCCGCTCCCGCAAATCAGTCCATAAAACCTTTCAGTTTAATATATGCCTTGATCAGCTCCGCGGTCTCCTCCAGTGTCAGTTTCGTCGTATTAATAGGGAGATCATAGTTCTTAAAACTGTGCCATTCACTGCCTGTGAAATATTTATAATACTCTTTTCTTTCCTTCTCGATCTTTTTAATTCTTCTCTTTGCCCTCTCCTCGTCGATGCAGTCTACTTCCATAACCCTCTGCACCTTTTTTACCTTGTCGGCGTAAACAAAGATCCGGATCAGGCGTTCCACGTCCTCGTCCTGATCGAGCACATATCCGGCGGCACGGCCTACAAAGATGCACGGCTCGCTCTCCGCCAGTTCGCGGATTACCTCTGACTGGAATTTAAAAAGATTCTCCGGCGAAGTCAGCTTCGCGTTGGGTGAGGGTTTTGAGGAAATATCCAGCTTTCTGCCTCCTCCCAGCCTGTAGAGCAGGTTGTTGCCCGCTTTCTCATCCGCCAGACGGAAGAACTGTTCTCCCACGGCGCTTTTCTCGGATGCAAGCTTCAGGATATCGTCATCGTAAAAATGGATTCCCAGCTCCTCGGCCAGCTTCTTTCCCACGATACGTCCGCCGCTTCCGTACTCTCTCTCAATGGTGATAATCAGATTTTTATTTCCCATAAATCTCCCTCCCTGCTTTTGCCCGTCCCCTCCGGCACAGGCATAAACTTTTAACGCCTAAACTTTTACTGCTGAAACACTTACCACTTACCGCTTAAGGCTGCGTATAAACGCTTTCTCCTCCTGACTCACCCGGTAGGATTCCGTAATTTTCTGGAGCGCCTTATTATATGTGAAATCTTCAAAATTCCCTTCCTTCATACACCGGAGCGTCTTCTCCGGAAACTGCACGTAGCAGACCGACAGGGCCCAGGCCACCGCCATCTTGACGTAATATCCCGGATGAACCGCCTGCTGCAGTAGATTGAGCGTCGTGTCAATATAAGCGCCGTCAATATAATAATTCAGGAGCAGGACCACGGCAAACCTGGCCTCAAATTCATTCTCCGAGGTGATATACGGTTCCAGGAAAGCCAGCACGCTCTCCCTGTCGTCCTTCACCTTCTTAAGGCCGGAGCAGACAATGTCGCAGTGCGCCCAGTTATTTGCCTTTGCCAGAAAGGAGGGAAGTCTTTTAAGCATCTGCCCGACTTCTTCCTTCAGAAGACCGATAACCATGCCCTGAAGCATAATCTCCTCATAGGTGCCGTCCGACGCCCGTTCCAGATAGCCGTTTCCTTCTTCCTTTACAAGCCGTCTTGCAAGCTTCCAGAGCTTTGGAATACGCACCCCCAGAATGTTCTCGGTCCCCGGAAGCAGCCTGCTCTGAAAAATCCTGTACGGCTCGTCGGCCAGCTCCTTAAGTTCTCTTAAAATGTCAATCCGTTCCTCTAAGGTATCCGGCATTTTCCTTCCTCACATCTTTTCGTTGACACAGATCGCGCCGTACGGCCGGATGCTCATCCGGTACGCATTGCCCTCCCCGATGGCTCCCTCTATATATGCCACATATTCCTCAATCAGTTCATTTGGCAGCATCACCATAATCACACCGGCAAATCCGCCGCCGTGAATACGGCAGGCTCCCTTTTTCTTTTCACCGATAAACAGCTCCGTAAGGGCCAGGGCAATACTGATTCCCTGCTCCTGCACATCGGCCGTCGTGTATACATTCTGCAGCCATTTCCAGGAAGAATTGCCGGATGCGGTGATATTCTCAAGAAATGTTCCAAAATCACCTTCCTTTAATGCCTTCACTTCCGCCTCGACCCTCTTATTCTCCTCAAAGAAATGGAGCGCCCTCATCACGGAACGGTCTCCGGCACTGGCACGCAGCTCTGCCATATCAGCGATTACTTCCTCTTCCGTGATATCGGCACAGGCTTCTTTTCCAAAATAGGCCGCTACCTTTCTCATCTCCAAAGGCACGGAGGAATAATCCGCGCTCAGATCCGCATGGCCCTTGCCCGTATTGACAATAACCAGACTGTAATCCTGGGCTCCGAAGTCAAAATCAATTTTCTCCACAACCGGTTTCTCCGGGTTCTTGAAATCAATCGTGATAAGTCCGCCCACCGCGCAGGCCATCTGGTCTAAAAGTCCGGATGCCTTATTCCAGAAGTTATTCTCCGAATATTTTCCAATGTGGGAATAAGCGACCACATCCATCTTTCCATCATTAAAGAAGGTATTGAGCATGGAGCAGATCAGCATCTCATATGCCGCGGAAGAGCTGACTCCGGCCGCGCTTATGACGTTGCTTGTGATGTATGCGTCAAAACCTCCTATCTCATATCCTTTTTCCTTAAAGCCCTGCAGAATTCCCTTTGTTAAATCGATGGTTCCCGCCATCTGCGGGCTGGGTTTTAAATCCTTCAGACTGATAATAAATTTCTGATTAAACGTCTCGCTCAATATGCGGACCGTATCCGTTCCGTTTTTCGCGGCGGCGCCCACGCAGTCCAGGTTAATACTTCCGGCAAGTACTTTGCCGTGGTTGTGATCCGTATGGTTCCCGCTGATTTCGGTCCGGCCGGGAGCGCTGAACAGCAGAATATCATTGTCCCCATATGTCTTCTTAAAACCATTGGCCACCTGACGGTAACGTTCCGTATTCTCAGCGGCGCCTGCCCCGCCGTAAAGCTCTGTCATGATTTTCTTTGCTTCCTGCGTGTCAAGCTTCTGAAGAGTATCCTGTACTGTCATGATTTTTCTCCTTTTCCCCATGTTTTTCTTAGACTGTAACTATTCAGTACCTTCATAGTTACCTTTAATTACAGTATACCATCCCATTTGTCATGTCTCAATACGATATTCTCTGATTTTTCTATAAATTATTTGTAACACACGCGCCTGCGCCGATTTTCCCGCCGGGTCCCGGTTCTTGCCAGAAAGGACATAGATCCTGTATACTATTAGAGACGCTTTGTAAAAATAACGCTCCCAATATCATTTATAAAAAATACCGGAAAGGCGGAACGGCACCATGGAATCATCAGCTTCACCAGTCTGGGGCGACAAGCCCTATTATTCCCTGAATTATTATCTGCAACGGACCTTTGGCGAAAAGGTTTATAAACTGGCACTGGACGGCGGCATGACCTGTCCGAACCGGGACGGCACAGCCGGAACGGGCGGCTGTATCTTCTGCAGCCAGGGAGGCTCCGGAGATTTCGCCGAACCTCGGCGCGGCTCCGTCACCGAACAGATCGAAGCTGCAAAATCACTCGTCCGGTCAAAGATAAAGGACGGACGTTACATTGCCTATTTCCAGTCCTATACAAACACCTATGCCCCCGTCGGCTATCTGGAAACGCTGTTTAGGGAGGCAGTCTCCCATCCCGGGACAGCCGCCCTGTCCATCGGCACCCGCCCCGACTGTCTCCCGCCGGAAACAATTGCCCTGCTTGCGGATATTAACCGGGAAAAACCGGTGTGGGTGGAATTGGGACTGCAGACCATCCATGAACCGACGGCCTTGCTGATCCGCCGCGGATACGAGCTTTCCTGCTTTGAGACGGCCGTCGAAAGACTGAAGGAGGCCGGACTCACGGTAATCGTCCATGTCATCCTCGGCCTGCCCGGGGAGACGGAAGAAATGATGCTTGAAACAATCCGCTATCTCGGCAGTTTCTCCCCCCGTATCGACGGAATCAAGCTGCAGCTGCTCCATATACTCAAAGAAACAGAACTGGCCGCCCTCTATGAGGCGGCCCCGTTCCCTGTCATGTCCATGGACGAATATATTGAACTGATTCTGAAATGCATCCGCCTGCTGCCGCCGGACATCGTCATCCACCGGCTCAGCGGCGACGGCCCGAAAAAGCTGCTGATTGCACCCGAATGGAGCGGCAACAAGCGGTTGTTCTTAAATTCCCTCACCAGGGCATTTAAGGAGACTGGGGCGTACCAGGGTGAATGGTGCCCGTCTCGTCAACCGTAACATCAAAGGAGAGCGCTTTCAGGCCCTCATAAAATCCAGGTTTCTTCCCCGCATCCATCTGCCTTGTGTAACCGGCCGAGGATGTGGCGGGAATGACCGACAGGACGGCCCCGTTCTCCTCATCCACATCCACGCGCACCAGCATGGTCTGCGGTATTGAGCTTCCAAACACAAAGTTCCCGAGGCTGTACAGGATGGGTTTACCTTTATAATACTCAATCCCCTGGAGCACGTGGGGATGGCTTCCCACCACCAGATCGGCGCCTGCGTCGATGTACTGCCTTGCCAGGGTTCTCTGGTATTCTTCCGGTTCCGTATTTCTTTCGATTCCCCAGTGTATATAAACGACAAGATAGTCGCACTGTTCCTCCGCGGCCCGTATCTCCGTCAGGAGAATCGCAGGATCGTAGGTAGTCAGCACTCCCGGATGTGATTTCCCGACCGTCCAGGACGAAACGGGAATTACCCTGGAGGCCGCCAGGAATCCTATCCTTTTCCCCTTGACCTCCATCACTTCCAGCTTCTTTGCATCGTCCAGATTGGCTCCCGCTCCCACCCGCCTGATGCCCGCCTCATCTAACAGGGCGCAGGTATCAAGCAGGGCGTCCGTACCGTAATCCAGAATATGGTTATTGGCCAGCGTCAGAATATCGGGTCCGATTTCCTGCATAATGTGAAGGCGCGACGGCGGCAGGCGGAAGGTAAACTGTTTATCCTCCGCGGCGCTTCCCCTGTCACTGAACGGAAACTCTTCATTCGCCATAAATAGATCGGAGGATGCAATCTCATTTCTCAGACCTTCATCCAGAATCCCGGCCACGCCGCCGGCCTTGTCATAGGCGTTCAGGACATGATCGGACAGATAAATATCACCGCCGAATAACAGCGATACCCGGCCGTCCTCTTCTCCCGGCAGATGGCCGAAATCGCTGCCCGTACCGGACGAAGAATTTCCCTTCTGCGCCGTTTCAATCTTTAAAAGGAATTCTTCCGTCTCTCCCCCGCTGTTTTCCGTACCCATGCCTAAATTCCCATCCTGGTCTCCGCCGTTACCGGACTCCCTGTAATTCTCCACAGGCCCTCCAGACAGAATATCGGGCGCAGTCCGGCTGTTGGCCCTCTGCGACGCAACAAGCCATATAAATATTGCCGCCAGAAGCACCGGCGGCAGTATGAATGTTTTCCTGAATCTCTTTCTTCTTCTCATTGTTTCCTCAATATGGCGGACTTTTCAGTCCTCAGTTAAAGCGTCACGATCACTCCGCCGTCTCCGGCATATACGGTAGCCACACCGGCGGTATCCGTTATAACCGTCTCCCTGAAGGAAGCTTTTTGGCAAAGCAGTTCTTTGACCTGCTCCGCTCTCTCTCTGTTGTTGCAGTGGGCGATAATCAGCCTCTTATCCTTCGTATCGCCGCCGCGCGCAATCGCAATGTCGGCCATGCGGGACAGAGCCTTATTCATGCCTCTCGCCTGCTCCAGCTTCACAATGACTCCCTTGTCACCGGCCATAATCGGCTTGATGTTCAGGGTTGTAGCGAAAAAGGCCTGAAGGCCCGTCAGGCGTCCGTTCTTTCTCAAAAAGTCAAGTGACTCCAATACGAAAAATGTCTCCATGGAATCGCGGTAGCTCTCGGCCTGCCTTACCACCTCTTCAAAGGAAAGATCCTGTTCACAGAGCTCCCTTATGGTAAGAGCCACGTTCAGTTCTCCGGAGGATGCCGACAGGGAATCAATCACGGCAATGTTCTTGTCCTTCCCGTGTTCTTCCTCATATAATTCCTTCGCCAGAACGGCCGCATTGTACGTGCCGCTCAGATGGCTCGACAGCGTGATGACGAACACATTGTCCGCCTCACACTCAAATGCCTCTTTAAATTTCTCAGGGGACGGGCATGCCGTCTTCGGGCACTCCTTCCCGCTCTTCACCAGTCCCAGAAATGACTTCTGGTCAAACGTCTCATCATCTATCACCTGGACATCATCTACCTGCAGCGTGAGAGGCACCATCTGAAAATGGGCGTCCTTCTTCAGTTCCTCCGTCAGGTCCAGGCAGCTGTCTCCAATAATTTTATATGTCATAATCGTCCTCCTGTCATGCGATTCGCATCACATAGTATTCATTACTATTTATTATAGTAACCACATGAATGAAAGTCAAGTACTTCAAGGCTCCGGTATGCCGGCACATTCATAATTCTGATCCACTCCGTGCCCGGTAGGACGCTCTAGAGCGTGTTTGAAATTTGCTTTCCGTCAGCTGTGCGTCACACTTTGTGGGAGATTTTGCCCCGATGAAGGAGGCGTAGTGGGCTACGCTGACTGAATCGGGGCAAAGTATGCCGCGAAGTGAGGCGTGCAGATGGCGGGAATGAATTATCAAACACGCTCTAGGCCAGAAACAGGTAGAAAGCAGCCAGCAGCAGATTCAGCACAATAAATACAACCGTACCCGAATTTAAGTACATGGCCGAAGAAAAATCCCTGTATTCAATCCCTTCCGGCCATCTTCCCGGAAGCAGCCTCGTCTTCTTCACATTGACGCAGAAAATGACGATGGATGCAATAATTACCCCCAGCGTAATCACCGGAACCGCCAGGACAATGAACAGATAGGCAATTGAAAACTGTTCCTTTGACATCAGCAGCACGAGCAGCGTGGAATAACTGTTAATCATGATATGCAGGATGCAGTTATACTTCATTCTTCCCGTTTTTACCGCCACGTATCCCAGCACCACGCCGATGGCGGTTGCATAAAGGATCTGGGACAGGTTCCCATGCATCAGCCCAAACATCAGGGCCGAAAAAAGAATCGCTGCTTTTTCCCCCAGCGGCCTCAAACGGTTTATCAGCTTCCATCTGAATATATATTCCTCGATAATCGGCCCAAGCACGGAAACATACAGAATCACCACAATATTCAGGCTGTCGAACAGGTTGTTGACGGGATTCATATTATAAGTATTCCTGCCCGTTAAGACAGCCACAATCAGGTTCAGCACACTTCCCGCAATATTTAAAATGTATCCGGCTCCCATCGTCATGACGAAAAACATAATAAATTTACTGGGCCGCATCCTCTTCTTCTCGGGTATAACCTCGGGTACATGCTCCATGACGGCGAACGTCACCGGCAGCACCAGCGCATAGGCGAGCAGATTGCTCCCGGCAATCGAAAACCAGCCCGAATTCAGCACCTTATATAATTCCGCTCCAATGCCCATCACCTTGTAGTGGGACAGCAGATAACCAATCAGCCCAAAAAGGATTCCCGCAAGCTGAGTCAGCAGAACAAGCGCCACCAGGGACCATCCCAGCACGGAGCAGATATGCCTGACCTCGCTTCTGTATTCCTGGACCTTACTCCAGTTGTAATTACCGTCGTCCATATAAAACGTCTCCTCTATTGCCGCAAAGCTTACTTTAATGAATACCTACAGTATAGCGATTTCCGGGCGCGGAGTCAATGCGATAAGGAGTTAGTTGAGGAAGGAGAACGCCGCCGTAAGGTCGGGGTTCGGAATGGTGAGAGGGAGGCTGTGAGTCTTCAGTCCCGGTTTTAAGGTTGTCGCGGGTGGGGAATCCGGGCAGAAAAAGTTCCTTCGGGAAACGCTCGCGCTCT